>NZ_LMUW01000120.1 GCF_009765735.1 Xenophilus sp. L33
GCGGGGAGCGCTGCCGGTGTGGCCGCCGCGGCCAGCGCGCCGGCGGAGCCGCCGGCCGGCAGCCCGCTGGTCGTCGGCGGCAGCCTGCACCGCGACCTCTTCCGGCTCGGCGTGCTGCCCTGCGCGGCGGTGGCGATCGCGCTCACCGCCTGGTTCACCAACAGCCGCCTCGATACGCTCGAATCCGCCTTCGACACCGAAGGCCAGGCGGTGGCCCGCCAGGTGGCGGCCATGTCCGACCTGAGCCTTTTCGCCGGCGACCTGCCGGCGCTGCAGAACGTCGCCAACGCGGCGCTGCGCGGCGGCCAGGTGAGCCGGGTCGAGATCAGCAACGGCGCCGGCATCTACGTCACCGCCGGGCCGCGCGCAGCGTCGCTCGACCAGCAGCGCATGTTCACCGCGCCGGTGACCCTGCGCGAGGCCTCCAGCGCCAGCGCCTTCGCGCCGGCCGGCAGCGGCGCGGTCGGCGGCAGCCCGATCGGGCTGGTGCAGACCTTCCGCGACACCACCGCCTATTCGCACGAGCGCGCCCGCTCGCTGATGGCCGGCATCGGCATCGCGCTGATCGCGCTGCTGATCGCCTGGGCCTGGGTGCGGCACACGGCGCGCGCGGTGGTGCAGCCGCTGCGCCGCATCTCGCGCACCGTGGCCGCGCTGGAGGCCGGACGCTTCGACGCCCGCTGCAACGTGGTCAGTCCCGGCGGCGGCCAGGCCCCGGGCGACGATTCCGGGAACCGCGCGGACGGCCACGAATTCGCGCAGCTCGCGCACGACATCAACCGGCTGGCCGACCGGCTGCAGCGCAACCGGCAGTCGAGCGAGGAGCGGGTGCGCGAGGCCACCGCGGTCGCCCTGCAGCGCATGGCCGAGGCCGAGCAGGCGGCGCTGTCGCGGGCCCGCTTCCTGGCCGCCGCCAGCCACGACCTGCGCCAGCCGCTGCACGCCATGGGCCTCTTCATCGACGGCCTGATGCCCAACGCCACGCCGGCGCAGCGCCCGGCGGTGCTGCGGCTGCAGGAGGCGACCGAATTCATGGGCGTGCTGCTGGACGACCTGCTGGAGATCTCGCGCCTGGACGCCCAGGTGCTGACGCCGACGATCACCGGCGTCTCGCTGGCCGCGCTGTTCGACCAGCTCGATGCCGGCCACGCGCCGGCGGCGGCCGATGCGCGGGTGCGGCTGGTCTGGCGCGACCGCGGCCTGGCGGTGCGCAGCGACGCGGCGCTGCTGCTGCGGGTGATCGGCAACCTGGTCGGCAACGCGATCCACCACACGCCGGCCGAGGGCACGGTGCTGGTGGTGGCGCGGCGGCGGCGCGGCGGCGTGCGCATCGAGGTGCGCGACAACGGCGTGGGTATCGCGCCGATCCACCAGGCGCGGATCTTCGAGGAGTTCTACCAGGTGGCCAACACCGAGCGCGACCGGCGCCAGGGCTTCGGCCTCGGCCTGGCGATCTGCTCGCGCATCGCGGCGCTGCTGGACACCCGCATCGGCCTGCGCTCGGCGCTGCAGAGCGGCAGCACCTTCACCCTCGACCTGCCGCTGGCCGATCCGACGGAGGTGCTGCCGCCGGCGCCGGAGCCGCTCGCGGCGGCGCCGCTGGCCGGGCTGCACTGCCTGGTGGTGGACGACGAGACCGCGATCCTGGACGGCAGCCGCGCGCTGCTCGAGCAGTGGGGCTGCCAGGTCGACTGCGCCGCCACCCAGGCCGAGGCGATCGCGCGGATGAGCCAGGACGGCGCCCGCTTCGACGTCGTGCTGTGCGACCTGCAGCTGGCCGGCGACGAGGACGGCATGGAAGTGATCGAGGCCGCGCGGCGGCTGCAGCCGCAGGCGCTGGCGGTGCTGGTCTCGGGCGCCACCGGGCCGGAGGCGCTGCAGCGCCTGCGCCGCGGCGGCGTGATGCAGCTGACCAAGCCGGTGGCGCCGGCCAAGCTGCGCGCGCTGCTGTCGACGCGGCGGGCCGGCTGATCGGCGCGATCCCGGCCCGAAGGCGGGCGACGACAATGCGCCCATGCTCGCCACCACCTTGTCGCTCCTCGAAACCCGCGTGCTCGGCGTGCTTGCCGAGAAGCAGCGCACCGTCCCCGACAGCTACCCGCTGACCCTCAACGCACTGGTCGCCGGCTGCAACCAGAAGACCAGCCGCAACCCGATCCTGGAGATCGCCGACAGCGAGGCGCAGGCCGCGCTCGACAGCCTGAAGCGCCTGAGCCTGGTGGCCGAGACCAGCGGCGGGCGCACCTTCCGCTATGCCCACAACATCGACGGCGTGCTGCGGCTGCCGTCGCAGTCGGTGATCCTCCTGACCGCGCTCATGCTGCGCGGCCCGCAGACCGCCGGCGAGCTGCGCATCGCCTGCGACCGCATGCACAACTTCGCCGACATCTCGGCGGTCGAGGGCTTCCTCGACGAGATGGCCGAGCGGCCGGCCGGCGCGCTGGTGGTCAAGATGGCGCGCCTGCCGGGCGCCCGCGAGAGCCGCTGGGCGCACCTGCTGGGCGGGCCGCCGGCCGAAGACATGGCAGCAGGAGCCGCTGGCGGTGCCCCGGCCTCCGACGTCTCGCTCGGCGAACTGGCGGCGCTGAAGTCGAACCTGGCGCGGCTGGAGACCGAGGTCGCCGGGCTGCGTTCGGTGCTGGCGCGGGTCTGCGCCGACCTGGGCATCGACCCGGCCGACGCCGGGCGCTGAGCGCCGCCGCGGCGACAGCAGCAGCGACGGCAGCACGCGAGGCGATCGATGGCCATCGTCGACATCCGGCCCCGCATCGCGGAGGCGCCACGACTGCGGCGCGGCATGCTGCTGGCCTGGACCGCCTTCTGGCTGCTGATGCTGTCGATCGGCATCCAGGACCACCTGCGCAGCGGCGGCCACGACCTGGCGCGGCCGATCGTCGACTACCTCACCGCCGCGATCGCCTCGACCGCGCTGGCCGCCTGGCTGCTGCGCCGCTCCGCCGACCTCGACACCATGCTCGACCGGCCGCTGCGCTGGTTCCTGCGCCTCACGGCGTGGCTGCCGCCAGTGGCGCTGGCCTACGTCGCGCTGCTCTACGGCCTGCGCCACGGCCTCTACGCGCTGGCCGGCCAGCCCTACCGGCACGAGCCCTGGGGCGAGGTGCTGCTCTACGAGACCAGCAAGCTGGCGATCTTCTACGCGCTCTTCAGCGGCGTGCTGTTCGGCCTGCGCTCCTACCTGGCCTGGAACGCGGCGCGCCTGCAGGCCGCGCAGCAGGAGAGCCTCGGCCGCGAGGCGCAGCTGGCGCAGCTCACGCAGCAGCTGCAGCCGCACTTCCTGTTCAACGCGCTCAACACCGTGTCCTCGCTGATCCACAGCGACCCGGACCGCGCCGATGCGCTGCTGACCGGCTTCGCCAGCCTGCTGCGGGCCGCCACCGATGCGGGGCGGCGCCCGACCCACTCGCTGGCCGAGGAGTTGCAGCTGTTGGAGGCCTACGCTGCGATCATGGTCGAGCGCTTCGGCGACCGGGTCGCGCTCCGCTGGGAGATCGACCCGGCCGCGCGCGCCTGCGAGGTGCCGACGCTCGGCCTGCAGCCGCTCCTGGAGAACTGCTTTCGCCATGCGGTCGAGCGACGCCGGGCAACCACCCGCATCGTGGTGCGGGCCCGGCGCGAAGGCGACCGGCTCTGCCTGGAGGTCGAGAACGACGGCGATCCGGTGGCCGAGCCGCTGCGCCGCGGGGTCGGGCTCGGCAACCTCGCCGAGCGGCTGGCGGTGCTGCACGGCGAGCGCGGCCGGCTGCTGCTGCAGCCGCGCGACGGCGGCGGGCTGACGGTGCGGCTGGAGTGGCCATGCGGGTGCTGATCGTCGACGACGAGGCACCGGCGCGCGCCAAGCTGCGCCGCATGCTGGCCCGCTTCGACGACGTTGAGGTGGTCGCCGAGGCCGCCGACGGCGCGACCGCCCTGGAGCAGGCGGCGGCGCTGGCGCCGGACGCCATCTTCCTGGACGTGCAGATGCCCGAGACGCACGGCTTCGACGTCGCGGCCTCGCTGCCGGACGACGGCCCGGCGCTGGTCTTCGTCACCGCCCACGACCACTACGCGGTGCGCGCCTTCGACACCCACGCGGTCGACTACCTGCTCAAGCCGGTCGAGGCGGAGCGGCTGGCGCGCGCGGTGCAGCGGCTGCGCGCGCGCGGCACCCCGGCCACCGGCAACAGTGCCGCGCGGCCGAGTGCCGGCGTGCCGGCGCAGCTGCTGGTGGTCGAGCGCGGCCGGACCTCGGTGGTGCGCTGCGCCGACATCGAATGGCTGGAGGCGGCGGACAACTACGTCGCGATCCATCTCGCCGGCCGGTCGGTGCTGCTGCGCCGCACCCTGGCCGGTCTGCTGAAGGACCTCGGCCCGGCCTTCGTGCGGACCCATCGCGGCGCCGCGGTGGCCATCGGCCGGGTGCAGTCGGTGCTGCCGCGCGACAAGGGCGACGCGCTGGTGGTGCTGGCCGGCGGCGCGGAGGTGCCTTGCAGCCGGCAGCAGCGGGCGCAGTTGCTGCGGCGGCTGGCGGGCGAGGACGACGCGGCGCCCGGCAGCTGAGTCCGCCCACCCGACGGTTCGCCCGCTCGCCCCATCCGCAGCCCGGCTCGTCCCACGACGCTGGCCCGTGGCCGAGGCGCTGCGTAGAGTGGCCGGCATGACTTCGCATCCCAACCGACGCACCGTGCTGCGGGCCACCGCGGCGCTGCCGCTCGTCGCCGGCGGCTGGCTGAACCGGCTGGCGCGGGCCGCGGAGCCGGCGCCCGCATGGGCCCCGACGACCAACCGCGTGCGCCCGGGCGATCCCGACTGGCCTTCCGACGCCCAGTGGCAGCAACTGCGCGACGCGGTCGGCGATGCGCTGGTCGCGGTGCGCTCGCCCTTCGCGGCCTGCGCCGCCGATGCCGGCACCTGTGGGCAGCTCTTCAAGTTCCCTGCCAATCCCTACGCCCTCGGCGACGACGTCGCGCTCACCCAGTCCTTCGGCTGGGTCGATGCCTGGACCAGCAGCCCCAGCGTCTACGCCGTCGCGGCGCGCAACAGCCGCGACGTGGCGGCCGCGGTCGACTTCGCGCGCCGACATCGGTTGCGGCTGGTGGTCAAGGGCGGCGGCCACAGCTACCAGGGCACCTCCAACGCCGCCGACTCTCTGCTGGTCTGGACCCGGCGGATGCACGAGATCGAGCTGCACGACGCCTTCGTGGCCGCCGGCTGCGAAGGCGGCGCGGCGCCGGTCCGGGCGGTCAGCGTCGGCGCCGGTGCGATCTGGGCGCAGGCCTACGACGCGGTCACGACCCGGGGCGGCGGCTATGTGCAGGGCGGCGGCTGCATGACGGTCGGCGTCGCCGGGCTGGTGCAGAGCGGCGGCTTCGGCAGTTTTTCGAAGGCCTACGGCACCGCCGCCGGCAGCCTGCTCGAAGCCGAGGTCGTGACCGCCGACGGCCAGGTCCGCATCGCCAACGCCTGCACCCACCCGGAGCTGTTCTGGGGCCTGAAGGGGGGCGGCGGCGGCGCACTGGGCGTGGTGACCCGGCTGACCCTGAAGGTGCACGAACTGCCGGAGCGCTTCGGCGCGGTCAGCCTCGGCGTCCAGGCGAAGTCGCCGGCGGCCTTTCGCCGGCTGGTGACGCTGGCGCTCGACCACTACCGCGAGCGCCTCATGAACCCGCACTGGGGCGAGCAGATGCGCTTTCGCCCCGACAACCGGCTTCAGGTGTTGATGGTGTTCCAGGGCCTCGACCGCAGCGACGCCCAGGCGGTGTGGCGGCCCTTCCTCGATGCGGTGGCCGCCGCGCCGGACGACTTCAAGCTCGACGCCGGGCCCTTCGCGATCGTCTCGACCTCGGCGCGCGACTTCTGGGCGCCGAACCCGATCAAGAGGATGCTCGGCTTCATCGCCGCCGACGACCGGCCCGGCGCGCCGCCCGGCAACGTCTTCTGGCCCGGCGACCAGGCGCAGGCCGGCCAGGTGCTGCACGGCTACCAGTCGGCCTGGCTGCCGGCCGCGCTGCTGGCCGACGATCGGCGCGCAGCCCTGGGCGATGCGTTGTTCGAGGCCTCGCGCCACTGGACGGTGGCGCTGCACTTCAACAAGGGCCTCGCCGGTGCGCCCGAGGCCGCGCTGGCGGCGGCCCGCGACACCGCGACGAACCCGGCCGCGCTCACGGCCTTCGCGCTCGCGATCAGCGGCGCCGAAGGTCCGCCCGCCTGGCCCGGCATTCCCGGCCATGCGCCCGACGTGACGCTGGGCCGGCGGCAGGCGGCCGCCATCGCGCAGGCGATGGATGCGCTGCGCCAGGTCGCGCCCGCGCCCGGCGCCTACGTGTCCGAGAGCAACTACTTCGAGCCCGACTGGCAGCACGCCTTCTGGGGTGCCAACCATGCGCGGCTGGCAGCGGCCAAGCAGGCCTGGGACCCGGGCGGCCTCTTCTTCACGCACCACGGCGTCGGCAGCGAGGCCTGGAGCGCCGACGGCTTCAGGCGCGCTGGCTGACCGCGGCGGGGAGCCAGGCCGGCATGTCCGCCAGCGCATCCAGTGCATCGGGCGCCTGCTGCGCGCCGGCCAGGATGCGTTCCAGGATCGGCGGCAGCTCGAAGGCGGCGCGGTTGCGCACCCGCCGGGTGGCGGCGCGATAGCGCTCCAGGTCGCCGAGCAGTTCCTCGACCGCCGGGCCGATGCCGGCATGGCTCGGGCTGACGATGCCGACGCCCTGCTCCCGCACCCACTCGGCGTTGTAGCGCTCCTGCGGCAGGGTGTAGCGGTTGCGCACCACCACCACCGGCAGCTGCATCTGCACCGCCTCGCTGAGGCAGCCCGGGCCGGGCTTGCCGATGAAGAAGTCGGCCATCTGCATCACCCGCGCCATGTCGGAGGTGAAGCCCAGCACCAGCCGCGGCGCCCGCGACGGCAGCTGGCGCAACGCCTTGGCCAGCTTCTCGTTGTGGCCGCAGGCCAGGATCAGGGGCGTGTCGGCCAGCCGCCGGGCGATGCCGAGCATCGCCTCGGAGCCGGTGCCGCCGAAGAGCACGAGGCCGGTCGGCTGCTCGGCCGGCAGGCCGGCCCGGAGCCGCTCGCCGCGGCGGTCGGCCAGCGGCGGATCGTAGAAGTCGGCGCGGATCAGCATGCCCGAGCTGGCGTGGATCGCCGCCGGCGGCAGGCCGGCCGCCCGCGCCTGCTGCACGGCCCGTTCGGAGCCGCAGACCACGTGCTGCGACTGCCCGGGCTCGATCCAGAAGTTCGGCGGATGGTCCGCCAGGTCGGTCAGCACGGTCACGTAGGGCACGCCGGGCAGGGTCGAGGCCAGCGACTCCTGCAGCGCGCGGTTGAAGTTCGGTATCAGCGAGACCACCAGGTCCGGCTCGGTCTTCAGCCAGTGCTGCTGCAGCCGCCGCACCATCGGCGCGTGGCTCCAGCGGATCAGGCCCTGCAGCAGCTTCAGCTCCTGCGCGAGGCCGGCCGTCCAGCCGCGGGCCAGGCGCTTGTTGTAGATGTCCTCCGGGTCCATGCCCGTGATCTTGCGAAAGCCGTCCTTCGGATCGAGCAGCTCGCGCAGGTTGACCCGCCGCACCCGCCACGGCAGGCCCTGGCGCCGGATCGCCGCCTCCAGCGCCAGCGCCGAGGCCCGATGGCCGCCGCCCGCATTGAAATAGACCAGGTCGACCGTGCGCTCGCGGTCCGTCGTCATGCCGGCACCGTCGCCGCGCGGGCAGCGGCGCGGCCGCGCGCCACCACCGGCATCTGGGTGCCCCAGTGCAGGATCTCCAGGCGGCCGTCTGCATGCTCGGCCAGCGCGGTCAGGCTCTCGACCCAGTCGCCGTCGTTGGCATAGAGGATGCCGTCGATGTCGCGCAGCTCGGCATGGTGGATGTGGCCGCAGACCACGCCCTGCAGGCCGCGCTTGCGGGCCTCGCGGGCCACCGCCTGCTCGAAGTCGCCGACGTAGCTCACCGCGCGCTTGACCTTCAGCTTGAGGTACTTCGACAGCGACCAGTAGGGCAGGCCCATGCGCGCCCGCAGCGAATTGAGGTAGCGGTTCAGCTGCAGGGTGAAGCCGTAGAGCGAGTCGCCGACGTAGGCCAGCCACTTGGCGCACTGGATCACTCCGTCGAACAGGTCGCCGTGCATGACCCAGAGCTTGCGGCCGTCGGCGGTCTCGTGGATCCATTCCTCGGCGACCTCGATGCCGCCGAAGTCGTGCTGCAGGTACTTGCGCGCGAATTCGTCGTGGTTGCCCGGGATGAAGATCACGCGGGTGTTCTTGCGCGCCTTGCGCAGCAGCTTCTGGATGACGTCGTTGTGCGCCTGCGGCCAGTACCACTGACGGCGCAGCTGCCAGCCGTCGATGATGTCGCCGACCAGGAACAGCGTCTCGCACTCGGTGTGCTTCAGGAAGTCGAGCAGCGCGTTGGCCTGGCAGCCGGGCGTGCCCAGGTGCAGGTCCGAGATCCAGAGCGTCCGGAAGTGCTGCGGTGGGCGGGTGGCGACGTCGTCGGCGGTCGGGTCGTCCCGAACCGCCGGGTCGCGCCATGTGCGAAGAAAAGCGTCATCGCGTTGCATGGGTGGCCATGTTCGCCACCGTTGGTGACCGTGCCGTGGCGGCGCGATGAAGCCTGGATGACACGGCCCTATCGAATGTGACCTTATGGGTTCAAAACATTTCGCGACAGTGTTGCGTTGTGCACGCGGCGCCCGAAACCATCCCCAGGATTGATGAGAAACCGCACAAGACGTTCAGCAACGACTTGATACATTTGTCTTTTTACACAGCCGCCCGGCCCCGAAAGGATCCCCGCCCCATGGAACCGATGCACTGGCAGTACCTCGGCGCGCTCGGCGGCGTGATCGGCATCGGCTGGCTGGTCGTGGTGCCGATGTACCGCGGCTGGAACCAGCTGAACGACCGCATGACGGGCCGGGTCGCGCGCAGCATCCGGATGGTCGCGGAATGCGAGCGGCCCGACGAGGAGTCGCGCTTCGGCGACCGGACGACTCAGGCCGGGACCATGATGGTGCCGAGCGCGAAGCGCACCTCGGCACCCTCGACCGAGACCTCGTAGCCCAGGCCGTCGGCCAGCGCCTGCAGCGCCACCGCGTCGATCGCCAGCGCGCGCGGCGCGCGATGGGCGCCGGCGACCGGATCGGCCGGCTCCGAGCTGCCGCGGCCGCCGACGAAGCACAGCGCCTCGGCGCCGTCGGCCTCGACCTTGATCTCGCCCAGCTCGGGCACGCTGTCGTGCAGGTAGCCGAGCGCGCCCAGCACCATGTAGCGCAGCGCCGCGCCGGCTTCGAACAGGGGCTCGCCCTCGCGCGGCGCCAGCGATTCGTCGACCACCAGCCCGATGCCGTGCAGGTCGAAGGCGACCCGCATGAGCGTGGTGCACTGCGCCACCAGCGCGCTGCGGGTGATGCCTTCGTCGTGCGTGGCCAGCTCCCAGTCGCGCAGCGACCGCACGCCGGTCGCCAGTGCGGCGACCTGGTCCTCGATGAGGTCGACCCGTTCGGCCACGCTGGCGCTGTCGGAGGTCGAGGCGCTCGCCACCTGCCGCTTGAGCAGCAGGATCGCCATGCGGATCACCGACACCGGCGCCGCCATCTCGTGGCGCAGGGCCGGCAGGGCGCGGGTCAGCAGTTCGTGCCGCACGCCGGCCGCCATCCAGCTGCGGGCGCCGGGCGAGGCCTTCATCCCGCGACCGGCCGCGCCAGGATGCGGTCGAGCACGTCGAAGTCGATCGGCTTCTGCAGGTGATGGTCGAAGAGGCCGGCGGCGTCGCTGGCCTCGCTCGCGGAATAGCCGGAGATGGCGACGAGCAGCGGCGGCTCGGCGCCACCGCTCGCGCGCAGCTGGCGGGCCACCTCGACGCCCGGCACGTCGGGCAGGGTCAGGTCGACCAGCGCGGCATCGAAGTGCTCGGCGGCTGCGGCATCGAGGGCCTGGCGCCCGGTGTACGTGCAGCACGCCGTGTGGTCCTGGAGCACGAGCAGCTCGTGAAGCAGGTCCGCGGCCGCCTCGTTGTCATCCACGATCAGGATGTTCACTTGCAAATCTCCGTCCAGCAAAAGTTCCGCAGTATCGCGGCGCAAGCGCTGGTTCGGGTGTAGGACACCATCGCCGCCTGCGCGCCTAGACGGCCGGCGGAGGCTGCATCGGCAGCCGCACGCGGAACATCGCGCCCTCGCCGGGCGCACTCTCGATGTCGATCTCGCCGCCGTGCGAACGCACGATCTGGCGCGCGATGAAGAGGCCCAGGCCGAGGCCCGGTGCATGCCGGCGGCTGTCGTCGGTGCGCTCGAACTGCTCGAAGATGCGCGCATGGTCGGCCGCGGCGATGCCGATGCCCTGGTCGCGCACCGTCATCTGCGCGAGCGCGCCGATCTGCCGCACCTCGACCTCGATCGCCTTGCCGCCGCCGTAGCGCAACGCGTTGGTGAGCAGGTTGGTCAGCACCTGCTCGATGCGGAACTCGTCCCACACGCCCGGCACCGGCAGCGGCGCGTCGAGCACGATCGGCGGGCCGACCGCCTCGGCCTGCTGCGCCAGGCTCTCGACCACGCCGCGCGCCAGCACCGACAGGTCGCAGGGGCGCGGCTGGATCGACAGCGAGCCGCTGCGCATGCGGGTGACGTCGAGCATGTCGTCGATCAGCCGCACCATGTTCTGGATCTGGCGCTGGTCGCGCTCGATCATCGCGGGCAGCCGCTCGGGCGCGAACGGCGCCATGTTGTCCTTGGACAGGTGGAGCTTCCGCACCTGCGTTTCCAGGAACAGCGTGTTGAGCGGCGTGCGCAGTTCGTGCGAGACCATCGACATGAAGTCGTCGCGCATGCGCACCGCGCGCTCCAGCTCGCGCTGGGTGCTCTGCAGCTGCTGCACCAGCGCCTGCTGCTGCTTGTGGGCCTGGGCCAGCGCCTCGTTCTCGTGCTTGAGCGCCTTGCGATGGCGGTAGAGGTCGACGAAGACCTTCACCTTGCTGTCGACCATCTGGCCGTCGAGCGGCTTCTGCAGGAAGTCGACCGCGCCGCTCTCGTAGCCCTTGAAGGCGTAGTTCATCTCGCGGCCGGCGGCGCTGACGAAGATGATCGGAATGTGCCGGGTGCGCTCGGTGCCGCGCATCATCTCGGCCAGCTCGAAGCCGTTCATGCCGGGCATCTGAACGTCCAGGATGGCGAGCGCGAATTCGTGCTCGAGCAGCAGCGCCAGCGCCTCCTCGGCCGATTGCGCCTGGAACACGGTGCGTGCCGGGCCGCGCACCAGTGCCTCGAGCGCCAGCAGGTTCTCCGGCAGGTCGTCGACGATCAGCAGCTTGCTTTCGACATCAATGGGCATGGGCGGAGTCCAGTTTCAGCAGCAGGTCGCGGATGGCGGGCAAGGCGAGCACGTGGTCGGGAGTGAAGAGCTGGAGGGCGGCGAGCGGCATGGTAGCAACCTGGGCGTCCGCCGGATCCTGGACGATCGTCAGCCCGCCGGCGCGGTGGATGCGCAAGAGGCCCTGCGCGCCGTCGTCGTTGGCGCCGGTCAGCAGCAGGCCGGCGAGCGAGGATCCGTAGGCGTCGGCGGCAGAGGCCATCAGGAGGTCGATCGCCGGGCGCGAGAAGCGCACCGGCGGTTCGCAGCTGAGCGAGAAGTGGCGCTCGCGCTCGATCGACAGGTGGTAGCCGGGCGGCGCGAAGTAGAGCGTGCCGGCGTCGACCGGCGCCTTGTCCTCGGCCTCGCGCACCGGGAAGGGCAGCCGGTGCGCGAACACCTCGGGCAGCCGGCTGGCGTGGTTCTCGGGCAGGTGCAGCACCACGGCCACCGGCAGGCGCCAGCTCGCCGGCAGGTCTCGGAACAGCGTCAGCAGTGCGTCGACGCCGCCGGCCGAGGCGCCGACCACCACCGCCTCGATCCTGCGATTGCGCGTCGCCCGGGCCTTCACGGGTTCTTCCGGTAGATGCGTTCGGCCCGCGCCAGCGCATCGAAGCGCTGCGCGTAGCCGGAGAAGTCGATGCTCTCCTTGGCGCCCAGGCCGAGGAACCCGCGGTGGCACAGCGACTCGTGGAACAGGCCGAGCGCGCGGTCCTGCAACTGCCGGTTGAAATAGATCAGCACGTTGCGGCAGGACACCAGGTGGGTCTCGGCGAAGACGCTGTCGGTGGCCAGGCTGTGGTCCGCGAAGATCACGTCCTTGCACAGCGACGCGTCGAAGCGCGCCGCCTCGTAGGCCGCGGTGTAGTAGTCGGAGAAGGCCTTGCGGCCGCCGCCGCGCTGGTAGTTGGTGGTGTAGTTGCGGATCGACTCGAGCGGGAAGATGCCCTGGCGCGCCTTCTCGAGCGAGGCCGGGTTGATGTCGGTGGCATAGATGCGGGTGCGCTCCAGCAGGCCTTCCTCGCGCAGCAGGATGGCCAGCGAGAACACTTCCTCGCCGGTGCTGCAGCCGGCCACCCACACGGTCAGCGACGGGTAGGTCGCCAGCACCGGCACCACCTGGCGCCTGAGCGCCAGGAAGTAGGCCGGGTCGCGGAACATCTCGCTCACCGGGATCGTGAGGTACTGCAGCAGCTGCGCGAACATCGCCGGCTCGCGCAGCACCCGGTCCTGCAGCGCCGAGATGCTGGGCAGGTCGAACTGGTCCAGCGCATACAGCACGCGGCGCTTCTGCGAGGCGCCGGTGTAGTCGCGAAAGTCGTAGCTGTACTTGAGGTAGATCGCCTCCATGAGCAGGCGCAGCTCGATGTCGGCATCGCTGGGCGGATGCAACGGGGCGGGTGGGTTCGAGGGATGGCTCACAGCCGCTCCATCTTCGGCATCCACACCCGCAGCAGCGAGAAGAGGCGGTCGAGGTCGACCGGCTTGGCCAGGTAGTCGTTGGCGCCGGCGGCCAGGCACTGCTCCTGGTCGTCCTTCATGGCCTTGGCGGTGACCGCGATCACCGGCAGCTTGGCGAAGCGCGGGTCCTGGCGCAGGCGCCGGGTGGCTTCGAGGCCGTCCATCTCCGGCATCATCACGTCCATCAGCACCAGGTCGATGTCGCTCACCGCGTCGAGCTTCTCCAGCGCCTCGCGGCCGTTGCGGCCGATCTCGACCACCGCGCCGCGCTGCTCCAGCGCGCTGGTCAGCGCGAAGATGTTGCGCACGTCGTCGTCGACCAGCAGGATGCGGCGACCCTCGAAGACGCGGTCGCGACCGCGCGCGGTCTTCAGCATGCTCTGGCGTTCGCTCGACAGGTCGGCCTCCACCTTGTGCAGGAACAGCGTCACCTCGTCGAGCAGCCGCTCAGGCGAACGCGCGCCCTTGATGATGATCGAGCGCGAATAGCGCAGCAGCTCGGTTTCCTCGTCGCGGGTCAGATTGCGGCCGGTGTAGACGATCACCGGCGGGAAGGAGACGATCTCTTCCTGCGCCATGCGCTGGAGCAGCTCGCTGCCCTGCATGTCGGGCAGCCGCAGGTCGGTGACCATGCAGTCGAAGACGCGCGTGCGCAGCAGCTCCAGCGCCTCCTCGCCCGACTCGACCGCGGTGATGACAACGTCGTCGTCGCCGATCAGCTTCACGACAGCCTCGCGCTGCAGCGCGTCGTCCTCCACCAGCAGCACCGCCTTCACCTTCTGGCTGAGCTTGTGCTCGAACTTCTTGAAGACCTCCATCAGCTGGTCGCGCGAGGTCGGCTTGAGCGCATAGCCGATCGCGCCCATGTGCATCGCGGCCTCGACGCTGTCGGTGGCGGAGACGACGTGCACCGGGATGTGGCGGGTGTGCGGATCGTCCTTCAGCCGCTGCAGCACGCCCAGGCCCGGGCTGTCGGGCAGCCGCATGTCGAGCAGGATCGCGTCGGGCAGCATCTGGGTGGCGAGCGCGAAGCCGTCCTCGGCGCCGTGCGCCACCAGGCAGCGGTAGCCCAGCTCGTGCGCCAGGTCGTAGAGGATGTGCGCGAACTGCGGCTCGTCCTCGATCACCAGCACCCGGCGCACCGAGTCGCGCGGCAGCGCGCGGTCGTCGGCGAACTGCGGCGCGGGCACGGCCGGCGCGGCCGGTGCCGCGAAGCCGGACGGTGCCGCCGGCGCCGGC
>NZ_LMUW01000012.1 GCF_009765735.1 Xenophilus sp. L33
GCAAGGGGGCGCCGGGGCCGCCCGGCGCGCCGGCCAGCACGCCCGGGTAGGCCGCCATCGGCAGCCCGGCCTCGCGCAGGGCGTCGAGCATCGTGAACAGCAGGTCGCTGCGCACGCCGCCGGCCAGCCGCGGGCTCTGCACGTAGGCGATCGCCTGGAAGAACAGCACTCCCACCTCGACCCCGTCGAGCGTGACCGACGGCGCCGGCGCCGGCAGCACCGACGGGTGGGCGGCGAAGGCGGCCAGCATCACGTCGCGCACCTTGATCGCGTCGGTGTTCAGCGGCATCGGCAGGCGGATCAGCACGCGGCCCTCGGCATTCGAGAGCGTCATGTTGCGCACCGTCTTGGTGATGAATTCGGAGTTGGGCACGATCATGGTGGAGCGGTCGCCGAGCTGGATCTCGGTGGCGCGCACGTTGATGCGCCGCACGTCGCCCTCGGCCGCGCCCAGCACCACCCAGTCGCCGACCTTGACCGGCCGCTCGGCCAGCAGGATCAGGCCCGAGATGAAGTTCTGCACGATCGCCTGCAGCCCGAAGCCGATGCCGACCGACAGCGCGCTCGCGACCCAGGCGATGCGCTCGATG
The DNA here is from genome assembly GCF_009765735.1 of Xenophilus sp. L33. Lineage (GTDB taxonomy): Bacteria > Pseudomonadota > Gammaproteobacteria > Burkholderiales > Burkholderiaceae_C > Variovorax. Next base: position 591 of record NZ_LMUW01000012.1, read on the forward strand.
CCGATGCCCAGCGCCGACATCGACACCGCGATCACCAGGATGCCGCCGACGTAGCCGAGCAAGGTGGTGATCGAGCTCTGCATGCCGGGCTCGAGGGCGGTCTCCGGCAGGTAGCTCTTCTCGAGCCAGCGCTTGACCACGCGCAGCGCGATGAAGCCGAGCACCAGCACCGCGACCGAATTGAGGATCGCGCCGGGCACCAGCTGGATCTCGCCGATCTTCACGCCGTTGCCGAACTTGCTGCTGCGCTGGAACACCGCGCCCGGGCTGCTGCCCAGCGGCGTCAGCAACGCCACCACCATGTAGAAGAAGAGCAGCATCCGGCTGAGCCCCGACAGCAGCACCGCCGCCTGGTCGAGGGTGGGCGGCTGCAGCCCGAAGCTCTGGTGCAGTCGCTGGCCGAAGGCGCTGCGCGAAGACACCACCGCGGTGAACAGGTCGTCGGCGAACTTGAACAGCACGTAGAAGGCCGCCAGCACGATGCCGCCCCAATTGAGCTGGCGCGCCATGAAGCTCGCAAGCGCCACGTAGCCCAGCGCCACCAGCACCCAGATCACGACCAGCAGCAGGGTTACCAGGCCCAGCACCGGCCCGACCCAGAGCGGCCGCTCGACCAGCTCGGGGCCGTCCGGCGAGGCCGGTGGCGGCGGCGCAGGCGGCGCGTCCGGATGCGGCGGATGGATGTAGGCCGGCCCGCGCAGGCGCAGCAGCATCGCGCCGATCATCGCGGTCAGGGCCAGCGCCGACAGCACGTGGGTCGCGACGATCGCGGCCAGGCTGGCGTCGACCACCGCGTTGATCTGCGAAGGCGCCCAGACCAGCGCCGCCACCAGCGCCATCAGCCAGGGAAAGGGCGCCAGGCGCGCCGCCATGCCGTCGGACATCGGCGGCAGCCGCCAGGACGGCCGGCCGTTGGCCAGCAGCGCGCGGCCCAGGCCGACCACGAAGGCGATGAAGATCGCCGACTGCACCACCGCGCGCCCGAGCTTGCCGCTCTGCGCCCCCCAGACGCCATGGAATTCCAGGGTGGCGAAGACGCCTTGCGCGGCCACGCCGACCAGCAGCACGTTGACCGTGACGATCGCGATCACCAGCAGCGACCGACGCAGCCGGCCGGCCGGCAAAACCCGCACCGCGAGCTGCGTCAGCCCCCGCTCGGCCAGCCAGTTGCCGGGCAGGGCGATCAGCAGGGCGATCAGCAGGCTGGCCAGCACGCCCAGCAGGTGGGGCTTGGCGCGTGCGATCTGGGCGCCGGCGCGCAGCTCGGCGCCGAGGGCGTCCAGCTTCTGGATGTCGTCGGGCCACGCCTCGTCGATGTCGCTCCAGAATTCGCGGCCGAGCGGCGAGGGCGAACGCTCGGTCAGCTGGGCGGTGAACTGGGCCCGCTGCCTGGACACCAGGTCGGCGCCGTGCTGCTGGGCGTCGACGACCACCAGCCGCGCCAGCCGGATGTCGGCATCGAGCGCGTTGCGTTCCTTGGTCAGCGCGGCGCGGCGCTTGGTGATGTCCGGGTTCTCGGGCGGCGCGCCGGCCGCGGGCGGGTCGCCCAGTTCACCCAGCCTGGCGTTCAGGTCGTTGAGGTCGCCGGTGCGGGCGGCGATCAGCTTCTCGGCGGCGGCGCCGATGGCGTTGAGCTGGTTGACCTGGTTCTTGGTGTCCTCGTCGTCGTCCGCGGCCTTCGGCATCTGGTCGAGCTGGCTGCGCAGCACGGCCACGGTGGGCCCGATCGGGGCGGCGTTGCCCGCGTCCTGGGCCAGCACCGGCCCGCAAAGGAGGGCGGCCAGCAGCAGGACCGCGAAACGTTGGAACCAGCTCATGGGCCCATCATAGAGAAGGGCATCGGCCGCCCATTCAGTCGCGCGGCGGGCCGAAGAGGTCGATGCGGTCGGTGATGATGCCGTCGGTGCCGAGCGCGGTCAGTCGTTCGACGGACGCTTCGTCGTTGACCGTGTAGCTCAGCGCGCGCAGGCCCCGGGCGTGCACCCGGTCGACGCTGTCGGCGCTCCACAGCGTGTGGCGGCAGACGACGGCGACGCAGCCGATGTCGAGCGCGGTCTCGAGCCAGCCGGTCGGCAGCGCATCCAGCAGCAGGCCGCGCGGCAGCGCGGGCGCCTCGGCGCGGGCGGCGCGCAGGGCCTCGGGCGCGAAGGAGGTCATGAGCGGCAGCGGCAGCTTCGTGTCGTGCCAGAGGCGGGCGGTCTCGCGGGCCACCACCTCGCCGGTGAGCCGCTCGGCGCCCGGCGTCGGCTTGATCTCGATGTTGAGTGCATGGCGGTCGGCCAGGCAGAAGCGGATGAGCGCCTCCAGCGTGCAGAGCGGTTCGCCGGCGTGGCGCGAGGAATGCCAGCCGCCGGCGTCGAGCCGCGACAGCTGTGCCCAAGCCTGCTCGCCGGCGATGCCGCGGCCGTTGCTGGTGCGCTCCAGCTGGCTGTCGTGCAGCAGGAAGGGCACGCCGTCGGCGCTCAGCTTGGCGTCGCATTCGAACATCCGGAAGCCGTGCTCGGCGCCCAGGCGGAAGGCGGCCAGCGTGTTCTCGGGGGCCAGCTTGCCGGCGCCGCGATGGGCGATCCAGCGGGGGTAGGGCCAGGCGGTCTGCGTCACGGGTTGCGCTTGCCCGAACCGGCGTCGAACCAGTGCAGCTTGTCGCGGCGCGCCGCGATCTTCACCGTGTCGCCGGCGGCCGGCGCCGGCAGGCCTTCGTCGATGCGCATGATCAGCTGCTCCTCGCCGATCCGGCCGTAGACCAGCCGCTCGGCGCCCAGCAGCTCGACGTATTCGACCTGCACCGACCAGCCTTCCGGATCGAGCGACAGGTGCTCCGGCCGGATGCCCAAAATGGTGCCCGGCCGCATGCCCGGCACGTTGCGCAGCAGGTTCATCGGCGGCGAACCCATGAAGCTGGCGACGAAGGTGGTGGCCGGGCGCGAGTAGACCTCGTCGGGCGTCGCGAACTGGTCCATCACGCCGCCGTTCATCACGATGATGCGTTCGGCCAGGGTCATCGCCTCGACCTGGTCGTGCGTGACGAAGAGCGAAGTGATGCCGAGCTCGCGGTGCAGCTTCTGGATCTCCAGGCGCGTCTGGGCGCGCAGCTTGGCGTCGAGGTTCGAGAGCGGCTCGTCGAACAGGAACACGCGCGGCTGGCGCACGATGGCGCGGCCCATCGCGACCCGCTGGCGCTGGCCGCCGGACAGCTCGCGGGGCTTGCGCGCCAGCAGGTGGCCCAGTTCCAGGATGCCGGCCGCCTTGTCGACCCGGGTCTTGATCTCGGCGCGCGGCACCTGGGCGATCTTCAGGCCGTAGGCCATGTTGTCGAAGACCGTCATGTGCGGGTAGAGCGCGTAGTTCTGGAACACCATGGCGATGTCGCGCTCGGCCGGTTCGAGGTCGTTGACAAGCCGGTCGCCGATCAGGATCTCGCCGGCGCTGATTTCCTCCAGCCCGGCGACCATGCGCAGCAGGGTCGACTTGCCGCAGCCCGACGGCCCGACGATGACCACGAACTCGTGGTCGAGCACCTCGGCGCTGACGCCGTGGATCACCTGGTTGGCCTTGGGCCCGCGGCCGTAGCGCTTGATGACGTTGCGAAGAGTGAGAGCCGCCATTGATTTACTTTTCCGTGTCCACCAGGCCCTTGACGAACCATTTCTGCATCAGCACCACCACGATCGCCGGCGGCAGCATCGCCAGGATCGCGGTCGCCATGACGATGTTCCAGTCGACCTGCGATTCGCCGTTGCCGATCATCGACTTGATGCCGACCACGATCGGGTACATCTCCTCGCTGGTCGCGACGATCAGCGGCCACAGGTACTGGTTCCAGCCGTAGATGAACTGGATGACGAAGAGCGCCGCGATGCTGGTCACCGACATCGGCAGCAGGATCGTGAAGAAGAAGCGCATCGGCCCGGCGCCGTCGACCCGCGCCGCCTCGACCAGCTCGTCGGGAATCGTGAGGAAGAACTGCCGGAACAGGAAGGTGGCCGTCGCCGAGGCGATCAGCGGCACCGAGAGGCCCGCGAAGTTGTTCACCATGCCGAGCTTGGCGACCACCTCGTAGGTCGGCCCGATGCGCACCTCGACCGGCAGCATCAGCGTGATGAAGATCGCCCAGAAGCACAGCGTGCGCAACGGGAAGCGGAAGAACACGATCGCGAAGGCCGACAGCAGCGAGATCGAGATCTTGCCGATGGTGATGATCATCGTGATCACGAAGCTGACCCAGATCATGCGGGCGACGTCGCCGCCGCCGCTGACCTTCCCGCCGCCGGAGAGCGCGGCCTTGTAGCTTTCCCAGAAGTGCGAGCCGGGGGTGAGCGGCATCGGCACCTGGATGATCTCGCGCGAGGTGTGGGTCGAGGCGACGAAGGCCAGGTAGATCGGGAAGGCGATCAGCAGCACGCCGAGGATCATCACGACGTGGGCCAGGATGCCCAGGGAAGGACGGCGCTCGATCATCAGTAGTGCACCTTCTTCTCGATGTAGCGGAACTGCAGCACCGTGAGCAGGATGACGATCGCCATCAGCACCACCGACTGCGCCGCCGCGCCGCCGAAGTCCATGCCGCGGAAGCCGTCGAAGTACACGCGGTAGACCAGGGTGGCGGTGTCCTTGCCGGGGCCGCCCTGCGTCACCGCGTCGATGATCGCGAAGGTGTCGAAGAAGGCGTAGACCATGTTGATCACCAGCAGGAAGAAGGTGGTGGGCGACAGCAGCGGCAGCTGGATCGTCCAGAAGCGCCGCAGCGGCCGCGCGCCGTCGATCGCCGCCGCCTCGATCAGCGACTTCGGGATCGACTGCAGCCCGGCCAGGAAGAACAGGAAGTTGTAGGAGATCTGCTTCCAGACCGCGGCCATCACCACCAGCGCCATGGCGTCGTTCGAATTGAGCAGGTGGTTCCAGGGAATGCCGACCTTGTGCAGCCAGTACGCGACCACGCCCAGCGAGGACGAGAACATGAAGCTGAACAGCACGCCGGTCACCACCGGCGCCACCGCGTAGGGGAGGATCAGCATCGTCTTGTAGAAGGTCGCGCCTTTCACCACGCGATCGGCGAAGACCGCCAGCACCAGCGCGATCGCCAGGCCCAGCACCGTCACCAGCACCGAGAAGACGATGGTGGTGCGGAACGAGGCGAGGTAGGTCTCGTCGGCGAAAAGCGCCCGGAAGTTGTCCAGGCCGACCCAGGTGACCGAGCTGCCGAACGCATCCTGCTGCTGCAGCGACTGCATGAGCGCCTGCAGCGCCGGCCAGAAGAAGAACACGCCGACGACCAGCAGTTGCGGGGCGACGAGCGCCCAGGGCAGCCAGCGCGAGCGGAAAAGGACTCTTTTTTCCATGCAGCGCGCAAAAAGCTCGAGCTTACTTGTTGGCAGCTTCGAACTTCACGAGCAGCTCGTTGCCGCGGCGCACCGCGTCGTCGAGTGCCTGCTTCGGCGTCTTCTTGCCGGCCCAGATCTGTTCGGTTTCCTCGTCCTCGATCGCGCGGATCTGCGGCATGTTGCCCAGGCGCACGCCGCGCGACTTGTCGGTGGTCTTGCGGATCATCTGGTTGACCGCGACGTCGGAACCCGGGTTCTTCTCGTAGAAGCCCGACTTCTGGGTCAGCTCGTACGCGGCCGTCGTGACCGGCAGGTAGCCGGTGCGCATGTGGCTTTCGGACTGCACCTTCGGGTCGGACAGGTACTTGAAGAAGGCGGCCACGCCCTTGTAGTGGTCGGCGCTCTTGCCGGCCATCACCCAGAGGCTGGCGCCGCCGATGATCGTGTTCTGCGGGGCGCCCGGCACGTCCGGGTAGTAGGGCAGCGGCGATTCGGCGAACTGGAACTTGGCGTCGCGCTTGATCGAGCCGTAGCTGCCCGACGAACCGATGAACATCGCGCATTCACCCGAGGTGAAGGACGAGATCGGCTTGCTGGCGCGGCCCTTGTAGACGAAGAGGCCCTGCTTGGACATGTTGTCCAGGTTCTCGAAGTGGCGCACGTGCAGCGGCGAATTGAATTCGAGCCGGGCGTCGAGGCCGCCGAAGCCGTTGCTCTTGGTGGCGTAGCTGACGTTGTGCCAGGTCGAGAAGCTCTCCAGCTGCGCCCAGCTCATCCAGGAAGTGGTGAATGGGCACTGGTTGCCCGAGGCCTTCAGCTTGGCGGCGGCCGAGACCACTTCGGGCCAGGTGAGCGGCGGCTTGTTCGGGTCGAGCCCGGCGGCCTTGAAAGCGTCCTTGTTGTAGAAGAAGACCGTGGTCGAGCTGTTGAACGGGAAGGACAGCATCTGGCCGTTCGGCGCCGCGTAATAGCCGGCCACCGCGGGGATGTACGACTTCGGATCGAAGGGCACGCCGCTCTCCTTCATGACGTCCGCCACCGGCTTGATCGCGCCCTTGGAATACATCATGGTCGCGGTGCCGACCTCGAAGACCTGCAGGATGTCCGGCGCCTGGCCGGCGCGGAAGGCGGCGATGCCGGCGGCCAGCGACTGGTCGTATTCGCCCTTGAAGGTCGGCACGATCTTGTAGTCGCTCTGGCTGGCGTTGAAGTCCTTGGCGAGGTCGTTGACCCAGTCGTTCAGGGCACCGTCCATCGAGTGCCACCACTGGATCTCGGTGGTGGCGAAAGCGGGCGTGAACAACGTGGCGGCGAGCGCCGAGGTCACGGCGAACGTCTTGAATCGCATGAAGACTCCTGGGGATTGGAAGAATGGGAAGCGCGGATGCTATGTCAAACAGATGACACGTCAGCGTCACATATTTCGCCCGCCGCCGCTTCCCCGGGGAAACCCTTTTGCGCCTGTGGCGCCAGCGGCCGGAGGCCTTCCTGCTGCGCTGCACCATGCTAGCATCGCGCTCCTTTTTTCCAGCCCGGCCGCACCCAGGCTGCCGGGCCGCCCGAGACCCGCATGAGCAAGACCTCCCTCGACAAAAGCAAGATCAAGTTCCTCCTGCTGGAGGGCATCCATCCGTCGGCGGTCGAGATGCTTCATGCGGCCGGCTACACGAATGTCGAATCGCTTTCGGGCGCCTTGCCCGACGCCGAACTCAAGGCGCGGGTCGCCGACGTGCACTTCCTGGGCATCCGCTCGCGCACCCAGCTGACCGCCGAAGTCTTCGCCGCGGCGCAGAAGCTGGTGGCGGTGGGTTGCTTCTGCATCGGCACCAACCAGGTCGACCTGGACGCGGCGCGCGAGCACGGCGTCGCGGTGTTCAATGCACCGTTCTCGAACACCCGCTCGGTGGCCGAGCTGGTGCTGGCCGAGGCGATCCTGCTGCTGCGCGGCGTGCCCGAGAAGAGTGCGGTCGCCCATCGCGGCGGCTGGCTCAAGACCGCAGACAACGCCTTCGAGATCCGCGGCAAGACGCTGGGCATCGTCGGTTACGGCTCGATCGGCGCGCAGCTGTCGGTGCTGGCGGAGGCGCTCGGCATGCAGGTCGCCTTCTTCGACGTGGTCACCAAGCTGCCGCTGGGCAACGCGCGCCAGGTGCGCCTCCTGCCCGAGCTGCTGGCGCAAAGCGACATCGTGACCCTGCACGTGCCCGAGACCCAGGCCACGCAATGGATGATCGGCGAGGCCGAGATCGCGGCGATGAAGCCGGGCGCGATCCTGATCAACGCCTCGCGCGGCACCGTGGTCGAGATCGAGGCGCTGGCCGCCGCGTTGAAGGCGAAGAAGCTGCTGGGCGCCGCGATCGACGTCTTCCCGGTCGAGCCGCGCAGCAACAAGGACGAATTCCAGTCGCCCCTGCGCGGGCTCGACAACGTCATCCTCACGCCGCACATCGGCGGCTCGACGATGGAGGCGCAGGCCAACATCGGCCTGGAGGTGGCCGAGAAGCTGGTCAAGTACAGCGACAACGGCACCTCGACCTCGTCGGTCAACTTCCCCGAGGTGGCGCTGCCGGCGCACCCGGGCAAGCACCGGCTGCTGCACATCCACCGCAACGTGCCGGGCGTGCTGTCGCAGATCAACAAGATCTTCTCGGACAACCACATCAACATCGCCTCGCAGTTCCTGCAGACCAACGAGAAGGTCGGCTACGTGGTGACCGACATCGACGCCGCCTCGTCCGACCTCGCACTGGAGAAGCTGGCCGAGGTGCCGGGGACGATCCGCAGCCGCGTGCTCTTCTAGCCGCCCGGCAGGGTCTCCGGCCCTGACCTAAAATGCCTTCCCCCGGGTTCAGGGGCGCGCAGCGCCCGTCCGAGGCCACCCCCCGATGAATGCTCCGACCGCGCTGACGGCGTTGTTGTCGCAGGCCGCAGAGCCTGCGCGACTGCGTGAGATCCCCTACAACTACACCAGCTTCTCCGACCGCGAGATCGTGATCCGGCTGCTCGGCGAGCGCGGCTGGGAGCTGCTGCAGACGCTGCGCTCGGAACGCCGCACCGGCCGCTCGGCCCGCATGCTGTACGAGGTGCTGGGCGACATCTGGGTGGTGCAGCGCAACCCCTACCTGGTCGACGACCTGCTCGACAACCCGCGCCGGCGCGGCCAGCTGGTGGAGGCGCTCGACCACCGCCTGGGCGAGGTCGGGAAACGCCGCACGCCCGAGGTCGACGCGGAGCGCGACCGGCTGGTCGGCGAACTGGCCGCGCTGGTGAGCCAGGCGATCGCCGCCTTCGACCGCATGTTCCGCGACGTCGCGGCGCTCCGGCGCAAGTCCCAGCGCGTGCTGGGCCGGCTGACAGCCAAGGACAACATCAAGTTCGACGGCCTCTCGCGGGTGTCGCACGTGACCGACGCCACCGACTGGCGGGTCGAATATCCCTTCGTGGTGCTGACGCCCGACACCGAGGCCGAGATGGCCGGCCTGGTCAAGGGCTGCATCGAGCTGGGCCTGACCATCGTGCCGCGCGGCGGCGGCACCGGCTACACCGGCGGCGCGATCCCGCTCACCTGGAACAGCGCGGTCATCAACACCGAGAAGCTGGAGGCGATGACCGAGGTCGAGCTGCGCACGCTGCCCGGCCTCGAGGCGCAGGTGCCGACCCTCTGGACCGAGGCCGGCGTGGTCACCCAGCGCGTGGCCGACGCGGCCGAGCGGGCCGGCTTCGTCTTCGCGGTCGATCCGACCTCGGCGGAGGCGTCGTGCGTCGGCGGCAACGTGGCGATGAACGCCGGCGGCAAGAAGGCGGTGCTGTGGGGCACCGCGCTCGACAACCTGGCCTCCTGGCGCATGGTGACGCCGGACGCCGAATGGCTGGAGGTCACGCGCATCGGCCACAACCTCGGCAAGATCCACGACGCCGAGAACGCGGTCTTCGAGCTGCAGTATTTCGCCGCCGACGGCAGGACGGCGCTCCGCCGCGAGCAACTCGTCATCCCCGGCAAGACCTTTCGCAAGGAAGGCCTCGGCAAGGACGTCACCGACAAGTTCCTCTCGGGCCTGCCGGGCATCCAGAAGGAAGGCTGCGACGGCCTCATCACCAGCTGCCGCTGGATCGTGCACCGCATGCCGGCGCACACCCGCACCGTCTGCCTCGAGTTCTTCGGCAACGCCAAGGACGCGGTGCCGAGCATCGTCGAGATCAAGGACTTCATGTTCGCCGAGCAGAAGCGAAGCGGCGTGCTGCTGGCGGGCCTCGAGCATCTCGACGACCGCTACCTGAAGGCGGTCGGCTACGCCACCAAGTCCAAGCGCCACGGCGGCCTGCCGAAGATGGTGCTGTTCGGCGACATCGCCGGCGACGACGCGGATGCCGTGGCGCGGGTCACCTCCGAGGTGGTGCGCATCGCCAATTCGCGCAGCGGCGAAGGCTTCATCGCGATCAGCGCCGAGGCGCGCAAGAAGTTCTGGCTCGACCGCAAGCGCACCGCCGCGATCAGCCGCCACACCAACGCCTTCAAGATCAACGAGGACGTGGTGATCCCGCTGCCGCGGATGGCCGAATACACCGACGGCATCGAGCGCATCAACATCGAGCTGTCGCTCGCGAACAAGATCGCGCTGGCCGATGCGCTGGAGGCCTTCCTTGCCCGCGGCAACCTGCCGCTGGGCCGCCAGGAGGACGCGGGCGACGTGCCCTCGGCCAGCCTGCTCGAAGGCCGCGTGGCCCAGGCGGTGGCGCTGGTGCGCGAGGTGCGCGGGCTCTGGCAGGGCTGGCTCGACGACGTCGAGGCGCAGTTCCCGCAGCTGCAGGACCATTCGCTGCGCGCCAGCTGGAAGACCCAGCTGCGCGCGCCGCTGGCGGCGATCTTCACCGGCATCGAATTCGCGCCGATCCTGGCCGAGTGCAACGAGATCCACCAGCGGGTGTTGAAGGGCCGCGTCTGGATCGCGCTGCACATGCACGCCGGCGACGGCAACGTGCACACCAACATTCCGGTCAACAGCGACAACTACGAGATGCTGCAGACCGCGCACGCCGCGGTGGTGCGGATCATGGCGCTGGCGCGCGGCCTGGACGGCGTGATCTCCGGCGAGCACGGCATCGGCATCACCAAGCTCGAATTCCTGAGCGACGCCGAACTGCAGCCCTTCACCGACTACAAGCAGCGGGTCGACCCCGAGGGCCGCTTCAACAAGGGCAAGCTGCTGCGCACCAGCGGCCACGTGGCCGAGGACGGCCGCGCGCTGCAGGCCGACCTCACCAATGCCTACACGCCCAGCTTCGGGCTGATGGGGCACGAGTCGCTCATCATGCAGCAGAGCGACATCGGCGCCATCGCCGACAGTGTCAAGGACTGCCTGCGCTGCGGCAAGTGCAAGCCGGTCTGCGCGACCCACGTGCCGCGCGCCAACCTGCTCTATTCGCCGCGCAACAAGATCCTGGCGACCTCGCTGCTGGTCGAGGCCTTCCTCTACGAGGAGCAGACCCGGCGCGGCGTCAGCATCAAGCACTGGCAGGAATTCGAGGACGTGGCCGACCACTGCACCGTCTGCCACAAGTGCCTGACGCCGTGCCCGGTCAACATCGACTTCGGCGACGTCACGATGAACATGCGCAACCTCTTGCGCAAGATGGGCCAGAAGTCCTTCCGGCCGGGCAACGCGGCTGCCATGTTCTTCCTCAACGCGACCAGCCCGCAGACCATCAAGGCGATGCGCACCGGCATGGTCGGCATCGGCTTCAAGGCCCAGCGGCTGGCCAACGACCTGCTGCGCCGGGCCGCCCGCAAGCAGACCGCGGCGCCGCCGGCCACGCTCGGCCCGGCCCCGGTCAAGGAGCAGGTGATCCACTTCATCAACAAGAAGATGCCGGGCGGGCTGCCCAAGAAGACGGCGCGCGCGCTGCTGGACATCGAGGACGCCGACTACGTGCCGATCATCCGCAACCCGAAGGCCACCACCTCGGAGAGCGAGGCGGTGTTCTACTTCCCCGGCTGCGGCTCCGAGCGCCTCTTCTCGCAGGTCGGCCTGGCGACCCAGGCGATGCTGTGGCATGCCGGCGTGCAGACCGTGCTGCCGCCGGGGTACCTGTGCTGCGGCTACCCGCAGCGCGGCAGCGGCCAGTTCGACAAGGCCGAGAAGATGATCACCGACAACCGGGTGCTCTTCCACCGCGTCGCCAACACGCTCAACTACCTGGACATCAAGACCGTCGTGGTGAGCTGCGGCACCTGCTACGACCAGCTGCAGGGCTACCAGTTCGACAAGATCTTCCCGGGCTGCCGGATCATCGACATCCACGAATACCTGCTCGAGAAGGGCATCACGCTCGGCGACATGGGCGGTGGCGGCTACCTCTACCACGACCCCTGCCACACGCCGATGAAGCTGCAGGACCCGATGAAGACCGTGAAGGCGCTGGTCGGCGACGGCGTGCAGAAGAACGACCGCTGCTGCGGCGAATCGGGCACGCTCGGCGTGACCCGGCCCGACATCTCGACCCAGATCCGCTTCCGCAAGGAAGAGGAGCTGAAGAAGGGCGAGGCCGCGCTGCGCGACGCCGGCAAGCTGGCGGCCGACGGCCCGGTCAAGATCCTCACCAGCTGCCCGAGCTGCCTGCAGGGCCTGAGCCGCTACGGCAATGACCTGAACAACGGCCTGCTCGAAGCCGACTACATCGTGGTCGAGATGGCCAGCAAGATCCTCGGCGCCGACTGGATGCCCGACTACGTCGCCGCCGCCAACCAGGGCGGCATCGAGCGGGTGCTGGTGTGACGGCGGTGCGCCTGGCGGGCTGCCCGCTGTGCGACGGCCCGGGCGGCCGCGTGGTCTACGAGTCGGAGGCCTTGCGCGTGATCCATGCCGGCGAGCCGGGCTTTCCGGGCTTCTATCGCGTGGTCTGGCAGTCGCACGTGGCCGAGTGGTCGCAGCTGCCGGCGGCCGAACGGGCGCGCTGCATGGACGCGCTCGTGACCGTCGAGCAGTGCCTGCGCGAGGTGCTGGCGCCTGCCAAGATCAACCTCGCGACCCTCGGCAACCTGGTGCCGCACCTGCACTGGCACGTGATCGCGCGCTTCGACTGGGACAGCCGCTGGCCGGCGCCGGTGTGGGCCGCCCCCCAGCGCGAGGCCGACCCGGCCCGCGAGCGGGCGATCGAACTTCAATTGCCGCAGCTGGAGCGCGAGATCGCCCTGCGGCTGGCGACAGGAGACAGCTGATGGCAGGCTTGCAAGCGGGCGCGCCGACGCCGACCTCGATCACGGTGCACCACCGTTCGCGGGTGCTGGAGGTCGGCTTCTCGGACGGCGCGAGCTTCCGCATTCCCTTCGAGCTAATGCGCATCCATTCGCCCTCGGCCGAGGTGCAGGGCCACGGACCGGGCCAGGAGATCCTGCAGACCGGCAAGCGCGAGGTCGAGCTGCTGGCGCTCGAGCCGGTCGGCAACTACGCGGTCCAGCCGCGCTTTTCCGACGGCCACGACACCGGCATCTATTCGTGGGACCTGCTCTACCAGCTCGGTCGCGAGCAGGACGCGCTGTGGGCCCGCTACGCGCAGCGCCTGGCGGAAGCCGGCGTCGATCGCGATGCGCCGATGGCCGGCAAGCCCGACGCCGCGGGCTCGGCCTGCGCCAGCCATTGAGCGCTTTCCCGCGCGAAAACCCGCCCGTGACGCGGGGTCGTCGGCGGCGGGCAGGGTGGGACGGCCTAACATCGGGCGCATGAGCACCACCCATTTCGGATTCGAATCAGTCGAGGAAAAGGACAAGGCCCAGCGCGTGCGCGGCGTGTTCGACTCGGTCGCCAGCCGCTACGACCTCATGAACGACCTGATGTCGCTCGGTCTGCACCGCGCCTGGAAGGCCTACACGGTCATGGTCGCCAACGTCGGCGAAGGCTCCCGCGTGCTGGACATCGCCGGCGGCACCGGCGACCTGGCCCTGGCCTTCGCCAAGAAGGTCGGCGCCACCGGCGAGGTCATCCACACCGACATCAACGAGGCGATGCTGCGCACCGGCCGCGACCGCCTGCTCGACGCCGGCGTCGCGCTGCCCACGCTGGTCTGCGACGCCGAGAAGCTGCCCTTTCCCGACGACCACTTCGACGTGGTCACCGTCGCCTTCGGCCTGCGCAACATGACCCACAAGGACGCGGCGCTCAAGGAGATGAACCGGGTGCTGAAGCCGCGCGGCAAGCTGCTGGTGCTCGAATTCTCGAAGGTCGCCAAGCCGCTGCGGCAGGCCTACGACTGGTATTCGTTCAAGGTGCTTCCGCGCCTGGGCAAGGTGGTCGCCGGCGACGACGCCAGCTACCGCTACCTGGCCGAGTCGATCCGCATGCATCCGGCGCAGGAAGACCTCAAGACCCTCATGAAGGAGGGCGGTTTCGGCCACGTGGACTATCACAACATGACCGGTGGCGTCGTCGCCCTGCATGTTGGAATCAAGTGTTGAAGACGTCTTCGGGCGCACAGGAGAAGTCATGAGGAAGTTCGGGGCCCTGTTGCTGGTGTGCGTGCTGGCCGTGGTGAGCATCGATGCCGGCGCCGCCCGCATGGGCGGCGGCCGGTCCTTCGGTCGGCAGTCGGGCAACGTGACGCAGCGCCAGGCCACGCCCGCGCCCGCGCCGACTCCTGTGCCGTCGTCGCCGACCCAGAGCGCCGGCAACAGCGCGGCCAAGCCCGCGCCCGCCGCCGCACCGACCGCCGCGCCGGTA
>NZ_LMUW01000121.1 GCF_009765735.1 Xenophilus sp. L33
ACAGCGCGGCGCTGCGACGGGGCAGCAGCAGCACCGGCGTCGAGCGCAGCGAGGCGTGGCCGCCGTTCGGGCGGCCGTCGGCGCTGGGCGGGCGCAGGCGGGTCCAGAGCGTGCGGCCGGCGGTGCAGAGTTCGTCGAGCCAGCTGGAGGCGTAGTCGGCGACCCGCGCCGGCAGCAGTTCCGCCTCCCACAGCGCGGCCGGCGCCTCGTAGCCTTCGAGCTGCGCCAGGATGCCGGCCAGCGCCTCCGGACCGTTGACCCGGCTGGCGCCGCCGACGCGCTGCCATTCGAAGAGGAAGCGGGCGAAGTCGCGCGGCGCGACCGGCTCGATCTCGCGCCGCAGCCGCTTGAGCGTGTAGCGGTGGATGCGGGCCAGCAGGTGGCGCTCGCACCATTCGACGGTGTCGGTGCCGGGCGTGAACTTGCCCTGCAGCACCGAACCTTCGGTCTCCAGCGCCGCCAGCGCGGCATCGATGGCGGCGCGCGGCAGCATCAGCGACGCCGCCAGGTCCTGCGCCGGCACCGGGCCGAGGCCGGCCAGGCGGGAGCGCAGCAGCTCGCGCAAGGCCTCGCCGGCGTCCTGCGGCGCCTCGGCCAGCTCGGGCGGGAACGCGATCGGCGGTTGCCGGCCGGCGTGCGGGTAGAGGACCGCGATCGCGGCCAGCCGCTCGGCGGCGATCCACAAGCCGGCGCCAGCCTTGGTGGGCACCAGTCGCGTCGCCCGACCGGCCGCGGCCAGCGACTGCAGCCAGTCAGCGCCTTCCGGCTCGGCAGCGGCCTCGCCGTCGGTCAGCACACCCAGCGCCAGCAGCGCCTCCTGCATCTCGTCGGCATTGCGCACCCGCGGCCAGGCTTCCTCGCGCACGCTGGCGATCGCGTCCATGTCGAGCTGGCCGAGGTCGTCCGCGCTCTCGGGGTCGACATAGCGCCGGTTCTGCACGGCCTGGGTGCGGCGCTCCTCGATCGGCGCGTCGTCCAGGTAGGCGTAGGGGCGGGCGGTCAGCGCCTCGGCGGCCAGCGGCGAGGGCGCGGGCAGGTCGCGCGCCAGCACCTCGATCGCGCCGGATTCGAGGCCGCGCAGCACGCGCAGCCAGCCTTGCGCGTCCATCGCCTCGTCGAGGCAGTCACGCAGGGTCTGGGCGACCAGCGGATGCGCCGGAATGTCGCGCGCGCCGGCCAGGTTCTCGGCGCAGGCCAGCTGGTCCGGGAAGACCGCCGCCAGCAGGTCTTCGGACTTCATGCGCTGCAGCTGCGGCGCCACCTTGCGGCCGCCCTGGAAGCGCGGCAGCGCCAGCGCGGTGGTCGCGTTCCAGCGCCAGCGCACGCCGAACAGCGGCGCGTCGAGCAGCGCCTGCACCAGCACGTCGAGCGCGCTGGCCGAATGCAGGTAGCGGGCGACCTCGTCCAGCGGAAAGCTGTGGCTGGTCGACAGCGACAGCACGATCGCGTCCTCGGTCGCCGCGGACTGCAGCTCGAAGTTGAACTGGCGGCAGAAGCGCTTGCGCAGGGCCAGGCCCCAGGCGCGGTTCAGCCGGCTGCCGAAGGGCGAATGCAGCACCAGCTGCATGCCGCCGGAGGCATCGAAGAAGCGCTCCAGCACCACCCGCTGCTGCGTCGGCAGCACGCCCAGCACCTTGAGCGTGCGTGCCAGGTGCTCGACCAGCTGGCGCGCCGCCTCGGCGCCGAGGCCCATCGTCCCGACCAGCCATTCGACCGTTCCGCCGACGCCGCGCGCCGCCAGCGAATCGCCGACCTCCTGGCGCAGCCGCGAGACGCCGAAGGACAGCTCGTCGCTGCGCCCGGGCGCCTCGCCGAGCCAGAAGGGGATGTTGGGCGCCACGCCCTGCGCGTCCTCCACCCGCACGCGGCCGGGCTCGACCCGCAGGATGCGGTAGCTGGTGTTGCCCAGCTGGAAGACGTCGCCGGCCAGGCTCTCGACCGCGAAGTCCTCGTTGACCGTGCCGATCTTGTGGGCCTGCGGCTCCAGCATGACGGTGTAGTCGCCGGTCTCCGGGATGGTGCCGCCGGAGGTCAGCGCGGTCAGCCGCGAGCCCTTGCGCTCGCGCAGCAGGTGGTGCACCGCGTCGCGGTGCACGTAGCCGGCGCGGCGCCCCTGCCGGGTGCTGAAGCCCTCGGACAGCATCCGCACCACGGCGTCGAAGTCCTCGCGCGACAGCTGCGCATAGGGCCAGGCGCGGCGCACCAGCGCCAGCAGCTGGTCCTCGTCCCATTCCCGGCAGGCGGTCTCGGCCACGATCTGCTGGGCCAGCACGTCGAGCGGCGCCGGCAGCACGTGCAGCGCGTCCAGCTCGCCGCGCCGTACGCAGTCCAGCAGCGCGGCGCATTCGACCAGTTCGTCGCGCGACTGCGGGAAGAGGCGCGCCTTCGGTACGCCGCCGACCGCGTGGCCGGAGCGGCCGGCGCGCTGCAGGAAGGTGGCGATCGAGCGCGGCGAGCCGAACTGGCAGACCAGGTCGACGTCGCCGATGTCCAGGCCCAGCTCCAGCGAGGCGGTGGCGACCAGCACCTTCAGCTCGCCGCGCTTGAGCCGCTGCTCGGCGTCGAGCCGCGCTTCGCGCGCCAAGCTGCCGTGATGGGCGCCGACCGCTTCCTTGCCGAGGATCTCGCCCAGGTGGCGCGCCGCCCGCTCCGCCATGCGCCGCGTGTTGACGAAGAGCAGGGTGGTGCGGTGCTCGTGCACCAGCGCGGCGACCCGCGCATAGACCTGCTCCCACTGGTCCAGCGACATCACCGCGGCGAGCGGCGCCGGCGGCAGCTCCAGCGCCAGGTCGCGCTGCTTGGCATAGCCGATGTCGACGATCGCGCAGTCGGCGACGCCGTCCTGCACCGCGCCGGCGCCGACCAGGAAGCGGGCGATCTCGTCGATCGGCTTCTGGGTCGCCGAGACGCCGATGCGCACCAGCGGCCCGGTGCAGATCGACTGCAGCCGCTCCAGCGAGAGCGCCAGGTGGCTGCCGCGCTTGCTGCCGACGATGGCGTGGATCTCGTCGACGATGACGGTGCGCACCGTCGAGAGCATCTTGCGGCCCGAGACCGAGCCGAGCAGCACGTAGAGCGACTCGGGCGTGCTGACCATCACGTGCGGCGGCCGTCGCAGGGCCAGCTGGCGCTCGCGCTGCGGCGTGTCGCCGGTGCGCACCGCCGTGCGGATGTCCACGTCCGGCAGCCCCAGCGCCGCCAGCTCGGCGCGGATGCCGGCCAGCGGCGCCTGCAGGTTGAGGCCGATGTCGTTCGACAGCGCCTTCAGCGGCGAGACGTAGAGCACGGTCGTCTCGTCCGGCAGCCCGCCCGGCGCCAGGCCCTGGCGCACCAGGCCGTCGAGCGCGGCCAGGAAGGCGGTGAGCGTCTTGCCGGAGCCGGTCGGCGCCGCGACCAGCGCATGGCGGCCGGCGGCGATCGCCGGCCAGGCGGCGCGCTGGGCCTCGGTCGGGCCGGCCGGGAAGGCCTTCGCGAACCAGCGGGAAACAGCGGGATGGAAGTGGTCGAGCACGGAAAAGATGAGATCAGGCCGCGCCGGCCGATGTCAAGGCGCGGGCAGCGGTTTGACGCCGCGGATCGTTGGGCGTAGTGTCTCGCCCGCCCCACACGAAGGGCTGGCACCCGAAGGAGACACGCAGATGACCGATCTGTCGACCCATCCGACCCAGGCCGCCGGCGCCTGGCTGGCCGATTTCCAGAGCGCGCTGGAGCGCGGGGACATCGACGCGGCCGTGGCGCTCTTCGACGCCGACAGCTATTGGCGCGACCTGGTCGCCTTCACCTGGAACATCCGCACGCAGGAAGGCCCCGAGCCGATCCGCGAGATGCTGCAGGCGCGGCTGGCCGACACCAGGCCCACCGCCTTCGCGGTCGAGGGCGACGCCACCGAGGCCGACGGCGTGGTCGATGCCTGGTTCACCTTCGAGACCGCCGTCGCCCGCGGCCGCGGCCACCTGCGGCTGAAGAACGGCAAGGCCTGGACGCTGCTTACCACGATGACCGAGCTGAAGGGCTTCGAGGAGCGCAAGGGCGAGCGCCGCGTCAAGGGCGCGGAGCACGGCGCCGACACGCAGCGCAGGACCTGGCTCGAGAAGCGCCAGGCCGAGGCCGAGACGCTCGGCTACAGCGAGCAGCCCTACGTGCTGGTCGTCGGCGGCGGCCAGGGCGGCATCGCGCTGGGCGCGCGGCTGCGCCGGCTCGGCGTGCCGACCCTGATCGTCGAGAAGAACGCCCGCGCCGGCGACTCCTGGCGCAAGCGCTACAAGAGCCTCTGCCTGCACGACCCGGTCTGGTACGACCACCTGCCGTACCTGCCCTTCCCGGACGACTGGCCGGTGTTCGCCCCCAAGGACAAGATCGGCGACTGGCTCGAGATGTACACCCGCGTGATGGAGCTCAACTACTGGGGCTCCACCGTGGTGAAGAAGGCCCGCTTCGACGAGGCGAAGCAGGAATGGGCGGTCGAGGTCGAGCGCGACGGCAAGCCGCTCGTGCTGCGGCCGAAGCAGCTGGTCTTCGCGCTGGGCGTGTCGGGCTATCCGGTGAGCCCGAAGATCCCGGGCGCGGAAAGCTTCGAGGGCGAGCAGCACCATTCGAGCGCGCATCCCGGCCCGGAGGCCTGGCGCGGCAAGAAGGCCGTGGTGCTGGGCTCGAACAACTCGGCCCACGACATCTGCGCCGCGCTCTGGGAGAACGGCGCCGACGTGACGATGATCCAGCGCAGCTCGACCCACATCGCGCCGTCGGCCTCGCTGATGGAACTGGCGCTGGGCGGGCTCTATTCCGAGGCCGCGTTGAAGAACGGCGTCACCACCGACAAGGCCGACCTGATCTTCGCCTCGGTGCCCTACCGGATCATGGCGCCGATGCAGGTGCCGATCTACGACGAGATGAAGAAGCGCGACGCCGACCTCTACGGCCGGCTCGAGAAGGCCGGCTTCCTGCTCGACTTCGGCGTCGACGGCTCGGGGCTCTTCATGAAGTACCTGCGGCGCGGCTCGGGCTACTACATCGACGTCGGGGCCTCGGAGCTGGTGGCCGACGGCAGCATCAAGCTGCGCAGCGGCGTCACCATCGAGCGCATCAACCCGCATTCGGTCACCCTGAGCGACGGCAGCGAGCTGCCGGCCGACCTGATCGTCTACGCCACCGGCTACGGCTCGATGAACGGCTGGCTGGCCGAGCTGATCTCGCCCGAGGTGGCCGACAAGGTCGGCAAGGTGTGGGGGCTCGGCTCCGACACGCCGAAAGATCCGGGTCCGTGGGAAGGCGAGCTGCGCAACATGTGGAAGCCGACCCAGGTGCCGAACCTGTGGATCCACGGCGGCAACCTGCACCAGTCGCGCCACTATTCGCAATTCCTCGCGCTTCAGTTGAAGGCGCGGATGGAAGGGCTGTCGACGCCGGTGCACGAGCTGGCGCCGGTGCACCACACGCGGTAGCCCGACTCAGAGCCCTTTCTCGACCATGTCGAGCAGCCGCTCGCCGAGCGCCTCCAGCGCCGGCAGCGGCCGCCCGCGCAAGGGCCCGTCGATGCCGAGCATCGCCATGCCGTGCACCGCCGACCAGGCCAGGAATTCGGCGCCGGGGCGCTTGTCGGGCGGCATCAGGCCGGCGTCGACGAGGTGGTCGAGCGCGGCGCCCAGCAACTGGAACGGGTTGAGCCCGCTGTCGCCGGCCCGGTCCGACTCGGGCAGGTGGCCCACCTCGACCGGCGTCGCGAAGGCGGTGCGGAAGAGGCCTGTCTCGCTGCGGGCGAAGCGCAGGTAGCCGGTGCCGACCGCGCGGACCGCGGCGCGCGCCTGCGCCGCCGGCGACGCCAAAGGATCGAGCGTCGCCAGTTCGGTCTCCATCGCCGTGGCCACCGCGGCCAGGGCGGCAGCCCGCACAGCCTCCAGCAGAGCCAGGCGGCTGGCGAAGTGGCGGTAGGCCGCGTTCGGCACCACGCCGGCGCGGCGGGTCGCCTCGCGCAGCACCACCGCTTCCGGGCCGCCTTCGCGCGCCAGCGCGACGCCGGCGTCGAGCAGGGCGCGGCGCAGGTCGCCATGGCGGTAGGTGCCGCGCACGGTGCGCTGCAAGGGGCGGTCTTCGGTCATCGGCGTTCTCATGTGGACACCGTCCATTCTCTTTGCTATGGTTTGTGGACGTTGTACACAAAGGAGCCGTCGATGCAAGTCCAACCCTATCTGATCTTCGAAGGCCGCTGCCAGGAGGCGCTCGACTTCTATGTCCAGGCGCTCGGCGCCAAGGTCGAGGTCGTCATGCGCTACAAGGACAGCCCCGAGCCGTTGCCGCCCGGCTCGATCCCGCCCGGCGGGGAAGACAAGGTGATGCATTCGGCGATGAAGATCGGCAGCTCGACCGTCATGGCCTCCGATGGCCATTGCACCGGCAAGCCGGGCTTTCAGGGCTTCACGCTGGCGCTGCCGGTGGCCGACGAGGCGACCGCCCACCGCGTCTTCGACGCGCTCGCGGTCGGTGGCCAGTTGCAGATGCCGCTCACCAGGACCTTCTTCTCGCCGGCCTTCGGCATGGTGCAGGACCGCTTCGGCGTGACATGGAACGTGCTGGTCGAGATGCCGCAGTGACAGGCGCCTTTGGCGCTTTGCCCGTAAATTCGAGGCTCCATCATTTCGAAGAACCCAGGAGCCAGACCGCATGATCCACGTCGTCGCCATCATCACCGCCAAGCCCGGCGAGCGCGCCAAGATCCTCGAAGCCGCCGCCGCCAACCGCCCCGCGGTCCTCGCCGAGAAGGGCTGCGTCGAATACGTGGCGACCATCGACGCCGCCGGCATGCCCGCTTCCAAGGGCACCTTCGGCCCCGACACCTTCGTCGTGGTCGAGAAGTGGGAGACGCTGGCCGACCTGCAGGCCCACAGCGCCTCTCCGCACATGGCCGCCTACGGCGCCAAGGTCAAGGACTGGATCGCCAGCCGCGTGATCCATGTGATGGAACCGGTGGCCTGAGCCTGTCGGTCGATGCATGAAAAAAGCGCCCCGCGGGGCGCTTTTTGCTGGAGCGCAGTGACCGCTTACTTGGCGACCACGCGAACCATTTCGAGGCACTTGTTCGAGTAGCCCCATTCGTTGTCGTACCAGCTCACCAGCTTGACGAAGGTGCCGTCGAGCGAGATGCCGGCGTCGGCGTCGAAGATCGAGGTGCGCGGGTCGCCGCGGAAGTCGGTGGCCACCACCTTGTCCTCGGTGTAACCCAGCACGCCCTTCAACGCGCCTTCGCTCTGCGCCTTCATCTCGGCGCAGATTTCCTTGTAGGTGGCTTCCTTGACCAGTTCGACCGTCAGGTCGACCACCGACACGTCGGAGGTCGGCACCCGGAAGCTCATGCCGGTGAGCTTCTTGTTGAGCTCGGGAATGACCACGCCGACCGCCTTGGCCGCGCCGGTGCTCGACGGGATGATGTTCTCCAGGATGCCGCGGCCGCCGCGCCAGTCCTTGTTGCTCGGGCTGTCGACCGTCTTCTGGGTGGCGGTGGCGGCGTGCACCGTCGTCATCAGGCCGCGCTTGATGCCCCACTTGTCGTTCAGCACCTTGGCCAGCGGTGCCAGGCAGTTGGTGGTGCAGCTGGCGTTGCTGATGATCGCTTCGCCGGCGTACTTCTTGTCGTTGACGCCGTAGACGAACATCGGGGTGTCGTCCTTGCTGGGCGCCGACAGGATCACCTTCTTGGCGCCCGCGTCGATGTGCTTCTGCGCGGTTTCCTTGGTGAGGAAGAGGCCGGTCGACTCGAGCACGATGTCGGCGCCGACGTCGCTCCAGTTGAGCTTGGACGGATCGCGTTCCTGGGTCAGGCGGATCTTCTTGCCGTTGACGATCAGCGTGTTGCCGTCGACCGTGACCTCGCCCTGGAAGCGGCCGTGCACCGAGTCGTACTGCAGCATGTAGGCCAGGTAGTCCGGCTCCAGCAGGTCGTTGATCGCGACGATCTCGATGTCGTGCTTGAAGTTCTGCACAGCCGCGCGAAGCACGTTGCGCCCGATGCGGCCGAAGCCGTTGATGCCGAGTTTGATGGCCATTTCTCTGATGCTCCTGGATGGAAAGAAAAGGGTTTTCGACTCAGCGCTCGAGCGCCGCTTCGACCGTGGCGGCGAGGTTTTCCGCCGTGAATCCGAAATGCTTGAAGAGCACGTCCGCCGGGGCCGACTCGCCGTAGGTGTCGATGCCGACCACCGCGGCCACGCCGTACTTCCACCAGCCGGCGGTGACGCCCATCTCGACCGCGATGCGCGGGATGCCCTTGGGCAGCACGCTCTTCTTGTAGGCCACGTCCTGGCGGTCGAAGGTGGTGGTCGAGGGCATCGAGACGATGCGCACGCCGATCTTCTTCTTCGCCAGCAGCTCCTGCGCCTTCACCGCCAGCTGCACTTCGGAGCCGGTGGCGATGATCACCGCCTTGACCTTCTTGTTCTTGAGGCCGACCGCGTCCGGCTCGGCCAGCACGTAGGCGCCCTTGCTGATGTCGCTCAGGTCCTTCTTGGGCGCGTAGTTGAGCGTCTGGCGCGACAGCAGGAGCGCGGTCGGCCGGTCGGCGTTCTGCAGCGCGACCGCCCAGGCGACCGCGGTCTCGGCGGTGTCGCCCGGACGCCAGACGTCCAGGTTCGGGATCAGCCGCAGCGCCCAGGCATGCTCGATCGACTGGTGGGTCGGACCGTCGGTGCCCAGGCCGATGGAATCGTGCGTGAAGACATGGACCACCCGCAGCTTCATCAGCGCGGCCATGCGCACCGCGTTGCGGCTGTAGTCGCTGAAGGTCAGGAAGGTGCCGCCGTAGGGGATGTAGCCGCCGTGCAGCGCGATGCCGTTCATGACCGCGGCCATGCCGAATTCGCGCACACCGTAGTTGATGTGGCGGCCGATCACGCCCTGCGGCGCGCCGGCGCCGGCGGTGGTGCTGGAAGGCTTCGCTTCGTCTTCCGCGCCCTGCTTGGGCTGCTCGACCGGGGCGTTGAGGATCACCGCGCCGGTCTTGGGGTCGAAGCGCAGCGCGGGCGTGCTCTTGGTGTTGGTGAGGTTCGAGCCGGTCAGGTCGGCGCTGCCGCCGAGCATCTCGGGCAGCGCGGCGGTGAAGTGCTCCAGCGCCAGCTGACTGGCCTTGCGGCTGGCGACGCTCTCGGCCTTGGTGTGGGCCTCGACCACGGTGTCGAAGGCGACCTGATGGAAGTTCTTCGGCAGCTCGCCCTTCATGCGGCGGGTGAATTCGGAAGCCTGCTCGGGGAAGGCCAGCGAATAGGCGGCGAACTTCTCGTTCCAGGCGGCTTCGACCTTGGCGCCCTCGGCGATGTGGTCCCAGTCGGCGTAGACCTCGCGCGGGATCTCGAAGGCCGGGTAGGGCCAGTGGATGGCTTCGCGGGTGAGCGCGATCTCCTTCTCGCCCAGCGCCTCGCCGTGCGCCTTGGCGGTGCCGGCGCGGTTCGGGCTGCCCTTGCCGATGACGGTCTTGCAGATGATCAGAGTCGGCTTGTCGTCGCTCTTCTTGGCCTTCTCGATCGCCTTGGACACGTCCTTGGCGTCGTTGCCGTCGACCGGGCCGATGACGTTCCAGCCGTGGCCTTCGAAGCGTTCGCGCGGGTCGTCGATGAGCCAGTTCTTGACCTCGCCGTCGATCGAGATGCCGTTGCTGTCGTACAGCGCGATCAGCTTGTTGAGCTTCCAGGCGCCGGCCAGGCCGGCGGCTTCGTGGCTGATGCCTTCCATCATGCAGCCGTCGCCCAGGAACGCGTAGGTGTGGTGGTCGACGATCTCGTGGCCCTTGCGGTTGAACTCGGCCGCGAGCAGCTTCTCGGCCAGCGCGAAGCCGACCGCGTTGGTGATGCCCTGGCCGAGCGGGCCGGTGGTGGTCTCGATGCCCGGCGTCATCTCGCGCTCGGGATGGCCGGGGGTCTTGCTGTGCAGCTGGCGGAACTGCTTGATGTCCTCGATCGACAGCGCGTAGCCGGTCAGGTGCAGCACCGCGTACTGCAGCATCGAGGCATGGCCGTTCGACAGGATGAAGCGGTCGCGGTCGAACCAGTGCGGGTTGGCGGGGTTGTAGCGCAGGTGGTCGCCCCACAGCGCGACCGCCATGTCGGCCATGCCCATCGGTGCGCCCGGGTGTCCGGCATCGGCGAGTTGAACGGCATCCATTGCCAGCGCGCGGATCGCGTTGGCCATCAAGGCTTGGTTGGCCATCTTGGCTTTCTTGGGGCGGTTAGGGGAGCCGGCTATTTTAGCGGGCGGGGTCGAAGACGTTCCGCCGGTGGCCGCAGGCGGCCTCGGACAGGCGCCTTCGACGGGCTGCTAGAGTGCCGCCATGCAGGGCCTGCACCTCACCGCCGACCTCACCGGATGCCGCTGCGCGACGCACTGGCTGCTGGACGCGCCGGTGTTGGGCGCGGCCTGCGTGGCCCGCGCAAGGGCCGCCGGGTTGCAGGTGGTCGGCGAACTCTTCCATGCCTTCCCGACGGCGGCCGATGCCACCGGCCAGGCGGGCGGCGTCACCGCCACGGTGCTGCTGGCCGAGTCGCACCTTTGCGTGCACACCTGGCCCGAGCGCTCGGCGGTGACGCTCGACGTCTACGTCTGCAACGTCGGCGCCGACCATTCGGACAAGGCGAGGGCGCTGCTGGCCGCGCTCGAAGACCTGTTCCAGCCGACGCGCGTCGAGCGGCATGCGCTGCAGCGCGGCGCCGGCGACACCAGGGTCGCCGCATGACCATCCGCGCCATGATCCTCGCCGCCGGGCGCGGCGAACGGATGCGGCCGCTGACCGACGCCTGCCCCAAGCCGCTGCTCGAAGTGCGCGGCAAGCCGCTGATGCAATGGCCGATGGACGCGCTGGCCGCCGGCGGCTTCACCGATCTGGTGGTCAACACGGCCTGGCTGGGCGAGCAGATCGGCGCGCACTACGGCGAGCGGCACGGCGCCTCGACGATCCGCTATTCGGAGGAAGGCCGCGATTTCGGCGGCGCGCTGGAAACCGCCGGCGGCATCGTCCGCGCCCTGCCGATGCTGGGCGACCTGTTCTGGGTCGCGGCCGGTGATGTCTTCGCGCCGGGCTTCGCCTTCACGGCCGAGGCGGTCGAGCGCTTCGCGGCCAGTGGCCGGCTGGCGCATCTCTGGCTGGTGCCGAACCCGGACCACAACCCGCGCGGCGACTTCGTGCTCGGTGCCGACGGGCTGGTCGCCGACCGCGGCGAACCCGGCACGGTGCAGACCTTCACCTTCTCGACCATCGGCCTGTACCGGGCCGCGTTGTTTGCGCCGCCCGATTGCGACATCCCGCCCGGCAACCCCGCGGGCCTGAAGGCCGCGCTGGCGCCGCTGCTGCGCGCGGCCATGAAAAAGGCCCAGGTGAGCGGGGAGCTCTACCTGGGCCCGTGGACCGATGTCGGGACACCGGAACGGTTGGCCGCCTTGAATCGCGCCTGAGGCGCGATCCTGGCGCGGCGATCAGGGCGTGTTGGAGTCCACCACCTGGAAGGCGCCGCCCGGCAGGGCGAAGCTGCCGCCGTATTCGAAGCCGGTGTTGCCGGACACCGTGCAGCCGCCATTCGGCTGGCAGGCGTTGCCCGAACCCGTGTTGGTCCAGAAGATGGTCGGGCCGTAGCGGTAGTTGGAGACCTTGCGACCGGTGTAGTCGGCCACGGACAGGATGTACGACTCGGTGCCGTGGTTGTCGTTGTCCTCGACGGCGATCGGATCCACCAGGTTGGAATCGGTCAGCACCAGGTCGGTCCGCACCGCGCCGCTGTTGTAGTCGGCGGCGAAGCGCACCCAGTTGATGCGGCGGTCGCCGCGCGAGGTGACGATCACTTCGCGGTCGCCGGTCACCGGGTAGATCGAGGTCTGCCCCTTCTTGGCGTAGGCGATGTTGGTCGGGTTGCGGCCGACCGCGATCCCGCTGCCGATCTCCGCGATCGAGGCCGGCGAACCGGCGGTCGACGTGCTGAGGTAGCTGCCGAGGTTGTACATGTGCAGCGTGCCTTCCTGGGTGGCGATCCAGGCGCGCGAGATGTTGTCGGTCATCGACACCCGCACCGCCGTCGGCCGGTTGCCCAGCGCCACCGTCTTCACCACCACCGGCGACTGCGACGGCGTGTTGGTGAAGGTGTAGGGCCACTGGCCGGCGCCCGGTCCGCGGCCCGAAATCATGCTGTTGAAGTTCGACTGCGAATTGGCCGAGACATTGAAGTACTGCTGCCGGTAGTAGCTGAAGAGCGGGCGCAGGTCGATGAACGCCGCCTGCTGCTCCGACTTGGAGATCACCACCGCCATGCCGCCCTGCGCGATGTTGCCGGCGTAGCTGCCGCTGTAGAAGGCGGTCCGGTTGCTCTGCGACGACAGCGGGTTGCTGTAGTAGTCGCTGCCGCCGAGGTCGTAGTCGCCCGACTCCATGCCGGTCGAGGCCGAGATCTCGGTCGGCGCCTTCATCGTGGAAGGCAGGTCGACATAGCCGAGCAGCTTGATGTAGGCCACGTTGCCGAGGTTCGGCAGGCCCGGGTACACGTTGCCCCACTCGCCCCAGTTGTTGTACCAGCCGGACGAATTGCTGGGATCGCAGCCGTCGCACAGGCCGGCCAGCGCGAGCACCGCCACCTGGCCCTTGAGGGCGGCCGTGTCCCAGACGGTGACCAGCGCGAATTCGCCACCGTTGGTGATCGCGATCGCGGTGGGCACCTTGTTGGCGTCCAGCTGGGCATGGCCGTGGTTGCGCGCCGTGTTGCTGCCGGTGGTCAGGATCGCGCCGTTCTGATAGACCGACAGGCTGGTGTCGCACCAGCCGGAGCGGTAGCAGCGGCCCACGGTCACCACGTTGTTGAAGCTCACGCCCGAGCTCTTGTACGAGTCCAGGCTGAAATCCTGGGCGCCGTCGGTCGAGTTGGCATAGGTGGTCCAGCTCGGCTCGGGCTTCTGGGCGAAGGCGTTGTTCGACATCGACGCCGCCTGCAGATTGGCGAGGCCGGCGTAGGTGGCCGGGGCGTCAGGCACCCAGGCCACTTGCATGACCGACGACGAATAGTCGCCGCCCGACTTCGCCGCCGGGCCGCCGACCTGCCAGGTGCCGCACCAGCTGCTGCAGGAACGGTCGCCGCCGTTGGCGGTCGAGATCGTGCTGTAGCTGTTGTTGGTCAGCGGCTGCAGGTTCGAGCGGCCGGTGTTGCTGGTCGTGCCGTAGGCAGTCGGGCTCGGGCCGTAGCGGTAGTCGATGCCGGCGGCGGTGCTCATCTGCGCTGCGGTCGCCTGGTAGGCGCTGGCCGAGAAGGTGCCGCTGCTGCTGAAGACGGCGTCGCCGGTGGCGATGGCCGCGGGCGGCGCGATGACCGCATTGCTGCTGAGCGTGCCCCCCGTCGCGCCGCTGCTGCCGGAGGCGCTGCTGCCGCTGCTGCCGCTGGCGCCGCTGGCACTGCTGCCGGTCGCGGTGCTGCCGGCGGCGGTACTGCCGGTGGCCGTGGTTCCGGTCGCGCCGGCTGCCAGAGCCTCGCTCGTCGCCGGGCTCACCGCCAAACCGCCGCCGCCACCTCCTCCACCCCCGCACGCTGTCAAGGCCCCGCTGATGACAATCAGCGAGAGCGCGTATTTATTCAGAACATTCACCGAAAAACACCTCCAAAATAACAAGTCGTGCGTTTGTACGTGGGAGGGGTCCTACAGGGCAACTCTTCTTGCAATTCCTTTCGCCATGTTTTTCGCCCCTCCTGTACCGTTGTTACATCGGTAGCGCATAGTGACCTTATGACCGCAAATTATCAAGTCCCTCGTCGTGTAGCTCTTTCTTCCTATATAGGACCGAACGGAATAGCCATCATCCCGACGGCGCCCGAAAGACAGCGGAATCGGGACAGCGATTTCCTCTTCCGGCACGACAGCTATTTCTATTACCTGACCGGCTTCACCGAGCCGAATGCGTGGCTGGTGCTTTCGGGCGACGGCCGCTCGACGCTCTTCTGCGCGCCGAAGGACCTGGAGCGTGAAATCTGGGACGGCTACCGCCTCGGCCCCGACGCTGCGCCGGCCGCGCTCGGTGTCGACGAGGCCTATTCGGTGGAAGAACTCGACCAGCGCCTGCCACGCCTGCTCGAGAACAAGTCGGTGGTCTGGTACCCGTTCGCGACCCACAAGGGGCTCGAGACGCGGGTCGACGGCTGGCTTTCGTCGGTGCGCGCCAGGGTGCGCTACGGCGCGCTCTGCCCCGAGGAGCAGCGCGACCTGTGCGGCCCACTCGACGAGATGCGCCTGGTCAAGGACGCGCACGAGCAGGACGTGATGCGGCGCGCCGCGCAGATCAGCGCCGGCGCCCACATCCGCGCAATGCAGACCTCGGCGCGGATGCTGCGCGAAGGCAAGGACGTGCGCGAATTCCACCTCGATGCCGAACTGCTGCACGAATTCCGCCTCGGCGGCTCGCAATACCCGGCCTACGGCTCGATCGTCGCCGCCGGCGCCAACGCCTGCGTGCTGCACTACCGCGCCGATGCGGCGCCGGTGCGCAACGGCGAGCTGGTGCTGATCGACGCCGGCTGCGAGCTGGACGGCTACGCCAGCGACATCACCCGCACCTTCCCGGCCAACGGGCGCTTCACCGGGCCGCAGCGCGCGCTCTACGACCTGGTGCTGGCCAGCCAGGAAGCCGCCGTGGCGGTGACCCGCGCCGGCCAGCGCTTCACCGACCCGCACGACGCCTCGGTGCGGGTGCTGGCGCAGGGCATGCTGGACCTCGGCCTGCTGAACGCCAACAAGGTCGGCAGCCTCGACGACGTGATCGACAAGCGCGCCTACTTCC
The DNA here is from genome assembly GCF_009765735.1 of Xenophilus sp. L33. Taxonomy (GTDB): domain Bacteria; phylum Pseudomonadota; class Gammaproteobacteria; order Burkholderiales; family Burkholderiaceae_C; genus Variovorax. Next base: position 14,780 of record NZ_LMUW01000121.1, read on the forward strand.
CCTTCTACATGCACCGCACCGGCCACTGGCTGGGCATGGACGTGCACGACTGCGGCAGCTACATCGAGCCTTCGCAGCTGGGCGAGGTGAGCGAACGGCGCGACCCGCTGTCGAACGAGCTGATCCAGAACCGGCCGAGCCGCATCCTGCGTCCGGGCATGGTGCTGACCATCGAGCCCGGCATCTACGTGCGTGCCGCCGAAGGCGTGCCGGCGCAGTTCCACGACATCGGCATCCGCATCGAGGACGACGCGATCGTGACCGAGGCCGGCTGCGAGCTGATCTCGCGCGGCGTGCCGGTGGACGGCGACGAGATCGAAGCCCTGATGCGCGCCTGACGCGCAGCGCCGGCTTTCCGGTCACCGGCGGCTTCTGGAGACGAGCCGCCATGTAACATCGTGTCTTAAGAACTTTTCTCTTATGAGCGATCGTTACTGGATCATTCTTGTCCTGGCCTTGCTGGCGTGGTCCTTCTACGCGCGAAAGGCCTACGACTTTGCCTACGTCGTTTTCGGACGCATTGCGGACCGGCTGAAACGCCGCAGCGGCCCGCAAAGCCTGCGCATGTCGCGCGACAGCGTCGTCGACCGCAGCGCCGGCCAGGCCGACGAGATCGCCGCCTACCTCGCCCGGGTGCGCGTCGCCGCGCAACAGAGCGCGATCCTCGACAGCTCCAGCGCCCAGGCCTTCGAGCGCGGCCAGGAGGGCGCCCGCGCCCGGCTGCGGCAGAGCCTGCGCTACCCGCCGCCCGGCTTCGAGCAGCCGCCGACCGGCGCGGTGGTCGAGACGGTGATCGGCGAAGACGAATTCGCCCGCTACGTCGAACTGCGCATCCCGGTGCTCGACGGCCTGCATTCAATCGGCATCTACCTGCGCCCGCGTTCGGCCGCCGCCACGGACAAGCTGCCGCTGGTGATCTCGGCGCACGGCCGCGGCGGCATGCCGCCGGCCAGCCCCGACGGCCAGATGCCCGGCATGGCGCGCAGCCCGCGCGACCAGACCTGGCATGCGCTGAAGGCCGGCTACGCCGTCTGGTTCCCGACCTTCGCGCACTACAACAAGGAAGGCGACGACTTCCGCGACCGGCTCACGGTGCGCGCCTGGGAAGCCGGCAGCTCGCTGCCCGCGATCGAGATCGCCAAGACCGTGCGCACGCTCGACGCGCTCTTGGCGCGGCCCGACATCGACGCCGACCGGGTGGCGATGATGGGCGTCTCCTACGGCGGCTTCTACACGCTCTACACCAGCGCGCTGGAACCGCGGATCCGTGTCGCGGTGGTCGCCGCCTACTTCAACGACCGCGAGGCGGTGCTCGACAACTCCGAGGCGAGCGGCTTCCTCGACTGGCGCTTTCCGGATTCGCTCGGCCTCTGGCGCGACCCTTCGGTCGCCGCGCTGGTGGCGCCACGGCCGCTGCTGGTGGTGTCGGGCAACCAGGACCAGCTGTTCCCGATCGAAGGTGCCCGCAAGGCGGCGCCGGAAGTGGCGCAGCTCTACGCGCGCCTCGGCATCGCCGAGAGCTTCGTGTTCAAGGAATTCGCCGGCCGCCACGACTTCAACGGCGAGGCGGCGATGGACTTCATCGTGAAGAAGCTCGGCGGACCTGCCGGCCGCTGAGATCGCGGTTCACGCCGCCGCGGCCATGCCCGCCTGGTGCCCGCGCGTGAAGGCCTCCTCGAAGATCGAATAACCCGACCAGTCGGCATGCGCGAAGGCCAGCCGGCCGGCGACGACCGGGCCCGGCCCGGGCAGCCGCGCGAGCAGGCCCGGCGTCGGCATCGCCATCGCATGGCCGTAGCGCGTGATGTCGATGCGCTCGACCAGCGACGGCAGGTCGGGATGCGGCTGCGACAGTTCCGCCAGCAGGTCGTCGCGCCAGCCGGCCCAGGGCCGCTCCAGCAGCTGGCGGCGCGTCTCGGTCTCGCTGCCGCGGTCGTAGCCGCTGGGGCCGAGCGGCCGGTACCACGACAGGACCGTGCCGCGCGGCGTCGGGTCGAGGCTCTGGTGGCGCGCATCCACGTAGCCCAGGCCCGCCGTGCCGAAGACCACGTTGTCCCAGCTCGGCGCCGCGCCGCGCGGGTTGTCGTAGAGCGGCCGCCGGACGTGCAGGTTGGCCACCAGCCAGGGCGCGTGGCGCACCTGCGCCGCGGCCTGGCGCAGCAGCTCGGGCGGCTGCTGCACCACCCGCGTCGCGATGAAGACCGGCAGCGCCACGATGCAGCGGTCGGCCTGCCAGCGCACCGTGGTGCCGGACGCGACGTCGAAGGCGTCGACCTCGACGCCGGCGCGGGTCTCGGCGATGCGGGTCACCGGATGCGCGACCGCGAGCCGGTCGCCCAGCGGCGCCGCCAGCCGGCGCGCCAGCCAGGCATTGCCCTCCGGCCAGGTCAGCAGCGCATCGCCTTCGCCGTCGGCGTCGCCCGGTGCCCGAAAACCGTGGCGGCTCGCGAAGTAGTGGATGCCGGCCCAGGCCGACACCTGCGCCGCGCCGGCGCCGTAGTCGTCGCGGCAGCAGTAGTCGAGGTACCAGCGCAGCTGCGGGTCGTCGAAGCCTTCGCGGTCGAGCCAGCCGGCGAAGTCGGTGGCGTCGAGCGTCAGCAGCAGCGGGCCGGCTGCGAGCTTCGCCATCGGGATCGAGAAGCGGCCCTTTCGCTGGAGCGCCGCGACGCGGTCGGCGAAGCGCCGGTATTGCACCAGGGTCGACGCGCCGACGCCCTGCACCGGCAGCAGGCCGTCCTGCCAGGCGCCCTGGAAGAAGAGGCGCTCCTGCGGGCTGTGGCAGAGGTTCAGCTCGTCGTAGGTCCAGCGGCCGGCGACCCGGCGGCGCAGGCCCAGTTCCTCCAGCAGGTCCTGCACCTCGCTCGCGTCGTCGCCCGGCACCGGCAGGTAATGCGCGCCGAGCGGGCAGGCGATGCCGTCGACCGCGCCGCCGCGGCTGTTGCCGCCGGCAGTGTCTTCCATCTCGAGCAGCACGAAGTCCTCGACGCCGGCCAGCCGCAGGGCCCGCGCCGCCGCCAACCC
>NZ_LMUW01000122.1 GCF_009765735.1 Xenophilus sp. L33
CTGCTGGCCGCCGCGGCCTGGCTGCTGCGCCGGCCGGCCGTCGGCGCCGGCATCGGCCCGGCCCGGGCCTGAGCCGAAGGCGCCGGCCGCGACGCTGTCGCGACCGGGTCCTGCAAGCTGCGCAGGTCATGTGGGCGTAGGCTGGGGCAGGCACAATGGCGCCGCTGCGCGGACCGGGTCCGTGAACCGAACCCTTTTCCTCGCCCATGCTCGACAAACGCTTCTTCCCACGCCAGGCCGTCATGACCAGCGGAAACCGCTGGGACTGGGCGCTGCTGCCCCTGGTGCTGGCGGTGCTGTTCGCGCTGGCCTTCGGCGGCTCGCAGATGGCCCGGCCCTACGAGCTGGGCGAGCAGCTGTCGATCAGCCTCGACCCGTGGATGCTGCCGTACTACCTGCTGCGCACCACCCTGCGGATGTTCCTGGCGCTCGGCGCGTCGCTGGTCTTCAGCTGTGTCTTCGCGGTGCTGGCCACGCGCTACCGGGCGGCCGAGAAGGTGCTGGTGCCGGTGCTGGACATCCTGCAGTCGATCCCGATCCTGGGCTTCCTGTCGATCACGGTCACCGGCTTCATCGCGCTGTTCCCGGGCAACCTGCTGGGCGTCGAATGCGCCGCGATCTTCGCCATCTTCACCTCGCAGGCCTGGAACATGGCCTTCAGCCTCTACCAGTCGCTGCGCACCGTGCCGGCCGAACTGCGCGAGGCGGCCTCGGTGTTCCAGCTGTCGGCCTGGCATCGCTTCTGGCGCCTGGAGCTGCCCTTCGCGATGCCCGGACTGCTGTGGAACATGATGATGTCGATGTCCGGCGGCTGGTTCTTCGTGGTGGCCTCCGAGGCCATCTCGGTGTCGAACCAGAACATCAAGCTGCCGGGCGTGGGCTCCTACATCGCGATGGCGATCGAGGCGCGCAACCTCGGCGCCATCGGCTGGGCCATCGGCGGCATGCTGATCGGCATCACGCTCTACGACCAGCTCTTCTTCCGTCCGCTCATCGCCTGGGCCGACAAGTTCCGCTTCGAGGAGGGCAGCAGCGAGGACGCGCCGCATTCGTGGCTGCTGACCTGGCTGCGCCGCACCGACCGGCTGCAGCATTTCATGGCGGCCTCGGCGCGGCTGCTGGAGCGCTCGCTGGTGCTGTTCCGGCGCGACCACGACGGCACCTCGATCGAGGCCCGGCCGCGGCCGCCCAACACCACGGCGGAGCGGGTCTGGGACGCGCTGGTGGCCGCGGCGGTGGTGCTGGCGGCGGTGTGGCTGGTGCGCTTCGTCCATGCCGAGGTCGGCTGGGGCGAGGTGGGCCATGTCTTCGTGCTCGGCTTCTACACCATGATCCGGGTGCTGGTGCTGATCGCGCTGGCGGCGGCGGTCTGGGTGCCGGTCGGCATCTGGATCGGCATGAATCCGCGCTGGGCCGGCCGGCTGCAGGGCGTGGCGCAGTTCCTGGCGGCCTTCCCGGCCAACCTGATGTTCCCGGTGGCGGTGCTGTTCATCGTGCGCTGGCACCTCAACCCGAACATCTGGCTGGCGCCGCTGATGGTGCTGGGCACGCAGTGGTACCTGCTCTTCAACGTGATCGCCGGCGCCTCCAGCGTGCCGACCGAGCTGCGCTACGCGGCCCGCAACCTGGGCCTGACCGGGTGGCTGCGCTGGAAGCGCTACCTGCTGCCGGCGGTGTTCCCGAGCTTCGTCACCGGTGCGATCACCGCCAGCGGCGGCTCCTGGAACGCCAGCATCGTGGCCGAGTACGTGACCTGGGGCGACACCACGCTGCAGGCCGCGGGCCTCGGCAGCTACATCGCCCACATGACCGCCATCGGCGACTTCCCGCGCATCGCGCTGGGCATCGGCGTGATGTGCGTGTTCGTCATGGGCATGAACCACTTCGTCTGGCGGCGGCTCTACGAGTTGGCCGAGAACCGGATGCATTTCTAGAGATGACCAGAGGAGCGTTCCATGGCCGAAGCCATCGTTGAACTGCAGGATGTCGGCAAGTCCTTCCGCTCGGCCGACGGCGCTGCCCGCTCGGTGCTCGAGGGCGTCGACTTCCGCCTCGCCGAAGGCGAGATCGTGGCGCTGCTGGGGCAGTCCGGCTCCGGCAAGTCGACCCTGCTGCGGATCCTGGCCGGGCTGATCGGCGTCGACGCCGGCAGCGTGCGCTACCGCGGCCAGCCGCTGTACGGACCGGCCCGCGGCATCGCGATGGTGTTCCAGTCCTTCGCGCTGTTTCCGTGGCTCACGGTGCAGCAGAACGTCGAGCTGGGCCTCGAGGCGCGCGGCATCGAGCCGGTCGAGCGCGCCCGCCGCGCCAGCGACGCGATCGACCTGATCGGGCTGGCCGGCTTCGAGGGCGCGCTGCCGCGCGAGCTGTCGGGCGGCATGCGCCAGCGCGTGGGCATCGCGCGCGCGCTGGTGGTCGAGCCCGAGGTGCTGCTGATGGACGAGGCCTTCTCCGCCCTCGACGTGCTGACCGGCGAACGCCTGCGCGACGACATCCTGCATCTCTGGGGCGGCGGCACCATGCCGACCAAGGCGATGCTGATCGTCTCGCACAACATCGAGGAAGCGGTGCTGATGGCCGACCGCATCCTGATCTTCGCGACCGACCCGGGCCGGGTGCGCGCCGAGCTGCCGATCACCTTGCCGCGGCCGCGCGACGTCGCCAGCCTCGAGGTGCGCGCGCTCATCGACGAGGCCTATGCGCTGATGACGCAGAGCGCGCCCTCCACGGGGCGCGCCGCCGAGGAGCCGGCCCGCCTGCATCTCGGCGACCGCCTGCCGGACGCCGACGTCGGCCGCATGGAGGCCCTGCTCGAGATGCTGGTCGAGGACGGCCGCGACGGCCGCGCCGACCTGCCGCAGCTGGCCGAGGAGGCCGAGCTCACCGACGACGAACTGCTGCCGCTCACGCAGGCGCTGGCGTTGTTCGGCTTCGCCCAGGTCGCCGACGCCGACCTGCACCTGACCGAGCTCGGCCGCAGCTACGTCGAGGGCGCACACACGCTGCGCCAGCAACTGCTGGGGCAGCAGTTGCTGGCGCACGTGCCGCTGGCCGCGCACATCCGCCACAGCCTGGAGCAGGCGCCGTCGGGCGAGCTGCCGCAGGAGCCCTTCATCGAGCTGCTGATGGAAAGCCTGGACGAGTCGACCGCCGAGCGCGTGCTGCGCACCGCGATCGAATGGGGCCGCTACGGCGAGGTCTTCGAATACGACCTGCGCACCGGCCTCATCCACCTGCCGGCGGGCGAGGGCGAAGAGGAAATGGCGGAGACCGATTGAAAATGACGCGCGCCGGCCGGAAGGCCCTTCGCGATGTCATATAATTCGAGGCTCGCGGGAGTAGCTCAGTTGGTAGAGCGCAACCTTGCCAAGGTTGAGGTCGAGAGTTCGAGACTCTTCTCCCGCTCCACACCCCAAAAAGAGGCTTCGGCCTCTTTTTTCATTTCTGGCGCGCTCGGCACGGGGCGCCCCGCCGCCCGTCACGCCCGGCTTTCGACGACAAGGCGCAGCGCGCGATACTGACGGCGGCACCGCGCGCGACCCGTCAAGCTGCCGACATGGCGACGACACGCGGGCGGGCATATTGGTTGCCTGTGCACCGCAGTCCGACAACCCTCCGGAACATGCCATGAACCCGCCGATCCGCGCCACCATGCCGACCCGCCCGACGCGCCCGACCCCTGCGCCAACCCTCGTGCAGGCGGCCGTCGAGCGCCACCAGACCGCCATGGAAGAGCTCATGAACGCCCTGAGCCACGGCGTCGGCATGGCGCTGGCCATCGCCGCGCTGCCGATCCTGGTCTACAGCGCGGCGCAGCAGGGCGGTGCGGCGGCCGTGGTCGGTGCCAGCCTGTTCGCCAGCACCATGATCCTGATGTATTTCATCTCCACGCTCTATCACGCGCTGCCGCAGGGCCGCGCCAAGCTGTGGTTCAACCGGATCGACCACGCGACCATCTACCTGTTCATCGCCGGCAGCTACATGCCCTTCCTGCTCGGGGTGCTGCGCGGTCCGTCGGGCTGGGCGCTGTTCGGCGCGGTCTGGTGCGCCGCCGCGGTCGGCGTGGCGGCCAAGCTGTTCAACCGGCTGCGCCACCCGCTGTGGTCGACCGGCCTGTACGTCGCGATGGGCTGGATGGCGCTGGCCGCCGCGGTGCCGCTCTACCAGCGCATGTCGGCCGGCGGGCTGGCCTGGCTGGTGGTGGGTGGCGTGGCCTACACCGCCGGCGCGGTGGTGTTCTTGTTCGACAACAAGGTGCGCTTCGCGCACTTCGTCTGGCACCTGTTCGTGCTGGCCGGCAGCATCTGCCACTTCTTCGCCGCGCTCTGGCACGCGGCCTGAAGCGGCGTCAGTTCTTCATCTGCGCTTCGAGCCTGCGATTGGCGTCGAGCGCATACAGCACCGCCTTGTCGTCCTGCCCCTTGCCGCCGGCGGGCGCATGCCCGTCGCCGTGCGGCAGGTGGGTCGAGCCGTAGAGCTCGCGCTCCAGGCGCTTGGCGCGTTCGGCATACATGCGGCCGAGAGCGCCATGGTGCTCGGCGGCGGCCTGATGCTCGATGCGGGCGAGGTTGGCCTCCTCGAGCAGCGTCATGACGCGTCGAAGATGGCTGTTACGACTGGGCTGGAAAAAGCTGAACATCAGATCCTCCAAATCAAGCTCGAATAGCCTCTTTTGTACCTTCAAACCCATGACGACGTGGTGTCGGACTGTTCCTCCGGGCGAGGTAGGCCGCATGGCCGATGGCGCGCGTCGAACTTGCGCGGCGCAGTCAGATCTCGTCGATCGAGGTGCTCCGGCCCTCGGCCTGCGCGGCGAGCGCATAGCGTTCGCGGGTCTTGACGTAGAAACTGGCGCCGAAGCGGCCGACCGGAAAGTAGTGCTGAAGTCTCACTCGCCAGGTCTCGGTGTCGATCAGTTCGTCGCGGGCGTGCATCCAGCGCACCTGGCCGATGAAGATCTGGCGGCTCTCGGTCTCCAGCGTTTCCCAGAGCGTGCATTCGAAGGCGACCGGCGCCTCGGCGATGCGCGGCGGCTTGACCGCCATGCTCGGCAGCGGCGTGAAGCCGACCACGTCGAGCTCGCTGACGTGCGCCGGATGGCGCTCGCCGCAGCGGTGCATCTGCTCGGCGATGTCCTCGTCGGCCAGGTGGACCACGAATTCGCGGCTGCGCACGATGTTGGCGGCGGTGTCCTTGAGCGCGTTGTCCTGCAACCGGTTGACGCTGATCATCACGATCGGCGGCTCCTCGCCCAGCATGTTGAACATGCTGAAGGGCGCCGCGTTGACGATGCCGTCCTCGCCCAGGGTGGTGACCAGCGCGATCGGCCGCGGCACGATCAGGCTGGCCATGAGCTTGTAGCGCTGGTATTCGGTGATGGCGGCGAAGTCGATGTTCATGGCATTTCCAGGAAGGTCACAGGGCGTTACGGCAACGGCGTCCGCGGTGGCTCGAAAATGGACCGCACGCCTTCGCGCATCCACCAAGGAAGATTTCACCATGCCCGACAGGGACACAGCAGATTTCAGACCAGCCACCCGCTCCTCCGCCTGGCCGACGGTGATCGTCATCGTCGTGCTGCTCGGCGCCGCCTTCGCCTGGTGGCGCTGGTCGCAGGACAAGGAAGCACCGCCGCCGCCGGTCGTGAGCGCGCCGCCGGTGCCCGACGTGTCCGCGCCGCCGCCCCCGCCGCCGGTCGCCACCGGCCCGCAGAACCCGGTCGACGCGCTGGCCGCGCCGGATGCCAAGCTGCCGCCGCTCAAGGATTCGGACGCCGCGGTCACCGCCGAGCTGGACCAGCTGCTGGGCAAGAAGGCGGTCGGCGGCTTCCTGCAGACCGACGGCTTCGCCCGCCGCTTCGTCGCCACGGTCGACAACCTGCCGCGCAACGAGGCGCCGGCGCGCATGTGGCCGGTGCAGCCGACGCCGTCGCATTTCGCGGTGCAGGGCGACGGCGAGGCCCGCTCGATCGATCCTGACAACGGCGCGCGCTACACGCCCTTCGTGCTGCTCGTCGAGTCGGTGGACATGAAGAAGGCGGCCGCGGTCTATGCGCGGCTCTATCCGCTCTTCCAGCAGGCCTACGAGGAGCTGGGCTATCCCGGCAAGTATTTCAACGACCGGATGGTCGCGGTGCTCGACCACCTGCTGAAGACGCCCGAGCCGCCCGGCCCGATCCAGGTGAAGCTGATGGAGATCAAGACCGACAGCGGCGCGGTCAACTTCGAGCGGCCCTGGGTGCACTACGAATTCGTGGATCCGCAGCTGGAGTCGCTGTCGGCCGGGCAGAAGATGCTGATCCGCATGGGCCCGGTCAACGAGCGGCGCCTGAAGGCCAAGCTGGCGGACCTGCGCCACCAGCTGGCCACCGGCGAAGTGGCGAAGAAGTAGGCCGCTGGACAGCCGGGCTTCAGTCCTCGTCGTATTCCGTCACCGGCACGCAGCTGCAGAACAGGTTGCGGTCGCCCCAGACGTTGTCGACCCGGCCGATCGGCGGCCAGTACTTGGCCTCCTTGAGCGCCGCCAGCGGGAAGGCGCCCAGCTCGCGCGAATAGGGCCGCGACCATTCCCTGCCGAGCAGGCTGGCGGCGGTGTGCGGCGCGTTCTTGAGCGGGTTGTCGTCCTGAGGCCAGACGCCTTCCTCGATGCGGCGGATCTCGCCGCGGATCGCGACCATGGCGTCGATGAAGCGGTCCAGCTCGGCCAGCGGCTCGCTCTCGGTCGGCTCGACCATCAGCGTGCCGGCGACCGGGAAGCTCAGGGTCGGCGCGTGGAAGCCGTAGTCGATCAGCCGCTTGGCGACGTCCTCGGCGGTGACGCCGCTGGCCTCCTTGAGCGGGCGCAGGTCGAGGATGCATTCGTGCGCGACATGGCCGTTGGGGCTGGCGTAGAGCGTCGGGTAGTGGTCCTTCAGGCGCGCGCTGATGTAGTTGGCGCTGAGGATCGCGGTCTCGGTGGCGGCGGTGAGGCCGTCGGCGCCCATCATTCGGCAGTACATCCAGCTGATCGGCAGCACCGCCGCGTTGCCGAGCGGCGCGGCGGAGACCGCCCCGACGCCGTGCGACTCGAGGCCGCCGGTGGCGTGCCCCGGCAGGAAGGGCACCAGGTCCTCGACCACGCACACCGGGCCCACGCCCGGGCCGCCGCCGCCGTGCGGGATGCAGAAGGTCTTGTGCAGGTTCAGGTGGCTGACGTCGCCGCCGAATTCGCCCGGCGCCGCGACGCCGACCAACGCGTTCATGTTGGCGCCGTCGACGTACACGCGGCCGCCGTGGGCATGGACGATCTCGCACAGCTCCTTGACCCGGGTCTCGAAGACGCCGTGCGTGCTGGGGTAGGTGATCATCACGGCGGCCAGCTTGTCGGCGTGCTTCTCGCAGGCGCGCTTCAGGTCGTCGAGGTCGACGTTGCCGCCGTCGTCGCAGGCGGTGACGACCACCTGCATGCCGACCATCTGCGCGCTCGCCGGATTGGTGCCGTGCGCCGACGACGGAATGAGGCAGATGTTGCGATGGCCCTGGCCCTTGGATTCGTGGAAGGCCTTGATCGCCAGCAGGCCGGCATATTCGCCTTGCGAGCCGGCGTTGGGCTGCAGGCTGATGCCGGCATAGCCGGTGGCCTCGCAGAGCCAGCCGCGCAGCTGCGCGTCGAGCAGCGTGTAGCCGGCGCGCTGGTCGGCCGGTGCGAAGGGATGGATGTCGGCGAACTCCGGCCAGGTGATCGGGATCATCTCGCTGGTCGCGTTGAGCTTCATGGTGCAGCTGCCGAGCGGGATCATGCTGCGGTCGAGCGCCAGGTCCTTGTCGCTCAGGCTGCGGATGTAGCGCAGCATCGCGGTCTCGCTCTTGTGGGTGTTGAAGACCGGATGCGTGAGGAAGGGGCTGCTGCGCCGCAGGGCCTCCGGGATCAGGTCGGGCGCCGTGTCGGCGAGCGCCGCGAAGTCGGGCAGCGCGCGGCCTTCGCCCGCGAAGATGCGCCAGATCAGCTCGACGTCGGCGCGGGTGTGGGTCTCGTCGAGCGCGACGCACAGGTACACGCCCCAGGTCTTGCGCAGGTTGGCGCCCAGTGCCACGGCGCGCGCGGCGATCGCATCGGTGGCGTCGTCGGTCTTCAGGCTGAGCGTGTCGAAGGCCGACTCGTGATGCGTGAGCGTGAAGCCCAGCTGCACCAGCCCGGCCTTCAGGATCGCGGTCAGGCGGGCGACCCGCTGCGCGATGCGCTTGAGGCCTTCGGGGCCGTGATAGACCGCATACATGCTCGCGACCACCGCCGGCAGCACCTGCGCGGTGCAGATGTTGGAGGTGGCCTTCTCGCGCCGGATGTGCTGCTCGCGCGTCTGCAGCGCGAGGCGGTAGGCCGGCCGGCCGTGCGTGTCGACGCTGACGCCGACCAGGCGGCCGGGCAGCGAGCGCTTGTAGTCGTCGCGGCAGGCGATGTAGGCGGCGTGCGGGCCGCCATTGCACATCGGCATGCCGAAGCGCTGGGTGGTGCCGACCACGATGTCGGCGCCCCATTCGCCCGGCGGCTTGAGCAGGGTGAGTGCCAGCAGGTCGGCCGCCACGATGAAGGCGCCGCCCTTGGCGTGCACCTTCCCGGCCTCGGCGCTCCAGTCCATGAACCAGCCGGTGCTGGCGGGGTATTGCACGAAGGCCGCGAAGCAGTCCTCGGCCATCGCGGCGTCCCAGGCCTCGGCGGAATCGGCCAGCCGCAGCTCGATGCCGAAGGGCTTCGCGCGCGTGCGCAGCACCTCGAGGGTCTGCGGATGGGCGTCGCCGAAGACCACCATCACGTTGCTCTTGCTCTTCACGCTGCGGCGCGCGAGGGTCATCGCCTCGGCCGCGGAGGTCGCCTCGTCGAGCATCGACGCGTTGGCGATCGCCATGCCGGTGAGGTCGCAGACCATGGTCTGGAAGTTGACCAGCGCCTCCATTCGGCCCTGCGAGATCTCGGCCTGGTAGGGCGTGTAAGCGGTGTACCAGGCCGGGTTCTCCAGCACGTTGCGCAGGATCACACCCGGCGTCAGCGTGCCGCTGTAGCCCTGGCCGATGAAGCTGCGCATGACCCGGTTGCGCGCGGCGAAGGCCTTCAGCTCGGCCAGCGCGGCGGCTTCGGTGGCGGCCGGCGGCAGCTGCATCGGCCGGCTGCGGCGGATGGCCGGCGGCACGATGCCGTCGATCAGTTCGGCGCGGCTTTCCGAGCCGATGGCCGCGAGCATGCGGCCTTCGTCGCCGGCCTCGATGCCGATGTGGCGGGCCACAAATTCACTGGCGTTCTCGAGTTCGGCGAGCGTGGGAGAAGAGGGGGCGGACATCGGCATGGGAACGTTTTCAGTGGTCGGCGGCGAACTTCGTGTAGGTGGTCTCGTCGAGCAGCGACGACAGCTGGGCGGCGTCGCTCATGCGGACCTTGAAGAACCAGCCGGCGTCCATCGGCGCGCTGTTGGCGAGCGACGGATCGGCGCGCAGCGCCTCGTTGACCTCGGTGATCTCGCCGCTGACCGGCATGAAGACATCGGCCGCGGCCTTGACCGACTCGACGACGCCGGCCACTTCGCCTTGCGCGAAGCTCTTGCCGACTTCGGGCAGGTCGACGAAGACGACGTCGCCCAGCGCGTCCTGTGCATGCACCGTGATGCCGACGGTGACGAGCGTCGCGTCGGCCTCCGGGCGGACCCACTCGTGGTCTTCGGTGTAGTGGATGGTCATTGGAAGGACTCCTTGAAGGTTGCTTGAAAGGTGAGAGGTTCAGCCGCGGTAGTAGCGCGCCGGCAGGAAGGGCATCGTGCTGACTTCCATCGGCACCGGCTTGCCGCGCACGATGGCCTGGATGCGGGTGCCGGGCTCGGCATAGGCGAGCGCGACGTAGCCCATCGCGATCGGCCGGTCGACGCTCGGGCCGAGCAGGCCGCTGGTGACGTTGCCGATCGGCAGTCCCTCGAAGGATTCGAGCAGGCTGCCGTCGCGCACCGGGATGCGTTCGAGCGCCACCAGGCCGACCCGCCGGCGCTTGAGCGTGTCGTGGTCGGTGTGGCCGGCGCTGCCGCTGGTGGCCGCGGCCAACTGGGCCAGCACCCGCGCCGCGCCGGGAAAGCCGCCTTCGCGCGCGCCGCCGCTGCGGCGCACCTTCTGCATGGCCCAGTTGAGCGCGGCCTCGACCGGCGTGGTGGTGGTGTCGATGTCGTTGCCGTAGAGGCACAGGCCCGCCTCGAGGCGCAGCGAGTTGCGCGCGCCGAGGCCGATCGGCTTGACCTCCGCTTCGGCCAGCAGCAGCCGGGCGAGCGCCTCGGCGTCGGCGGCGGCGACCGAGATCTCGAAGCCGTCCTCGCCGGTGTAGCCGCTGCGGGTGGCGAAGGCCGCGATGCCGCCGATCGTCACCGCGCCGCCGGTCATGAAGACGTGCTTCTCGATGCCGGGCGCGAGGCGCGCCAGCACCGCGGCGGCCTGCGGGCCCTGCAGCGCCAGCAGCGCGTGGTCGGGCATCGGCTGCACCTGGCAGCGGCTGCCGATGCGGGCGCTGATGTGGGCGATGTCGGCCGCCTTGCAGGCGCCGTTGACGATCACGAAGAGCGAGTCGCCGCCCTCGTTGAAGAACATCAGGTCGTCGAGGATGCCGCCCTCGTCGTTCAGCAGCAGGCCGTAGCGCTGCTTGCCGGCGGCCAGGCCGATCACGTCGACCGGCATCAGGGTCTCGAAGGCGGCGGCGGCGTCGGGACCGACCAGGCGCAACTGGCCCATGTGCGAGATGTCGAAGAGGCCCGCGGCCTCGCGCGTGTGCTTGTGCTCGGCCATCAGGCCGGCGGGATACTGGACCGGCATCGAATAGCCGGCGAAGGGCACCATGCGGGCGCCGAGCGACACGTGCAGGTCGTGCAGCGGTGTCTTCAGAAGCGGTTCGTTCGATGCGGAGGACAAGGCACTCTCCAAAGGGGCAGACTCGATCCATGGCGCGAGCCATGGGCAACCCCTGCTGTCCCTTGAACCTGAGAGATTCGCCCCACGATCGAGGTTTGCTCCTTCGGTGGACGGCCACTGCGAACGACGCGGCGGACGCCTCTCTCCAGCAAGGAAACACCCGGCGGGCCGGGTGCTTCGTCAGTCCTTTTGCCTGAGCGTTCGGGCCCTTGGTTCGGGGGACCTGCGCCTTCGGCGGCCCCGGCTTTGGGCGGGACGCTCTCCTGACTTCAGGGAGTGTAAGGGATGGGCCGTGCGTTTTGGAGCGTCCGCCCGGCACGCGGTGCGCGCTGTCCGACCCCACTGCGCCGGCCCTTCGGGCTTCCTTGCGGTGCTCGCGGCAGGCGGGGTCCGCGCAAACTCGCTTCGCTCAAACATGCGCGGCCCTTGATCCGCCTGCCGCTGCGCTCCTCAGCGGCGCACAGGGGTCAGCCAGCGCGCACCGCATGCCGGGCTCCGGGGGTGCAGGAAGCTTCGCTGCCTCCGGCGCCAGCTCAATTACATCCCGACGTAATTTGGCCCGCCACCACCCTCTGGCGTCACCCACACGATGTTCTGCGTCGGGTCCTTGATGTCGCAGGTCTTGCAGTGCACGCAGTTCTGCGCGTTGATCTGCAGCCGTTCCTTGCCGTTGGCGTCGGGCACGAATTCGTAGACGCCGGCGGGGCAGTAGCGGCCTTCGGGGCCGGCGTATTCGGGCAGGTTGATCTCGGTCGGGACCGCGGCGTTCTTGAGCGTCAGGTGCGGCGGCTGGTTCTCCTCGTGGTTGGTGTTGCTGATGAACACCGAGGAGAGGCGGTCGAAGGTGAGCTTGCCGTCGGGCTTGGGGTAGGCGATCTTCTTGCTGACCGCGGCGCGCTGCAGGCGTTCGTTGTCGGCCTGGGTGCGGTGGATGGTCCACGGCACGTGGCCGCGCAGCAGGAATTGCTCGATGCCGGTCATCAGGGTGCCGACGGTCAGGCCCTTCTTGAACCACTGCTTGAAGTTGCGCGCCTTGTGCAGTTCCTCGTGCAGCCAGCTCTTCTCGAAGGCGGCCGGGTAGGCGGTCAGTTCGTCGTGCTGGCGACCGGCGATGACCGCGTCGTAGGCGGCCTCGGCCGCCAGCATGCCGGTCTTGATCGCGGCGTGGCTGCCCTTGATGCGGCTGGCGTTGAGGTAGCCGGCCTCGCAGCCGACCAGCACGCCGCCCGGGAACACGGTCTTGGGCAGCGACAGGAGGCCGCCGGCGGTGATCGCGCGGGCGCCGTAGCTCAGGCGCTTGGGCGCCTTCAGGCCCTTGTCCTGGCCTTCGAAGTACCAGCGGATGTTGGGATGGGTCTTGAAGCGCTGGAACTCCTCGAAGGGGCTCAGGTAGGGGTTCTGGTAGTCGAGGCCGACCACGTAGCCGACCACCAGCTGGTTGTTCTCGGCGTGGTAGACGAAGGAGCCGCCGTAGGTGTCCGACGGCAGCGGCCAGCCTGCCGTGTGGATCGCCAGGCCGGGCTGGTGGCGGGCCGGGTCGATTTCCCACAGTTCCTTGATGCCGATGCCGTAGCTCTGCGGGTCCTTGCCGTCGTCGAGCTTGTACCTGGCGATCAGCTGGCGGCCGAGGTGGCCGCGTGCGCCTTCGGCGAAGACGGTGTACTTGCCGAGCAGCTCCATGCCGAGCTGGAAGTTCTCTGTCGGCTCGCCGTCCTTGCCGATGCCCAGGTTGCCGGTGGCGACGCCGCGCACCTTGCCGTCCTCGGTGTAGAGCACCTCGGCGGCCGGGAAGCCCGGGAAGATCTCGACGCCCAGGCCTTCGGCCTGCTGCGCCAGCCAGCGCACGAAGTTGCCCAGGCTGATGATGTAGTTGCCTTCGTTGTGGAAGTTCTTCGGCAGGAGGAAGTTGGGCGTGCGGGTGGCGCCGGTCTCGCTCATCATCAGGAAGGTGTCGGCGGTGACCGGCTGGTTGAGCGGCGCGCCGAGTTCCTTCCAGTCGGGCAGCAGCTCGTTGAGCGCACGCGGATCCATGATCGCGCCGGACAGGATGTGCGCGCCGGGCTCGGAACCCTTCTCGAGCACCACCACCGAGATCTCCTTGCCGTTGAGCGCGGCCATCTGCTTGAGGCGGATCGCGGTCGAGAGGCCGGCCGGTCCGGCGCCCACCACGACCACGTCGTACTCCATGGCTTCGCGGGGTCCGAACTGGGCGAGGATTTCGTCGTGCGTCATGGGTGTCTGGTGATAATTGTTTTGAGGGTGCGAGGCTTCGCGGCGGCCGGCCATTTTATGCGGGGCTCGCCGGGCCTCTGTCGCGGTCGCCTCGGCGACTCGCCCGACCCCTTGTCAGTCCACTTCCATTCCCTCTCATCCCATTCGCAATGACATGCAGCAGCGATTCGAAGTCGCGCGCGATGGTCGGCATCGCGGCCGGCCTGGCCTCCGGCGCGCTGTGGGGGCTGGTCTTCGTGGCGCCCCGTATGGTGGATCGCTTCGGCATGGTCGACATCACCGCGGCGCGCTTCGTGGTCTTCGGCGGGGTGGCGGCGCTGGCCAGCGCCACCCGGCCGCGCGGCAGCCGCTGGCCGAGTGCGCGCCAGGCCGGCGTGGCACTGGGGCTCAGCGTGCTCGGCTTCAGCGGCTACTTCCTGCTGCTCGCCTTCTCGATCGACGCCATCGGCAGCGCGGTGCCGAGCCTGGTCATCGGCACGATCCCGGTCTGGATGATGCTGCTGGGGCGGCCGCCCGGCCTTCGTGTCGCGACGCTGCTGCCGGGCCTGGCATTGACCGCCGCCGGCATCGCGCTGATGACCGCGGCGGCCTGGCCGGCCGATGCGGCGCAGGGCGGCGGTGCCGCGACGGGCAGCATGGCGACCGGCCTGCTGTTGGCGCTGCTGGCGATGGCCAGCTGGACCGTCTTCGGCCTGCTCAACGCGCGCTGGCTGCAGCGTCATCCGGAGGTGAAGGCCACCGACTGGGCCAACTGGCTCGGCCTGGCGACCGGCCTGGGCGCCTTGCTGCTCTGGCTGGTGGCCGGCTCCTCGTGGGCGCAACTGGAGAGCCAGCCGGACGGCAAGCTCTTCGTCGTGGTGGCGCTGGCCGGCGGCATCGGATCGTCGTGGCTCGCGACCGTGTTGTGGAACATCGCCAGCCAGCGCCTCTCGGCCAGCCTGTGCGGGCAGCTGATCGTCAGCGAGACGCTGTTCGCGCTCCTCTATGCCTTCTTGTGGGACGGCCGCTGGCCGCTGGCGATCGAGTGGGCGGCGGCGCTGCTCTTCGTGGCGGGCGTCGTGGTTTCGATTTCGCGACTGGCGCCTCGGGCCTGAGCCCGTCGCCCTCGCTCAGTGCGGCTGCAGCACGATCCGCGCCTCGAAGCCCGAGGCTGCGCCGGCCGGCGGCGAGCTCAGCTCGAGCGTCGCCCCGAGCTTCTCGACGATGGTGACCACGATCGACAGGCCGAGCCCGTAGCCGGTGCGGTCGGCGCTGTGGCGCACGTGGCGCTGTCGCAAACCCTGCAGCTGTTCGGCGCCGACGCCCGGGCCGAAGTCGCGCACCGACAGGGTCGATGGCGCGATCACCGCCAGCACCACGCGGCCGTGGCCGTAGCGCAGCGCGTTCTCGATCAGGTTGCGCAACGCGAGCGCCAGCGCATCGACGTCGCCGCGAGCCAGCGCGGTGCCGGCGTCGGGCACCTCGAGGCTCAGGCGCTCGTTGGCGCCGGCGTCCTGCCAGAACTCCTGCGCCACGGTGCCGGCCAGCTGCACCAGGTCGATGCGAGCGCGGGTCAGCGCGGCGCCCGATTCGGCGCGCGACAGCTGCAGCAGCTTGTCGGCGCGATGGCCGAGCGTCTGCAGCGCGTCGATCGCGGCCAGCACGTCGGCGCGTTGCAGGCCCTGGTCGAGCGCCGACTGCAGCCGCAGCCGCGCGGCGGCCAGCGGCGTGCGCAGCTCGTGCGCCGCGTTGGTGGCCAGCGCGCGTTCGACGTCGAGCGCCTGCGCGAGCCGCTCGAGCAGCCGGTTGACGTTGTCGCTGACGGATTGCAGCTCGCGCGGCAGGCCCGGCAGCCCTGGCAGGCTCGGCAAGCGGATCGGCCGCAGGTCGACGCCGCTGCGCTGCTCGATCTCGCCGGCCAGCTGCTGCAGCACGCGCAGCTGCGTGCGCGCGACCCGGCGCAGCACCCAGGCCAGCAGCGGCAGCACCGCGACCAGCGGCAGCAGCAGGCCGAGCAGGGTCTTGTCGAGCGCCGCGCTGCGTTCGTCGAGCGGATCGGCGACCCGGAAGTACAGCTCGCGCGTCGGATGCCGCACCGTGTAGATGCGCCAGGGTTCGTTGTCGGCGAAGCCGGGCGCCAGCGGCACCTGGAAGGCATCGACCGGCGCCTCGGCCGAGCGCACCAGCACCCGGCCGTGCGGGTCGACCAGCTGGTAGATCACCGCGTTGCCCGGAAACAGCTGGGGCGGCGCGACCTGCGGCGCGCCGGTGCCGGGATGCTCGCGCTGCATCCGGTCCATCTCGCGTGTCGCGATGTCGAACATGCGGTGCGAGACCTCGGCCAGCTCGTTGTCGAAGTTGTGGTTGATCTCGACGTCGACATACCAGACGACGCCCAGCACGCACAGCACCCAGACGCCGCCGACCCAGAGGATCAGCGTGCGCGTGAGCCGTCCGGCCAGCGAGTCGCCGGCTGTCGCACCGCTCACGCCGGATCGTCCTCGGGCGCGTTCGCCAGCCGGTAGCCGAGCCCGCGCAGGGTCTGGATGTGGCCGTGCCCGAGCTTGCGCCGCAGCCGGCTGATGAAGACCTCCAGCGTGTTGCTGTCGGCCTCGTCGCCGAAGCCGTAGAGCGCGTCGGCCAGGCGCTCGCGCGTGTGGATGCGCTCCGGTCGCGTCGCCATCACCCGCAGCAGCGCCCATTCCTTCTGGGTCAGCACCACCGCCTGACCCTTCTTGCGCACCAGGTCGTGCGCCACGTCGATCTCAAGCGTGCCCAGGCGCAGCACCGGCGCGCCGTGGCTGCTGCGCCGGCGCTCGACCGCGCGCAACCGGGCCAGCAGCTCGGCCGGGTCGTAGGGCTTGATGAGGTAGTCGTCGGCGCCGGCGTCGAGGCCGCGGATCCGGTCGGTGACCTGATCGCGCGCGGTCAGCACGATCACGATCGGCCGTTCGCCCAGCGCCCGCACGTCCGGCAGCAGCGACAGGCCGTCGCCGTCGCCCAGGTGCAGGTCGAGCAGCACCGCCGCATATTGCACCGCGGCCAGCGCCGCGCGGGCCTCGGCCAGGCCCGGCGCGACGTCGACCACGAAAGCCTTGGCCGCCAGGTAGCTGCAGACCGCGCCGGCCAGCGCGGTGTCGTCCTCGACCAGCAGGATGCGCACCGTCGCCTCTTATTTCTTGTCGCGCGGCAGCCGGCCCATCAGGTAGAACTCCGGATTGGGCTGCATGCCGCTGAAGCTGGCCATGCGGTTCGACAGGCCGAAGAAGGCGGTGATCGCGGCGATGTCCCAGATGTCCTCGTCGTCGAAGCCGTGGGCATGCAGCGCCTCGAAGTCGGCGTCCTCGATGGCGTGGGAGTCGGCGGCGACCTTCATCGCGAAGTCGAGCATCGCGTGCTGGCGCGGCGTGATGTCGGCGCGGCGCCAGTTGACTGCCACCTGGTCGGCCACCAGCGGCTTCTTCTCGTAGATGCGCAAGAGCGCGCCGTGCGCCACCACGCAGTAGAGGCACTGGTTGGCGGCGCTGGTGGCGGTGACGATCATCTCGCGGTCGCCCTTGGTGAGGGAGCCTTCTTCCTTCAGCATCAGCGCGTCGTGGTAGGCGAAGAAGGCGCGCCATTCGGCCGGACGGCGGGCCAGCGCCAGGAACACGTTGGGCACGAAGCCGGCCTTTTCCTGGACCTCGAGCACCGCGGCGCGGATGTCGTCGGGCAGGTCCTTCATCTCGGCCAGCGGATAGCGTTCGGTCATGGGGCGTCTCTCGGGTCGGCGGGCGGGAGGGGGATCATAGGCGCCCCGCCGGCCTCTGCCGGCACCGGCAATTCATGGTCGCTCTCGTCCTTCAGGTCGATGCCGGTGAGGCCGCGGCGCAGCGCCTCGCGCACCAGCCAGGCCAGCTTGAAAGCCGCCTGCGCGTGGCCGAGGCCTTCGGCGCGCACGTTGGAGATGCAGTTGCGCTCCGCGTCGTGGCGGCCGCGGCGCGGCGCGTGCGTCAGGTAGATGCCGAGGCTGTCGGGCGAGCTGAGGCCGGGCCGTTCGCCGATCAGCATGATCGAGAGCCGCGCGCCGAAGGCCTCGGCCACCTCGTCGGCCAGCGCGACCCGCGCCTGGGTCGCGATCACGACCGGCGCCAGCGTCAGGCCGGGCGCCAGCAGCGGGCGCAGCGCCGCCAGCAGCGGCACCGCGTTGCGGCTCACCGCCAGCGACGACAGGCCGTCGCCGATCACGACGCAGATGTCGGGGCTTGCGACGGGCGCAGCGGAACGCAGGCGATCCGCGTCGCCGGCGTCCAGCTGCCGCCCGAGGTCCGGCCGCCGCAGGTAGGCGGTGCGGTCGGC
>NZ_LMUW01000123.1 GCF_009765735.1 Xenophilus sp. L33
TCGGGCCGCAGCAGGTAGACCGCGCCGCGCCCGGCGCCCAGCGCCTCGAACACCGGCGCCTCGGCCTCGTGCAGCGCCAGCACGCACAGCGCGACCGGCAGCGGCCCCGTTTGCGCGGCGGCGATCTCGGCCATCGTGGCCGCGTCGACCGCTTCCATGTTGAGCACAAGCACCGTGAAGGCGGCTCCGAGGCGGTCGCTCAGGTGGCCGCCGCCGGACAGCGGCTGCTCGGGCATCACCTCGCCCGGCAGCGGTCCGGCCGACAGCTCGCCGCCGGCGCTGGACAGCGGCGAATCCGCATAGGCGACCGCCTGCGTCTGGCGCGGGTTGATCAGGTTGGCGATGCCCCGATGCGCGCCCGCCAGCGACAGCGCGGCCTCGCGCAGCAGGTCGAAGCCGCGCGACGGCGGCGACATGAATTCGGTGCTGCGCATCGCGTTCTCGGCATTGACGTGGAAGGCGGCGATGCGCTCCTGCGAATAGCTGTCGAGCAGCGCCGCGTCCGAGAGGCCGCGCGCCACCAGCGCCAGCTTCCAGGCCAGGTTGTCGGCGTCGTCGAAGCCGGAATTGAGCCCGCGCACGCCGAAGATCGGCATCGCGTGCGCCGCGTTGCCGGCGAACAGCACGCGACCGTGGCGGTAGCTCGACAGGGTCATCGCGCCGGCGCGGTACACCGAGGTCCACACCGTGTGCCACGGCAGGTCGCCCTCGCCGATGGCGTCCAGGTGCCGCTGCACGAAGTCGCGCACCGCGGCCGGCTGCAGCGCTTCCTCGGTGCTCTGGCCGGCGCGCAACTGGTAGTCGATGCGCCAGATGTCGTCCGGCTGGCGGTGCATCAGCACGGTCGAGCCGGGGTTCCACGGCGGGTCGAACCAGGCCCGGCGCTCGGTCGGATGGCGGCTCGGCAGTTCGATGTCGATGATGACGTAGCGGCCTTCGTAGCCGGTGCCTTCCAGCTCCAGGCCGAGCGCCTTGCGCACGAAGCTCTGGCCGCCGTCGCAGCCGACCAGCCAGTGGCTGCGCAGCGCGTAGCCGCCGCCGGCGTTGCGCACCTCCAGCGACAGGCCTTGCGCGTCCTCGGTGAAGCCGATCAGCTCGGTGCCCCAGCGGATGTCGACGAGGCCCGGCGTCCTGGCGTTGCGCCGCTGGATGGCCTCCAGCAGGAAATGCTCGCAGTAATACTGCTCGAGGTTGATCATCGGCGGCAGCTTCTGCCGGTCGTCGTGCGGCATCTCGAAGCGGAACACCTCGTCGGTCTTGTAGAAGCTGCGCCCGCCGGTCCAGGGCAGGCCCTTGGCCAGGAAGTCGGGCAGCGCGCCCAGCCGCTCGATGATCTCCAGGCTGCGGCGCGAGATGCAGGCCGCCCGGCTGCCGACGCAGACCGTGTCGTCGGCCTCCAGGATCACGCTGCGCACGCCGTGGTTGGCCAGGCCCAGCGCCAGCGCCATGCCGACCGGGCCGCCGCCGGCGATCACGACCGGATGACGGCCGGGCTCGACGCCGTCTTCCAGCGGCGGCGTCCAGGGCGCGAAGCGGGTGTAGGCGAAGGCACCGACCGCGGGCGGCAGGCCTTGCTGCAATGGCGACGGCGGGACCGGACCGGTGGCCGCGTCGCCGGAACGCGCCACAGGGGCGGCGGGAGGGGTGTCGACGTCGGAACTCATGCGCAGGGATTGTGCGGATGGCGATCTTGCGTCGATGTCGTAACTTCGTACGAAGTGTTAACCCTCGATTCGCGATGAAGCGCTGGCCGGTCCGCGCCGCACCGCCGGCTTTGCCGGCCGCGGTGGTGCGCGGCGTGCTGGCCGGCATCGGCACCACGCAGCTGGCGGCCGGCTACCTGTCGGCGATGCAGGAACTGCTGCCCGTCACCTTCTGCACCGTCTATGCGGTGAGCGCCGGCGGCCGCATCGAGACGGTCTCGGCAGCCAGCAGCTACGGCAGCACCGCGGAACGCACCGCCGAGCGCTACAGCGCCCAGCGCTACGACCTGCTCGACGCCCACATGGTCTGGCTGGCGGCCCGCGCGCTGCCGCGCAAACCGCAGCTCTGGATCGGCCATCAGCGGGCCGACGAGGTGGCCGACCCGGCCTACCGCGCCGCCTGCTACACCGACGTCGGCATCCGCGAGCGGGCTTCGGTGCTGCTCCTGACGCCGGCCGGCCAGCGGGTGGCGGTGAGCTTCTACCGGAGCCTGGCGCAGCCCGACTTCGAGGCGCCCGACTTCGCGCTGCTCGAATCGCACGCCGCGCTGCTGGCCGACGCCACCGCCGCCCACGGCCGCAGCGCGGTGGCGGCGCGCGAAGCCGCCGAGCCGGCGCTGCTGCCGCTGCTGCTCGAACTGAGCCTGCGCGAACGGGAGGTGATCAGCCACCTGCTGGCCGGCCGCACCGCCAAGGAGGCGGCGCGCGAGATCGGCATCGCGCTCACCACGGCGCGCACGCATCAGTACCGGGCGTTCCGGCGGCTGGGCATCCGGAGCCTGAAGGAACTGCTGCGCGGCCGGGCGGCCTGATCAGCGCGCGCCGGCGGCTGCGACGATTTCCTGCTCGATCGCCCCGAAGACCGATTGGCCGTCGCGGCCCTTCATCTCGATGCGGATCGTGTCGCCGAAGGCCATGAAGGCGGTGCTCGGCTGGCCGTCCTGAATCGTCTCGATGCAGCGCTTCTCGGCGATGCAGCTGTAGCCGTTCGGCCATTCCATGCGGCCGTTCTTCTCGACGCCCTGGTTGCTCACGGTGCCGCTGCCGACGATGCTGCCGGCGCGCACGTTGCGGGTCTTCGCCATGTGCGCCACCAGCTGGCCGAAGTGGAAGGTCATCTCGTCGCCGGCGTCGCACATGCCGACCTTGCGGCCGTTCCAGCTGCTCTGCAGGATCAGGTGCACGCGACCGCCGCGCCAGGCCTCGCCCAGCTCGTCCGGGGTCACGGCCACCGGGCTGAAGGCGGTGGCCGGCTTGCTCTGGAAGAAGCCGAAGCCCTTGGCCAGCTCGGCCGGGATCAGGTTGCGCAGGCTGACGTCGTTGGCCAGCATCACCAGCCGGATGCCGTCGAGCGCCTGCTCGGCGCTGGCGCCCATGCGGACGTCGCCGGTGACCACCGCGATCTCGGCCTCGAAGTCGATGCCGAAGTCCTCGCTGGCCACCACCACCGGATCGCAGGGCCCGATGAAGTCGTCGCTGCCGCCCTGGTACATCAGCGGGTCGACGTAGAAGCTGGCCGGCACCTCGGCCTGGCGCGCCTTGCGCACCAGCTCGACGTGGTTCAGGTAGGCCGAGCCGTCGGCCCACTGGTAGGCGCGCGGCAGCGGGGCCATGCACTGCGTCGGGTCGAAGGGGAAGGCGTGGCGCGCCCGGCCGGCGTTGAGCAGGCCGTACAGGTCCTGCAGCTGCGGGCTCATGAAGCCCCAGTCGTCCAGCACCTGCTGCAGGCGGCTGGCGATGCCGGTGGCGTAGTGGGCGCTGGCGAGGTCGCGCGAGACGACGACCAACTGGCCGTCGCGCGAACCGTCCTTCAGGGTGGCAAGTTTCATGGGGGTGGCGAAAGCGCTACTAAACTGGTTGAACGGGCGGCAGTGTACCGAGGTGAACCTCGGGCAGGCCGCGCGGCTCTACCTCTTCATGTCGACGCTCGCGCCCTCCTCGCCACTGTCGGATCGGCCCGGTCGCCCCGATCGGCTCGATGCGCCGCGGCCGCCGTGGCGCGCGCTGGCGCTGCTGGCGGCGCTCGTGCTGGCGGTGCACCTGGCGTTGCTGGCCCTGGCGCCGACCGCGACCGGGCCGCGGCCGTCGCCGCTGGCGGACAAGTTCATCACCCGCACGATCGTGATCGCGCCGCCGCCGGCCGCGGAGCCGGCGAGCGCCGC
>NZ_LMUW01000124.1 GCF_009765735.1 Xenophilus sp. L33
CTGCGCGCCCGCGGCGTGGCGCGCGTGGTGGTCACGCTCGGCGCCCGCGGCGCGGTGGCGATCGACGCCGCCGGCGCCCGCCACCATCCGGCGCCGCAGGTGCGGGCGGTCGACACCACCGCCGCTGGCGACACCTTCCTCGGCGCGCTGGCGGTGGGACTCGGCGAAGGCCAGGCCTTCGACGAGGCGGTGCGGCTCGGCATCCGCGCGGCCGCCCTGTGCATCACCCAGCCCGGCGCCCAGCCTTCGATCCCGCAGCGCGATGCCGTGCTGCGAAGCCCCTTGCCTCCCGACTGGACCGCGCTATGAAACGCTCCCACCTGCTGCACGCCGAACTCTCGCAGGTCATCGCCGCGCTCGGCCACGGCGACATGCTGGTCATCGGCGACGCCGGCCTGCCCATTCCGGACGGCCCGCGCCGCATCGACCTGGCGTTGACCCGCGGCGTGCCGACGGTGGCCGAGGTGCTGCGCGCGGTGTTGTCGGAAATGCAGGTCGAGCGCGCCGTGATCGCCCGCGAGGCGCTGGCGCCGCTGGCCGAAGGAAAGCTGCCGGCCTGGTGCGAAGGCCAGTTGCAGGCCGCGCCCGAGACCGTCTCGCACGACGAACTGAAGCAGCTCAGCGCCCGCGCCAAGGCGGTGGTGCGCACCGGCGAATTCACGCCCTACGCCAACATCGTGCTCTGCGCGGGCGTGGTCTTCTGAGCGCGCCTGACGGTCAGTCGAAGCGCAGGTTGGCGCCGACCTTCTGGCCGATGCGCAGCACCTGCTCCAGCCCTTCCAGCACGATCGCGTTCATGCCGAAGGTGATCGCGCCGTCGACCCGCGGATCGGCGCGGTAGGTCCGCAGCGTGTCGCCGACCTCCGGGCTGCTCCTGGCGGTGGCCGGGTCGATGTCGGGGATCGGGCAGCGGGCGCAGGGCTTGACCGGGCGCATCAGCACCTCGCCGTCGGCGGTCTCGATGTGCATCGTCTCGACCCGGTCCTCGTCGTGCGCCTCGACGCCGGCCAGCACGATGTTCGGCCGGAAGCGCTCGATGCCGACCGGCCCGTGGCCGCCCGCGGCCAGGCGCTCGTTCAATTCGGCGAGCGAGCCCTCGCTCGCCACCAGCACCGGGAAGCCGTCGCCGAACTGGTTCAGGGCCTCGACGCCGTCGGTCCATTTCAGGCTCGACAGGCGCTTGTGCTCCGGGTCGAAGCGCACCAGCCGCAGCCGCTGCGGCCGGCCGGGCTCCGACAGGAAGTCGCTGAACCACTGGGCCGCGATGTCGCCCATGTCGTAGGCGGCGACCTCGTCCTTCCAGACCGTGACCCGGGTCGGCGCCTCGACCCGGTCGTAGGCGATGTGCAGCGCCAGCATGCCGGGCGCGCGCAGCACCAGCTCCGAGTGCTTCATCTGCGGCCGGATCAGCGCCATCCGCGGCAGTTGCCGCTGGGTGACGAATTCCTGGTCGGCGTCGACCACCATCCAGGCGCGGTCGAATTCCAGGCCGGTCTCGATCAGCAGCACCTCGTCCAGCTCGACGCCGGCGCAAGACTTGATCGGGTAGACGAAAAGCTTGGCGATGGTGGCCTGGATGTCGAAATCGGGGACGTTCACGCGGGTTCCTTGGGTGTGTGCGGGATTGTGCAGGCAAGCCCCGGGCCCGCTCGCGGCGGCGGCCGACGCGCCGCGGGGCCAGTCCTTACAATCCGCCGATGGCTCTTCCCCCCGAGGTTTGCATCCGCGGCGCCGGCATCGTCGGCCGCACGCTGGCGCTGCTGCTGGCGCGCGAGCGGGTGCGGGTGGCGCTGGTCGCGCCCGCCGCCGGCAACACCGCGCAGGACGTGCGCGCCTACGCGCTCAACAGCGCCTCCCGTTCACTCCTCGAGTCCCTGCGCGCCTGGCCCGATGCGGCCCATGCGATGCCGGTGCGCGAGATGCTGGTGCACGGCGACGACCGCGGCCGGGTCCGCTTCGCCGCCGACGCCCAGAAGGTCGACGCGCTGGCCTGGATCGTCGACGTGCCCGCGCTCGAGCAGCAGCTGGCCGACGCGGTGCGCTTCCAGCCCCGCATCGAGGTGGTCGCGGCCCCGGTGGCGGCGCCGCTCACCGTGGTCTGCGAAGGCCGCATCAGCGCCACCCGCGAGGCGCTGGGCGTGCGTTACGAGGTCACCCGCTATCCGCAGCATGCGATCGCCGCCCGGCTGGTGGCCGAGAAGCCGCACGAAGGCATCGCGCGCCAATGGTTCAACGAGCGCGGCGAGGTGCTGGCCCTGCTGCCGATGGCGGATGCCGATCGCACCGCCGACCAGGCAGCCGATGCAGCAGCGCAGGACCGCGCCCTCGCACTCGTCTGGTCCGTCGACCAGCTGCGCGCGCCGGCGCTCCTGGCCAAGGCCGACGACGACTTCGGCGCCGCGCTGCGCGAGGCCAGTCACGACGCGCTCGGCGCGCTGAGCCTGGCGAGCGAACGGGCTTCCTGGCCGCTGCAGCGCGCGATCGCCGACCGCTGGACCGGCCGCTTCGCCAACCCGGGCGCCAACGGCATCGAAGGCGCCTGGGCGCTGGCCGGCGACGCCGCCCACACGGTGCATCCGCTGGCCGGCCAGGGCCTGAACCTCGGCCTGGCCGACGCCGCCGCGCTGGCCGACGTGATCAAGAACCGCGACTACTGGCGCAGCGTCGGCGACGCCCGGCTGCTGCGCGGCTACGAACGCCAGCGCCGCGCCGACGTGCTCTCGATGAGCCTGGCCACCGACGGCCTGCAACAACTCTTCGCCCACAGCGCCGAACCCCTGCCGGCGCTGCGCAACTGGGGCATGCGCGGTTTCGACCGCAGCCGTCTCGTCAAGCGCTGGATCGCGCGCCAGGCCATGGGCCTGCAATGAATTCGGAAAGAAAGCCATGAAATCACTCGTGCGTCCCCTCTTCGCCGCCCTCGCGGCGCTCACCCTCGGCCATGCCCTGAGCGCCAGCGCCGGCGAAGCCGAGATCCGCAAGAACCTTGCCGCGCGCATCCCGCAGTTCGGCAACATCGACGAGGTCAGCAAGGCGCCGATGCCGGGCCTCTACGAGGTGCGGGTCAACGGCTTCGACATCTACTACACCGACGAGCAGGGCAACTTCCTGCTGCAGGGCAACCTGATCGACGTCAAGGAGCGCCGCAACCTCACCGAGGAGCGGGTCGACAAGCTCAGCCAGGTGGCCTTCGACAAGCTGCCGGTGAAGGACTCGGTGACCATCGTGCGCGGCAACGGCAAGCGCAAGCTGGCCATCTTCGCCGACCCGAACTGCGGCTACTGCAAGCAGTTCGAGCGCGACCTCACCAAGGTCGACAACATCACGATCCAGCTCTTCCTCTACCCGGTGCTGGGGCCCGATTCGGTGGTCAAGGCCAACAACATCTGGTGCGCCAAGGACAAGGGCAAGGCCTGGGACGACTGGATGCAGCGCGGCGTCGTGCCCGAAGCCGGCAACTGCGACACCGCGGCGCTGATCCGCAACCGCCAGTTCGGCCAGAAGTACAACATCACCGGCACGCCGACGCTGATCTTCGCCGACGGCACCCGGGCACCGGGCGCGATCCCGGCCGCGCAGCTCGAAAAGCAGCTCGCCGCACTCAACTGATGGCGGCGCCGGCCATCCACTGCCGCGTCGAGTGCGCGGACCTTCACGCGCACCTGTTCGCCGTCACCCTGACCATCGAGCGGCCCGAGCCGGTGCAGCGCGTGACGCTGCCGGCATGGATCCCGGGCAGCTACCTCATCCGCGAATTCGCCAAGAACCTGCAGCAGCTGCGCGCCACGCAGGGCCGCCGCAAGCTGGCCGCGCTGCAGCTCGACAAGAGCAGCTGGCAGATCGCCTGCGCGCCCGACAAGCCGCTGGTGCTGCGCTACGAGGTCTGTGCCTACGACAACTCGGTGCGCACCGCCTGGCTCGACGCCGGGCGCGGCTTCTTCAACAGCACCAGCGTCTGCCTGCGGGTCGACGGCCAGGCCGACCTGCCGCATGCGCTCGAGGTCGTCGCGCCGGCGGCCGCGGCCGGTGAAGTGCGCTGGTCCTGCGCCACCGCGCTCGCGCCGCTGAAGGTCGACCGCCAGGGCTTCGGCAGCTACCTGGCCGCCGACTACGACGAGCTGGCCGACAGCCCGGTCGAGATGGGCCCCTTCTGGAGCGCGAGTTTCGAGGCCTGCGGCGTGCCGCACCGCTTCGTGGTCGCCGGCGCGCCGGCCTCCTTCGACGGCGAGCGGCTGATCGACGACGCCCGCGCCATCTGCGAGACCCAGATGCGCTTCTGGCACGGCGACAAGGTCGGCAAGCGCGGCGGCCCGAAGCCGCCGCACGACCGCTATGTCTTCATGCTGAACGCGGTCGACGACGGCTACGGCGGCCTGGAGCATCGCCATTCGACGGTGCTGGTCTGCACCCGCCGCGACCTGCCGCAGATCGGCGCGCGCAAGCAGCCCGAGGGCTACACGACCCTGCTCGGGCTCGTCAGCCACGAGTATTTCCACACCTGGAACGTCAAGCGCCTGCGGCCGGCCGAGTTCACCCGCTACGACTACGCCCGCGAGAACTACACCGAGCTGCTGTGGCTGTTCGAGGGCTTCACCAGCTACTACGACGACCTGCTCTTGCGGCGCGCCGGCCGCATCGACGACGCCGGCTACCTGCGGCTGGTCAACAAGACGATCAACCAGGTGCTGCAGACGCCGGGCCGCCAGGTGCAGTCGGTCGCCGAGGCCAGCTTCGACGCCTGGACCAAGTACTACCGCCAGGACGAGCAGACGCCCAACAGCACGGTCAGCTACTACACCAAGGGCGCGCTGGTCGCGATGTGCTTCGACCTCACCCTGCGCGGCGCCGGCACCGGCTCGCTCGACGATGTGATGCGCCTCCTGTGGAAGGAGACCGGCGGCGGCCCGATCGCCGAGGCCGACTTCGCCGCCGCGCTCGAGGCGGTCGGCGGCCGCTCCTTCGCGCCCGAGCTGGCCGCCTGGGTCCACTCGACCGCCGAGCTGCCCTTGTCGGAACTGCTGCGCGCCCACGGCGTGGCCGCGCTCGACGATCCGGCCCAGCGTGCGCAGGAGCT
Organism: Xenophilus sp. L33; assembly: GCF_009765735.1. GTDB lineage: Bacteria > Pseudomonadota > Gammaproteobacteria > Burkholderiales > Burkholderiaceae_C > Variovorax. The sequence goes on from NZ_LMUW01000124.1 coordinate 5,075, forward strand.
CGGCATGCGGGTGAGCGACAGCGGCGGCAGCCTGCAGGTCAAGGTGGTGCTGCGCGGCGGCGCGGCCGAGCAGGCCGGCTTCTCGGCCAACGACGAATGGATCGGCATCGAGCTGCCGGCGGCCAAGGGCCGGCCGGCCCAGGGCTGGCGCCTGACCAAGCTCGACGACCTGGCGCTCTACCTCGGGCCGCTGCGCAAGGCGGTGGCCCTGGTCGCGCGCGACCGCCGGCTGCTGCGGCTGCCGCTCGCGCTGCCCACCGGCGTCACCACCTGGCGCCTCTTCGCGCAGGACCCGGCCAAGCTGGCGCCCTGGCTGAACCCGCAATAGTTTTGTTCGTTCCCAAGGAGACCCCATGAGCTACGAGAACATCCAGGTCCGCGTCGAGGCCGAAAAGGTCGGCATCGTCACCCTCAACCGCCCGAAGGCGCTCAACGCACTCAACGACGCGCTGATGACCGAGCTCGGCGCGGCCCTCAAGGCCTTCGACGCCGACCCGGCGATCGGCTGCATCATCCTGACCGGCAGCGAACGCGCCTTCGCCGCCGGCGCCGACATCGCGGCGATGGCCAAGTACAGCTTCCTCGACGTCTACAAGGGCGACTACATCACCCGCAACTGGGAAATCATCCGCACGATCCGCAAGCCGGTGATCGCCGCGGTCAGCGGCTTCGCCCTCGGCGGCGGCTGCGAGCTGGCGATGATGTGCGACTTCATCATCGCCGCCGACAACGCCAAGTTCGGCCAGCCCGAGATCAAGATCGGCGTCATCCCCGGCGCCGGCGGCACCCAGCGCCTGCCGCGCGCGGTCGGCAAGTCGAAGGCCATGGACATGGCCCTCACCGCCCGCATGATGGACGCCACCGAGGCCGAGCGTTCCGGCCTGGTGAGCCGCGTGGTGCCCTACGAGAAGTTGGCCGAGGAAGCACTCGGCGCCGCGCTGGTGATCGCCGGCTTCTCGCAGGTGGCGGTGATGGCGGCCAAGGAATCGGTCAACCGGGCCTTCGAGAGCGGGTTGTCGGACGGCGTCATGTTCGAGCGCCGCCTCTTCCACGCGCTGTTCGCGACCGCCGACCAGAAGGAAGGCATGGACGCCTTCGTCAACAAGCGCAGCCCCGACTTCAAGCACCAGTAAGTCGGCGCCGCTTCGCGCGGCCTTCGCGGCCCTCGCGGTCTTTCAGGGCCGCGGCGCTGCGGCTGCCTCGGCGCTGTCGGTGCCGGTCGGCGGCACGGTCGGCGCAGCCTGCGCCGTCTCCACCGGCAGACGCAGCGCGTCGCCCAGCGCCTGCCGCAGCGACACCAGCGCCTGCGCCGACGGCACGCCGGTCGCCGGCGGCGTCTTGCCCTCGCGCCAGCGCACCTGCGCCTCGGCCACTTCGAGCACCGCCAGCACCTGGTTGTTGAGCTGCAGCGTCGCCTTCCATTCAGGCTTGGTGCTGAGCGGCCGCGGCCCGACCGCGGAGATCGCGGCGGATCCCAGGTAGCCGTTGAGGTCGGGCACCTCGGCCCGCGCCAGCGTGCGGGTCGGGCCGTCGTGCGAGATCGTGATCCGGTTCCATTGCGACAGCGCCTGGAAGGTCGGCGGGTCGGTC
>NZ_LMUW01000125.1 GCF_009765735.1 Xenophilus sp. L33
GCGCCGGTGATGCCGACGGCACGCAGCCGCAGCAGGTCGCGGCGCTGTCGGGTGTGCGGCCATGAGCGCTCTTCGTCCGATGCGGCTGCGCATGCTGTCGTGCGCACTCGGCCTCTCGATCGGGTGCGCGGCGGCGGCGGCGCCGCCATCGTTGCGCATCGAGCGCTCGCCCTTCGGCAGCGGCCTGCAGAACGCGACCGGCACCGAGAACGCCGATCCGGTCGCCGACTTCGGCGTCTGGCACGTGCCGCAATACCTGCCGGGCTACCCGACCGCCGCGACGATATGGCCGCGCGTGATCGAGGTGCCCTGCATCAAGGACGTGTGCGCCGGCTACAGCATCACGCCGGCGATGGGGCGCGGCGAATACCTGTTCTTCCGCAAGGCCAGCCCCTGACCCTTCAGGACATGATCACCTGCAGGCTGTGCTCGTAAGCAGCGGTCAGGTCGTCGAAGATCTTCGCCAGTGCCTCGCTGCCGCGCACCAGGATGGCCCGGCCTTCGGCGCTGTCGGCGGCGTCGGCGCCGCGCAGCAGCCGCAGCCATTCGTCGCGCGCGGTCGCCAGGGCCGCGCGGGTGTCGGGCGTGCTGAGCGGCGCGCGCTCGAGGTCGAGCAGGGCGCCCTCGAACTCGGCAGCCGTGACGGCCAGGCGGGCGCGCCACGGCCCTTCGGGCGCCTCGGTCAGCAGCGAGCCGAGCAGGGCGTCCTTGGCCAGGCGATGGGCGCGCATGCGCTGGCCGCCGCAGAGGTTCACCAGCCTCAGGGCATGGCGGCCGCCGGCGGTCTCGAGCGCCTGGGTCAAGGCGTCGGCGGCGGACAGCAGCGCCTCCGCGCTCGCGTCCACGCTGCGCAGCGAGGCCAGGCTCAGCGGCGCGTCGAGTGCCTGCTGCAGACGCTTCCAGACCCGGTCGACATGTTCGCGCGCGTGCAGGGCGGTGGCGTCGAGCGCCAGGGCGGCGAGCCACTTCAGGTTGCCTTCGACCCAGGCGGTCGACTGCGCATGTAGCTCGCGGCTGCGCCGGCTCTCGATGCGGGCGAGCCGCTGCGCCGCCAGCCGCACCAGCCGCTGCGACAGCATGCGCAACTGGCCGGAGCGGTTGATCGCCTCCGCCCAGCGCGCCGCGTCGAGCACCGAGCGCGAGACCTCGCCGAGGCGCAAGTTGGCATGCATCGACGCGTTGCGCAGCAGGCCGAAGGCCTCGTCCTCGTCGATCCCGCGCGCCGCCATCAGCAGGCCCTTGGCACGGTCGATCCACTTGCGCTCGTCGAGCTGCGCCAGCGAATTCGCCAGCGCCTTGCGCAGCCCGGACTCGCGCTGCCAGCGGGCGCCGGCGCGGGCGAGCAGGATCGCGACCTCGGCGGCTTCGAGCGTGCCGTCGCGTGCATCGAAAGGGGCCCAGGCGTGCACGCCGGCGGCCACCAGTTTCTCGTGCGCCGCCCCGGCAAGCGGCGCGCACAGCACCCCGACGGCCGCCGGCGGCATGCCGGCCCAGGCGTCGAGCATCGCCAGCAGCTCGTCGAGCGGCAGGTCGACCGCCAGCAGGTGGGTCGGACCCAGTTCGGACGTCTTTCGCACCATCGCGGCGCCGTCGGCATGGCCGGCGATCGCGAAGCCGGCGCGGTTCAGTGCCGGCTCGAAGGCCGGATCGAGCGATTCGTGGGAGCGGATCAGGAGCACGCGGTTCATGGCGCCCCAGCGTAACGCCTGTGCGGCGCCCCCCAGCGTCGGCCGGGAGCGCGTCTCGTGCACCGCTGCGCAAAAAGCGGCGGCGGCCACTGGCACACGTTTTGCGTGACAGCTGTCGCGCGGTGTGACGAAGCACCGCTTTGGTGAGAACGCGTTCATGAACGCGATGTGCTGCTCGACGCTTCACAACCACTCTCCCGCCGCGGCAACGTCGCCGACGGTTCGATCCCCCACAACCCCATGTCTGCAACGCGGCCCGCGCACGGCCGGGCTGCGGCATTTCGTCCGGAACACCGCCATGTCCAACTTCAAGACCTTCGTTCGATCCGGCCACTGGCCGACATTGCTCGCGTCCTTCCTCTACTTCGACTTCTGCTTCGCCATCTGGGTGCTCAACGGCGCGATGGGGCCCTTCATCGGCGAGGCCTACGGCCTGAATGCCGCGCAGAAGGGCTTCATGGTGTCGGTGCCGATCCTGGCCGGCGCGCTGATGCGTTTTCCGCTCGGCGTGCTGTCGCAATACATCGGCCGCAAGAACGCGGCGATGGTCGAGATGAGTCTGATCATCCTCGCGCTGGCCTACGGCTGGCGCTTCGTCGACAGCTACGACGGCGTGCTGGCGATGGGCGTGCTGCTGGGCATCGCGGGCGCCAGCTTCGGCGTGGCGCTGTCGCTCGGCTCGGGCTGGTTCCCGGCCAAGTACAAGGGCCTGGCGATGGGCATCGCCGGTGCCGGCAACTCGGGCACCGTGCTGGCCGTGCTGTTCGCGCCGCCGCTGGCGCAGAAGTACGGCTGGCAGGCGGTCTACGGCCTGGCCGCGCTCACCATGGTGCTGCCGCTGGCGGTGATGTGGTTCGCCGCCAAGGAACCGCCGGACCGCGAGCACCAGACGCTGCGCGAACACGTCGCTTGCCTGTTCGAGAAGGACGGCTGGTCGTTCAGCCTCATCTACATCATCACCTTCGGTGGCTTCATCGGGCTGGCGAGCTTCCTGCCCAGCTACTACTACGACCAGTTCAAGGTCACCAAGGTCGAGGCCGGCCAGCTCACGATGCTCGCGACCCTGATGGGCTCGGTGCTGCGCGTGGTCGGTGGCTACATCTCCGACCGTGTCGGCGGCATCACGACCTTGTCGGGCGTGCTGGTGCTGGTGGCGGCCACGCTGGCGCTGTGCGCCTTCACCGGTGGCTCGGTGACGGTCACCACGCTGATGTTCATGCTGTGCTTCGCGGCGCTCGGCGCCGGCAACGGCGCGCTGTTCCAGCTGGTGCCGCTGCGCTGGCCGCTGGCCACCGCGGTGGCCGGCTCGATGATCGGCGAGATCGGCGCGCTCGGCGGTGGCTTCCTGCCGAACGCGATGGGCCTGTCCAAGCAGTACAGCGGCAGCTACGCCTGGGGCTTCCTGTCCTTCACGTTGCTCACGCTGGTGATGCTCGGCATGCTGCGCGTGGTGCAGATCCGCTGGACCCGCACCTGGGCCGAGAAGGGTGGCCGCGCACCGGTCGAGCCGCGCCGGCTCGACGAGGCGGCCGACCTGCCGCGCCGCGTCACCCGCCTCACCCCGAGCCGCTGATGCATCGCAAGGACTTCATGCCGCTAGCGCGGCAGGAACAGCAGCCAGAAGACCAGCAGCGCGTTGAAGAGCAGCGACAGCGCGAGGCCGATCTTCCAGAGCGCCGCCGGGTCGCGGCGAATGAGCGGCGTGGCGGCCGGCGCGCCGGTCTCGCGCGAGGCGCCGCGCTCCAGCGCCAGCAGCATCTCCTCGGCGGTCTCGAAGCGCTGGCGCGGGTCGCGCGCGATCGCCTTGCGCACCAGGTGGTCGAGCCACACCGGCAGGTCCAGGCGGATGCGCGACAGCGCCTGGGCGTCGCGCCGGTAGCGGCCGACCTGGTACGGCTCGATCTCGCCATAGGGCAGCCGGCCCGAGAGCCACTGGTAAAGCGTGACGCCGAGCGCGAAGAGGTCGCTCGCGGCATCCGCCGCGGCGCCTTCCCATTGCTCGGGATTGATGTAGCTGGGCGTGCCGGCATGCAGCTCGCGCTGGGCCTCGCCTTCGCGCCCCGACAGGGCGACGCCGAGGTCGAGGATGCGCCACTGGCCGTCGTCGCCGAGGTGCAAGTTGCCCGGCTTGATGTCCCGGTGCACCACGCCGTGCCGATGCAGCCGTCCGAGCGCGCGTGCGACCTGAATCGCGGCCGTGATGGCCTCGGCGGCACCCGGACGTGGGTTCGATCTGCGCAGCTGCTCCAGCGTGCGGCCGCCGTGCCAGTCGAACACGATGTAGAGCGCGCTCGCTCCCTCGCGGCGCGCGAGCACCCGCACCAGTCCGGGTTCGCCGTCGGAGCCGACCCGCGCACCGAGCCAGGCCTCGTGCGCCAGCATCGCGCGCTCCTCCGGATCGCCGGCGCGCGAGGGATGCAGCGTCTTCAGCGCGACCAGCGCGCCGCTGGCCGTGTCGCGGGCCTGGTAGAGCAGGTGCACGCCGGTGTCGGCGATCCGCGCGGTGATCGCATAGCCGTCGAGCCGGTCGCCGACCTTCAGCGGTGCGGGCGGTGCGAGGCGACGCGCGTCGCCCAGCTCGTCGTCGAGATGGCGCGCATCCAGGCCGAGCACGCGGATCACCAAGGCCGTGGCGTTGTCGCGGCTGCCGGCGGCGAGCGCCTCGTCGACGATCGCCTCGCTCGCCGCCTGCGCATCGGCGCCGCTGGCGAGCGCGGCGAGGCGCGCCGGCTTCAGGCGGTTGTGGGTGCCGTCGCTGGTGAGCACGAGGCAGTCACCGATGCGCAGTTCGCCTTCGGTGTAGTCGACCCGCACCTGGTCGTCGAGGCCGATCGCGCGGGTCAGCCGGCTGCGCAGGTCCGGATGGTCGAAGGCGTGGTCGACGCTCAGCTGCAGCGCCTCGCCGGCGCCGCGTACGCGCCAGGCGCGGGTGTCGCCGACGTGGGCCAGCGTGAAGGTCTGGCCGTGCAGCACAAGCGCGGTGAGCGTGGTCAGGCCCGCGGCCTCGTGGCGGCGGCGGTTGTGGTCGGCCAGCCAGGCGTTCTGGGCGCCGATCAGGCGGTCGAGCGCCGCGCTCGGCGCCCAGGTCGCGGGCGTGGCGAAGTAGTCCGCCAGGAGGCCCATGACCGTGGTCTGCGCCGCCTCCAGGCCGTGGCCGCCGGCGGAAACGCCGTCGGCGATCGCGGCGATCAGGCCGCGCGACTCCTCGCCGGCGGGCGCGCGGACCGCGCCCGCGAAATCCTCGTTCAGCTCGCGCAGGCCGCGCCGGCTGGTGTATCCGATCTCCACTTCGAAGCTCATGGGCAGCGATTGTCGGCGCAGCGTCGCCGGCCTCGCGCTGCCCGCATCCAGAAAGCGCTAGTCCCATGATGAAGAAGATGAAACTCGTCCTGGTCGGCAACGGCATGGCCGGCATCCGCACCCTCGAGGAACTGATCAAGAACGAACCGGACCTGTACGACATCACGGTCTTCGGTTCCGAGCCGCATCCCAACTACAACCGCATCCTGTTGTCGCCGGTGCTGGCGGGCGAGCAGACGGTCGAGCAGATCATCCTGAACTCCTGGGAGTGGTATGCCGAGAACAACATCACGCTGCATGCCGGCAAGACCGTGACCGAGGTCGACCGGATCCAGCGCGTGGTGCGTGCCGCCGACGGCACCGAGGCGCCGTACGACCGGCTGCTGCTGTGCACCGGATCGAACCCCTTCATGCTGCCGGTGCCGGGCAAGGACCTGCAGGGCGTGATCGCCTACCGCGACATCGCCGACACCAACACCATGATCGAGACCGCCAAGACGCACAAGCACGCGGTGGTGATCGGCGGCGGCCTGCTGGGCCTGGAAGCGGCCAACGGCCTGCGCCTGCGGGGCATGGAGGTCACGGTGGTGCACGTCAACGCCTGGCTCATGGAGCGCCAGCTCGACGACATCGCCGGCGGCCTGCTGCGCAAGTCGCTGGAAGAGCGCGGCATCGCGTTCAAGCTCAGCGCGCAGACCCAGGAACTGGTCGACGACGGCAACGGGCGTGTCAAGGCGATCCGCTTCAAGGACGGCAGCGAACTCCCCGCCGACCTGGTCGTGATGGCCGTGGGCATCCGCCCGAACACCGCGCTGGCCGAGTCGATGCGCCTTTACTGCAACCGCGGCATCGTGGTCAACGACACCATGCAGACCGTGACCGATGCGCGCATCTACTCGGTGGGCGAATGCGCCGCGCACCGCGGCATCGCCTACGGCCTGGTGGCCCCGCTCTTCGAGCAGGCCAAGGTCGCGGCCAACCACCTGGCGCAGTTCGGCATCGGCCGCTACGTGGGCTCGCTCACCTCGACCAAGCTCAAGGTCACCGGCATCGACCTCTTCTCCGCCGGCGAGTTCATGGGCGGCGAGGGCACCGAGGAGATCGTCATGAGCGACCCCTTCGGCGGCGTCTACAAGAAGCTGGTGATCAAGGACGACAAGCTGGTCGGCGCCTGCCTCTACGGCGACACGGTCGACGGCAGCTGGTACTTCAAGCTCCTGCGCGACGGCCGCGCGGTCGGCGACATCCGCGAGAAGCTGATGTTCGGCGAATCCAACGTCGGCGACGCCGGCCACGCCGGCCAGCACAGCGCCGCGGCCATGCCCGACGAGGCCGAGGTCTGCGGCTGCAACGGCGTCGCCAAGGGCACCATCTGCAAGGCGATCCGCGACAAGGGCCTGTTCACCCTGGACGAGGTGCGCAAGCACACCAAGGCGAGCGCCTCCTGCGGCTCGTGCACCGGCCTGGTCGAGCAGATCCTGATGTTCACCGCCGGCGGCGACTACTCCGCCGCGCCCAAGAAGAAGGCCATGTGCGGCTGCACCGACGCGAGCCACCAGGACGCGCGCGATGCGATCCGCAGCCAGAAGTACTTGACGCACGCGGAGGTCTACGAGGGCCTTGGCTGGCGCACGCCCAACGGCTGCGCGAGCTGCCGCCCGGCGATCAACTACTACCTGATCAGCACCTGGCCCAAGGAGGCGAAGGACGATCCGCAAAGCCGCTTCATCAACGAGCGCAGCCACGCCAACATCCAGAAGGACGGCACCTATTCGGTGATCCCGCGCATGTGGGGCGGCCACACCACGCCCGACGAGCTGCGCCGCATCGCCGACGCCGCCGACAAGTACGACATCCCCACCGTGAAGGTCACCGGCGGCCAGCGCATCGACCTCCTGGGCGTGAAGAAGGAGGACCTGGCCAACGTCTGGAAGGACATCGGCATGCCCTCGGGCTTCGCCTATGCCAAGTCGCTGCGCACGGTGAAGACCTGCGTGGGCAGCGAATGGTGCCGCTTCGGCACGCAGGACTCCACGCAGATGGGCAAGGATCTGGAACGCGCGCTCTGGGCGATGTATTCGCCGCACAAGGTCAAGCTGGCGGTCAGCGGCTGCCCGCGCAACTGCGCCGAGGCGGGCATCAAGGACGTGGGCGTGATCGGCGTCGATTCGGGCTGGGAGATCTACGTCGGGGGCAACGGCGGCATCAAGACCGAGGTGGCGCAGTTCCTGGTGAAGGTGAAGACCAGCGAGGAGGTGATGCAGTTCAGCGGCGCCTTCCTGCAGCTCTACCGCGAGGAGGCCTGGTACCTGGAGCGCACGGTGCACTACATCGCCCGGGTCGGCCTGGACCATGTGAAGAAGCGGATCCTGGACGACGCGGCGGGCCGCCAGGCGCTCTGGGAGAAGCTGCAGTTCGCGCTGGACGGCGAGCCGGATCCGTGGTTCGAGTCGAGCCAGGCGTCGGTGGACGTGCGGCAGTTCGCGCCGGTCAAGACCGTCGCCGGGGTGGATGGCAAGGTCCCTGCTTGAAGGAGCTCAGAATGAACGAATGGATCGACGTCTGCAAGGTCGAGGACATCCCGGTGCTCGGCGCCCGCCGGGTCGCGCGCCCGCAGGGCATCGCCGTGGCGGTGTTCCGCAATGCCGAGGACCAGGTCTTCGCGCTGCTCGACCGCTGCCCGCACAAGGGTGGCCCGATCTCGCAGGGCATCGTCTTCGGCACCAGCGTGGCCTGCCCGCTGCACAACTGGACCATCGGCCTGGACGACGGCTGCGCCCGCCAGCCGGACGAAGGCTGCGTGCCCAGCTTCGCCTGCAAGGTCGAGGCCGGCCGCGTGCTGCTCGATGCCGAGGAGCTCGCCACCCGTGCGCTCGACCTGCAGCCGCCGCGCGCCGGCCCGGGCGCGGCAACCGCCGGCATGCTCGGCGATGAGAGCTTCGGCGTGCAGGCGCCGCACGGCGAATGAGGCCCTGGGAATGACCACCGATACGCGCTCCACCTGCCCCTATTGCGGGGTGGGTTGCGGCGTGATCATCGAGACCGAGGCCGACCGGATCACGGGCGTGCGCGGCGACCCCGAGCACCCGGCCAACTTCGGGCGGCTCTGCACCAAGGGCTCGACCCTGCACCTGACCGCGAGCGCCGAGGTCACGCTGCAGACCCGCCTGCTGCAGCCGATGCGGCGCGCCGAGCGCGGCGCGGTGCCGCAGCCGGTGGGCTGGGACGCCGCGCTCGACCAGGCCGCGGACAAGTTCGCCCAGGTGGTCCGCGACCACGGCCCGGATGCGGTCGCCTTCTATGTCTCGGGCCAGCTGCTCACCGAGGACTACTACGTCTTCAACAAGCTGGCCAAGGGCCTGATCGGCACCAACAACATCGACACCAACTCGCGCCTGTGCATGAGCAGCGCGGTGGCCGGCTACAAGCAGACGCTGGGCGCCGATTCGCCGCCGGCCTGCTACGAGGACTTCGACCACGCCGCGTGCCTCTTCATCGTCGGCAGCAACACCGCCTGGGCCCATCCGATCCTGTTCCGCCGCATCGAGGACGCCAAGCGCGCCAACCCGGCGATGAAGATCGTCGTGGTCGACCCGCGCCGCACCGACACCTGCGAGATCGCCGACCTGCACCTGGCGATCCAGCCCGGCACCGACGTGATGCTGTTCCACGGCATGCTGCACCTGATGCTGTGGGAAGGCTGGACCGATGCGGCCTACATCGCGGCCCACACCACCGGCTTCGATGCACTGAAGGCCACGGCGCGCGACTGCACGCCCGACAAGGTGACGCAGGTCTGCGGCATCTCCACGGCCGACCTGATGGAGGCGACCCGGCTGTTCGCTACCTCGAGCGCCACCCTGAGCCTGTATTGCCAGGGCCTGAACCAGTCTTCCTCCGGCACCGCCAAGAACGCGACCCTGATCAACCTGCACCTGGCCAGCGCCCAGATCGGCCGTCCGGGCGCCGGCCCGTTCTCGCTCACCGGCCAGCCGAACGCGATGGGCGGGCGCGAGGTCGGCGGCATGGCCAACCTGCTGGGCGGCCATCGCGACCTGTCGAACCCGCAGCACCGCGGCGAGATCGCCTCGCTCTGGGGCCTGGCCGAAGGCCAGGAGCTGCCGGCGACCCGCGGCAGGACGGCGGTCGAGCTGTTCCAGGCGGTGGCCGACGGCGAGATCAAGGCGCTGTGGATCTCCTGCACCAACCCCGCGCAGTCGATGCCCGACCAGGCGATGGTGCGCCGCGCATTGGCCCGCGCCGAGCTGGTGGTGGTGCAGGAGGCCTTCGCCACCACCGCCACCTGCGCCCATGCCGACCTGCTGCTACCGGCCACCACCTGGGGCGAGAAGACCGGCACGGTCACCAACAGCGAGCGGCGCATCTCGCGGGTGCGCGTCGCGGTGCCGGCACCCGGCGAGGCGCGGCACGACTGGTCGGCGGTGGTCGACTTCGCGCAGCGCCTGGAAGCTCGATTGCCGGCGCGCAGCGCGCGGCCGCTCTTCGACTATCCGCTGCAGCACTCGGAAGCGGGCGGCGACGCCGGCGCCGAGGCGATCTGGAACGAGCACCGCGAATCGACGCGCGGCCGCGACCTCGACATCACCGGCCTCAGCTGGGCGATGCTCGACGCCGACGGCCCGCAGCAGTGGCCCCTGCCCGAAGGCGAGGCCTGCGGCCGCGCGCGCCTCTACGAGGACGGCGTCTTCCCGACCGCTGACGGCCGGGCCCGCTTCGTCGCGACGCCCTACAAGCCGGTGGCCGAGCAGCGCGAGGCGCGCTTCCCGTTCTCGCTCAACACCGGGCGGCTGCGCGACCAGTGGCACGGCATGAGCCGCACCGGCACGCTCGGGCGCCTGTTCGGCCACGTGGCCGAGCCGGTGGTGCAGATGAATCCGCAGGACATGGCGCGGCGGCAGATGCAGGAGGGCGACCTGGTGCAGCTCACGTCGCGCCGCGGCGCGATCGTGCTGCCGGTGCAGGCCAGCGCCGAGCTGGGGCTGAGCCAGGCCTTCGTGGCGATGCACTGGGGCGAGGAATACCTGAGCGGCCGCGCCGCCGACGGCGAGCGCATCGCCGGCATCAATGCATTGACCACGCCGGCCTTCTGCCCCGACTCGATGCAGCCCGAGCTGAAGCATTCCGCGATCCGCATCGCCAAGGCCGACCTGCCCTGGTCGCTGCTCGCGGTCGCATGGCTGCCCGGCGACCGCGTGCTGGCGGTCGAGCGCGAGCTGCGCGAGCTGCTCGGCGACTTCGCCTTCGCCAGCTGCGTGCCCTTCGGCGCCGGCGGCGCGCTGGCGGGCGGCGGCGCGGAGCGCACCGGCATCCTGTTCCGCGCGGCCGGCCACGAGGCGGCAC
>NZ_LMUW01000127.1 GCF_009765735.1 Xenophilus sp. L33
CCCCGGCGACGAGGCCGGCGTGCCCGGCCGGCCCGCGCGGCCGCTGCGCGTCTCGGCCACCGAGGTCGAGAAGCGTTCGCCCTTCACGCCGGAGGGCCGCGCGGCACTGATCCACTCGATCTGCCACATCGAATTCAATGCGATCAACCTGGCGCTCGATGCCGCCTGGCGCTTCGACGGCATGCCCGAGGCCTATTACCGCGACTGGCTGCGCGTGGCCGACGAGGAGGCGCTGCACTTCACGCTGCTGCATGCGCACCTGCGCGGCATGGGCTGCGACTACGGCGACTTCAGCGGCCACGACGGCCTCTGGTCGATGTGCGAGAAGACCCGCGACGACGTGGTCGCGCGCATGGCGCTGGTGCCGCGCACGCTGGAGGCGCGCGGCCTCGACGCGACGCCGCTGATCCAGGCCAAGCTGCGGCGGGTCGGCACGCCGGACGCGGCGGCCGCCTGCGAGATCCTCGACCTGATCCTGCGCGACGAGATCGGCCACGTGGCCATCGGCAACCGCTGGTACCGGTGGCTTTGCGAGCGCGACGGGCTCGACCCGCTCGCGCACTACCGCGTGCTGTACCGCCGCCACGAGGCGCCGCGCCTCAGGGCGCCCTTCAACCTCGCGGCGCGGGCCAGCGCCGGTTTCACCGAGGCGGAACTGGCGGCGCTTCAGGCGCCCTGAAGACCACCAGCTTCGGCAGGAAGCGCTGGACCACGTCGCCGTGCTGGTTCATCGTCTCGCACTTCATCTGCACCATGCCGCGGTCGGGCCGGGAGCGCGACGGCGCCACTTCCAGCACCTCGCTCTCGACCCGCAGCACGTCGCCGGCGCGGGTCGGCTTCGGCCAGCTCAGCTCGCCGCCGGCGCCGATGATGCCGTCGGCCAGCGGGAGGCCGCTGGTCACGAGCAGGCGCATCGTGATCGCCGCGGTGTGCCAGCCGCTGGCGGCCAGACCCTGGAAGAAGGTCCGCCTGGCCGCCTCGGCATCGAGGTGGAAGGGCTGCGGGTCCCATTGCCTGGCGAACTCGACGATCTGCGCCGCGTCGACCGCATGCTCGGCGGTGGTGAAGCGCAGGCCCGGATGCAGGTCGTCCAGGTAGAACTTGCGGGTGTCGGTCATCGTGTCTCCTCCCCGGTGATCAGGCGCGTTCGAGCACGGTGGCGATGCCCTGGCCGCCGCCGATGCATTGCGTGGACAGCGCATAGCGCACGTTCTCGCGCACCAGCAGCGCCGCCGCCTTGCCGGTGATGCGGGCGCCGGTCGCGCCGAGCGGATGGCCGATCGCCAGGCCGCCGCCGTCGAGGTTGACCGTCGCCGGATCGAGGCCGAGGTCGCGGATGCAGGCCAGCGCCTGCGACGAGAAGGCTTCGTTGATCTCGACCACGCCGAGGTCGGCGACCGCGAGGCCGGCGCGCGCCAGCGCCTTGCGGGTCGCCGGGATCGGCCCGATGCCCATCACCGCCGGATCGACGCCGACCGTGGCGAAGGCGCGGATGCGTGCCAGCGGCCGCAGCCCGTGCCGCGCGGCGAACGCGTCGCTGGTGACCAGCACGGCCGCGGCGCCGTCGGTGAGCGGCGACGAGGTGCCGGCGGTGACCACGCCGTCGGGCCGGAAGGCGGGCTTGAGCGCCGCCAGCGCCTCCAGCGAGGTGCCCGGGCGGATGCAGCCGTCCTGCACGACTTCGCCCTTCGTGCCGCGGATCGGCACGATCTCGTCCGCGAGGCGGCCCTGCTCGCGCGCCTCGGCGGCCTTCCGGTGCGATTCGACGGCCAATGCTTCCTGGTCGGCGCGGCTCACCTTCCAGCGCTCGGCGACGTTCTCGGCGGTCTCGCCCATCGAGATGTAAGCGTCGCTGGTGGCGAGCAGGTCCGGGTTCGGCGAGAAGTTGAAGCCGCCCTGCGGCACCATGGTCATCGACTCCACGCCGACGCACAGGAAGGCGTCGCCCATGCCGGCCTCGATCTGCGCCGCGGCGATGTGCACCGCCTGCATGGACGAGCCGCAGAAGCGGTTCACCGTCATGCCGCCGACCTCGTGTGGCAGGCCGGCGAGCAGGCCGACGATGCGGGCCAGGTTGTTGCCCTGCGCGGCCTCGGGGTAGGCGCAGCCGAGGATCACGTCCTCGATCAGCGCCGGGTCGAGGTCGTGGCGCTTCAAGAGGCCGGCGACCACCTGCGCCGCCAGGGCGTCGGGCCGGACCTCGGCCAGCGCGCCCTTGCGGGCGAAATGGAAGGGCGAACGGGCGTAGCCGGTGATGACTGCTTTCATGACTTTCTCCTTGAGCTACCAACCAGATGGTAGGTTATCGACACAAAAAAAGGCGCGCATCCACGCGCGGCGATGAATCGTTCGTTCAAGCCAGCAACAGGCCTTTCAGTTCCTCGACGGCCTCGTCGAAATCCGCGACCTGCCCGGTCATGCGGGCCGACAGCAGCGCACCCTGGCAGGTCGAGAAGACCAGCGAGGCCAGCGCGCCGACGGCGCCCAGGGGCTTGCCTTCGGCGGCCAGCGCACCGAGCACGCCGGTCAGCCACAGGACCTGCGTGTTGCGCAGTTCGCGCACCGCCTGCCGCAGTTCCTCGTCGATGCAGTCCCAGCCCGGCGCCAGCGCGCCCGCCGGGCAGACGCCCTCGCCCGCATGCAGGCTGTTGCGGTACATGCGGAAGTAGCTGTCGAGCGCGGCGCGCGGCGGCCGGGCCCGCGCCTGGGTCCAGGCCTTGAAGGCCTGGCCGGCCTCGCGCATCACCTCGACGCCGAGCGCTTCCTTGGTCGGGAAGTGGTGGTAGAGGCTGGCCTTGCGGATGCCGACCTGGTCGGCCACGTCCTGGAAGCTGAAGCCCAGGTAGGAGCGCTTCTCGATCAGCGACCGCGCCACCGCGACGATCTGCTCGCGGGTGCTGGCCGGCGCGGCGATGGTGGCGGGCATGGCGGGTGACATCTACCTACCATAAGGTAGTCTGAGGCGAATGTCAATCGGCCTGAATGTTGGCCGCCTTGATGATCCGGCCGTTGTCCTCGAACTCGGTCGCGATCTCGTCGGCGAAGCTCTCGGCGCTGCCGCCGGTGGGCACGTTGTCCGATGCCAGCAGCCGCTCGCGCAGCTCGGGGCTGGCCAGCGCCTGGTTGATCTCGTGGTTGAACTTCTCGATCAGGATCGGCGAGGTGCCGGCCGGCGCGAAAACGCCGAACAGCGACGACAGGTTGGCCGCCGGAAAGCCCAGCTCGGCCAGGGTCGGCACGGCCGGCAGCTTGGCCAGCCGCGCCGGCGCGCCGACCGCCAGCGGCCGCAGGCCGCCGGACTGGATCTGCGCGCTCACCGCCGGCCCGGCGTTGGTCGACAGGATCTCGAACTGGCCGCCGAGCGCGTCGTTCAGCTGCTGGCCGCCGCCCTTGTACGGGATGTGCGTGATGTCGACGTGGGCCGCCGCACGCAGCTGCTCCAGCACGATGTGGCCGATCGAGGCCTGGCCCGACGTGGCCCAGCGCACCGTGCCCGGCCGCGCCCGGGCGTCGTCCAGGAGGCTGGCGAAGTCGCGCGTCCCGGTGGCCGGCGTGGCCAGCAGCAGCACCGGCGAATACATCACGCTGGCCACCGGCGCGATGTCCTTCAGCGGGTCGAACGGCGACTTCACCAGGTGCGGATTCAGCACCAGCGGGCTGATCGCCGAGAAGCCGAGGGTCGAGCCGTCGGGCGCGGCCTTCGCGACCACGTCCATGCCGATGGTGCCGCTGGCGCCGGCCTTGTTCTCGACCACGAAGGTGCTGCCGAGCTGGACCGACAGCTTCGCTGCCAGTGCCCGGGCGATGACATCGGCGACGCCGCCGGGCGGGTAGCCGACGATCAGGTGGATCGTGCGCGGCACCGTCTGCGCCTGTGCGAAGCCGCCTGGAAGCAGCAGCGCCAGGGCCAGCGCCATGCCGCGCCAGGCCATTGCGAATCGGGTCCGATGCATCGCCTCAGCCCCGCGGATGATGTTTGGCATGCATCTGCTTGAGGCGCTCGCGCGCCACGTGGGTGTAGATCGTCGTGGTCGAAATGTCGGCATGGCCCAGCAGCAGTTGCACCGCCCGCAGGTCGGCGCCGTGGTTCAGCAGATGGGTCGCGAAGGCATGCCGCAAGGTGTGCGGCGACAGCGGCGAATGAATGCCGGCGGCCAGCGCGGTCTTCTTGACGATCACCCAGAACATCACCCGCGTCATGCCGGCGCCGCGCGCGGTGACGAAGAGGTCCTGCGTCTGCTGGCCTTCGAGGATCGCCGGGCGGGATTCGGCCAGGTAGCGCTCGATCCAGCGCCGGGCCTCGCCGCCGAAGGGCACCAGCCGCTCCTTGCTGCCCTTGCCGAGCACCCGCAGCACGCCGTCGTTGAGACTCATGTCGAGCACCCGCAGGCCGACCAGCTCGCTCACCCGGAGGCCGCTGGCGTACATCAGCTCCAGCATCGCGCGGTCGCGCAGGCCCAGCGGCGTGGCCACGTCCGGTGCGCCGAGCAGGTCGTCGACCTGCTTCTCGGACAAGGTCTTGATCGCCCGCGGCATCTGCCGCGCAGGCGCCAGCCGGAGGCTCGGATCGGCCGCGATGCGGTTCTCGCGCAGCGCCCAGCGAAAGTAGCGCTTGAAGACGGTGAGCCGCCGGTTGGCCGAGGTCGCCTTGCCGTGGTCGGACAGGCGCGCGCCCATGTAGGCCTGCAGGTCGCTCTCGACCGCGCCGTCGAGCGACTTGCCGCGCTGCGCGTGCAGCCACTGCGAGAACAGCGCCAGGTCGCGCCGGTAGGCGGCCAGCGTGTTCTTCGAGAGGCCGTCCTCGAGCCACAGCGCATCGACGAAGTCGTCGATCTCCGGGGTCTCGTGGGGCGCCTCGGGGGCGGCGATGGCTTCGGTCATGGACACCGGGGACGGGCTATTCCAGCACCAGGTTCTGCTTCTTCACCACCTGCTTGTAGACCTCCAGCTCGGCCTTGATCTGGGCGGCGAACTGCTCCGGCGTGTTGGCGACCACCAGCGAGCCGGTGTCCTCGATGCGCTTGCGCACGACCGGGTCCTTGACCGACTGGATGACCGCGTTGCTCACCTTGTCGACCACTTCCTTGGGCAGGCCCTTCGGTCCGATGATGCCGTAGTAGGCCATGCGATTGACCGGCTCCAGGCCGACTTCCTTGAAGGTCGGGACGTCCGGCAGCACCGCCAGTCGCTCGGGCGCCGCGACCACGATCGGGATCAGCTGGCCCGACTTGATGAAGGGCAGCGCGGACGGCAGGTTGTCGAACATGATCGCGACCTGCCCGCCCACCACGTCGTTGAGCGCCGGGCCGGCGCCGCGGTACGGGATGTGCGTGACGTAGGTGCCGGTGAGGCTCTTGTAGAGCTCCATCAGCAGGTGGCCGATGCCGCCGGTGCCCGACGAGGCGAAGGAATACTTGCCCGGGTTCTTCTTCAGCTCGGCGATGAACTCGGCGTAGTTGCGGGCCGGGAACTTCGGGTTCACCGCGATGATGTTGGGCGTCGCCGCGATGTTGATGATCGGCGTGAAGTCGTTGATCGGGTCGTAGGGCGTCTTCGGGTTGATCGCCGGGTTGGCGGCGGTGCTCGACACGGTCGCCAGGCCCAGCTTGTAGCCGTCCGGCGCGGCGCGGGCGGTTTCCGCCGCGCCGACGATGCCGCCGCCGCCCGGCCGGTTGACCACGATCACGGTCTCGCCGAGCGCACGCCCGAGCGGCTCGGAGATGACCCGCGCCACGATGTCGGTGGTGCCGCCGGGTGCGAAGGGCACCTGCAGCTCGATCGGCTTGGTGGGGTAGTTCTGCGCCGCGGCGGGGCCCGCGAGCGTGAAGGTCAGCGCACCGACGGCCGCCGCAGCGACCGCAACCCATGAACGACGTGGCATCGAATCCCCTTGGTCAAAAGGCAAAAGTTGGCATGCTACCGGGCTTTGGTCATTGTCCTTACCAATAGGGCCCGGCGTTCGTGACTTTGTCGATCCTTGGCTTCGGGCCTGCATTGCTACCATGCGGCGATGCGCTTCCATCACCTGGTCATCGTCGCGGCATGGTCGCTGACGGGCGCGGTCCAGGCGCAGGACTACACCCACTACCAAGGGGCCTGGAACGGCCCCTTCCTGCTCTATGTCGCGCAGCAGGACACCGGGGCGCAGGGCGAGTCGCAGGTCTTTCCGGGGCGCCTGCTGATCGAGCCGAACGGCATGGTGCACGGAATCATCCCGGCCGCCGAATGCAAGCTCGAGGGCAGCAGCACCGACTTCGTCTCGCCGGCCAACGCCTCGATCGATCTCGTCGCCAGCGGCTGCAAGGACCCGCGCTTCGACGGCCACTTCACCGGCAAGCTGATCGACAACCCGGTCGCCAGATACGGCTCGCTGCGCCTGAGCTCGATGCATTCGCTCGACGCGGGGACGGTGCAGATCTCGGCGGTCATGCACCACTGAGCGCGGCGCTCGGCCCGGCGGCCAGCGCCCATTCGACGTGCTCCCTCACCAACGCGCTCGGGTCGTCGATGCGCGCGGCCAGCGCGACCCGCGCACCTTCGTCACCGCCGCGCAACGCATTGCCCAGCGCCACCGCCACGTTGCGCGACCAGCGTTCGTGCCCGATGCGGCGGATCGGGCTGCCCTCGGTGAAGCGCAGGAAGTCGGCTTCGGTCCAGGCGAAGAGCTCGGCCAGTTGCCGGCCGGTGAGGCCGTCGCGGGCATCGAAATCGGGCAGCACGCTCCTCTTGGCGAACTTGTTCCAGGGGCAGGCCAGCTGGCAGTCGTCGCAGCCGTAGATGCGGTTGGCCATCGGCGCGCGCAGCTCGAGCGGGATCGCGCCCGGATGCTCGATGGTCAGGTAGGAAATGCAGCGCCGCGCGTCCAGCCGGTGCGGCGCGACGATCGCCTGCGTCGGGCAGATGTCGATGCAGGCGCTGCAGCTGCCGCAATGCGGCGTCACCGGCTCGCTCGGCGGCAGCGCCATGTCGACGTAGATCTCGCCGAGGAAGAACATCGAGCCGGCGTCGCGGTCCAGCACCAGCGTGTGCTTGCCGCGCCAGCCCTGGCCGCTGCGCGAGGCCAGCTCGGCCTCCAGCACCGGCGCCGAATCGGTGAAGGCGCGCTGCCCGAAGGGCCCGACCTCCGCGGCGATGCGCTCGGCCAGCCGCGCCAGCCGCGTGCGCAGCACCTTGTGGTAGTCGCGGCCGCGGGCATAGACCGAGACGATTGCCTCGCCCGGCCGCTCGAGGCGCGCGAATTCGACCTGCTGCCAGTCGTCGGGCGTGGCGCGCGGCAGGTAGTCCATGCGCGCGGTGATGACCGACACGGTGCCCGGCACCAGCTCCGCCGGTCGCGCCCGGCGTGCGCCATGCGCGGCCATGTAGTGCATCTCGCCGTGGAAGCCCTCGGCCAGCCATTGCGCGAGGCCGGGCTCGGCGCTCGACAGGTCGACACCCGCGATGCCGATTTGGGAGAATCCCAGCTCCCGGGCCCATGCCTGAATCCTGCTGACGAGTTGATGGCTGCCGATCACCTGCCGATTGTAGAAACGCACAGCGTGGTGCGAACCTGGCGCGACGAGGCCGACACGGACGCCATGGCGCAGTCGCTGGCCCGTTCGGACGCGCTGCGCGATGCCTTCGTCTCGCTGCAGGGCGACCTCGGCAGCGGCAAGACCACCTTCGTGCGGCACCTGCTGCGCGCCCTCGGCATCGGCGGGCGCATCAAGAGCCCGACCTACGCGGTGGTCGAACCGCACGAGGCGCCCGACGGACTGGCGATCTTCCACTTCGACTTCTACCGCTTCGCCGATCCACGCGAATGGGAGGACGCGGGCTTCCGTGACATATTCGCCGGCCCCGGCCTGAAGCTGGCGGAGTGGCCAGAAAACGTCACAGGGCATCTCCCGCTTGCGGACCTCGCCATTAAAATCGAAGCGATGTTCGACGACACCCGCACCGTGACACTGCGCGCCCACACCGAGCGTGGCAGCCGGCTGCTGGCCGCCGCATGAAGGCGGGCGGGCTGAAACGTCGCGCGCTGCTGCAAGGCGGCAGCATCGCCCTCCTCCTCGGCGTCCAGGAAATCGCCTGGGGCGCCACCATCGTCGCGGTGCGCGTCTGGCCGGCCAACGACTACACCCGCGTCACCATCGAATCCGACGGCCGGCTGGTGTCCGAGCAGCGGGTCGTCGGCAGCCCGCCGCGGCTGGCGGTCGACATCGACGGCATCGAGCTCAACCCCGCGCTGCGCGAGCTGGTCGGCAAGATCAAGCCCGACGACCCCTACATCAACGGCCTGCGCGTCGGGCAATTCGCGCCGCGCGTGGTGCGCATCGTGTTCGACCTCAAGCAGGCGGTGGCGCCGCAGGTCTTCTCGCTGGCGCCGGTGGCCGCCTACCGCGACCGGCTGGTGCTCGACCTCTATCCGGAACAGGCCGCCGACCCGCTCGAATCGCTGATCGCCGAGCGCCTGCGCGACGCTTCGGCACCCAGGGGCCGCGACACCGTGGTCGCCGCAGCACCGCGCCCGCAAGCGTTGCCGGAGCCGGCCGCGCCCGCGGGGAACGCACCCGATCCGCTCGGCGACCTGATGGCGCAATCGTCCAGCCGGCCGTCGCCGGCGGTGTCTGTCAGCGCCGCCAACCGGCCGCTGGCCCCCGAGGGTCCGTTGCCGATGCCGATGCCGGCCTTCGCCGCCAAGGCACCGTCGCCGCCGCCTCCGCCGAGCAACGTGCGGGTGCCGGCCACCGAGAGCCAGACCGACCGCATCATCATCATCGCCCTCGACCCCGGCCATGGCGGCGAGGACCCGGGCGCCATCGGCCCGGCGGGCACACGCGAGAAGGACGTCGTGCTGCAGATCGCCTTCCGGCTGCGCGAACGCATCAACGCCAGCAGCATCGCCGGCAGCCCGATGCGCGCCTTCATGACCCGCGACGCCGACTTCTTCGTGCCGCTGGGCGTGCGGGTGCAGAAGGCGCGCCGGGTGCAGGCCGACCTGTTCGTCAGCATCCATGCCGACGCCTTCACCACGCCCGAGGCGCGTGGCGCGGGCGTCTTCGCGCTGAGCCAGAGCGGCGCCTCCAGCAGCGCGGCGCGCTGGCTCGCCAACAACGAGAACGAGGCCGACAAGGTCGGCGGCCTGAACGTCGGCAACCACGAGGTGCAGGTGCAGCGCGCGCTGCTCGACATGAGCACCACCGCGCAGATCAACGACAGCCTGAAGCTCGGCGGCGCGGTGCTGGGCGAGATCCGCAGCATGGGCGCCAAGCTGCACCGCGGCGAGGTCGAGCAGGCCGGCTTCGCGGTGCTGAAGGCGCCCGACATCCCGAGCGTGCTGGTCGAGACCGCCTTCATCAGCAACCCGGAAGAAGAAGCCAAGCTGCGCACCTCGGCCTACCAGGAAACCATGGCCGATGCGCTGATGCGCGGCATCCTGCGCTACTTCGAGAAGAACCCGCCGCAGGCCCGCAGCCGGCAGCTCTGAGCGCCCGAGCGGCCGATCGGCCCACACGGCCGGCGCCGCCGTCGCGCAGCGAGCGGATGCGCATTCGCTCACCGGACCGGCGCCGGCTCCTACAGCGGTCCGAAATCATCGCCCTAGAGTGACTCCACCAACACAGGAAAGGTGGACGAGATGAACACACGAATCTGGATCGCGGCCGCGGCCGCCTCGGGCGTCATGGCACTGGCGGGTTGCGCAGGCGGCCCCAACGAGCAACTCGGCACGGCCGGCGGCGCGGTGGCCGGCGGCGTGCTGGGCCATGCGATCGGCGGCAACACCGCCAGCACGGTCGGCGGCGCCGCCATCGGCGGCCTGGTCGGCAACAGCGTCGGCCGCAGCGCCGACCAGCGCAACAACTACTACCCGAACAACGGCCCGACCTACTGACGGCTGGCCACGCTCAGGGAGGTTTGAAGCGCGCCTTCGGGCGCGCTTTTCATTGGGCGACCGCGGCGCGGCGCGCCCGCCAGGCGCCGAAGATCGCGATCAGCCCCGGCACCAGGATCAGCCCCCAGATGATCTTCTCGAGGTTCTCGCGCACCACCGGCAGGTTGCCGAAAAAGTAGCCGGCCGCGCAGATGCCGAGCACCCACAGCAGCGCGCCGGTGATGTTGTAGAGGCTGAACTTGCCGCGGTTCATCTCCGCCACGCCGGCCACGAAGGGCGCGAAGGTGCGGATGAACGGCATGAAGCGCGCCAGGATGATGGTCACGCCGCCGAAGCGCTCGTAGAAGGCGTGCGCCTGGTCGAAGGCCTTGCGGTTGAAGAGGCGCGAGCTTTCCCACTGGAACACCTTCGGCCCGAAGTAGCGCCCGATGCTGAAGTTGCATTGGTCGCCGAGGATCGCCGCGGCCAGCAGCACCGGCACCGCGAGGCCGATGCTCATCAGGCCCGCGCCGCACAGCGCGCCGACGATGAACATCAGCGAATCGCCCGGCAGGAAGGGCATCACCACGAGGCCGGTCTCGACGAAGACGATCAGGAAGAGCAGCCCGTAGACCCAGAAACCGTAGGCGACCACGAAGGCTTCGAGGTGCTTGTCGACATGAAGGATGAAGTCGACGAGAAAGCTGATGAATTCCATGGCGGGGATTATCCCCGCCGGCCATGACGGACTTCTGAACGGCGGCGGAGCTTGCAGCCCTTGCGGGCCCTGCGGGGCCTCAGGCCGGCAGGTATTTCGCCAACTCGCGCTCCAGACCCTTCGGGTCCTTGGTCATCGCGTCGTTGATCCAGGCGGCCATGTCGCCCAGGTAGACCTCCTCGTCGCCCTTCTCGAGGCCGGCCAGCACCGCCTTGGCGACGTCGGCGGTGGAGGACTTCGGGCCCTGGAAGTCGCGGCTCATGTCGGTGTCGACCGCGCCGGTCATGACCGCCATCACCAGCGTGCCGCGCGCGGCGAGTTCGGCGCGCACGCCTTCGGTCATGCGCAGGCTGGCGGCCTTGGAGGCGCACAGCGACCCCATCGCCGGCAGCGCCACCTTGGCCAGGATCGACAGCACGTTGACGATCGCGCCGTCGGCGCCGAGCTGCGGCGCGAAGGCGCGGCACATCGCCAGGGTGCCGAGGTAGTTGGTGCGGACCTCGGCCTCGGCATCGGCCAGCGAGGCGGCGGCGAGCAGGCCCTGGCCGCGGTTGATGCCGGCGTTGTTGACGAGCAGCTTGACGTCCGTGCAGCGGGCGCGCGCCGCCTCGACCTGCGCCGGCTGCGTGATGTCGAGCGCCAGCGTCTCGACGCGGCCCGGATGCGCGCTCGCGAGATCGGCCACCGCGCCGGCATCGCGCGCCGCGGCGTAGACCTTGGCCGCGCCGGCGGCCAGCAGCTGCTGCACGAGTTCGCGCCCGAGGCCGCGGTTGGCGCCGGTGACGAGGGCGATGGTGTCCTGGATCTTCATGCTTGTCTTCCTTGAAAGTTTTCTAGGTCAGGGCGGCGGCGGCGTCCTTGCCCGACAGCCAGTCGTCGTCGATCTCGGGCAGCGGGATCGCGTCGAGCAAGGCGCGGGTGTAGGGATGCTGCGGGCGGGCGAAGACGGCTTCGGTGGGGCCTTCCTCGACCACGCGGCCTTCGCGCATCACCACCACGCGGTCGCACAGCACGCGCACCACCGACAGGTCGTGGGTCACGAAGATCATGCCCATGCCCAGTCGCGTGCGCAACTCGCGCAGCAGGATGAGGATGCGCGCCTGCGTGGAGACGTCGAGGCCGGAGACGATCTCGTCGGCGACGATCAGGTCCGGCTCCAGCGCGATCGCGCGGGCGATGCCGACCCGCTGGCGCTGGCCGCCCGACAGCTCGTGCGGATAGCGGCGCGCGAAGTCGGCCGGCAGGCTGACCTGCTGCAGCAGCGCGCGCGCCCGGGCGTTCAATTCAGCCGCCGTCGGCGCGACGGCGCCGAAGCTGAGGAGCGGCTGCACCACGATCTCGCCGATGCGGCGGCGCGGGTTGAGGGCCGACAGCGGGTCCTGGAAGATCATCTGCATCCGCTTGCGCAGCGGCCGCAGCTCCAGCTCGTCCATGTGCGTGATGTCGCGGCCGGCGAAGACGATCTCGCCCTGCTGCGGCTCGTAGAGGCGCAGCACGCTGCGCGCCAGCGTGGTCTTGCCCGAGCCCGATTCGCCGACCAGCGCCACGCATTCGCCGCGCCCGACCTTCAGGTCGATGCCCTCGAGGATCGGCCGGAGCGGCGCCTTGCCGAAGAGCGGCCGGCGCGAGCGGTCGGGCAAGGCCAGGCCGAGCCCGCGGATGTCGAGCAGCGCCTCAGCCACGGGCCGCCCTTCGCGCCGCCTCGGCGGCCGCGCGGGTCGGCCACCAGGTGAGGTCGTAGGACTTGGCTTCGGCCCACAGAGCGTCGGTCACCTGCGGCTCGATCGGCCGCAGGCTCTCGGCCGGCCGGTCGTAGCGCGGCGTGGCGGCGAACAGCGAGCGGGTGTAGGCGGTGCGCGGCGCCTCGATGATCGCGCCGACGTCGCCCTGCTCGACGATGCGGCCCGAATGGATGACGCTCACCGAGTCGCACAGCTTGGCCACCAGCCCGAGGTTGTGGGTGATGAAGAGCACCGCCGCCCCCTCGTTGCGCTGCAGGTCGCGCAGGAGACGCAGCACCTGCCGCTGCACCGTGACGTCGAGCGCGGTGGTCGGCTCGTCGGCAATGATCAGCTTGGGCTTGCAGGCGAAGGCGATCGCGATCAGCACCCGCTGGCGCATGCCGCCCGAGAGCTCGTGCGGGTACTGCCGAAGCACCGTGGCCGGCGAGCGGATCTGCACCGCGTCCAGCAGTTCGAGCGCGCGCGCCGCCGCCTGCGCCGCGTCGAGCTTCAGGTGCAGCCGCAGCACGTCGCCGACCTGGGCGCCGATGGTGTGGCCCGGGTTCAGCGCGGTCAGCGGGTCCTGCGGGATCAGCGTGATGTCGCGGCCGAGGTACTGGCGCCGGGCGGAGGCCTTCATGCCCAGCCAGTCGATGCCCTGGAAGCGCACGCTGCCCGACATCACCTGCATCTCCGGCGGCGCGATGCCCAGCACGGTGCGCCCGACCATGCTCTTGCCGGCGCCCGACTCGCCGACCAGCGCATGCACCTCGCCGGCGCCGATGCGCAGGTCGATGCCGCGCAGGATGAGGCGCGCCGGGCGCTTGCGGGCTGCGCGCAGCGCCAGGTGGAGGTCGTCGATCTGGAGGCAGAAGGCCATGGTGCTTATTTCGCGATCAGCGGGTCGAGCGATTCGCGCAGGCCGTCGCCCAGCGCATTGCAGGCCAGCACGGTGATCGCGATGGCGGCGATCGGCAGGCCGAGCAGCCAGGGCGTCTGGTTGACGTAGAGCCGGCCTTCCTGCACCAGGCCGCCCCAGGTCGGCATGTCGCCGGAGACCGAGAGGCCGACGAAGGACAGGATCGCCTCCACCACCACCGCGATGCCCATCTCGAGCGTGAAGAGGGTCAGGAGCAGCGGCAGCACGTTCGGCAGCACCTCGCGCCACAGGGTGGCGCTGCGCGACTGGCCGATGGTGCGGGCCGAGGTGACGTAGTCGAGGCTGGCCTGCACCTGGGTCTCGGCGCGCACCACGCGGCAGAAGCGCGTCCAGTCGATGATCGCGATCGCCAGCACCACCGAGCCGAGGCCGCTGCCGACCAGCGCCACCAGCACGATCGACAGCAGCACCGCCGGGAAGGACATCCAGATGTCGACCAGGCGCGAGATCGCGGTGTCGACCAGGCCGCCGTGAAAGCCCGCCCAGAGGCCCAGCGCGGTGCCCGCGATGGCCGCGAAGGTGGCGCCGGCGAAGGCGACGATCATCGCCGGCCGCGCGCCCCAGATGAGCCGCGAGAGGATGTCGCGGCCCAGGCTGTCGGTGCCGAAGAAGTGCGCCGCGTCGCCGTCGGGGCTCCACGACGGCGGCAGGCTGGCGGCCATCAGGTCCTGGTCGAGCGGGTCGTGCGGCGCGATCCAGCGCGCGAAGATGGCGCAGACCAGCAGCAGCAGGATGACGGTCGCGCCGAACCAGACGCGCTTCTGGAGATGGGGCAATGTCATGCGCGCAGCTTCGGATTGAGCCAGGTGTTGAGCAGGTCGACGACCAGGTTGACGAGGATGAACAGCACGGCGAAGGTCAGCACGATGCCCTGGATCAGCGGCAGGTCGCGGTTGATCACCGCGTCGATCGCCATGTTGCCGAGGCCCGGCAGGCCGAAGAGCCGCTCGATCAGCACCGTGCCGCCGATCAGGAAGGTGAACTGCACGCCGGTCAGGGTGAGCGCCGGGCCGAGCGCATTGCGCAGCGCCTCGCGCCACAGCACCTGCCACGGGCTGAAGCCCTTCACGCGCGCCACCAGGATGTAGTCCTGCGCCAGCACCTCGAGCAGCGAGGCCTTGAGCACGCGGGCGATCATCGCGGCGAGCGGCAGGGCCAGCGACAGCGCCGGCCACACCAGGTGGTAGAGCGCCGAGCCGAAGACCTCGAACTGACCGCGCAGCAGGCTCTCGGTGAGCATGAAGCCGCTGGCCGGCTCGAAGCGCAGGTCGGCGTCGAGCAGCCCGAAGACCGGGAGCACCGGCAGCAGCACGCCGAGGAAGAGGATGCCCGCCAGCCCCCAGAGGAAGTCGGGAATGGCGGTGACGAAGCCGGTCGCGACGTCGATGCCGCGCTCGACCCAGCTGCCGCGCCAGGTCACCGCGGCCAGCGCGGCGGCGGTGCCGATCAACGCCGCCATCAGGAGTGCCAGCAGCGACAGCTCCAGCGTCAGCGGCAGGTGCGCCGCGACCAGTTCGAGCACGTCGCGCTTCAGGCTGATCGACTGCCCGAAATGCCCGCTCGCGGCCTGCCCCAGGTAGATGAAGAACTGCGCCGGCAGGCTGCGGTCGAAGCCGTAGAGCGCGCGCAGCGCCTGGATGTCGGCCGGCGTCGCGCCCGGCCCCACCATCATCGAGATCGGATCGCCCGGCGCCACCCGCAGCAGCACGAACACCACCACGAGCACGCCGAAGAGGGTCGGCAGCGCCCAGAGCAATCGTCTCAGCGCCATCGCCGGCAGCTCAGGCGGCCTTGGCCTTGCCGACCGACTGCGCGAGCAGGTAGCCGGCCAGGTGCGGCTTCACCGCCAGGTTCTTCTTGAAGACGATGGTCTGCACCTGCTGGTAGAGCGGCAGCAGGAGCGCGTTGTCGGCGATGTACTTGTCGACCGCCTTCCAGCCGGCGATGCGCTTGGCCTCGTCCTTCTCGCCCCACAGCGGGCCGATCATCGCGTCCAGCTCCTTGGACTTCCAGGCCGAGTGCGGGCTCGGGCCGAACATCGAGAAGCCGGTGGAATCGTTGGGGTCGCCGATGGCGTCGCCCCAGTCGTAGAAGGCCATCGGCGCCAGCTTGTGCGACAGGCGCAGCTCGAAGTGCTTGGCGATCTCGTAGGTCTCGATGTTGGCCTCGATGCCGACCTTGCGCCACATGCCGACGATCGCCTGGATCGTCTCGTAGTCCTTGGGCAGGTAGCCGCGCGTGGTCTGGATCGTGAACTTCACCGGCTTGTCGACGCTGTAGCCCGACTTGGCCAGGAGCTGCTTGGCCAGCTCCGGGTCGTACTTGACCTTGATGCTCGGATCGAAGGCCTCGTATTCGGGCGCCTGCATGGTGTCGACCACCACACCGTAGCCGCGCAGGAGCCGCTTGACGATCGCCTGCTTGTCGACCGCGTGCACCGCGGCCTGGCGCACGTTGTCGTCGGTCATCGGCTCGACGTTGGTGATGAAGAGCATCGCGATGTCGGTGATCGGCGAGCTCACGCCGGTGAGGTTCGGCAGCTTCTTGAGCCGGTCGAATTCCTCGAAGGGCACCGCCAGCGTGACGTCCGACTTGCCGCTCTCGATCTCGGCCACCCGCGCGCTCGGGTCGGTGACGAACTTGATGGTGACCGTCTTGAAGGCCGGCTTCGGGCCCCAGTACTTGTCGAAGGCCTTCAGGCGCACGTAGGAGCCCTGCACGAACTCGTCGATCTGGTAGGGGCCGGAGCCGATCGGCGCCTTCTCGAAGCCGGCGGCGCCGACCTTCTCGTAGTAGGCCGACGGGATCATGTAGCCGGTGAGGAAGCCCATCCACTTGAAGTAGTCGGCCACGTATTGCTTGACGTCGGCGGTGATCTTGTTGCCCGAGACCTGGAAGTTGTCGACGCTCCCCCAGATGATGCCGGCCACCGGATTGCCGGCCTTCGGGTCGCCCGCGCGCTTGAGGTTCCAGACCACGTCGGCCGGGGTCACCGGCGTGCCGTCGTGCCACACCGCATCGGGCCGCAGCTCGATCTCGATCTTGGTCTTGTCGGCGTTCCAGCCCCACTTGCTGATGAGGGCCGGCTTGAAGGACAGGTCGGCGGCCTGGTCGATGTACTGGTCGAACACCGCCTTCCAGACGCCCTGCACCGCCGGGTTGACCGCCGACGGGCCGGTGGTCGGGTCCCAGCTCGGCAGGCCGACGTTGTAGGCGATGGTGAGCGAGTCGCCTTGCGGCGCATCGGCGGCCTCGGCGCTGGCGAGCAGCAGGCCGGCCAGCGGCGACGCGCCGAGCGCGACCCCCGCACCGGCCTGGATGAATCGACGGCGATCGAATTCGGACATGACTGCTCCTCGTTGAATGGTTGGATGGTGGAACGGGCGAAATCAGCGGTCGGCGGGCGACGCACGCCACCGCGGGGAGATCACTGGGCGGGCGCCTTCGGCGACCACAGCACCGTGCGGGCGCCGGCCTCGTAGGCCATGCCGCGCGGGTAGCTGATGAGCTCGAGCTGCAGGCCCCACGGCGCGAGGAAGTAGTTGATGGTCTGGCCGGCGGCCGGACCCTCGGTGATCGGCAGCGGCCCGGCCAGCACCCGCACGCCCTGCGCCTTGAGGTAGGCGACCGCGCTCTCGATGTCGTCGACATAGAAGGCGATGTGGTGGCCGCCGACGTCGCTGTTGCGCGGGATGGCGTCGCGCTGGTCGGGGGCGCTGTACTGGAACAGCTCGATGTTCGAGCCCATGCCGCAGCGCAGGAGCGCGATCTGCTCGATGACCGCGCGGGGGTGCACGTCGAGGGTGTCGGCCATGAAGCTGCCGCTCGGATCGGCGATCGGGCCGAAGCGCGTGACCAGCTCGCAGCCGACGATGTCGACGAAGAAGCGCACCGCCGCTTCGATGTCGGGCACGGTGATGCCGGTGTGGTCTTGACCGCGCAGGCTGGGAATGCTCATCTCTGTGGAATCCGCGTTAATCTACGTTTCGGCAAGCAGCTTTCGCGCCAGCGGAAACTACTTTACGCCTAAACTATCAGAGCGTAAAGTTTTCACGGAACTCGCTCTCACACCCACGTCCAGGGCCGCTCGCCGGCCCGAATTCACTCCCGGAGAATTTGCATGGCAGGTCAATACATCGAGATGAAGGCCGGCGACGGCAGCGGCAGCTTTCGCGGCTACCTGGCGCTTCCGAGCGCCGGCAGCGGCCCGGGCCTGGTGCTGGCGCAGGAGATCTTCGGCGTCAACAGCACCATGCGCGAGGTGGCCGACTACTACGCCGAGGAAGGCTACGTGGTGCTGGTGCCCGACATCTTCTGGCGCCAGGAGCCGAACGTCGAACTGGGCTACACCGAGGACGACTGGAAGCGCGCCTTCGGCTTCTTCCAGGGCTTCGACGAAGCCAAGGGCATGGAAGACATCCAGACCGCGATCACCACGCTGCGCGGCCGCCCCGAGGTGAGCACCGGAAAGGTCGGCGTGCTGGGCTTCTGCCTGGGCGGCAAGCTGGCCTACCTGGCGGCCTGCCGCACCGATGCCGACGTCTCGGTCGGCTACTACGGCGTCGGCATCGACGGCGCGCTGGGCGAGTCCGACAAGATCCGCACGCCGCTGGTGCTGCACATCGCCGAGCTCGACAAGTTCTGCCCGCCCGAGGCCCGCGACCAGATCGTCAAGACGCTGCAGGGCCGCCCGAACGTCACGCTCTACGTCTACCCCGGCATGGACCACGCCTTCGCGCGCAAGGGCGGCGAGCACTTCCACAAGCCTTCGGCGCTGATGGCGCACGAGCGCACCATCGGCGCGCTGAAGGCCGCGATGGGCCCCAACTACGACCTGTCGGCGCTCTGGGACAAGCACTGCGAATACGAGTTCGGCACCCGCAACGTCGACGACACGATGAGCACCATGGTGCCGCAGCCCTACGTCAACCACATCCCGACGATGACCGGCGGCGTGGGCTACAAGGAACTGCACCACTTCTACAGCGACTACTTCGTGAACAGCAATCCGCCCGACACCACGCTCACGCCCATCTCGCGCACCGTCGGCGCGACCCAGGTGGTCGACGAGATGCTGTTCAGCTTCACCCACACCACCGAGATCCCGTGGATGCTGCCGGGCGTCAAGCCGACCGGCAAGAAGGTCGAGATCCCGCTGCAGGCCTTCATCAAGTTCCGCGGCGACAAGCTCTACCACGAGCACATCTACTGGGACCAGGCCAGCGTGCTGGTGCAGGTCGGCCTGCTCGATCCGAAGCTGCTGCCGACCGCCGGCATCGAGACCTCGCGCAAGCTGCTCGACGAGACGCTGCCCTCCAACGCCATGATCCCGGGCTGGAAGAAGGCCTGAAGCCCCGCTCCTAGAATGGCCGGGTGAGCGCCCTTCCCTCCACCCTGCCTGCCACTTCACCCGTTGCCGAGACGGCCTCCAGAAGGCCGATCCGCGAGCTTCCCGACGAACTGATCAGCCAGATCGCCGCCGGCGAAGTGGTCGAGCGGCCGGCCTCGGTGGTGCGCGAACTGCTCGACAACGCGCTCGACGCCGGCGCCCGCCAGATCACGGTGCGGCTCTCCGCCGGCGGCGTGCGGCTGATCGCGGTCGAGGACGACGGCGCCGGCCTGCCGCGCGAGGAACTGCCGCTGGCGCTCAGGCGCCATGCCACCAGCAAGATCGCCAGCCTCGGCGAGCTGGAAACCGTCGGCACCATGGGCTTTCGCGGCGAAGCGCTGGCCGCGATCAACGCGATCGCCGAGCTGAGCCTGCAGTCGCGCTGCGCCGGCGCCGACAGCGCCTTCGCGCTGGACGGCCGCACCGGCGAATTGCGGCCGGTGGCGCGCGCCATCGGCACCACGGTCGAGGTGCGCGAGCTGTTCTTCGCGACGCCGGCGCGCCGCAAGTTCCTGAAGACCGACGCCACCGAGTTGGCCCATTGCCTGGAAGCGGTGCGCCGCCATGCGCTGGCGCGGCCCGACGTCGGCTTCGCGGTCTGGCACGACGGCCGGCTGGTCGAGCAGTGGCGCGGCGCCGCGAGCCGCGACCAGCGGCTGGGCGACACGCTCGGCGCCGACTTCGTGAGCCAGAGCGTGGCGGTCGACCACGGCGCGGGCGCGGTGCGGGTGTCCGGCCGCGCCGGCATTCCGGACGCCGCCCGCTCGCGCGCCGACCAGCAGTTCTTCTATGTCAACGGCCGCTTCGTGCGCGACAAGGTGCTGGCCCATGCCGCCCGCAGCGCCTATGAAGACGTGCTGCACGGCCAGCGCCAGCCGGTCTACGCGCTCTACCTGGAGATCGATCCGGCGCGGGTCGACGTCAACGTCCATCCGACCAAGATCGAGGTGCGCTTTCGCGACGGCCGCGAGGTGCACCAGGCGGTGCGCCACGCGATCGAGGACGCGTTGGCGGCGCCGCGCGCCGGCGAGGCCGTGCTGCCCGCCGAGCCCTTCTTCAAGCCGCGGCCGCTGCCGGCCTCGGCCGGCTGGAGCCAGCCCGGCATGGCCTTCGGCGCCGAGCGCGGACTGGGCGATGCGGCGGCGATGTGGCCGGTTTCGCGGGCCGGATCGCTCGAGACGCCCAGCGCCCGCGAAGGCGGCGCGATGCCGGCGGAGTGGCTGCAACGCCCCGCGCCGACGCTGCCGCCGGCTGGCGTCGGCGCACAGCCGCGCGCAGACGCTCCAGATGCCTCAAATGCCACGGATGCCGAAGCCTGGCCGCTCGGCCGCGCCCTGGCACAGCTGCAGGGCGTCTACATCCTGGCCGAGAACCGCCAGGGCCTGGTCATCGTCGACATGCACGCGGCGCACGAGCGCATCGTGTACGAACGGCTGAAGACCCAGCTCGACGGCGCCGCGATCCGCAGCCAGCCGCTGCTGATCCCGGCCACCTTCGCCGCGACGCCGCAGGAAGTCGCGACCGCCGAGGCCTGCGCCGCGGTGCTGCCGGCGCTCGGCCTGGAGATCACGCCCTTCTCCCAGCGCACCTTGGCGGTGCGCGCGGTGCCGGCGACCCTGGCGGACGGCGATCCGGTCGAGCTGGCGCGCAGCGTGCTGGCGGAACTGGGCCAGCACGACGCCAGCACCGTGGTGCAGCGGGCCCAGAACGAACTGCTGTCCACCATGGCCTGCCATGGCGCGGTGCGGGCCAACCGCAAGCTGACGATCGACGAGATGAACGCGCTGTTGCGCCAGATGGAAGCCACCGAGCGCTCCGACCAGTGCAACCACGGACGGCCGACCTGGCGGCAGCTGTCGGTGCGCGAGCTGGACGGCCTCTTCATGCGCGGGCGTTGACGCCAGCTTTACGCGGGCGAAAAACAAGGGTTTTCCTCGGCTTTGACGCCAAATATGGCCGAAAAGCGTCCAATACCGGTCGGCGCCTTCCTGGCGCCCGTCAGCGCCGCACCGGGCACCTGCGTTGCATCAAGTTCCCGGTTGAACTTTTCCTCCGCCGCGCCTGTCTTTCAGCCTTCGATGAAATCCTGGACCGTTCTCGCTTCCGTCGTCACGCTCGTCGCCCTGCTGGCCGGCGGCTGCTCGACGCTCGACGAGCACCAGCGCGAATGGATCTTCCAGCCCAGCGACCGCAGCTGGGGCAACACCGCCGAGATCAGCGAAGGCATGGACGACGTCTGGATCGACTACCAGTCCCCGCTGACCGGCGAGCCGGTCCGGCTGCACGGCCTGTGGCTGGGCGGCCCGCACGACACCGCCAAGACGCCGGTCATGCTGCTGCTGCACGGCGCCCGCTTCAACGTGGTCGGCTCGGCGCCGCGCATCCGCCGCATGCACGACCTCGGCTTCTCGGTGCTGGCGATCGACTACCGCGGCTTCGGCAAGAGCTCCAAGGCCCTGCCTTCGGAAGACTCGGCCCGGGAAGACGCCTTCGCGGCCTGGCAATGGCTGGCGGCCCATCATCCGGACCAGCCGCGCTACATCTTCGGCCACTCGCTGGGCGGCGCGATCGGCATCGACCTGGCGTCCCGCGTGAAGGACGAGCAGGGCGTGATCGTCGAGAGCACCTTCACCTCGATCGCCGACGTCGCCGCCAGCTTCAAGTGGGGCTGGCTGCCCTTCGGGCCGCTGATCACCCAGCGCTTCGACGCGCTGAGCAAGGTCAAGGACCTCAGCGCGCCGCTCCTGGTGGTGCACGGCACCGCCGACAGCCTGATCAACCCGACGCTCGGCCGCAAGCTCTACGACGCGGCCACGGTGCCGAAGATGTTCGTGCTGGTCGAGGGCGGCTCGCACTTCGACACCAATTCGATCGGCCAGGCGCAGTACCGCTCGGCGCTGACCCAGCTGTTCCGCATGAAGGAGCCGCCGGACCCCGAGGAGGACGCGCCGGACGCCGCGACGGCCGAGCCCGCGACCGCGCCGGCCGCCACGCTGCGCAAGGTCGCGCACGGGGCCACGCGCCATCCGCCGG
>NZ_LMUW01000013.1 GCF_009765735.1 Xenophilus sp. L33
CCGACCCGGCGCTGCTCGCCGCCCTGCGTGGCGGCGCGCCGCAGCTTCGGCAGGCGGAGCCGGCCGCGCCGGCGATGCTGGCCCTGCCGATCCACGGCGACGACGGCGTGACCGAGGTGCTGGCGCTGTATTTCTGAATCGGGCGCCATGGGCGCGGGTAAGCTTCGCGCACCTACGAGGAGACTCCCATGCCGCGCGCCGTGCTTGCCGAAACCCAGATCCATCCCGTCGCCCGCGAGAAGATCGCCAGCCACAACACCGCCATCCTCAGGGAAGTGCAGGCCGCGGTGGCGGCCCAGCCGGTGGTGGTGGTCGGCATGGGCATCAACCCCTTCCCGAAGAAGGCGCGCCGCCTGCTCGACGCCGCCAAGGTGCCCTACACCTACTTGTCCTACGGGAGCTACTTCTCCAAATGGCGCGAGCGCAACGCGCTCAAGATGTGGACCGGCTGGCCGACCTTCCCGATGGTCTTCGTGCGCGGCACGCTGGTCGGCGGCGCCGACGACGTGCAGCGCCTGATCGCCAGCGGCGAGCTGCAGCAGCTGATCGCCGGCGCACCAGCCGCCCGCTGAACCTTCGGCACCCCGACGCCGTGAAGAAGGACAAGCCGGCCGTCGTCGACGTCGCGATGCGCTCGCGCGCGAGCGCCGTGACCATGGAAAAGCTCGGCATCGCGCGCTTCGAGTTCAGCGACCCGTACCACCTGGCGATCATGCTGAGCTGGCCGCAGTTCTTCGCGATGCTGGTGGCGATCTACCTGGGCATCAACCTGGTGTTCGCGCTGCTCTACACGGCGGTGCCGGGCTGCATCGCCAACGTGCCGCCGGGTTCGCTGGCGACCGCCTTCTTCTTCAGCGTCGAGACGCTGGCCACCGTCGGCTACGGCGTGATGGCGCCGGCCACGCGCTACGGCCACATCGTCTCGACGATCGAGATCCTGCTCGGCATGGTGCTCACCGCGACCATGACCGGCCTCTTCTTCGTGCGCTTCTCCAAGCCGAAGTCCAAGCTGATCCTGGCCGAGACCGCGGTCGTCACCCGGCGCGACGGCCGCCCGAGCCTGATGATCCGGATCGGCAACGGCCGGGTGAATGCGCTGATCGACGCCGCCGCGCGCCTGACCATGCTGGTGCTCGACGTCGGCCCCGACGGCCAGCGGCTGCGCCGTGCGGTCGACCTGCGGTTGATGCGCAGCGACTTCCCGTACTTCCCGATGACCTGGACGTTGATCCACGAGATCGATGCCGACAGCCCGCTGGCCGGCATCGACGCCGACAGCCCGGTGCTCGCGGACCTCAACCTCATGCTGAGCGTGAAGGCGCGCGATCCGCTGCTGGGTGCCGACGTCTTCTCGGTGCGCAACTACCGGGGCGACGACCTGGCCTTCGGCATGCGCTATGTCGATGCGGTGACTTCCTCGCCGGAAGGCCGCGCGGTGGCCGACATGCGCAAGATCAGCGAAGTCGAGCCGGACGTCGTCTGAGCGTCGCGAGACGGCATCAACCGGGCGCCAGCACGAAGGTCGAATGCAGCCCGCCGACCGCAGAGGGCCCGACCCAGAGGTCGAACTGCCCCGGCTCCACCGTCGGCTGCAGGTCCTGCCCGATGAACTCCAGGTCGCGGCGCGACAGCGTGAATTCGACCTCGGTCGCGCCGCCGGCCGGCACGTTCACCTTGCGGAAGGCCTTCAGCTCGCGCACCGGCCGGGTCACGCTGGCGGCGCGGTTGCCGATGTAGAGCTGCGCGGTCTCCTCGACGTCGCGATGGCCGGTGTTGGCGATGCGCGCTTTCACGCTGAGCGTGCCGTTCCACGCCAGTTGAGCCGGCCCGACCTCGAGCGCCTCGTAGCGCACGGGTGCGTAGCCGAGCCCGAAGCCGAAGGGATAGAGCGCCTCGTTGGTGGCGTCGATGTAGCGGGCGCGGTACGACAGGTCGGGATGGTCCGCGAGCTCCGGCCGGCCGGTGCGTTTGTGGCTGTAGTAGTAGGGCACCTGGCCCGGCGTCTGCGGGAAGCTCACCGGCAGCCGGCCCGACGGACTGGCGTCGCCGAAGAGGATGTCGGCGATCGCCGGGCCGGTCTGCGAGCCGAGGAACCAGGTCACCAGGATCGCGCGGGCATCCCGCACGCCCTGCTTCAACGCCAGCGCGCGGCCGTTGCGCAGCAGCACGACCACCGGCTTGCCGGTGGCGGCGATCGCGTTGGCCAGGTCCTGCTGCGGTTGCGGCACCTCGATGTCGCTGCGCGAACTGGCCTCGCCCGACATCTTCTCGCTCTCGCCGATCGACAGCACCACCACGTCGGCGGCGCGCGCTGCGGCCACCGCGGCGTCGATGCCGCCGGGGAGCGCCGTCTCGACGTTCGAGCCACGCGAGACGCTCAGGAGCGACGGGTCGGCGAGCGCGCCGCGCAGCGCGTCCTCGATGCTCACCGGTGCGGCCTGGCCGCGGAACACCATCCACGGGCCGAACAGGTCCGACATGCCGGCGAAGGGCCCGATCAGCGCGATCCGGGTGCCCGACTTCGAAAGCGGCAGCAGGTCGCCCTGGTTCTTCAGGAGCACGATCGAGCGCCGCGCCGCCTCGCGGGCCAGCGCCTGGTGGGCGGCGGCGTCGTAGCGGGTGGTACCGGGCGGGTCGTCCTCGAGGCCGCGGAAGGGCGCGTCGAAGAGGCCCAGCTTCTCCTTGACCCGCAGCACGCGGCGCACCGCGTCGTCGAGCCGCTCCATCGGCACCTCGCCCGAGGCCACCAGCTCGGGCAGCCAGCGCATGTAGAGGCCGCTCTGCATGCTGACGTCGGTGCCGGCCAGGAAGGCGCGCTTGGCGGCCTCGCGGCCGTCGGCGGCGAAGCCGTGGGCGATCAGTTCCTCGTCGGCGGTGTAGTCGGAGACCACGAAGCCCTTAAAGCCCCACTCGCCGCGCAGGATGCCGGTCAGCAAGGCGCGGTTGGCGTTCGACGGGATGCCGCTGATCTCGTTGAAGGCGCTCATGATCGACAGCGCGCCGGCATCGATCGCGGCCTTGAAGGGCGGCAGGTAGACCTCGCGCAGCGTGCGTTCCGACAGGTCGACGGTGTTGTAGTCGAGGCCGCCTTCGGCCGCGCCATAGCCGGCGAAGTGCTTCGGCGTGGCCAGCATCGCGTCCGGGCGCGACAGGTCCGGGCCCTGGAAGCCGCGCACCCGCGCCGCCGCGAACCGGCTGGACAGCAGCACGTCCTCGCCCGCGCCTTCGACGCCGCGGCCCCAGCGCGCATCGCGCGCGATGTCGACCATCGGCGCGAAGGTCCAGCGGAAGCCGTCCGAGCTGGCTTCCTCGGCCGACGCGCGGGTGGTGCGCTCGGCCAGCGCCGGCTCCCAGCTGGCGGCCTCGCCGAGCGGCACCGGGAACACGGTTCGAAAGCCGTGGATGATGTCGGCCGCGAAGATCAGCGGGATGCCCAGGCGCGACTCCTTCACCGCCGCCTGCTGGGCCCGTCGCTTGGCCTCCAGCCCCTGGCCGTTGAAGAAGCCGGTGATGCGCCCGGCGCGGATGTCGGCCAGTTCGCGCTCGGCGCTCTGGTGCGCCGCCTGCGGGTTGCCGACGATCTCGCCGGCCGGTGCATAGAGGCTCAGCTGGCCGACCTTTTCCTCGACCGTCATGCGGGCGATCAGCGATTCGATGCGGCCGTCGGCCACGCCGCGATGGAGGCTGGCGCAGCTGGCGAGGCAGAGTGCGGTGACGAAGAGGAGGAGGGCGCGCGGGGCTTGGGAGAGAGAGGGAACGCAGGAACGCATCGGCCCATTTTCACGTCAGCGGCCGACCGGCCTCCCGGCGCGCGGATTCAACCCCTCGTGGCCGCCCTTGCAGCGTCGAGCGTTTGCGCGAAGTCGTCGATCCGCTCCGCGACCTCCGCCGGCGCCTCCACCGGCAGCAGGTGGCCCTTGCCCGGCAGGAAGTGCAGCGCGGCCGCGGGATGGCGCGGGACGATGTGCTGCCTCGCGACTTCCGGCGGATCGACCCGGTCGAGTTCGCCGGCCAGGATCAGCACCGGGACATCCACCGTCGCGACCTCGGCGCCGAAGTCCTCGCGGCTGCCGATGTCGAGCCAGCCGCTGGTGGCCGGTGCGCTCAGGCGCAGCGCGTCGTCGATCAGCATCTCGCGCACGTCGGGCGCGACCGGGCTGCCGAGCAGCACGTGGTCGAGCGTCCATTCGACCGCCTCGCGGCTGGCGTAGGCCTTCTTCATCTGGACGCGCTGGGCCTCGTCGATCGCCATCGGCGACGGCGGCGAGGAAGCGACCAGCGCGACGCCGGCAAGGCCCGTCGGCCGCTGCGATGCGAGCAGCTGGCTGGCCTTGCCGCCCATCGAATGGCCGACCAGCAGGTAGCGCGAGAGGCCGAGCGCTTGGATCACCGCGCGGGCATCGCCGGCGTGGTCCGCGGTGCCGTAGCCGCTGGCTGGCGCATCGGAGCCGCCGGCGCCGCGGGCGTCGATCGCGATGCAGCGGTAGCGCGGCGAAAGCTGCTCGATCACCGCGCCCCAGGTGCGCGACGAGCCGCCCCAGTGGTGCAGGAAGACGAGGGCGGTGTTGCCGGTGCCGATGTCTTGGACGTTCAGTTCGATGCCTCGATGGTCGATCTTCATGGTGGGTTCTCCTTGGTGGCTCGATTCTGGAGAGCTTCGTTCGGGTTGAGAATCGCACCGATCGTCTGTGCAGTCGAAACCCAAGATACCGAATCCCATGGACCGCTTCCTTTCGCTCTCCGTCTTCGTCTCGGCCGTCGAGGAAGGCAGCCTGGCCGCCGCCGGCCGGCGCCACGGCCTGTCGGCGGTGATGGCGGGTCGCTACCTGTCGTCGCTCGAAGACGAGGTGGCGGCACGGCTGCTGCAGCGGAGCACCCGGCGCCTGAGCCTCACCGATGCCGGCCGAGCCTACTTCGACCGCGCGCGCCGCATCCTCGACGACCTGAAGGAGGCCGACGACGAAGCCGCCGACCTGCAGGCCTCGCCGCGGGGCAGCCTGCGCATCGCCG
This sequence comes from Xenophilus sp. L33, assembly GCF_009765735.1. Taxonomy (GTDB): domain Bacteria; phylum Pseudomonadota; class Gammaproteobacteria; order Burkholderiales; family Burkholderiaceae_C; genus Variovorax. Next base: position 5,011 of record NZ_LMUW01000013.1, read on the forward strand.
CACCGGTCACCTTCGGCTCGATGTACCTGGGGCCGATCGTCGCCGGCTTCATGACCGAGTTCGCCGGCGTCGACGTCGCCCTGCACCTGCAGGACCGCTTCGTCGACCTGGTCGAGGAAGGCATCGACCTCGCGCTGCGCATCGGCCGGCTCGCCGATTCCGAGCTCGCGGCCCGCAAGCTCGCCGACTGCCGCCTGATGGCCTGCGCCTCGCCGCGCTACCTGGCCGCGACCGGGCATCCCCGAGCGCCTGCCGACCTGCAGCAGCATGCGCTGATCGGCTGGATCGGCGAGGTGACCACCGCGCCCTGGCGCTTCGAGGCCGCCGACGGCCGAGTGGTCGAGCATCCGGCGCGCTGCCGCTTCACCGCCAACCACACCGCGGTGATGCTCGAGGTCGCGCTGGCGGGCTTCGGCATCGTCTACGGACCCGACTTCGTCTTCGCGCCGCAGCTTGCGCGCGGCGAGTTGCTGCCCGTGCTGCCCGACTGGCGCAGCCCCGAACTGCCGCTCCATGCGATCACGCCGAGCGCCAGGCAGGTGAACGCGAAGACCCGCCTCTTCATCGAGCGGCTGCGCCTGGCCTTCGAGGCGCCGGCGCCGTGGCAACGCTGGCGTGACGAAAAGGGTTGATCGCCGCGTGCCTGTGCGGATCCGGAAGGAGGCCTAGCATCCGCAGCCCAGCTTCGAAGAAGGAAAGTTCATGTCCCGTTTCGTGCAGTTCAAGGAATTCGGCGGCCCCGACGTGCTTCGCGTGGTCGAGGTCGATCCGCCGCGCGCCGGCCCCGGCCAGTTGCGCGTGAGGGTCCAGGTCGCCGGCCTCAACCCGGTCGACTGGAAGATCTTCGGCTCGCCGGCGGCGGCCAAGATGTTCGGCGCGGTGCTGCCTTCGGGCAACGGCAACGACTACGCCGGCGTGGTCGACGAGGTGGGCGCCGGTGTGAGCGGCTTCTCGGTCGGCGACGAAGTCTTCGGCGGCCGCCGCTTCCTGGCGCAGGCCGACTACGTGGTGGTGCCGGCCGAGAGCGCGCTGCGCAAGCCCGAAGGCCTCGACATCGAGCAGGCCGGCTCGCTCGACATCGCCGGGCGCACCGCCTGCGCCAGCGTGCGTTCGCTGGCGCTGACGAAGGATGACGTCGTGCTGGTGAGCGCGGCCGCCGGCGGCGTCGGCCTGCTGGCGGCGCAGCTGGCCTTGCGCGCCGGCGCCAGGGTGATCGGCACCGCCGGTCCCGACAACCATGCTTTCCTGGCCGACCTCGGCGTGAAGCCGATCGACTACGGCGACGGCCTCGTGGCGCGGCTCGAGCCCGAGGGCATCACCGCGGTGCTCGACAACAACGGCATCCCGACGCTCGAGGCGGCGCTCGCGCTCGGCATCCCGGCGCGCCGCATCAACACCATCGTGTCGCACGACTTCGCGGCGCAGCACGGTATCGGCACGGTCGGCGGCGCGGCCGGCCAGCCGGCCGAACTGCTGCAACTGGCAGAGCTGATCGCATCCGGCGAGGTGCGCCTGCCGATCGATTCGACCTATCCGCTGGAGCGCGTGGTGGAGGCCTATCGCCGCCTCATGGCCGGGCACCTGCGCGGCAAGATCGCGCTCGTCAGCTGACGCGAACGCCGACCGCGCTCAGCCCGACGCCTTGCGGCCCAGCGCGTCCAGCGTGCTGAAGTCCGCGTCGGACAGCTTCACGGCGGCGCCGGCGACGTTGTCCTCCAGGTGCGCGACCTTGCCGGTGCCGGGAATCGGCAGCATCACCGGGCTGCGCTTGAGCACCCAGGCCAGTGCCACCTGGCTGGCGCTGGCGCCGGCCTTCTTCGCGATCTCGTCGAGCTTCGAGCCCGGGCGGGCCAGGTCGCCGGAAGCCAGCGGGAACCACGGGATGAAGCCGATGCCCTGCTTCTCGCAATGGTCGAGCACCGCCTCGCTGCCGCGGTCGACCAGGTTGTAGCGGTTCTGCACCGTCACCACCGGCAGCACCTTGCGCGCGGCCTCGATCTCCTCGACGTTCACTTCGCTCAGGCCGAAGTGGCGGATCAGGCCCTCTTTCTGCATGTCGCGGATCGCCTCGAACTGCTCCTGGCGCGGCACCTTGGGGTCGATGCGATGCAACTGCCAGAGGTCGATGCGCTCGACGCCGAGCCGGCGCAGGCTCATGTGCACGCACTGGCGCAGGTATTCGGGGCGACCGACCGGTGCCCACTGGTCGGGCCCGGAGCGGGTCAGGCCGCCCTTGGTGGCGATCAGCAGCCCCTTGTACGGATGCAGGGCCTCGCGAATCAGGTCTTCGCTGACGAAGGGGCCGTAGCTGTCGGCGGTGTCGATGAAATCGACGCCGAGCTCCGGCAGCCGGCGCAAGGTGCGAAGCGCCTCGGCACGGTCGGCGGGCGCGCCCCAGATGCCGGTGCCGGTGATGCGCATGGCGCCGAAGCCCAGGCGGTGGATCTGGATGTCGCCGACCTTGAAGGTGCCGGAGGATGAAGCGTTGGGTGTGGTCATGCGCCGACCTTACGGCGATCGGCGATGACCCGACGCCGACGCGGTCTTCGCTTCTACGCGCCGAAATTCAACGCCAGGCCGGGCCGCGGCCAGGGCATCGCGAGCAGCCGACCGCTGCGCGACTGGGTGACGAACGCGGTGCGCAGGTCCGGCCCGCCGAAGCAGATGTTGGTGGTCGCGCGGTCGGGCAGGTAGACCTGCTCGACCAGACGGCCGTCGGGCGCGACCACCGTGATGCCGGCGCCGCCCGGCGAGGCTTGTCCGCCGACCCCGATGGTGGCCACGCAGATGTTGCCGCCGGCCTCGACCGCCAGCGAATCGAACATGCAGTAGTGGGCCGCGGCGTAGAGCAGGCGGCCCGGGCTCAGCGCCGGCGGCATCGGCTGCAGCGCCAGTTCGCCCGGCGCCACGATGTCGAAGGCCCAGAGGCGCGCGGTCACGGTCTCGGCCACGTAGAGCGTCTTCTCGTCCGGCGAGAGGCCGATGCCGTTGGGCGTGAGCATCGGCTGCACCGCCAGGCGAAGCGCGCCGCCGTCGGCCGGCGCGTAGCAGATGCTGCCGCGCTCGATCGCGGTCTCGCCCATGTGGCCGAGGTCGGTGAACCAGCAGCCGCCGCCCTTGTCGAAGACGATGTCGTTCGGCCCCGAGAGCGGTCCGCGCGGCGTGCGCTCGTGCAGCCGCTGCACCTGGCCGCTCGCCAGGTCGATGCGCTCGATGCGGCCGCCCGCGTAGTCGGCGGCGCGGCCGGCCGGGAAGCGGCCGTTCTGCGCATCGCCGCCCCAGCGGAAGCCGCCGTTGTTGCACACGTAGCAGGCGCCGTCCGGGCCGAGTGCGGCGCCGTTGGGACCGCCACCGGTTTCGGCGACGCGCTCGGCGCGGCCTTCCGGCGCGATGCGGGTCAGGCAGCCGGCGCCGATCTCGACCAGCAGCACCGAGCCGTCGCGCAGCGCGATCGGCCCTTCGGGAAACCACAGGCCGGTGGCGCGGACCTCGAAGTCGGGTGAAGAAGACATGGTCATTCCAGTTTGATGCGGCCCGACCTGAACAAGGCTTCGAGCGTCTTGCCGGTCTGGTCGATGTAGCGCGAGAAGTCGGCGCCGGCGAGGCCCGAGGGTTCGAAGCCGAGGTCGTAGATGCGTCCGCTGACCTCCGGCAGGCGAATGATGCGGCCCATCTCGTGCGCCAGCTCGTCGATGACCGGCTTCGGTGTCGCCGCCGGCGCGAAGAGGCCATGCCAGGCCGGCAGGTCCAGCTCGGCGAGGCCCTGCTCGGAGAAGGTCGGCACCTGCGGATAGGACTTCATCCGCGTCGCGCCGTTGACGCCGAGCATGCGCACCCGGCCCGATGCGGCTTCCTCGCGCGCCATCGAGCCGGCATCGCTGAAGGCCGAGGTGACCTGGCCGCCGATCAGGTCCAGCAGGGCCGGCGCGGCGCCCTTGTAAGGGACCTGCGTGAGGTCGAGGCCCTCGGTCACGTTGAGCGACTCGCCCATGAAGTTGGCGACCGAGCCCGCGCCGTAGGTGGCGTAGTTGTAGGTGCCGGGATGGCGCTTGGCGAGCGCGATGAATTCGCGCATGTCGTGCGCCGGCACCTGCGCATTGACCGCGAATCCGACCGGCGACAGCTCGGTCAGGATGATCGGCGCCAGGTCGCTCATGCGGTAGCCCGGCTTGGGCATCGTGATCGTGTTGAGCTGCAGCGAGGTGAAGGTCATCAGCAGGGTGAGGCCGTCGGGCGCGGCCGCAGCGACATAGGCGGCGGCGATCGCCGTGTTGGCGCCCGCGCGCGACTCGACCAGCACCGGCTGCCCGTAGTGCGCGCTCAGCTGCTGCGAGAAGACCCGCGCCAGCGCGTCGAGGCCGCCGCCGGGCGGCGTCGGGATGATCAGCCGGATCGGGCCGGCCGGGAAGCGCGACTCGGCATGCGCCGCCATCGGCGCGGTCGCGCCGATGGCCGAGGCGGCCCAGGCCGCTCCGAGTCCGAGTGCATCGCGGCGCCGCAGGGTCATGGTGGGAGTCTCCGTGGGGTTTTTCGCTCGCCGCACTCTAGGAGCCGCCGTTGACGGCGTCTTGCATGGAGCGGCCGCGCAGCATTGGATGTTCACGACGAACGGTAGGGACTTACCCGAAGCGAGCCATTCAATGGTTGGACCAGAATGCGCCCATGCTCACCGTCCGCCCCAGCGAAATGCTGCAGCACGTGCCAGGCCGCACCTGGCTCGACCCGATCGACCAGGACGGCGACGACATGTCGGTGCGCGGCTTCAACTTCACGCCCAGCACCGCCAACATCTGGACCGCGAGCCACGTGGTCATCGTCTATCGGCAGGCGCACGCCACCATGAAACGCAGCATCGACGGCCACCTGCACAGCAGCCCGGTCGGCGCCGGCGACATCTCGCTGAAGAACGTCGCCAGCACCGGCCAGTGGTCGTGGTCGGAAGCGATCGACGTGGTGCACATCTACATCCAGCCGGCGATGCTCGACCGGGTCGCGGCCGAGATCCACGGCCCCGGCTACGGCAGCTTCCGGCTCAACGACTGCGTGCGCATCCGCGACCCCGGCATCGCGCAACTGGCCAACGCGATGGCCGACGAGGCCGCCTTCCAGCGACCGGGCGCGCGCCTGATGACCCGCTCGCTCGGCCTGCAGCTGGCGGTGCAGCTGGTGCGCTCGCACGGCGAGGTGCGCTCCAGGCTGGGCGAGGGCGGTTTCGACGCCGCGCAGTGCCGCCGGGTCAGCGAGCACATCGCGGGACACCTGGGCGACGACCTGTCGCTGGCGGCGCTGGCCGGGCTGATGGGGCTGAGCGTGGACCATTTCAGCCGGCAGTTCCGGGCCGCCTTCGACTGCGCGCCGCACCGCTACGTGCTGCGCGCGCGGCTCGCGACCGCGCGAGAACTGATGCGCGATCCGACCCGGACCCTGGCCGACGTCGCCGTCGAGGCCGGCTTCGCGGACCAGAGCCACCTGCATCGGTGGTTCAAGCGGGAATTCGGGCTGACGCCCGGCGCATGGCGCGCTCAGCGACGCTGCGCGGCCAGGACCGCCAGCGCTGCCGAACCGGCCTGCAGTGCGGCCACGTAGGTCGTGAAGCCGGTCGACGACTCGAACAATCGCTCGTAGGTTTCCGAGCGATCGAAGGATTCGAGCACGGCCCAGAAGTAGTGCCCGTCGTCGTGTCGATCGACGGTCAGCGCGAGCGCCGGCAGCGGCGGGTCGGTCTGCGGCGCCGGCTCCGGCGCGTCCGAAGAAGAAGTCACGTCGGATCTTCCCGAACCCTGGCGCTGGGCGCGCCATGGATGCGCCGCGTCCCGGCAGGTCGGCGGCGCGGCGCGCAGTCGCCTTCTCACTCGTGCTTGGCGCTGTGCTTCTTCGCGGCGTGCTGCGCGTGGTCCATCGCGTTCAGCGAATGACCGTGCGCCGTGTGCGCATGGTGGCTGGCCGCGGTGAGGTCGGCCTTGTCGGCGTGCTTGGCGGCCTCGTGGTGGTGCTTGGCGGCCTTCTCGTGGTGCTTGGCGGCTTCCTTGTGATGTTCGGCAATGGTGTGATCGCTCATGATGGTTCTCCAGTGGGAAGGAATGAGGTTCGGACCGGTCGACGGTGATTCTTGGTCGTCGTCGTGTCGCTCCTGTGTCAGGCCTTGCTGGAGGGAGGGAGACCCATCTTTTCTTTCTCGGCTGCGAGCTTCGTGCTGGCCGCCTGCTTGCGAAACTGAGCGACATCCGCGATGCGCAATTCTTCCGGCAACGAACCGCGGTGCTTGCTGTGGCCCACGCGCTGGGCGTGGTAGATGCCGGCATGGCCCGAGAACAGGTAGCTGGCGATGCAGGCGATGGCGGCGAGCGGCCCGATCTCGGGGCCGAACAGTTCCACCGCCATCACGATGGTCGCGACGGGCGTGTTGGCCGCGCCCGCGAAGACCGCGACGAAGCCGATGCCAGCGAGCATCGCGTAGGGCAGGTGCAGCAGCGGCGCCAACGCGTTGCCCAGCGTCGCGCCGATGTAGAAGAGCGGCGTGACCTCGCCGCCCTTGAAGCCGGTGCCGAGCGAGGCCACGGTGAACACCAGCTTGCCCAGGAAGTCCCAGGGCGCGAGCGGCTGGTGGAAGGCCTCGACGATGGTCGGGATGCCCAGGCCGATGTAGCGGTAGCCGTCGATCGCCCACACCGCGGTCGCCACCACCACGCCACCGATGAACGGCCGCAGCGGCGGGTAGCCGACGCGGCGCTTCATGAACGCGCTCAGCTTGTGGGTCGCGGTCGCGAAGACCAGCCCGGTGAGGCCGAAGGCGATGCCCGCCACCACCACCGCGACCACGCTCCAGAACGCGACCGGCACCACCGGGCCGATGGCGTAGTGCGTGTGGTGCACGCCCCAGGCCAGGCCGACCTGGTCGGCGACGATGGCCGCGACCATGCAGGGGAAGAGGGCGTCGTAGCGCATGCGTCCGATCGCCAGCACTTCCAGCCCGAAGATCGCGCCCGCCAGCGGCGTGCCGAAGACCGAGGCGAAGCCGGCGCTGATGCCGGCCATGAGCAGGATGCGCCGGTCCTCGCGCTTCATGCGAAAGAGGTGGGTGAGCTGATCGGCCAGCGCGCCGCCCATCTGCACCGCCGTCCCTTCGCGGCCCACCGAGGCACCGAACAGGTGCGAGATCACGGTGCCGCCGAGCACCAGCGGCACCATGCGCAGCGGTACCACCTTCTTGGGGTCGTGGATCTCGTCGATGAGCAGGTTGTTGCCGGCATCCACCGGCTTGCCGAGCTTGTGGTAGACCCAGCCCACCGCGAAGCCGGCCAGGGGCAGCAGCCAGATGATCCGGCGGTTCGCCTCGCGAAAGGTGGTCGCCCAGTCGAGCGCGAAGAGGAAGAAGGCGGAAGCGGAGCCGGCCAGCAAGGCCACCACGCTGGCGATCACGAGCCATTTGCCGATGTACGGAAGAAGCTCGAGTTGTTCGGGTCGTCGAAAGCGGGTCATTGCGATCAGGTGTGGGCACGAAGGCCTGATCGACCAGCAAGAATCAAGCGCGAACGCCTACAGCCCTGCGTCGATCAGGTGTCTGTAGGCATCATCAGCTGCGGGCGATGCCGCTGCGGTTCATGGAGGAATGCCATCTCCAGCGGCGGCGATTATAGGGGTCCCGCTGTCGGACTCACTCCGCCTCGATGCCTGCCGCTTTCACGATGCCGCCCCACTTCTGCGATTCGGCGGCCTGGAACTTCGCCATCTCTTCCGGGGAATTCGTGAACACCTCGGTGCCGGTCGGCTCGTAGAAGCCGGTCTTCGCGGACTCGCTCTTCGCCGCCTTGACGAGCAGTTCGTTCAGGCGCTTGACCACGGCGGGCGGCGTGCCGGCCGGCGCATAGGCGGCGAACCAGTAGCCCATCTCGTAACCCTTGACGCCGGCTTCGGCGATGGTCGGCACGTCCGGCGCGAGCGGCGAGCGCTTGCTGCTGGACATGCCGAGCGCGCGCAGCTTGCCGGCCTTGACCTGCGGCAGCCCGGTCGCGGTGTCGGTGATCATCATGTCGACCTGGCCGCCGAGCAGGTCCGTCACCGCCAGCGTGTTGCTCTTGTAGGGCACGTAGAGCAGCTTGATGCCGGTCATCTGCTGCAGCTGCTCGCCCGCGATGCGGCTGGACGAACTGCCGGCACCGAAGCTGTACTTGCCCGGGTCCTTCTTCGCCAATGCGATGAATTCGCCCACCGTCTTCGCCGGGAAGTTCGGATTGACCACCATGACCTGGCCGCCCTTGCCGAGCGCGGTGATCGGCGCGAAGTCCTTCACCGGGTCGTAGGGCAGCTTCTTGTAGAGATGCTCGTTGGCCGCGTGCGTGGTGTTGGTGGTGATGAGCACGGTGTAGCCGTCCGGCGCCGCCTTGGCCACGTTCTGCGCGGCGATGAAGCCGTTGGCGCCCGGCTTGTCGTCGACGATCACCGGCTGCTTCGTTTCCGAGCCGACCGCGTTGGCGACGACGCGGGCGATCTGGTCGGTCGCGCTGCCGGCCGCGAAGGGCACGACGAAGGTGATGCTCTTGTCGGGGAAGGCGTCGGCCTGTGCCAGGCCGGGTGCCAAGGCCAGGGCGGTCGCAGCGGCGAGCGCGAGGGTGTGGAAGCGATGCATGTCCAGGGTCTCCGGTGGTTGTGTTTTTCAGGGTGCGTCGGGCCCGACGAGCCGGTGCGCCAGCGCGGCCGGCACCCGGATCGGCATGTCGAGCAGCAGGAAGGACAGCGACTTGCCGTGCGTGTCGAGGTTCAATGCATCGTTGACGCCGCCGTCGAGCACGCCGTCGAGCACGAAGTTCATCGCCTGCAGCCGCGGCAGCACGAAGCGTTGCACCCGGCTCGGTGCGCGATGGCGGAATTGCGCGGCGACGGCCTCCGGCGTGAGCTGCTCGACCAGCAGCTCGAAGAGGTCCGCGTGCCAGGCGATGACGCTGATGTTGGAGCGATCGCCCTTGTCGCCGGTGCGTCCATGCGCGGCGCGGTAGAGCGCAACGGTGACGAAGCTCATGGCGACACCATCTCGAAACGGGTCGGCACCGCTTCGCGCGGGACCAGGCAGGACAACGTGTTGAGCCGCGGCGTGAGCGCGGTGCGGACGCCGCCGCCGCCGGCGGGGCCGCAGGTGTAGAGCGCCATGACCTCGCGGCCCAGGCGTTCGGCCTCGGCGCGGTCGTCGTGCGTGGCGGCCACCCGCAGCCGCACGTCGCGCGCGCCGCCGTCGGGCGTCGCGGCCAGCATGCGGCCGCCGTCGTCGGCCAGGATGCTCAGCGCGCCGATCAGGTCGACACGCAGTGCCAGGCCCTTGAGGCGGCTTCGCAGGATGTCGGCGGCGAGTCGGGCGCGGGCCTCGGCGCGCGGCCCGGCATAGGAGATCTCGCCTTCGGCGAGCCAGCCGCCTTCGTGGCAGACGTTAACCTTGTAGTGCGTCGGGCGAGGATGGCCGCGCACGCCGCCCAGCGCCACGCGGTCGACGCCGGCCGCCTCGACGCTCGCCTCGGCGATGTCGGCGACCACGTCCGGCGTGAGGTAGCCGGCGGGATCGTGCACTTCGTAGAGCAGCTGTTCCTTGACCGTGGCCTCGGTCACCTGGCCGCCGGTGCCGGCCGACTTGCCGATCACGCAGCGGCCGTCCGCATCGATCTCGGCAATCGGGAAGCCGACCGCATCGATCCCGGGCACGTCCTTGAACCCGGGGTCGGCGAAGTAGCCGCCGCAGACCTGCGCGCCGCATTCGAGCAGGTGGCCGGCCATGGTGGCGCGGCCCAGCCGTTCCCAGTCGTCGGCACGCCAGCCGAAGTGCGACATCGCCGGCCCGACCGCGAGCGAAGGGTCGGCGACCCGGCCGCAGACGACGATCTGCGCGCCCGCGTTCAGCGCGGCGGCGATCGCCTCGGCACCGATGTAGGCATTGGCGCTCACGATGCGCAAGCCGTCGAGGCGCTCGCCGAGCTGCTCGCGCAAGAGGGGGCGGCGTTCGGGCGCCGACAGGTCGTCGCCCTCGACCACCGCGATGCGCGGCACGGGCGCGCCGACCTCGCGCGCGATCCGCTCGATGAGGCGGGCCGCGGCGCGCGGGTTCGCGGCGCCGAAGTTGCTGACGATGCGGATGCCGTGCGCCAGGCAGCCGGCCAGCACCGGCCGGAGCATCGGGTCGATCAGCGGTTCGAAGCCCGCGTCGGGATCGGCGCGCCGCCGCAGCTGGGCCAGCGCCAGCGTGCGTTCGGCCAGGGTCTCGAAGATCAGGAAGGCGCGCTGCCGGTGCGGGCCTTGCGGGCCTTGCGCCAGCGCCGCGATGAGCGTGTCGACCACCGGGCCGGCCGCATCGGTGCGGTCGCCGGAGAAGCCTGCGGCGCAGCCGATCAGCAAGGGCGCGGTGTGGGTCATGCGGGTTCGTCCTGGATTGGCGGCGAATGTACGGCCCGGCATCTGCATCAGTAAAATTGAACGTTTGAATCGACTCATCCAATTTTCAAATAGCCATGGCCGCACGCGACTTGTCCACTCGCCAGCTTCGTGCCTTCGCCGCGCTCGCGGACGAGCGCAGCTTCACCCGGGCCGCGCAGCGCTGCCACCTGTCGCAACCGGCCTTCAGCACGCTGATCCGCACGCTCGAGGAAACGCTGGGCGCGCGGCTCTTCGACCGCGACACCCGCGGCGTCGAACTGACGCCCGAAGGCCGAGAGTTCGAAGGCTCCGCGCGTCGCCTCCTCGACGACCTGCAGGTCCTGGTCACCGACCTGTCGGACCGGAGCGAACTCAAGAAGGGGCGGGTCAGCGTGGCCGCCTTGCCCTCGCTCGCGGCCGGCTGGCTGCCGGCCATCCTGGCCGAATTCATGCGGGCGCATCCGGGCGTCGCGGTCGAGTTGCACGATGCGCTCTCGGATGCCTGTGTGGCGCATGTGCGCAGCCACCGCGCCGACTTCGCGCTCTCGGCGAGCGAGGCGCAGTCGCCGTCCGCCGCCGACCTGCTCGGCACCCCGCTGTGCAGCGACCGCTTCCACCTAGTCTGCCGCCGCGACCATCCGCTGGCGAGCGTCGACAAGCTGTCGGCCCGGAAGATCGCGCCGTACCCATTCATCCAGATGACCCGCAACAGCAGCGTGCGCCAGGCGCTCGACGCCGCGCTGCATCCGCTGCGGCTCAACACCGTCCTGGAGGTCGAGCACCTGGCCACGGTCACCGGCCTGGTCGAGGCCGGCGTCGGCATCAGCGTCGTGCCGACCTTGACCCTGTTCCATTTCCAGCGCGAGTCGCTGGTGACGAGGCCGCTGGCGGCCAAGGGCCTGACCCGGACCATTCACCTGATCCGGCGGCGCGAAGGCAGCCTGTCGGTCGCGGCACAGGCCCTGCACGACCTGATCTTCAAGTGGATGGGTTCGCTCAGGGTCGCGCGGATGGCCGGGCATTGACCGCGCCCGTGTAGCGCAAGGCATCCACCACCAGCATCACGGCGGGCGAGGCGCGCCGGGTGGCGTAGTAGAGGTGGTAGCCGGCGAAGGTGATCGACCAGTCGTCGAGCACCGGCACCAGGCGGCCCGTCGCGATCGCCCGCTCGACCATGTCCTGCGGCAGCCATGCGAGGCCGTGGCCCGCGAGCACGGCGGCGAGGATCCATTCGTTCGAGTTGAAGACCAGCCGGCCCGAGACATGGGCGTTGACGTTCTTGCGCCGGCGCGCGAATTCCCACTTCAGAAGGCCGCCGTGCGAGGCCAGTCGCAGGCCGATGCAGTCGTGGTCGGTCAGGTCCTGCGGTTTCTGCGGGCGTGCGTGGTGCGAGAGGTAGTCCGGGCTGGCCACGACCACCATGCGCATGTCGGGCGCGATGCGCACCGCGATCATGTCCTTCGCGACGTCCGCGCCGAGCCGCACGCCGATGTCGAAGCGCTCCGCCACGATGTCGGTGAAGCGGTTGTCGCAACTGATCTCGACCTTGACGTCGGGATAGCGCGGCAGCCACGCATCGAGCCGCGGCCAGATGATGCTGCGTATCGAATGCTCGGTGGCCGTGATGCGCACCGTGCCGGCCGGCTGCCCGCGCATCTCGCCGAGCACGGCGAGTTCCGCCTCGATGTCCTCGAAGCGCGGGCCGACCGCCTGGAAAAGGCGCGCGCCCGCCTCGGTGGGCGCGACGCTGCGCGTGGTGCGGTTGAGCAGCTTCAGGTCGAGCCGGCGCTCCAGCGTGCGCACGGTCTGGCTCAAGGCCGACTGCGTGATGCCCATCTGCGCCGCCGCGCGGGTGAAGCTGCCGGCGCGCACGACCGCCGCGAAGGCGGCCAGCTCGTCATAGCGTGCCATTGATAAGTTCTCCTACTGGGTCCTAGTGCTTTGAGGAGTCTAGTCTTCGAATCGCACAGTGACTAGATTCGCTGCATCGCATCGACATCAAGGAGCCCAGCATGCAAACACGTCAACTCGGCCGCAATGGCCCCACCGTCTCGGCGCTCGGCCTCGGCTGCATGGGCCTGAGCTTCGGCTACGGGTCCGCGACCGACAAGTCCGAGGCCATCGCCCTGATCCGCGCCGGCTTCGAGCGCGGCGTCACCTTCTTCGACACGGCCGAGGCCTATGGTCCCTTCGTCAATGAAGGCGTGGTCGGCGAGGCGCTGGAGCCGATGCGCGACCAGGTGGTGATCGCGACCAAGTTCGGCTTTCGCGACGGCGAGGTCGGCAAGGGGCTCGACAGCCGGCCCGAGCGCATCCGGCAGGTCGCCGAGGCGGCGCTGCGCCGCCTTCGCACCGACCGCATCGACCTGTTCTACCAGCACCGGGTCGATCCGCAGGTGCCGATGGAGGAGGTCGCGGGCACCGTGAAGGACCTGATCCGCGAGGGCAAGGTGAAGCACTTCGGCCTGTCCGAGGCCGGCGCCGACAGCATCCGGCGCGCCCACGCGGTGCAACCGGTCGCCGCGCTGCAGAGCGAGTATTCGTTGTGGTGGCGCGAGCCCGAGAAGGAGATCCTTCCGCTGCTGGAGGAACTGGGCATCGGCTTCGTGCCGTTCAGCCCGCTCGGCAAGGGCTTCCTCACCGGCGCGATCGACGAGCGGACATCGTTCGGCGCGAGCGACTTCCGCAACACGGTCCCGCGCTTCGCCGCCGATGCGCGCCAGGCGAACCGGGCCCTCGTGGACGTTCTCGCCGGCATCGCCGCCCGCAAGCAGGTCACGCCGGCGCAACTCGCCCTGGCCTGGCTGCTCGCCCAGCGGCCGTGGATCGTGCCGATTCCCGGAACCACGAAGCAGCACCGGCTCGAGGAGAACATCGGTGCCGCATCGGTCGCGCTGTCGGCGCAGGACCTGCAGGAGATCGAGGCCGCCGTCGCCGGCGTCACGGTGCAGGGCGCGCGCTATGCGGCGGCCCAGCAGCAGCTGGTCAGCCGCTGAGCGCCGCGAGCGATCTTCGGCTTTCGGCTAGCTGCCCGCGTGGTGGAGGCTCTCCACCTCCTGCAAGCGCTTGAGCGCGTCCTGCGCCTTCAACAGGCTGTAGTTGATGCCGCCCGCGTTGAGCGAGCTGCCGGCCTGGTACGGGTACTGGTCGAAGTCCGAGAAGAAGCGCTTGACCTCGGCCGACACCGGCACCAGCAGCCACAGTTGCCGTGCGATGAAGTCGATCGCGCCGCCGCCTTCTTCCAGGCCGCGTTCGTAGGGGTCCATGCGCAGGTTGGCGATCAGCGCCCAGGCCGAGACCGAGCGCACGCCGGTGGCGATGTTGCCTTGCTGGGTCGCGAAGCTCACCTTCCAGTCGCGATAGCGCAGGGCGTTGAGGTTGCCGCCCTGGTCGAAGTAGTAGATCGACTGGCGCGGCCCTTCCTTTTCCTTGCCCTGGAAGTAGGGCATGAAGTCGTAGCCGTCCAGGTGCACCTTGAAGTCCTTCTTGCCCAGCTTCATGCCCTTGGCCAGTTGTTCCTTGACGTCCGGCACCCCGGCGGCCGCGCAGAGCGTCGGGAACATGTCGATCAGGGAAATCGGGTCGTTGTAGACCGTGCCGGGCTTGATCGTGCCGGGCCAGCGGATCGCCATCGGGATGCGAAAGCCGCCTTCCCAGGTCGAGCCCTTCTCGCCGCGGAACATCGTCATCGCGCCATCGGGCCAGAGCGCGATCTCGGCACCATTGTCGGTGGTGTAGACCACGATCGTGTTGTCGTCGATGTCCAGTTCGTCCAGCAGGTCGAGCAATTGGCCGACATGGCCGTCGTGCTCGACCATGCCGTCGGCATGCAGACCCTTGCCGGTCTTGCCAATGGACTCTTCCTTCAGGTGCGTGAACACATGCATCCGCGTGGTGTTGAACCAGACGAAGAAGGGCGTCTCGGCCTTGACGCTCCGGGTGATGAAGTTCTTCGCGGCGCCGAGGAACTCCTCGTCGATCGTCGGCATCCGGGCCACGTTGAGCGGCCCGGTGTCCTCGATCTTGCCGCCCGCCCACGCATGGATCACGCCGCGCGGGCCGAAGCGCTTCTTGAATTCCGGATCCTTGGGATAGAAGTAGCCTTCGGGCTCTTCCTCGGCATTGAGGTGATAGAGGTTGCCCAGGAATTCGTCGAAGCCGTGGTTGGTCGGCAGGTGCTGGTCCTGGTCCCCGAGATGGTTCTTGCCGAACTGGCCGGTCGCATAGCCTTGCGTCTTCATGACGTCGGCGATCGTCGGCATCCAGTCGGTGATGCCGTGCGGATCGCCGGGCATGCCGATGGTCAGGAGCCCGGTGCGAAACGGCTCCTGGCCGAGGATGAAGGACGCGCGCCCGGCCGTGCAGCTCTGCTGGCCATACGAATCGGTGAACAGCGCACCCTCGTTCGCGATGCGGTCGATGTGCGGCGTCTGGTAGCCCATCAGGCCGCGCGTGTAGGCGCTGATCTGGGGGATGCCGATGTCGTCGCCGAAGATCACCAGGATGTTCGGCTTCTTTTGCGAAGCGCCACCCGAGCCCGAAGACTTTGCAGTCGCGGTCTTTGCCATGATTTCTCCAATGCTTGATTGCCGGCGGGCATTCGCAAGGAAGCCGGGCTGCGGCGACCGCCCGTGGAGTCGCCGACGGTCACGTCGAGAGCGGCAAGATACGCCGGGCACCCTGGCCGCGCAATTGCCCGTTGGTGCAACGCCGACGGGCGGTCGGCCGCCATCGGGACCGGATCGCGCAATTAAGATCCGCGATTCCGAACCCGACGATGGAGACACCCTGATGACCGATGCCATGGCGAAGTGGGCCAGCCTGTCGCCCAGCCCCGCGAACCGCGTGACCCTGTCGCCGGTGAGCTTCCTGCGAAGGTCCGCCGAGATCTATCCCGAGCGGGTCGCGGTCATCCATGGCGACGCGCGCTGGACCTACGCCCAGACCTACGAGCGGGCGCGTCGGCTCGCGTCGGCGCTGCAGCGCCACGGCGTCGAGCGCGGGGACGTGGTCGCCACGATGCTGCCCAACGTGCCGGCCATGGTGGAGGCGCACTTCGGCGTGCCGATGGCCGGCGCCGTGCTGTGCACCATCAACACCCGGCTGGAGGCCGACACCGTCGCCTACATCCTCGAGCATGGCGAGGCCAAGGTGGTGATCGTCGACCGCCAGCTGGCGCCGGTGGTGCAGGCGGCGCTGGCGCGGCTCGCGCGGCCGATCCTGGTGATCGACAACGACGACGCGATGTACAGCGGGCCCGGCGAGCGCATCGGCACGATGGAATACGCGCACTTCCTGGCGTCTGGAGACCCGGCATTCGATTGGCAGCTGCCCGACGACGAGTACATGCCGCTGGCACTGAACTACACCTCCGGCACCACCGGTCGGCCCAAGGGCGTCGTCTACCACCACCGCGGCACCTTCCTGGAGTCGCTCGGCAACATCGCCGCCTGGGCGATGCCGATGCACCCGGTCTACCTGTGGACCCTTCCATTGTTCCATTGCAATGGCTGGGCCTTCGCCTGGAGCACCGCGGCGATGGGCGGCACGCAGGTGTGCCTGCGGGCGGTCGAGCCGGCGACCATCTTCCGGCTCATCGTCGAGCATGGCGTCACCCACATGTGCGGCGCACCGACGGTGCTGGGCATGCTCGCCACCGCGCCGAAGGATCAGCAGCGCGACTTCGCCGACGTGGTGCATATCCAGACCGGCGGCTCGCCGCCGCCGGCGCGGGTCATCGAGGCGGTCGAGGCGCTCGGCTTCCGGGTGCTGCAGATCTACGGCATGACCGAACTGCAGGGCCCTTCGCATTCGTGCCAGCCGCAGGCCGAGTGGGCCGCGATGCCGATCGCCGAGCGTGCCGAGCTGATGGCACGCCAGGGCGTGCGCTACCCGGTGGTCGAGCACGTGATGGTCGGCGACCCGGTGAGCTGCGAGCCCTTGCCGCGCGACGGCCGGAGCGTGGGGGAGATCCTGCTGCGCTCCAACACCGTGATGCTCGGCTACTTCAAGGATCCCGCCGCCACGGCGGAGACCTTCCACGGCGGCTGGATGCACACCGGCGACCTGGCCGTGTGCCACCCGGACCACTACGTCGAGATCAAGGACCGCAAGAAGGACATCATCATCTCGGGCGGCGAGAACATCTCCAGCGTCGAGGTCGAGATCGCGCTCTACAAGCATCCCGCGGTGCAACTGGCCGCGGTGGTGGCGCGGCCCGATCCGAAGTGGGGCGAGACGCCGTGCGCCTTCGTCCAGCTCAAGCCCGGCATGACGGTCACCGAGGCCGAGCTCGTCGAATGGTGCCGCGAGCGCATCGCGCACTACAAGGTGCCGAAGAAGGTCGTCTTCGGTCCGATCCCGACGACGGCCACCGGGAAGATCCAGAAGTTCGTCTTGCGCGAGACGGCGAGCGCTCTTTCCTGAACGACCGGATCGGCCGGCTCAGACCAGCCGGCTCTCGTGGCCGGCCCAGAAGGCGTCCCGCAGCCTGCGCTTGTAGAGCTTGCCGGTCGGCAGGCGCGGCAGCTGGTCGTTGAAGTCGACCGACCTCGGGCACTTCGGGTGGGCCAGGTGCGACCGGCAGAAGTCGATCAGCTCGGCCGCCAGCTCGGGCGTGTGCGCGACGTCGGGCATGGTCTGCACCACCGCCTTGACCTCTTCACCGAGGTCCGCGTTCGGCACGCCGAACACCGCGGCGTCGGCCACCTTGGGATGGGTGACCAGCAGGTTCTCGCATTCCTGCGGATAGATGTTCACGCCGCCCGAGATGATCATGAAGGTCGAGCGGTCGGTGAGGTACAGGAAGCCGTCGTCGTCCAGGTAGCCCATGTCGCCGACGGTGGTCATCGTGCCGTCCGGCGATCGGGTGAGCGCGGTGCGCGCCGGGTCGTTGAAGTAGACGAAGGGCGTCGCGGTCTTGAACCAGATCTCGCCGGGCTGGCCCTTGGGAACCGGCTGCATTCGGTCGTCGAAGATGTGGAGGTCGCCCAGCAGCACCTTGCCCACGGTGCCGCGGTGCGCCAGCCATTCGTGCGAGTCGCAGGAAGTGAAACCCAGGCCCTCGGTGGCGCCGTAGTACTCGTGGATGATCGGCCCCCACCAGGCGATCATCTCGTCCTTCACAAGGGATGGGCAGAGCGCCGCGGCATGGACGGCGATCTTCAAGGTCGACAGGTCCGCTGCGGCCCGTTCGGCGGGCGGCAGCTTGAGCATGCGCGAGAACATCGTCGGCACCAGCTGGGTGTGGGTGATGCCGTGCTTAGGAATCAGCGCCAGGTAATGGCGCGGATCGAAGTGCTCCATGATGACCGCGGTGCCCCCGTGACGGATCACCAGCGACACATTGGCCAACGGCGCGGAGTGATAGAGCGGCGCGGGCGACAGATAGACCATGCCTTCCTGGCAGAGCCACAGCTTGCCCAGGAACTGCATCAACGGCAGCGGCTGGTCCGGCGGGTTCTCGGGCAAGGGCCGCAGCACGCCCTTGGGCAGGCCCGTCGTCCCCGAGGAATAGAGCATTGCGGCACCCAGCGATTCGTCGGTGATCGGCGTCGAGGGCATCTGCGAGACGGCCTCGTCGAGGTCGACGAGCCGTGCCGCGCCGGCCTGGCCGGCCACGCCGGCGCCGCCGCCGGCCACCAGGCAGAGCTTCACCCTCGGGCAATCGAGAAGCGCCCGCCGCGCCACGTCCAGCTTCTCGGCCGAGGTGATGAGCAGCGTCGACTCGCTGTTCTCGAGGATGTAGGCCAGCTCCTCGGCGGCGAGGAAGGCGTTGACGCAGGTGTAGTAGAGGCCGGAGCGCTCGCCGGCCACGCACGACTCGATGTAGTAGCGGTTGTTCTCCATGAAGACCGCGCAGTGGCCCAGGCGCTCGAGCCCATGCGCGCGAAAGAGATGCGCCAGGCGATTGCTGCGTGCCTCGAGCTGCGCGTAGGTCAGCGACTCGCCGCTCGCCGCCATGACGAAGGCCGGGCGGTCGGCGTGCAGTTGCGCATACTTGCCTGGGTACATGGCGAGGCTCCGATGGAAGTCGCGAGAGGCCCCGATTCTCGGCCGCCGCTGCCGCGCGCGGGCCGAGGGATATCCATCAGTGAGGGGTTGCAGCCAGCGCCGGCAGGTCTTCGCGCCGCGGCGCCTCGTCCACCACGAAGCGATTGCGACCCCGCTGCTTGGCCTTGTAGAGCGCCACGTCGGCGCGCCGCAGCAGCGCCGCCGGATCGCTCTCGCCCGGCGTGCAGAAGACCATGCCGAGGCTGATCGTCACTTCGTGCGTTTCGCCGGCCAGCACCACCGGCGCGCGCAGGGCGACGATCAGCGACTGGGCCAGTGTCTTCGCCTCCTCGCCGTCGCGCAGCGGCTCCAGCACGATCGTGAACTCGTCGCCGGCCAGCCGGGCCACCGTGTCGGTCGCGCGGGTCGCGCCGCGCATGCGGGCCGCGAAGGCCTGCAGCAGCTGGTCGCCGGCCTCGTGCCCGAGCGTGTCGTTGATCGACTTGAAGCGGTCGATGTCGATGAACAGCAGCGCCATCGGCCTGGCGACGGTGGTGCGCGCCATCGCCTGGCGCAGCCGTTCGTGGAAGAGGGCGCGGTTCGGCAGGCCGGTCAGCGAGTCGTATTCGGCGAGGCGGCGCAGCCGCTCCTCGGCGATGCGGTGGTCGTTGACGTCGGTCGCCAGCGCATAGAAGCCCTTGACCGCGCCGTCGCGGCCGACCTGCGGCACCAGCGTGAACTGGACCTGGCGCGGGCCGCCGGCGGTGTGCAGCTCGCGCTCGTAGGTCACCCGCTGGCCGGCCAGCGCCGCTTCCACGTGGGGGCGGATCTGCGCATGGACGTCGGCGCCGTAGACCTCGGCGAGGCTGCGGCCGATCAGCGCGTCGGTGTCCAGTTGCAGCCAGTCCGCGTAGGCGCGGTTGGCGAAGCAAAAGCGCTGGTCGACGTCCAGCCGCGACACCAGCGCCGGCATGTTGTCGGTCACCAGGCGCATCTCTTCCTCGCTGTCGCGCAGAAGCGCGTTGGCCAGGGCGAGCCGCTCGTCGGCGCGCCTGCGCTCGGTGATATCCAGGTGCGTGCCGACGATGCGCACCGGCGCGCCTTGGGCGTCGCGCTCCACGATCATCGCGTGGCTCGACAGCCAGACGTCGTGGCCGGCCTTGTGGCGCATGCGGTGCTCGCAGCTGAAGTTGGAGGTCTCGCCGCGCAGGGTCGATGCCATGGACGCCTTGACACGCTCCCGGTCGTCCACGTGGATCAACGCCCGCCAGGCGATGCCCTGCGGCAGCGCATCCGACTCGTCGTAGCCCAGGGTCGTCCGCTCGCGCTGGTTGATGATGAAACGGTCGGTCGGCACGTGCAGGTCCCACAGGCCGAGGTCGGCGCCGCGCAGCGCGAGCTCGATGCGCTCGGCGCCGGCCTGGCGCTCCTTGGCCACCGCGTCCTCGATCGCGCGCCAGCTCCTGCGCCGGCGCTGGTTGAGCCAGAGCGTGAGCGCACCGGCCAGCGCGCCGGCGGCCAGCGCCATGCCGGACTCCCAGGCGCGTTCGCGCCAGGGTGCGAGGACGGCGCGGCTCTCGCGGCTGACCGAGACCACCAGCGGCTTCTCGAGCCGCAGGTCGGGGCGGTCGATGCTGCGCAACGCCACCATGCGTTCGTCGCCGGTCGGCGCGGCGGTGCCGTTGGCCAGCGTGGCCAACTGGCCCGAGCGCAGGTGCTGGCTGAACATCGACGACGGCGACGACAGGTCCATGCCGAGCGCCGATGCGACCACCGGCATGTTCAGGAAGATCTTGCCCTCGCGGTGGATCAGCGTGGTCCGCATGTCGGGCGCGTAGAGCACCGAACGCAGCACCACGGTGAAGTAGTCGGGGTCCAGCGTGGCGGTGACGACGCCGGCGAAGCGGCCGTCCTTGTGCGTGAGCACGCGGCTCAGCACCACGACGTAGGTGTTCAGCGTGGAGTTGAAGGGCGGCGAGACATAGAGGCGCGCCGGATCGCCGCCGCGGCGCGGCACGTCGAAATACTCCCGCTGCGCGAAGTTCTTGCCGACCAGGGCTTCGCGGCTGGAAGCGGCGATGGTGCCGTGGGCATCGAGCACGAGCATCGAGCTGATGCCGGGCATCGCGTCGGTGATCAGCTTGAGCTCGGCGTTCAGCTGCGCGGCGTCGAACGCGATGTCCTGGCCCCGCAGCTCGCCGGCGATGCCGGTCAGGGCGTTGCTGGCGCCTTCGAGTTGCCGGATCAAATTCTCGTCGATGACCCGCGCCTGCACCTGCAGGCGGTCGCCCTCGATCGCCTCGACGGTCATGCGCCCGCGGTAGAGCACCGTCGCCACCAGCGCGATGCTGAAGAGGAGCAGCGCGCCGAAGGCGATCCACTCTGTCCTGAAACGGCGATCCTGGCTGCGCAACGGGGCCTCTGCTGCTGGTGGGTTGGGGCGCCTGTCACTGCGCGTGATGGCGGGTCTGCTCGGAGAGGCCAATGCTAGGGTCTCGATGCCACGGCGAAGGCTGGAGAACGGGGGCTTTCTCCGGCCTGTTCGAGTGATCCGGGAGGCGACCTTGGCGGTTTCAGCGCTTCAACGCCGCCGCCACCTTGTAGGCGTTCAGCACGATCCCCGAAGGCATCGCCCTGGAGCCGAGCAATTCGAAGGACCGCGCCGGCGATCCTTCCGCGAAGAAGCGCTTGCCGTTGCCCACCACGACCGGGTAGACGATCAGCACCACTTCGTCCGCCAGCCCTTGCGCGACCAGCGTCGAGGTGAGCGTCGCGCTGCCCCAGAGGACCAGGTCCGGGCCCGCCTGTGCCTTGATGCGGCCGACGCCTTCGGCCAGGTCGGGGCCGACCGGCACGAAAGGCCCCCACCGGAGGCTTTCGGGCCGATGGGTGACGACATGCTTGGTCGCCGCATTCAATGCGTCCGCCATCGGGCCGGCCGGCGCCTGCGGCCAGTAGCCGGACCACAGGTCGTAGGTGCGGCGGCCGAGCAGCAGGTCGAAGCGGTCGCCCTGCGCGACGAGCACCTCGGCGAGGCCCGCGGGCGTGCGGTAGGGCGCGGTCCAGTCGGCGTAGGGGAAGCCGTCCTCGCCGGTCGACTGGATGACGCCGTCCAGCGAGATGTGCTCCATGAGCTTGAGCTTGCGCATTCGAATCTCCAAGGCTTGCGAGCGCATCGGCAGCGGCCGGATCGCCGCCTGAAGGCCTCACGCTGCAAGCCGGATTCTGCGCCGTGCGGCTCAGGCCGTCGCGTCCAGCGACGCCGCCGAAGCCTGCTGCGAGCCCGCCATGGCCGCGATCTCCTGGTAGGCCTGGCGTGCCAGCTCGATCAGGCTGTTGCCGTCCTGGCCGTCCGTCTTCGTGCCGCTCGTGGAGGCCGTCGAAGCCGTCGAAGCGGGGGAGGAAGAGGACGACCCGGCCGCCTGCAGCGCGCTGCTCAGCTGGTCGATGAAGGACTTGCTCTCGCTCGCGCTGATCGTGCCGTCGCCGTCGGTGTCGATCTTGGCGAAGAGGGCGTCGATCGCGTCGGTCGCGCCGTCCGCGGGCGGCGGCGCGCCGGCGGCTTCCGCACCGCCGTGGCCACCATGGCCGTGGTGCCCGTGAACGTGCTGGCCGCTCGTGGCCGTGGCGCCGCTCGCGTCGGCGTCCTGCGTGTCTCCGGTGTCCGAGCCCGAGCCGGACACCGCCCGCGACTTGGCGAAGTCGACCGTGTCGGGCGGCGGCATGATCGACTGCAGGCCCTTTTCCAGCTCCTGCTCGCTCAGCGTGCCGTTGCCGTCGGTGTCCAGCTTGGCGAGGACGTCGCTGGCCTTCAGGGTCTCGGTGCTGCCGGTGGCCTTGGCGGCGTGGTCGAGGATGCCCTGCAGCTCGTCGACGTCGATCGATCCGTCGCCGTTGGTGTCGGCCTTGGCGAACATGCGCTGTTGTTGCTGGGCGCGCGTCGCGCTCGTCCAGGCGCTGGACGACGAACCGCTGGCGCCGCCGATCCCGCTGATGCTGCTCATTGGATGGTCCTCTTCGGTGGTGGGTGGGGGAGACGCGCCGATTGTTCGCAAGGCCGGTCAACGGGGTTTGTCGGCTTTGTACCGAAGCTGGTACGAAGCCGCGGCCGGTCGTTCGAACAAGGCGGTGCAAAGCCGTCTATTCGCCGATTCGGGCCGGCGGACGCTGCCTAGACTGCCGTCCATGCACAGCCAGACCCGTCCCTGCGTGCTCATCGTCGACGACGACGAAGGCATCACCCAACTGCTCGGCGAGTATCTGCGCCGCTTCGGCTTCGACACGCTGGTCGCGGGTGACGGCCACGCCATGCGCTCGCGGCTGCAGTCCCGTCGGGTCGACCTGGTCGTGCTCGACGTGATGCTGCCCGGCGAGGACGGCCTGACGCTCGGGCGCGAGCTGCGCCAGTCGCGCATCCCGATCATCATGCTGACCGCGCGCTGCGACGCCTTCGACCGGGTGCTCGGCCTGGAGACCGGCGCCGACGACTACATGAGCAAGCCCTTCGAGCCGCGCGAACTGGTGGCGCGCATCGTGGCGGTGCTGCGCCGCGCCTGTGACGCCAAGACCGAGCCCTTGCCGTCGCGTGCCGACGTGGTCCGCTTCGACGGCTGGCTGCTGCACCGCGACGACCGCTGCCTCACCTCGCCCGAAGGCCTGACGGTGAGCCTGTCGAACGCCGAGTTCCGGCTGCTGTCGACCTTCCTGCAGATGCCGCGGCGGCTGTTCACCCGCGACCAGCTGATCGAGCGCGCGCGCGGCCGCTCGATGGACAGCTTCGAGCGCAGCATCGACCTGCTGGTCTCGCGCCTGCGCCACAAGCTGGGCGACGACCCGCGCGAGCCGCGCCTCATCAAGACGGTGCGCGGCGCCGGCTACATCTTCGCGGTGCAGTCGGTGCAAGCCCTGGCAGCCGCACAGATCGCATGAGCCATTCGGGCGTCCGACGCTGGTGGCTGCCCGACACCCTGTTCGGGCGCCTGGCGCTGCTGCTGGTCGCGGCGGTGCTGGCGAGCCATGTGCTGGCCCTGACCCTGATGTTCGAGCTGCATCCGCTGCGCACGCTGGTGGGCCCGTCGCCGCGGCCCGGGCCGCCACCGCCCTTTCTCTTCGCCTCCTGGGGCCTGCTGCTGGACATCTCGGTGCGCCTGGGCGCGCTGCTGCTGGCGGCCTGGGTCGGCGCGCGCTGGCTGTCGCAGCCGATCAGCCACCTGGCGCGCGCGGCGCACGAGATCGGCCTGGACATCCATCGCCCTTCGCTGGCCGAGGACGGCCCGCAGGAGTGCCGTGCCGCGACCCGCGTCTTCAACCAGATGCAGGCGCAGATCCAGCAGCAACTGGCCGATCGCGACCGCTTCGTCGCGGCGGTCTCGCACGACCTGCGCACGCCGCTGACCCGGCTCGCGCTGCGCAGCGAGGACGTGGGCGACGCCGGCCTGCGCCGCGGCTTCGCCGGCGACATCGCCGAGATGAACGAGATGATCACCACCACGCTCGATTACCTGCGCGGCGAGGCCGATGCCGAGACCACGGTGCGCCTGGACGTCGGCTCGCTGGTCGAGAGCCTGGTCGACGACCATGGCAGCCGCGGCCACGCGGTCGGCATGAGCGGCAGCGCCGCGCCGATCGCGGCGCAGGTCTCGGCGCTGCGCCGCTGCATCGGCAACCTGCTGGACAACGCGGTGCGCTACGGCGGCGCGGCCCACATCCATCTCGAGGAGGCGCCGGGCGGCGACCTTCGCATCGAGGTCCGCGACGAAGGCCCGGGCATTCCGGAGGCCGAGCTGCAGAAGGTCATGGCGCCGTTCTACCGGCTGGAGTCGTCGCGCAACCGGCACAGCGGCGGCGTCGGCCTCGGGCTGTCGATCGCCTCCGACATCGCCAGGCGCCACGGCGGCGACCTGCGGCTGCGCTCCAACCTGCCTTCGGGCCTGATCGCGACGCTGACGCTGGCGAGAGCGCGGTGAGACCGATCCAGCCGGTCGGCCCGGTCAGGCCGGTGAAACCGATCCGGCCTTTGCGGCCCTTCAAGCCGAGGCCGCGGGTGGCCCGCGTTGTAGCCCTCCAGCGAATTTGGTAGCCTTTCACACTTTTTTGCATTCACGCCGCACCGTGCGGCGAACGAGAGGCAACTGCAGATGATTCCCAAGCGATTCGCGACCCGTGCCGCGGCACTGGCCATGGCCGGCGCGGCAGCGTTGACTTCGGTCGCGGCCCTGGCGGCCGACCCGATCAAGATCGGCCTGGTGGTGCCGATGTCCGGACCGTTCTCCTACATGGGCCGGCAGATCAACGCCGGCGTGTCGCTCTACATGGCCGAGCACGGCGACACCGTCGACGGCCGCAAGGTCGAGATCGTCCTGAAGGACGACGCCGGCGTTCCGGCCAACACGCGCCGCATCGCCGAGGAACTGGTGGTCAACGACAAGGTCACGGTGCTGGCCGGCTTCGGCCTGTCGCCGCAGGCCTTCGCGACCGCGCCGGTCGCGACCCAGGCCAAGACGCCGATGGTGGTCATGCAGGCGGCCACCTCGTCGGTCACCGAGAAGTCGCCCTTCATCGTGCGCACCAGCATGACGCTGCCGCAGGTCACCGTCGGCCTGGCCGAATGGGCGTCCAAGAACAACGTGAAGAAGGTGGTGTCGATGGTGTCGGACTACGCCCCCGGCGTCGACGCCGAGACCGCGTTCAACACCCGCTTCACGGCCGACGGCGGCCAGATCCTCGCGGCGCTGCGCATGCCGCCCAACGCCACCGATTTCTCGCCCTACCTGCAGCGCGCGGCGGATGCCAAGCCGGACGCGGTCTTCGTCTTCGTGCCGGCCGGCGACTCGGCCGCGATCTTCATGAAGCAGTTCGCCGAGCGCGGCATGGACAAGGCGAACATCAAGCTGCTCGGCACCGGCGACGTGGTCGACGACGACGCGCTCGGCCAGATGAGCGACTCCGCCATCGGCACCATCTCCTCGCACCACTATTCCGCGGCGCATCCGTCGGAGATGAACAAGAAGTTCGTGGCGGCGATCGAGAAGGCCAACAAGGGCATGCGGCCGAGCTTCATGGCGGTCGGCGGCTACGACGGCATGCACGTGATCATGGAAGGCCTCAAGGCCACCCATGGCGCCGGCGGCGAGGCGCTGGTCGATGCGATGAAGGGCCAGCAGTTCGAGAGCCCGCGCGGCCCGGTGCTGATCGACCCGAAGACCCGCGACATCGTCCAGAACGTCTACATCCGCAAGGTCGAGAAGGTCGACGGCAAGCTCTACAACGTGGAGTTCGAGACCAAGAAGGACGTCAAGGATCCGGGCAAGACGCCCTGATCCGCGCGACGGCTCAGTGCCAGACCGGCGCGGCCGTCCAGCCCGGTTCGGCCAGCTCCGCGCGCTGCGCCAGCATCGCCATCGCGTCGAAGGTGCGCGGGCGCGGGTCGCGCTCGAACAGCCAGCCGTGCGCCGCCACATGGCCCTCGTGGGTGTCCAGCGGGTTGCAGTGCAGGTCGTTGGCCGGCGGCAGGCCGTGCAGGCGCTCGACTTCCGCCTGCCGCCATTGCGGGAATTCGTCCTCGAAGGCGCGAAAAAGGGCCTGCCGGTCGCTCGCGCGCGTGCTCACCGTGGCGAAGCCGGGCGCCTGCAAGGCGGTCGCGGGGTCGTCCGACCCCTGCGTCGGGCTGCTGAGGATGCTGTAGTGGAAGCGGGGGCCGCCCGCCCGCTCGGCCTCGTCGCGCGGCTCGAACGGCACGATGAAGCCCGCGTAGACGCGGGCGCCGTCGGGGCGGTCGCCGTCGATGTGGACGAGCATGACCCATTCGTCCGGGCGCAGGCTGGCGAAGGGCTCGGGCAGCGGCGGGTCGGCGATGCCATCGGGCTGGCAAACCATGGATTCGTGTCTCCCTGAATGAGCGGTTCCGGCGATTCCGGAGCCTTGCTTTTCCTTGCTACGCAGGCAGGGCAGTTTGGGATTACTTCGACGACCGCGATTGTGTTTGCCGAGTTCTGTGGAACAAAAACGTGAACTATTGCACTACAAAATCGGAAAGAAGTAAATACAATTGCTTACATGAAACACCAAGACGCCACCGCTGAATGGGAAAGCCAATGGATGTCGCAACGGCAGAGGGACGAAATCCTCACCGAGCGATTGGAGCTTGAGCGGGCCCGTCACACAACGGGTTGGCGTCGCAACTATTTCGCGTTTGCGGTGTTTGTCGTCGTGCTCGCGATCGCTGTGGCGCACCACTTCGCCTGATGGCCGGGACGTCGCCCCATGAACACCTTGCCGAACCCACCCACGCCGCATGAATTCGCGGTCCTGCGCGTGCTGCGTGCCGATGCCGAACGCCTGCCGCGCGTGGCGGCCAGGATGGCCGGCCTCTACCTCGCCCAGATGGACCTCCCCGAGCGCTGGCATCACGAATTGATGCGATCGCTCGCGCAGCGTGCGGACGGCGTCGAGTGCGTACCGGTCGACGTCCTGGTGGCGACGCTCGGCCGCCCTGGGGCCTGGCTGCCCAGCGCCTACCAGGGCGATGCGACCGACGCGCGCTACTGGCTCGAGGGTTTGAGGGAGCGCGCCGCCGAATACGTGCACCCGCGCTCGGCCCTGGCCTGAGGCGAGCCGCGGCCTTTCAGGCCGATCCCGCGATCGCCGCGCCGACCGCGGCCAGGCTCGCGTTCTGCAGGTCGGTCGAGGCCGTGGTGGCTGTCAGGTAGGCGGTCACCAGGATCGGCGCGCGCTGCGGCGGCCGCACGATCGCGATCACGTTGGCGGTGCCGTTCTCGCCCGAGCCGGTCTTGTCGCCAACCCGCCAATCGGCTGGCAGACCGGCGCGCAAGCGCTTGTCGCCGGTCTTGTTGGCCTCCAGCCATTCGAGCAACTGCTGGCGCGAGCCGACCGAGAGGGCGCTGCCCAGGAGCAGGCGATGCATGTCGCCGAGCATCGCCTGCGGCGTGGTGGTGTCGCGCGGGTCGCCCGGGCGGGCCTCGTTGAGCGTGGTCTCGGTGCGGTCGAGCCGGGTCAGGCCGTCGCCGAGCGTGCGCGCGAAGCGGGTCAGGCCGGCCGGGCCGCCGATCTGCGCCAGCATCAGGTTGCCGCCCGTGTTGTCGCTCAGCGTGATCGCGGCCTTGCAGACCGCTGCCAGCGGCATGCCTTCGCCCACGTGCAGTTTCGTCTCCGGCGAACCGGCCACCAGGTCGCCGGCGCCGTAGACGATGCGCTGGTCGAGGCGCAGTTGGCCCTTGTCGACCCGCGCCAGTACCGCCGCGGCGGCCAGCAGCTTGAAGGTGCTGCACAGGGGGAAGCGCTCGTCCTGGCGGTGCCCGGCGCGTAGGCCGCTGCCGGTGTCGAGCACGCAAATGCCGAGGCGGCCGCCGCTCATTTGCTCGATGTCGGCGAAGGCGCGGCCCAGGCTGTTGGTTGGCTGTGCGCCGGCGAGAGAGGGAAGGCCGGCGAGCGAGGCGAGCAGGGCGCTCGAGAGTTGGCGTCGATTGATCATGGGTTTCCTGGAAGAGGCGCTACTTTCGACGCGCAGCGGCCGCCGGACAAGCAATAGTATTTGCGGTCATCCCCCAGAAAAACTATGGGCTCAGACATGGCCAACCTGCACCGATCGCACCTGCCCCTCCACGCGTTGCGCGCCTTCGAGCGCTCGGCGCGGCATCTCAACTTCACCCTGGCGGCCGACGAGCTGTCGGTCACGCAGGCGGCGGTGAGCCAGCAGGTGCGCGGCCTCGAAGCGCGCCTGGGCGTCGCGCTGTTCCGCCGCCTGCCGCGTGGCCTGGCGCTGACCGACGAGGGCCATGCGCTGCTGCCGGTGCTGGTCGATGCCTTCGGTCGCATGGAGGCGGTGATCCGACAGTTCGACGAGGGCCACTTCTTCGAGGTGCTCAATGTCGGCGTGGTCGGCACCTTCGCGGTCGGCTGGCTGATGCCGCGCCTGAGGCTCTTCCAGGAAAGCTGCCCCTTCATCGATCTGCGCCTGAGAACACACAACAACCTGGTCGACCTGGCGGGCGAGGGGCTGGATTTCGCGATCCGCTTCGGCGACGGTGCCTGGCACGGCGCACAGGCCGAGAGGCTGCTGGCGGCGCCGCTCTCGGTGCTGTGCACGCCGTCGATCGCGGCCCGGGTGCGCGAGGCGCGCGACCTTGCGCACGAGACGCTGCTGCGCTCCTACCGCGCCGAGGACTGGCCCGGCTGGTTCGAGGCGGCCGGCCTCGCCTGTCCGGCGATCCGCGGTCCGGTCTTCGATTCGTCGCGCGTGATGGTCGAGGCCGCGATGCAGGGCGCCGGCGTCGCGCTGGCGCCGGCCTCGATGTTCGAGCGCGAACTGGCCGAAGGCCGGCTGGCACGGCCGCTGGCGGTCGAGGTGACGACCGGCAGCTACTGGCTCACGCGGCTGAAGTCCCGGCCCGTCAGCGCGGCGATGGGGCTGTTCAGGGATTGGCTGCTGGTGCAGGCCGGGGCTGTGCCGGACCTCGCTTCGACCTGAGTCGTCGGCGGGTCAGCTTCCGTCGCGAAACTTCGAGCCGGACAGGATGGCTGCTTCCAATCCATCGAGGGCCTCGCGGGCGATGCCCAGCGCATCGATCTGCTCCGCCGGCGTGGCCACGGGCGCGCCGACCGGCGGGCGCAGCGTGTTGCGCAAACGCTCGGAAGCGGCTTCCCAGCGCAGCCGGGCCTTGAACATGGAAGGGCCATTCGTCATCTCGGATACCCTACGCCGCTTGAGAGCCGGCGGATCACCCGGCAGCTCGCCGAATCCGGAAAGATAGAAAATAAATCAGTTCACGGCGAAGTCTATCCCCCGGCGCAGCGGGAGGTTCCCAAAAATTACCGAAATCGCTTGGTGAACTCGCGCACGACGCCGATGACGCGGGCGGTGCCCAGCAGCTTGATCGGATAGCGCGTGTTGAGCGGCTTCAGATAGAGATCGCCGCCGTCTCTCACCAATTGCTTGAACGTGGTCTCGTTGGACTCGTTCAATGCGATCACGTAGTCGCCGGGCTCGGGCGTCATCTCCGGTTCGACGACCAGGATCGAGCCTTCGGGGAAGGAATCGCCGACCTCGCTGACCATGCTGTCGCCATGCACCCGCAGCGCATAAGTGTGCCGCTTGATCGGCACGCTGACCGGTATGGTGTCGTAGGGCTTGAGCAGATTGAAGTTGTCGATGACGGTGTAGTTGCCCGCCTCGACCGAGGACACCAGGGGAACCTCAGACCGCACGTCGAGCCCCCGGCCGCCGGCAGAAACACCCGAGACGAGTTCCGCCACCGAAATGCCCAGGAGATCGGCCACCCGCGCCTGATTGGCCCGCTTGGGCGCAGTACCACCCGGCTTTTCCCATTGCTGTACGGCGCCACGACTGACCCCCAGCGAGTCAGCGAATTGCTGCTCGCTCATGCCAAGGCGCTTGCGTCCTTCTCGAATAAGGTTGTGGCTGCTCACAGCCCGAGGTTAGGCGCTGTTGAGGATAGAAATTGGTTCAATGATAGCGTTTCTGGCGTCGGGAGTAACCGATATTCGCCAGTCGATATAGTGCGAGCCGATTGCCGTTTCGACAGGAGAAGTCATGACTGACCTGATGAATGCCATTGCCCTCGGCGCCACGGTGGCGCTGCTCGTGACGACGGCCTACTTCATCATGGGCTCGGTGCCGCTGCTGGTGTTGAAGCACGACACGCCGATCGATGCGCGCTTCGTGCGGGCCTTCTTCAACGTCTACTACCGCGCGGCGTTCGTCAGCGCGGGCGTGACTGCCGCGAGCTTCGCCCTGGCGGGCCACGAGGCGATCGCCGCGGGCGCCGCGGCCCTCGCCTTTATCGCGGTCGGCCTGCGCCGCCGGATCCTGCCGAAGATGGATTCGCTCGGCACGCAGATCCAGTCCGCCGACGTGGAGGCGATTCCGGGATTCAGGCGGCTGCACGTCATCGCGATCCTGGTGAACATCGCGCAGTTGGTGGCCATCGTCGGATGCCTCATCGGGATGAGCCGCGCGCAGATGCATCCGGCCACCGCGGCCTTGCACGACGTTCAGCCGATGGCGGTGGCCGCGGTCTGACGTGCCGGCGCGATCAGGCGCCGGCCACGCTCACTTGCCGAACAGCTTGGCGACGTGCTGCCAGGAGCGCAGCATGAAGCCCGCGCGCTCGACGTCGGCCTGCGCGATGAGCGGTGCTTCGCCGACCGGCTTGCCGTTCGAGTTCGCGACCACCTTGCCGATCACCATGCCCTTGGTCACCGGGGCTTCGAGGCCGGGCTTGATCTGCGCGTCGGTCGTCACCTTCTGGCCACGCGGCACGGTGACCGTCCAGGGTGCGGCCAGGACGGCCGGCACCGTGTCGGCCTTGCCGAAGTCGACCTTCGCCGTCGCCACCACCGCGTCCGGCTGGAACGGCGTGGCGGGCTCGAAGTTGCTGAAGCCCCAGCCGAGCAGGATGCGCGTCTCGTCGGCACGGGCCTGCGCGCTGTTGGTGTTGAGGATGACGGTGATCAGCCGCATGCCGTTGCGCTTGGACGAGGCGACCAGGCAGTAGCCCGCTTCCTCGGTGTGGCCGGTCTTCAGGCCGTCGACCGTCGGGTCGGTGTAGAGCAGGGCGTTGCGGTTGCCCTGCTTGATGTTGTTGAACTTGAATTCGCGTTCCGAGTAGATCGGATAGAAGTCCGCACTGTCGCGGATGATCGTGCGCGCCAGGATCGCGAGGTCGCGCGCGGACGACTTGTGGTCCGGGTCGGGCAGGCCGGTCGCGTTGACGAAGTGCGTGTGCGTCATGCCGATGCGCTGGGCCTCGGCGTTCATGAGCTTGGCGAAGTTCTCTTCCGAGCCGGCCATGTGCTCGGCGATCGACTTGGAGGCGTCGTTGCCCGACTGGATGATGATGCCGCGCAAGAGGTCGATCACCGAGGCCTGGCCGTTGAGCGGCAGGTACATGCACGACTCGGTGCTCGAGCCGCGGCACCAGGCGTACTGGCTCGTGGTGACCATGTCGTCCTTCTTGAGCTTGCCCGAACGCAGGGCCTGCTCGACCAGGAAGCTGGTCATCATCTTGGTCAGCGAGGCCGGCGGCAGCGGCTCGTCGGCGTTGTCGGAAGCGAGGACTTCGCCGGAGTCGAAGTCCATGAGCAGCCAGGCCTTGGCGGGCAGCGCCGGCGGCCCGCCGGCGACGGCGGTCTGCGCGGTGGGCGACACCGCGGCGGGCGCGGCGGCCGGGGCTTTCTTGTGGGGTGCCGCCTTGGCGGCATGGGCCGGGGCCGCAAGGGTCGCCGAGGTCGGCGCGAGGGCACTGGCGGTGACCACGAGGAGGGCGGAGAGAATGGAAAGTCGCTTGGTTTGCATAGTGGTCAGGGGCATGACGAATATTGTCGCGGATGCGGCGAAGCGCCCTGGCCATGCATAGGAAACAAAACGAAGCGGTCGGTTCCCGCGACTTCGCCGGACCGAAGGCTAGGGTTTTCCTGCCTTGGCCCGTCCTGCGCGGCCCGCGCGACCCGTCTCGCGCGCGGCCGCCTGCGGCTCGGCGACGACCCGTGCGAGACCCTTGCGCGTGGCGTGGAGGATCTCGGCGGAGAGCGCCGGGTCGGGCACCATCCGCGCCAGGTTGACCGCACCGATCAACGCCGCGTAGGTGAGGATGGCGCGCTCGCGCGCCGACTCGGGGTCCTTCTCGTCGATCAGCGACGAGAGCAGCGCGAAGGACTTCGTCAGGTTCTCGGACGCCAGTTCGCGCGTCTCGACATTGCAGCGGGTGAGGTCGGAGGCGAGCGCGGCGAAGGGGCAACCTTCGGCGGGATCGTCGCGATGCTGCTCGCCGAGGTACTCGTCGATCAGCGTGCCGATCTTCAAGGGCTTGCCTTCGGCGCGGCCGCGGGCGACCTCCCGGCCCCAGGAGCCGAAGGCGGCGCCCAGCGCCTCGGTGACGAGTTCGTCGCGCGAGCCGAAATGCTTGTAGAAGCCGCCGGCCGTCAGACCGGCGTCGCGCATCAGGTCCGCCACGCCGATGCCGTCCACGCCTTTCTCGCGGAAGCGCCTGCCGGCGGTTTCGAGGATGCGTTCGCGCGTCTGTGCCTTGTCGGCTTGTGAATGACCCATGGCGGATGGTTTCGATGAAAGTGCTTGACGATTCTGGATGATGATCGTAATCTTTGTGGCGGTCAATCGTAATCCACATTCGTCTTTCAAACCCATCCCAAGGAATCAGATCATGGTCAACAAGCTCCCCACCGCCGTCGTCACCGGCGCCTCTTCCGGCATCGGTGCCACCTACGCCGAGAAGCTCGCGCAGCGCGGGCACGGCCTGCTGCTCGTCGCGCGCAACCAGGAGCGCCTCGACGCGCTGGCCGAGAAGATCCGCCGCACATCGGACGTCGCGGTCGAGGTGCTGCGCGCCGACCTGGTCGACCCGGCCCAGCTGCGGGTCGTCGAGGAGCGGCTGCGCAACGACGCGGGCATCGGCCTCCTGGTCAACAACGCCGGCGCCGCGACGCATGCCGGCTTCCTCGGCGAGGACCTCGAGCCGCTCTACGAGCTGGTCCAGCTCAACGTCAACGCGCTGACCCGCCTGGCCGGCGCGGCGGTGCAGGGCTTCCTGAAGCACCAGGTGCAGGGCGCGATCGTCAATATCGGCTCGGTGGTCGGCTTCGCACCGCAGTGGATTCCGGGCGTCTACGGCGCGACCAAGGCCTACGTGCTGACCTTGTCGCAGGCGATGCAGGCCGAGCTGGCGGATCGCGGCATCTACGTGCAGGCGGTGCTGCCGGCCGGCACCAAGACCGAGATCTGGGAGCGCTCGGGGCGCAGCGTCAACGACGGCATGATGGACGTCGGCGAGCTGGTCGACGCGGCGCTGCTGGGCTACGACCGGCGCGAAGCGGTGACCATTCCGCCGCTGCACGACATCGGCAAGTTCGAGGCGCTCGAGAAGGCGCGGCTGGAGCTGCAGCCGGTGCTCAACAACGCGAGCGCCGCGCCGCGGTACAAGACACGCTGACCGGCGAATGGCCCGGCACGACTGCCGGGTTTCCTACCCCGACACGCGGGCCTTTCCGCTTCCGGGCGTGGCCGTCGAGACCGGACAGTGATGTCCACCTCGACACGCCATGGCCGCCTCGCTTCGCACCCACCTCGCCTTCTTCTGGACCTTGCTCTTCGCGGTGAGCGTCACGCTGGGTGTCGTCATGGTCGAGCTCTATCGCAGCAGCGCCGGCGCGCAGATCGCCTCGGGGCGGTCGGCGGCCGAGGAGAGCTGCGGCGCGATCGCGACGCGCTATGCGAAGTCGACCCTCGACTCGACGGCCGCCAGGCCGCAGATCGACCTGCTGCAGGTGCTGCTGCACCTGGTGCTCACCGAGGCGCCGCACGTCGAGGGCGGCGTCTGGCAGGCGAGCGGCGGCATGCTGGCCTACGCCTATCCGACCTACGAAGGCAGCGGGACCAAGCTGGACGTGCCAGCCGCCGAACAGCCCCTGATCGTCGAGATGGCCCACCAGGCGGTTCGCAGTCAGCACCTGCAGACCGACGTGCTGCGCGGCAGCCGCGAGGCCCTGATCGTGACGGCGTGTCCACTGGCCGCGCCCGCGCACGACCTGGCCGCCTGGACCATGACCCGAACCAGCGGCGGCGCCTTGAACGCGCAGGAAAGCCTTCGGGTGGGCCTGGGCGTTCTGACGGCGATGGTCATGGCTTCGGGCCTCTGGCTCGGCTTCATCCTGTGGCGCGGCCTCGGCCATGTGAGGAAGCTCGAGAACGGCCTGGCGCAGGCCCACGGCGACCGCATGCCCGCGCTGGAGCGCACCGGCGTCAAGGAACTCGACCGCATCGTCAACAGCTTCAACGAATACCGGGTTCGCTTCGAGGAGGCCCGCGCGCAGTTGCGCGAGGCTGCTGCCCAGCGCAGCCGGGACCAGCGGCTCGCCGCGATCGGCCGCATGACCAGCGGCATCGCCCACGAGATCCGCAACCCGATCGCCGCGATGCGGCTGAAGGCGGAGAACGCGCTGGCCGCATCGCCGGAAGGGCAGCCCGAGGCGCTGCAGTCGATCGTCACGCAGGTCGACCGGCTCGACGGGCTGGTCGAGAACCTGCTGGCGATCGTGCAGCCGCTCAACCTGTCCAGGACCGACCTGCCGCTGCATGCCTGGCTCGAGGAGCGCGCGGCCGGCGTCGCTCCGCGGGCAGCGGCGAGGCGGATCGACCTGGTGGTCGAGCATGCGCGACCCGTGTCGGCCAACTTCGATCCGCGGCATCTCGCACGCGCGGTGGACAACCTGCTCGACAACGCCGTGCGGCATGCGGGCATCGGCGGTCGGGTCGTGCTGCAGGCCTTGCCGGGCGAATCCGGTTCGTTGCTGGTCCGTGTCGACGACGACGGGCCGGGCGTGGCGCCGGCGGTCGCGCCGCAACTGTTCGAACCCTTCGCGACCGGCCGCCCCGATGGCACCGGCCTCGGGCTGGCCCTGGCGCGCGAGGTCGCGCTGGCCCATGGCGGCGAACTGCGGCATGTGGCCCTGCATCCGGGCACGCGCTTCGAACTGGAGCTGCCATGGCGCGGATCCTGATCGTCGACGACGACGACGCCTTCCGCGAGAGCCTCGCCGAGACCGTGGCCAGCCTGGGGCATCAGGCGATCGAGGCCGGCGGCGGCGCGCAGGCGCTCGACATCGTCGCCGGACGGCCGGTGGATACCATCTTTCTCGACCACCGGATGCCCGGCATGGACGGCCTGCAGACGCTGATCGGCCTGCGCAAGACGCTGGATCCGCTGCCGCCGGTGGTGGTGCTCACCGCGCATGCCAGCGGCGGCAACACGATCGAGGCGATGCGGCTCGGCGCCTTCGACCACCTCACCAAGCCGATCAGCCGCGCCGCGGTCGGCGAGGTGCTGGCCCGGACATTGAACCCGGAAGCGGCCGGCGACGGCGGTGCGCGCCACGGCGCCGCGGAGCCGGTCGACGACCTCGAGATGGTCGATCCCAGCGACGCGATGCGCGAGGTCCACAAGCGCATCGGCCTGGCGGCCGCGAGCGCCGCGCCGGTGCTGGTGCTGGGCGAGACCGGCACCGGCAAGGAATTGGTGGCGCGCGCGCTGCATCGCCATTCGACCCGTGCCGACGGACCCTTCGTCGCCATCAATTGCGCGGCCATTCCCAAGGATCTGCTGGAGAGTGAATTGTTCGGCCACGTGCGCGGCGCCTTCACCGGCGCCATCGGCGAGCGCCTCGGCTGCTTCCGCTCGGCCGACCGGGGCGTGCTGCTGCTCGACGAGATCGGCGACATGGCGCTCGGCGTGCAGGCCAAGATCCTGCGCGCCCTGCAGGAAGGCGAAGTGACGCCGCTCGGCTCGCACCGCACCGTGAAGGTGGACGTGCGCGTGGTCGCCGCGACCCATCGCGACCTCGCGGCCGCGGTGCGCGAAGGCAGCTTTCGCGAAGACCTCTACTACCGGCTCGACGTGCTGACGCTTCGCATTCCGCCGCTGCGCGAGCGGCTGGCCGACATCCTGCCGCTGGCCGAGCATTTCCTGCGGCGCGCGGCCGCGCCGGGCGCGCCGAAGTCCTTGTCCGCCTCCGCGGCGCAGGCGCTGCTGCGGCACTCGTGGCCCGGCAACGTCCGCGAACTGCGCAACCTGATGGAACGCTGCCAAGCCCTGGCGCGGCACCGGGTCATCGGCGCCGACGACATGTCGCTGGAGGACGGCCCGGCCGCCGAAAGCGGGCGACTGCCGGCCGACTGGCTCGATGCCGAATTGCCCGCGGCAGTCGAGCGGCTGGAGCGCGAACTGCTCGCGCATGCGCTGGCGCAGGCCGCCGGCAATCGCACCGAGGCGGCACGTCGGCTGGGCATTCATCGCCAACTGCTCTATCGCAAGCTGACGCAGTACGGCCTCGGCTAGTGTCCTGAAAGCGGACACGGTCTGTCTCCGAATCATTCCATCGAAGCCATCGCGGCCATGCAAGTCCTTGATTTGAAATGACCGAGCCGCTGGCATGGCGCGTGAGAGAGAGGAGCCATGTCCGCCCTGGCCCCACTCCTCGAAGACGCGCGTCCGCCCACCGGTTCGTCCGACGACCCGGACAAGACACGCGCCATGCGCGCGCTGAGTGCGCTCAACTTCTTCATGGCCGACATGCAGGCCGGCATCGGGCCCTTTCTCGGGGTGTTCCTGCAGCAGCGCGGCTGGCTGCCCGGCGCGATCGGCTCGGTGATGACCGCGGGCGGTGTCGCCGGCATGCTGATGACGGCGCCGGCCGGCGCCTTCATCGACCACACCGAGCGGAAGCGGCTGGTGGTGATCGTGACCGGCATCTGCACGGTGCTGGCGTCCTTCCTGATCCTCTGGTCGCAGTCCGGCGTGGTCGTCACCGTGAGCCAGGTCGCGACCGCGATCGCGGGCGCCGCGATCGGCCCCGCGGTGGCCGGCATGACGCTCGGCATCGTCCGCCAGAAGGGATTCAACGCGCAGAACGGCCGCAACCAGGCCTGGAACCATGCGGGCAACATGATCGGCGCGGGCCTGTCGGGTTGGCTCGGCTACACGTTCGGGATGCCGGCGATCTTCGTGCTGGCTGCGGTGTTCGGCGTCTTCGCGATCGCCGCGGTCATCGCCATCCCCGAACGTGCGATCGACCACCGCGCCGCACGCGGCCTGGAAGACGACAAGAAGGCGAAGGGCGAGGCGTCGCAACAGCAGGACAAGGGCCAGGCGCAGGGCTTTCGCTACCTGGCCCGCAACCGGCCGATGCTGATCCTGGCGGCCGCGCTGGCCTTCTTCCACCTGGGCAATGGCGCGATGCTGCCGCTCTACGGGCTGGCGGTCGTCGGTGCCGGCAAGGGCAACGCGGCCACCTTCACCGCGCTGACGGTGGTCGTGGCACAGGGCGTGATGATCGTGACCGCGCTGCTCGCGATGCGCATGGCGGCGGGCCGCGGCTACTGGCTGGTGCTCCTGATCTCGTTCGCGTCGCTGCCGATCCGCGGTCTCATCGCGGGCACCTTCATCCAGTCGTGGGGCGTGTGGCCGGTGCAGGCGCTCGACGGCATCGGCGCCGGGCTTCAGAGCGTCGCGGTGCCCGGTCTCGTCGCCTGCCTGCTCAACGGCACCGGCCGGGTCAACGTGGGGCAGGGCGCGGTGATGACGGTGCAGGGGCTCGGCGCCAGCCTGTCGCCGGCCATCGGCGGCTGGCTGGCCCAGCTGCTGGGCTACCAGACGGCCTTCTATGTGCTCGGCAGCTTCGCGCTCGGCTCGATCGCGCTGTGGGTGGGCTTTGGCGCGTCGATGCGACCGGCCTGCGCCGCCACCCGCGAACCAGCCGGCCCGGACGGCACCGCAGAAGGAGCGCCATCGTGAGCGCCTCGATTTCCTGGATCCACATCGGCGACCTTCACATGGACGCGGCCGACGGCTGGGCCAGCCTGCCGCGGCTCGAGGCGATCGTCGACGAGATCAACGCGCACGCGCTCGCGGCCGACTTCGTCTTCCTGCCGGGCGACAACGCCAACCATGCCGCGCCCGACCAGTACGCGGCCATCGTCGGCGCGCTCTCGCGGCTCGCACTGCCGTGGCGGGCGATTCCGGGCGACCACGATTTCGAGGGCGGCAGCCTCGCCGGCTACGAGGCCGCCTTCGCCGCGGTGAACCGGCCCGAGGTCGAGGTGATCGCGGGCCATCGCTGCGTGTTCGTCGATGTGGTCAGCGCCGGCGCCGGCGGCCCGGACTTCCGGCTGACACCGCATCACTTCAGCCGCGTCGGCCGCGAGCTGTCGCGGGCGAAAGCCTCGGGCCATGTACCGCTGGTCTTCATGCACACCTACCCCGGCGACCTGTCGACCGGCAGCGCCGAAGTGGCGCAGTTGCTGGCGGAGGCGGAAGTCGCTTTCGTCGACACCGGCCACACGCACTACAACGAGCTGTTGAACGACGGTCGGGTCGTCTATGGCGCGACGCGATCGACCGCGCAGATCGAGGAAGGCGCCGGCGCGCCAGGCTTCTCGGTCATCTGCGTGCATGACGAGGTGCCGAGCTGGCGCTTCAGGTCGATCGGGGCGCACTGGCCGCACGTCCAGATCGTCGCGCCATGCGACCTGCGCCTGGTCACCAAGCCGGCGGACGCACGGCAGGTGCCACGGCCCGGAAAGGTGTACGTCGCCGCACGCCGATTTGGCGATGGCTACGAGGCCATGGTCGCCTGCGTCGACGAGCGTCCGGGCGTCCCCATGACCCACGCCGGCGGCGGCCTGTGGGAGGTTCAGCTCGAGGTCGGCCCCGGCCTGCACCGAGTGGTCGTCACCTGCGACGGCGCGCGAGACACCGTGAAGTTCCTCGTGCGCGACGCCGAATCCACGCCGAAGCGCGTGCCTCCGGTGGCGCTGGGCCATGCGATCCATGCCATCGGCGAATGGCCTGCAGCGGGTGTCGTGGGGCTCCAGCTGGGCCCGAATCGCAACGGCTGCGACTGGTAGCGATGGTGCAGCGCCGTGTCCGGAATGCGGACAACAACCGTCCCGTAGACAGTCAATCCGGAAACCGAATTGCGCCTAACTCATTGATTTCAAACGAGCGCCCTGCTGGCACGGCTCGTGAGAAGAAAGAACACCCAACCCAAGGAGTGAATCCATGACACCGACTCTTCGTTCTCTCGGCATCGCCGGCCTCGTGATTCTCAGCGTCACGGCTTGCGCGCAGCAACCGCCGCCTGCGGCCGCACGGCCCGGGCCAGGACCCGCGGCGATGATGCCGCCTCCACCTCCACCTCCACTTGCGCCTCCGCCGCAGAGCGCCGATGCGGGCGTCTCGACGACCGCGATCACCGGACGCATTCAACGCTGGCTGCTCAATCCGAACGGCGACGTCGATGGCCTGTTGCTCGCGGACGGCACCCAGGTCGCTTTCCCGCCGCACCTTTCGACCGCCGTGCTCCAAATCGCCAAGCCCGGAGACAGCGTGAAGGTGAGTGGCTGGCGTGCCAGCGGCGCGCCCGTGATGCGCGCATCCAGCCTCACCGCGACTGCCGGTGGACGCAGCGTGGTCGACCAGCCGCCCGCACCGGGCATGGCCCCGCCGCCGCCGCGCGACCCTTCCTCGCTGGCCTCGATGACCGCGAGCGGAAAGGTCTCTCGCGTGCTGTACACCGATCGCGGCGATGCCAACGGCGTGCTGCTCGACAGCGGCGATATCGTGAGGTTTCCGCCGCAAGCTGCTTCCGGCATGACGCCGCCCGTCCAGGTCGGATCGACGCTCAGCGCGCGCGGCTGGGGCACTCGCAATGCACTCGGGTCGGCTTTCGAGGCGACCGCGATGGGGTCGTCGCCCGATTCCCTGCGAGACCTGTTCGCCGGCCCGGGCCGCGTGCCTGGTGGGCCGGCGCCCATGCCGATGGGAGCCATGCCCCCGCCGCCCGGCCAGACACCTCCGCCGACCGGTGCGACGCCTCCCGCGCCGCCGGCCTCGTCCTAAATTCGCAGTCACTCCATCGAAAGAAAAATCCATGCCTAAAGTCCAGGAAACCATCGACATCTGGTCGGTCGAGGGCCGCTTCTCTCACCTCATCTACAGCCCCCGAGGCGGCATCGAAGGCTTCATGACCGACACGGACGGCGTTCCGACGCAGTTCGTCATCGATCCGCAGGACGTCTCGACGACCGAGCAGATCGCCAAGCTCGAATCCGGACAGCAACTGGTCGTCGAGGGCTGGGAGCCCGGCCCGTCGCCGAAGGGCGGTGCCGAGCATTCGCTCTACCACTTCGAACGCTTGACCTCCGTCGACGGGCGCGCGGCGGACCCACTGCGGGTGTTCGTTCGTTCGACCGGAAAAGTCGTTCGGCTGAACTACGCCCGGCACGGCGCCGCGAACGGCGTCGTGCTGGACAACGGCGACTTCGTGCACACGAGGCCGGATGGCTTCGAGACCCTGGGCGCCAAGATCGGCGACCAGGTCGAGGCCGAAGGCGACGCGCGCGCCCTCGTCACGGGCAAGGGCCGGGTGGTCGAGGCGAGCACCGTCCATGTCGTCCCGGCCCGGCGCGCGTGACGCGCCTCGCCTCTCGTGCACCTGGCGAAAGCGCTCGATGATCCTTTCGCCGCTCGCCGTGAACATGGCCAACTGGTCGATCGCCGGCGCCGCCACCGCCGGTGTGATCGTCCGGCCGTTCGACTGGCCGGAAGCGGTCTGGGCCCTGAGCGGCGCGGCGCTTCTGGTGCTTTTCGGCCTGCTGCCCTGGAACGACGCACTCACGGCGGTCGGAAAGGGAAGCGACGTCTACCTCTTCCTGATCGGCATGATGCTGCTGTCGGAAACGGCGCGGCGGCAGGGTCTCTTCGACTGGGTCGCGGTGCGCGCGGTCAACCTGGCGCGGCGCTCGCCGCGGCGGCTCTTCCTGGTCATCTACGTGGCCGGTGTGCTGGTCACCACCTTCATGTCGAACGATGCGACCGCCGTGGTCCTGACGCCAGCCGTCTATGCCGCGGCGCGCAAGGCCAAGGTGGAGCCACTGCCCTACCTCTTCATCTGCGCGCTGGTGGCGAATGCGGCGAGCTTCGTGCTGCCGATCTCCAATCCGGCCAACATCGTGCTGTACGGCGACCACACGCCGGCGCTGCTGCCCTGGCTGAAGAGCTTCGCACTTCCATCGCTGCTGTCGATCGTCGCGACCTACCTCGCGCTGCGCTTCACCGAAGGACGGCGACTGCCGGCCGAATGCGAGAGCGACCTGCCGGTCGAGCCGCTGTCGCGCGGCGCGCGCGCGGCCATGGTCGGACTGGCATCGACCGCGGTGGTGTTGCTGGGAACGTCGGCGCTGGACAAGCAGCTCGGCTTGCCGACCGCGATCATGGGCGTGGCGACCACGGCGCTCGTGCTGGCGATGGCGCGCGAGTCGCCCTGGGCGACGGTGCGCGAGGTGTCGTGGGCCGTGCTGCCGCTGGTGGCGGGCCTGTTCGTGCTGGTCGAGGCACTGGCCAGGACCGGCGTCATCGACCAGCTGGCCCGGCTGCTCGCGCACGGCGTCGAGCAGGCGCCCGCCGGCACGCCCTGGATCAGTGGCGCGGCGATCGCCTTGGGATCGAACTTCATCAACAACCTGCCGGCCGGGCTGATCGCCAGCTCGACGGTGGCGATCAAGCCGCCTGCGCAGTCGGTGGTCGACGCGCTGTTGATCGGTGTCGACCTCGGCCCCAACCTGTCCGTCACCGGCTCGCTGGCGACGATCCTGTGGCTCACCGCGGTGCGTCGCGAAGGCGAAGACGTCTCCTTCGGACGCTTCCTGCGCCTGGGTCTGATCGCAATGCCTCCGGCACTGATCCTTGCGCTGGCGGGACGGCTGATCTTCTGAAAGGCACGATCATGAAATCTCTCGGCGGGGCCTGGTTGTATCCGCTCATTCTTGTGGCCGGGGCCCTTCAAGCCTGGGGGCCTCCCATGAACAACGCGCTGCGCTCGGCCATCGTCAATCCGTGGCTCGCCAGCGTCATTTCCTTCATTCCGGTCATCGCGTTGATCGGCTGCATCTGGCTGTGCGCACCGTCTCCGAGCCCGAGCGCGGAAGGGCTGGCCGGCATGCCTTGGTGGGCGCCGCTGGGTGGCCTCATCGGGGCCTTCGCAGTCGTTGCCGGCCTGTTCTTCGTCGGAACGGTCGGCGCCGGCGCATTTGCCGGCCTCACCATCACCGCGAACATCCTCATGTCGATCGCAGTCGACCGGTTCGGGATGTTCGGCATGGAGGTTCACGAACTGAGTCCTGGGCGGATCGCCGGCGCGGCCTTGATGGTCGCGGGCGTCGTGCTGGTCTCGAAGTTCTGACGTGGCGCGGCGCCTGGGCAGTGCCGACAAATAATGTGCGGAACCCATCCACGAGGCCATGACATGCCCGGCACGACATCCGACATCGATGCGACCCTCTTCAAGTCCGCCAAGGCTTTCGAGACCTGGCTGAAGAAGCACCACGCCACGTCGGATGGGCTGTGGCTGAAGATCGCGAAGAAGGGCGCCGGCGAGTCCAGCGTCACCTACCCCGAGGCCGTCGAGATCGCGTTGTGCTGGGGATGGGTCGACGGCCAGAAGAAGGGGATCGACGAGCGGCACTTCCTGCAGCGCTTCACGCCGCGCCGCGCGCGCAGCATCTGGTCCAGGATCAACGTGGACAAGGTCGCCGCGCTGATCGAAGCCGGTCGCATGCAGGCGGCCGGGCACGCGCAGATCGACGCCGCGAAGGCGGACGGCCGCTGGGGCCGGGCCTACGACGGCGCGAGGACCTCCAGCGTGCCGGACGACCTGCAGGCCGCGCTGGACGCGTGTCCCAAGGCGAAGGCCTTCTTCGCCACGGTCAACGCATCCAACCGCTACGCGGTGCTTTGGCGGGTGCAGACGGCGGTCAAGCCGGAGACACGCGCCAGGCGCATCGCGCAATTGGTGGACATGCTCGAGCGCGGAGAAGTCGTGCACATCTTTCCGCCCAAGGCCAAGGCCAAGGCCTCGGTTCGACCGGCCGGCGAAGAAGGATGACGGCCGTTCAAGCGCGCTGCCCGCCCGAGGCCGTGATCCGCTCGCCGGTGACCCAGGCCGAATCGTCGGAGGCGAGGAACAGCGCCACGCGAGCGATATCCACCGGCAGGCCCGGACGGCCGAACGGGATGCCCGCGACCACGGCGTCGACGGTCTCCTGCGGCCAGGCCAGGGCAGCGATGCCTTCCGTAAAGGTGGCGCCCGGTGCAAGGCTGTTGACGCGGATCTTCTTCGGGGCGAGCTCGATCGAGGTCACGCGCGTGATCGAATCCACCGCGCTCTTGGACGCCGCGTAGATGACCGAATTGGGCATGTAGCCCACGCTGGCGATGGAGCTGACGTTGATGATGCTGCCGCCGTTCGGCCCGAAGTGCTTCGCCGCTTCCTGTGTCGCCGTGATCACGCCCAGCACGTTCGTTCGAAACTCGCGATGGAATTCCTGCTCCGTCGAATCCTGCAGGGGTGCGAATGCGTAGACGCCCGCATTGTTCACGAGGATGTCGAGGGTGCCGAACACGCGCTTCGTCTCCTCGAAGAGCCGCTGGATGTCCGCGGTCTTCGAGAAGTCGGCCTGGATGGCCACGGCCTTGCCGCCGGAGCCGTGGATCTCCGCGACCAGGGCGTCCGCTGCGTCCTTGCTGGTCGCGTAGTTCACGACGACCGAGGCGCCCGAAGTGGCGAAGAGCCTGGCGATTCCCGCCCCGATTCCCTTGGAGGCGCCGGTGACGACGGCAACTTTTCCGATAAGCGAACTCATGATGCATGTCCTTCAAAAAACGCCACGTCGGCGTGTGCAAGGACTGTCGGCGTTCGATCCACGCCTGGGTAGGTGCGGCGGCAACTATGAGTTATTCGCGGTCCGAAGACTCGCCGCAAGTCCGAGCCTGGCGCGCAAGCTCGACGATCAGGTACTCGACGAACGCGCGGGCGGAGGGCTTGGGCCGCCGACCCGGCGTGAACATGCCATGGACCTCGACCTCGCCCATCCGCCAATCGGGAAGCAGCTGGATCAGCGATCCGAGGGCGAGTTCGGCCCGGCATCCCCACAGGGCCGTCGTCGCGATGCCGATCCCTGCCACGGCCGCGGCGATGGCTGCTTCGTTGACGGAGACGTTCAGGCGGCTGTCGATGCGGACGACCACGCTCCGGCCGTCCTTCTCGAACGACCAGGTGCCGGCATGGGTTCCGGCTGGCCCGACGATGGCGGCGTGATCCTCCAGGTCCGTGGGTGACTTCGGCAGGCCTCTGGCCTTCAGGTAGGCCGGCGCCGCGACGATCACGCGCTGCGTCCGGCCGATCAGGCGCACGGTGGCACTCGAATCGGGAAGGTTGCCGAGGCGAATGGCGACATCGACGCCTTCCTTGAGGGTGTCCTGCCGTTGATCGCTCATCAGCAAGCTGACGTTCAGCGAAGGATGTCGCGCGAGAAAGCCCGA
The DNA here is from genome assembly GCF_009765735.1 of Xenophilus sp. L33. Taxonomy (GTDB): domain Bacteria; phylum Pseudomonadota; class Gammaproteobacteria; order Burkholderiales; family Burkholderiaceae_C; genus Variovorax. The sequence continues at coordinate 49,320 of NZ_LMUW01000013.1, forward strand.
CATCAAGGGAACGACCTCGCGCGTGCCGAAACTTCCCGGCAACGCCACCCGCAGCGTGCCGCGCAGCTCCCGCGACCCGCGCGCCTCGTGATCGGCTTCGTCGAGAGACGCGAGGATCGACTCGATGCGCGAGAGATATTCGGTGCCGGCGTCGGTCAGACTCACGGCCCTCGTCGTCCGGGCGATCAGTGCGGCGCCAATGTCCGCTTCCAGGGCCGTGATGATGCGCGATACCGACGGCTGTGAAAGATCGAGTTCCCGCGCAGCGGCCGAGAAGCTTCCCGTTCGAGCGACGCGCGCGAAGATTCGGAGTGCCAGCAGTTTGTCGTTCATGCAGGGATTGCGTCCTCGGCTCGAGCCCTCCGGTGACGACGGGTCTGTCGAGGGAGGGACTCTATCCGATGCGCGGCACCGCCTCGCTGGTCGTCAAGTTCCTTCGGAACGCCCCGCAGAACATCGGATCAGGCGATCCCCGCGCCGCCGGTCACGCCATACACCTCGCCATTGATGAAGCTGCCTTCCTGGCTGGCGAGCAGCACGTAGACCGGCGCGATCTCGACCGGCTGGCCGGGCCGGCCGTACTGGCTCTCTTCGCCGAACTTCATCACCTTTTCCGGCGGCTGGCCGCCCGAGGCCTGAAGCGGCGTCCAGAAGGGACCCGGAGCGACCACGTTGGCCCGGATTCCCTTTTCGAGCAGTTGCTTGGCCAGCGCCTTGGTGTAGGCCACGATGCCCGCCTTCGTCGTCGCGTAGTCGAGCAGGATCGCCGAGGGCTCGTAGGCCTGGATCGAGGCGGTGGTGATGACGGCCGCGCCAGCCGGCAGGTGCGGCACCGCAGCCTGTGCGATCCAGTGCAACGCGTAGAGGTTGGTCTTGAGCGTCTGGTCGAAGTCTTTCGACGAGACCTTGGAGATGTCTTCGCGGTTCTGCTGGCGCCCCGCGTTGATGACCAGGATGTCCAACCCGCCGAGCTTCTCGACCGCCTTCGCCACCAGGTCGCGGCACCACGTCTCGTCGGTGATGTCGCCCGGCAGTGCGACGGCGGTGCGGCCTTCCGCCTTGATCAGCGCGATGACTTCCTGCGCATCGGCGCTTTCGCTCGGCAGGTAGGCGATGGCGACATCGGCGCCTTCGCGCGCATAGGCGATGGCCGCGGCGCGGCCGATGCCGCTGTCGCCGCCGGTGACGAGCGCCTTGCGGCCCTTGAGCTTGCCCGAGCCGACGTAGCTTTTCTCGCCATGGTCCGGAACGGGGTCCATCTTGGAGGCCTCGCCGGGCACCGGTTGCGGTTGCCGGGGAAACGGGGGCTGGGGATATTGGCTGCGCGGGTCCTGCATGGTCAGTCGATCGGACATGGTGGTCTCCGGTGAGGTTGATGAAACTACTTGCGGCTGGCGCCGTCGTTGAGGACGGACAGCGCCATGAGGTGCGACAGATGGCTCAGGCCCTGGGGCAGGTTGCCGAGGAAGTCCCCGGTCTTCGGGTCGACCATCTCGGCCAGCACGCCGTGCCCTTGGGACAACGCCGCCGCCAGGCGGTCGTACCTTTCGCGGGCCTCGGCGTAAAAGCCCAGTTGCGCCCGTGCCGACACCATCCAGAACGAGCAGGCGAGAAAGCACCCTTCTTCCGCCTGCATGCCGGTGTAGCGGTAGTGGAAGGGGCCGGCGCCGAGTTCCCGGTCGATCGCGTCCAGCGTGAGCACCAGCCGCTCCCGCCCGTCGAAGCCGAAGCGCACGGCGAGCGCCAGCGACGCATCCAGCTTGTCGCTGCCCGGGACCATCACGAAGGCCTGCTTCCGCTCGGACCAGCATTCCGTCTCGATCCAATCCTTGATCCGGTCGCGCTCTCGCGACCAACGGTCCCGGCAGGTGGTCGGCAGCTGGCCCTGGTCGGCGAGGTCGACCGCGCGTGTCAGCGCCTGCCAGCAGCTGATCTTCGACATGGTGTAGTGCTGCTCTTCCTGCAGTTCCCACATGCCGGCGTCCGGCATGCGCCAGCGGTCCGCGCATTCATCGGCCAGGTGCGACAGCAGTTCGGCGCTGGCGTTGTCGAGGATGTTGCCGCTGCCGACGAAGCAGGCGGCCGTCTCGAAGATGTCGCCGTAGACGCCGTGCTGGCGCTGCGCAGTGGCCGCGTTGCCGGTGACGACCGGCTGCGAACCCCTGTAGCCCGCCACGTCCAGGCTCCGGACGTCGGGGACGGCATCCCCGTCGAGCGTGTAGACGACCCGGGTGCCGTGGCGACCGACCTGGTCGAGCAGCCAGGTCAGCGCGGCCTTCGCCTCGGCCTGCAAGCCGGCCGTGAGGAAGGCCTTGATCGTGTAGCCCGCATCGCGCACCCACGCATAGCGGTAGTCGTAGTTCTTGTCGCTGCCGATCGACTCGGGGACGGAGGTCGTGGCGGCAGCGGCGATCGCGCCGGAGGGCGAGTAGAGCAGCAGCTTCAGGGCGAGCGCGCTGCGAATGAATGCGGCCCGGTCGTCGCCTTCGAAGCGCACACCCTGGCACCAGACCCGCCAGGCGTTGTCGGACACGTCGATGCGTTCGTCGACCTCCTCGATCGACGGCGCGACCAGCGGCTCGTTCCGGCCCGCGACCACCGCCACGGTGCGGCGCTCGCCGGCCGCGACGACCACCTCGCCGGTGACACCCTCATCCGACCATTCGACGCGCACCTCGTCGCTGTGGACCAGCAGCGCCATCACGTGCTCGACATGCAGGACCGTGCGGCCGCCGATCGTCGAGCGGTAGGGATTGACGGTGTTGCCGCGCCGCCCGGGTCGCATGACGAGGTTGAAGCGGACACTGCCCTCGAGCCCCTCCACGCGGCGCGCCAACTCGGTCCAGGGCAGTCGCCCCGCCGTGCCGCTGTTCAGCGACTCGGTGAGCCTGGCCCGGCCGTCCGGCGTCGTGAAGATCGTCTCCAGCACGTTGCTGTCGTCCAGGTAGCGACGCTCCACTTCGAAGGGCTCGTCCGGCTGCAGGACGAAACGGCCGCCATGCTTCGCGTCGAGCAATCGGTCGAAGAAGGGCGGCGAATCCAGGTTGGGCACGCACCACCAGTCGATCGAGCCGTCGGCGCCCGAGAGGGCCACCGAGCGGCCGTCGCCGAGCGCGCCGTAGCGGGCAATGGGCAGGTAGCCGTCCGTGCGCAAGCGATCGCCGAGGACGGCCTCGTTTCTTGCAGAAGGCGGAGGTCGGCGGCTCAGGAGGTCCGCCTGACGGCCACCGCGGCGATGTTGCTGAAAGGGAGAAAAGCGGGTGTTTGCATGACGGATTCATCCTGCCGACTCGCCCGGTCGCAGCCACGGGAAAAGCGCTCGACCTACTGTAGGACGGCCAAAGTCTCCCTTCCGGACGTTGGCGGACAGGTCCCACCATCAGCCGATGGGCCAGGGCCGCGACATTGGCCTGCAGGCCGCTCGGGCGCATGGCCAGCCTTCCACGAACACAAGCAATCAACCATGAATGAGCGCCCCGTTCTTTTCCTCCTCCACGCGCTGGGCGGCAGTGCCCGGGCCTGGGACGGCGTCGTCACGGCGCTGGGATCCGACTTCGAGACGGTCGCGATCGACCTGCCGGGATTCGGCGACGCACGGGCCGCATCGGAGTGGACCGTTGCCGGCATGGCCGACCATGTCGCCGCGGCCGTGAAGGCGCGAGGCGCGTCTCGATGGCTCCTGGTCGGCCACAGCATGGGCGGCAAGATCGCCTCGGTCGTCGCATCGCGGACCTTGGCCGGCGAACCGGGCCTGTTCGGGCTGGCCGGTGTCGTCCTGCTTGCCGCGTCGCCGCCGTCGCCCGAACCCATGGACGAAGACAGGCGCCAAAAGATGATCGATTGGGCAGCGGACGGCCCGCTCGACGAAACCGAGGCCAGGGCTTTCGTCGATGCGAACGTCGGTCATGCGCTTGCTTCCGCGGCCGACCGCCTCGCCCTCGACGACCTCCAGCGCGCATCCCGCGAGGCCTGGGTCGCGTGGCTCGAACGTGGCAGCCGGGAAGACTGGTCGGCTGAGGTCGGGAAGCTCGATCTGCCGGCGTTGATCATCGTCGGCGGCGCCGACGGTGATCTGGGCGAAGCCGGCCAGCGTGCGACGAATGCGAACGTCTACCCGCGTGCCGGCATCGCGGTGGAAGAAGGTGCAGGCCATTTGCTGCCGCTCGAGCGCCCGAAGGAAGTGGCCGATCGGCTCGCACGGTTCTGGCGTCGAGTCGCTGGGGCCGGCCCGGCCATCCCTGCGGCGTACGTGCGCCTGATCGCATCCGATCGCGTGAGCCGCCGGACGCGAGCCGCACTGGCCATCCGGGCGCTTGCCGACGATGCCGACTACGCGCCCCGGGTGCTCTCGCCGACGCAGATGGTTACGCTGCGCGCCGTGGCCGACCGGGTCGTTCCACAAGACACGCCGGCGATCGACCTGGCCGCCCGGCTCGATGCGCAACTCGCGGCAGGCAAGGGCGATGGATGGCGCTTTGCGACCCTGCCTCCGGACCGGGAGGCGTATGCGAAGGCACTGGACGGCCTGGCAGGGTTCGGCTCCCTGGCCGCGCAAGAACAGCAGGACCGGCTCGTTCGGCTGGCGGAGGGGCACTTCGATCGCTCGGTCCTTTCGGCCGACCAGATGAAGCAATGGTTCGAAGACCTGCGCGCGGACCTGGTGCGCCTCTGGCTGGCGCATCCAGCGACCCTGGCCCGGATCGGCTTCGACGGCTTCGCCAACGGCGGCGACGGCCTGCGAAAGCAGGGCTTCGCGCGGCTGGCCGCCGATGAGCGGGAGCCGTGGGAGCCGCTGGTGGAGGCGTCGCGATGAACCTCGATGCCATGCGCCGTCATGACGAGAGCGAGGCGGTCGATGCCGTGGTGATCGGCACCGGCGCCGGGGGCGCGCCGCTGCTGGCCATGCTGGCGGCACGCGGCCTGCGGGTCGTCGCACTGGAGGCTGGCCCCAATCAGGAGCCCGAAGCGCACACGCCCGACGAGACGGAGGGAACGGACATCAACTGGATGGAAGAGCGCCTCAGCGATGGCGCCACCCCGACGGCCTTCGGCGCCAACAACAGCGGCACCGGCGTGGGCGGATCGACCCTGCACTGGGGCGCGTTCACGCCGCGCCCCGATCCGCGCGACCTGAAGCTTCGGACGTTGACCGGCAGCGGCCAGGACTGGCCGATCGATCACGCCGAGCTGGTGGGCTATATCGAGCGCGTCGAGCGCTTCATCGGCGTCTCCGGCCCGGCACGCTATCCGTGGGACCCGGAACGCAGATACCCGTTGCCGCCTGCGAAGCGGAACGCGTCGGCCGACATGATGGCGCGCGGCTGCGATGCGCTCGGGATTCGAACGGCGGACGCGCCGGCCGCGCTCGTCTCGCGCGACTGGCGTCAGGAAGGCGGCGGTCTGCGCCAGGCCTGCGTCAACTGCGGCTCCTGCCACCAGGGATGCCGCAACGCCGCCAAGGCCAGCATGGACACGACCTACCTGCCGCTGGCCGTTGCGCACGGCGCCGAGATCCGGCCGGGATGCCGGGTCCACGGCATCGAGCGCGACGCCGCGGGCCGTGTGAACGGTGTCGTGTACCGGCATCGCGGCATCGACCGCAGGCAGCGCTGCGCGGCGCTTTTCGTCTGCGCGGGCGGCATCGAGACGCCGAGGCTGCTGCTGCACACGGGCCTGGCCAACGGGAGCGGGCAGGTCGGCCGGAATTTCCTTGCGCACGGCGCCACCCAGGTCTGGGGCCGGTTCGATGCCGAGATGCGCGGGCACCGCGGCTATCCGTCTTCGCTCGTCACCGAAGACACGCTGCGGCCGGAGAACGCCGACTTCGCCGGCGGCTACCTGATCCAGAGCCTGGGCGTCATGCCGCTCACGCTGGCGACCTCGCTGGCTCGCAGCGCCGGACTGTGGGGTGACGCGCTGGTGGCGGCGGTCGACGGTTACCGTTTCATGGCCGGCGTCGGCATCAATGCCGAGTGCCTGCCGTCCGATGCCAATCGGCTGGCGCTGTCGAACGAGCTCGACGAATTCGGCATGCCGAAGGCGCGCGTCACCTTCAGCGCCGGCGCCAACGAACAGGCCATCGATCGGCATGCGACGCAGGTCATGCGCCAGATCGTCGAAGCGGCCGGGGCGACCGGCACGATGGTGCTGCCGCGCACCGCCCACACCGTGGGCACCTGTCGGATGGGCGTGGACCGCGAGACTGCGGTGGTCGATCCCGATGGCCGGAGTTTCGACATCGACAATCTTTGGATCTGCGACAACTCGGTGTTTCCAAGTGCACTTGTCGCGAACCCGGCGTTGACGATCATGGCGCTCTCGTTGCGGACGGCGGAGCGCTTCCTGGCTGGTTGACTCGATCCTTGACCCATGCCAGGCATGTTTCGCTGAGGGCCGCGCCGAGAGCGTTCTGACTCGGGAAAGACGTCGCCAAGGTCAGGCGGCAGACCTTGTCATAGCCGTCGTGCACATCGGCGAAGCCCTGCAGGCCGTCCACTGCTTGCGCCGTGCGAAACAAGGCGAAGCGCCATTGACCCATGTGCTGGATGAAGAAGGGGGTGTCCATCGCCAATTCCTCCCGTTTTTATGGCTGGAAATTTTGGCGAGGAAAATAATCGTCGAAGTGATGGATGTAAAGGATGGGTCGACACTTATCGGCTATCTCGAGATGGCCTTTTCTCCTGCGTGCTGCGATTGCACGGCCTGTTCGTCGATCCAGGCCAGCAGGGTGCCGTCGATGACAGGGACAAGGCCACGACTGAGTCGGGTCCGGGCGCGGGCCACGGCCTGCCGAGCAGCATGTTCGGGCAGGGTGCGCCCTTGAAGGAGTTCGACGATCAGTGCCTCAGCGGCGAAATGACAGAGAGCGATGGCAGTCTTTCCGCAAACGATGCACCGAGTCTAGGCAGGCGTCGCGGGCGTTGTCTGCCTGCTATCGAACACAAGAGCGTGGACCTAGCTCATCTTGTCGATCTCGTGGCGTGCCGCCCGAAGGACGCCGTCGAACGAGTGCATCGGCGGCTTGACAGGCGACTTCACGCCGGTGGTGTGCTCGACGCCGTCGACCGTGACGCACGACTCGAACAGCCCGTCGCCCACCGGCGTGACGCTGACTTCGATCAGTCTTTCCTTGTAGGTTTCCGAGAGCAGCGTTTCGGTCTGGGCATTGCGAATGGGCGTGGTCATGCGGGTTCCTTGGGGCGTCGAGCGTCACGGCGACACCGATTGTCCGCCCGCCGTGTGTCCGCTGCGCGGCAGCGGACTGAACCGCTCGCAGGCGGACCTGAACGACTCCGTATCATTTCGCGATGGGACATCTCGATGCGATCGAAGCCATCATCATCGCGCTGGTGGTGACGCAACTGGTCATTTCCGCGGCCGCGACCGCGGGTCACCGGCTCAGCATCCCGCCGCCCCTGATCCTGGTGTCGGCGGGCGTCGGCGTGAGCCTCATTCCGGGCCTGCCGGACTTCGTCATCGATCCGCAGATCATCCTGCTCGGCCTCTTGCCGCCCTTGCTGTACGCCACCGCGGCATCGATTCCGGTGAGCAACCTGCGGCGCGAGCTGACCGGCGTCAACGCCCTGTCGATCACGCTGGTGGTGCTCACCTCGCTCGGGCTCGGTGCGCTCTTCGTGCTGCTGATCCCCGATCTGGGCTTCGGCTGGGGCGTGGCGCTCGGTGCGATCCTGAGTCCGACGGACGCGGTCGCGACCTCGATCATCAAGGGCCGCGGCGTGCCCAGCCGGATCGCCCTGATCCTCGACGGCGAGAGCCTGCTCAACGACGCCAGCGCGCTGATCGTGCTGCGCACGGCGATCGTCGCGACCTCGCTCGGCTTCTCGTTCTGGCCCACGGTGGGCAGCTTCGTGCTGTCGCTCGGCATCGCGATCGTGGTGGGCTGGCTGGCCGCACACGCCAACCTGGCGATCCGGGCGCATGTGCGGCACGAGGCGGTCAGCACCATCCTCTCGTTCACCACGCCCTTCCTCGCGGCGGTGCCGGCGGAGCTGCTGCACGGCTCCGGCCTGGTCGCGGCGGTGGTGGCGGGCTTCGTCATCGGCACCCGCGGGCCGCGCCGGCTGCCGCCGCGGCATCGGCTGTCGGATGCCCAGAACTGGGCCACGATCGAGATGAGCGCGGAGGGCGTCGTGTTCCTGACGATGGGATTGCAGCTCTCGCGCATCGTCGAGCAGTTGCGGGTCGAAGGCATCGGCGTCCCCGTCGCGATCGGCTTCGCGCTGCTGGCGCTCGTCACCACGGTCGCGATCCGCGCGCTGTTCGTGGCTTCCCTGCTGTGGCGACTCGGCGGCCGCGAATCGCGGGTGCATGCCAGGAAGGCGCGGGTCGAGGCGATGCGGCAGGACTTCAAGGCCGGCCGGCTGCCCGACTCGATCGCCAGCGCGATGAAGGGGCGGGAGGTCGGGCCGGGCAGCCCGATGTTCCAGAACATGCGCCGGCGGGCGCGCCGCTACCTGGCGGACATCGACTACCTCGCGCGGCAGCCGCTGGGCCGCTCCGAGGGCATCCTGGTCGTGTGGGCCGGCATGCGCGGCGCCGTGACCGTGGCCGCGGCGCAGTTGCTGCCCGCATGGACGCCGCATCGACCGCTGCTGATCTTCATCGCGTTCGCGGTGGCCGCGTCGTCGCTGCTTGTCCAGGGCGGAACGGTCGGCTTGCTGGTGTCGCGGCTCTTCGGCGGGCGGGGGCAGGGCGCCACGGCACCGGACCCGGAAGAGGGGCGGCGCATCGAGGCGCTGCTCGCGAGGGTCGAGGCGAAGCTGTCCCGCACGGAAGGCACGCCGGTGCATGCGCATCGGCTCGAGGTGCTGCGAGCGCAGCGCCATGCCCTGCTGGATGCGAGGGACGACGGACTGATCGACGCGGACCTGCTGGGGGAGGCGCTGCGCGACGTGGACGTAGACGAGATCGTGCTGGAGATGCGGCAGCGCTGAAGGCATCGCGGGCTGCAACAATGGGCGTCCGCCAATTCCACAACCCGCCCGCTCGCGAACTCCCGCTTGAACCGCCGAGTCGACCCCTACAGCGTTCGCTTGTTCGTCTCCGCCGCGCGGGCGGGCTCGATCGTCCGCGCGGCCGAGCAGGAGCACATCGCGCCGTCGGCGCTGAGCCGGCGGCTCGCCGACCTGGAGCGCGCCTTCGGCACGCCGCTCCTGATCCGGTCGCCGCGCGGCGTCGCGCTGACGGACGCCGGCCAGCTGGTGCTGACCCGCGGCGAGAAGATCGACGAAGACCTGCAGGCCTTGCTGCGCGAGGTGCAGACCGAAGGCAACGCGGTGCGCGGCACGGTGCGGCTCTACGCCAACATGTCGGCCGTGATCGGATTCCTGCCCGAGCGGCTGCGCGCCTTCATGGCGACCCATCCGCAGATCGAGGTGTCGCTGCAGGAAGAGGACACGCGCGACGTGATCCGCGCCTGCCTGGACGACCGGGCCGATGTCGGCATCGGCGTCGAGTCGCCGGTTCCGGCCGGGCTGGAGACCTGGCCCTTCGCCACCGACCCGCTGCAGGTGGTGCTGCCCGCCGGCCATGCGCTGGCGCGTCGCAAGGCCTTGCGCTTCGTGCAGGTGCTCGACCTGCCGCTGATCGGTGTGCACCAGGGCGGCGCGCTGGACCGTGCGCTCCATGAACGCGCCGCTGCCTCGCACCGCCGCTTCGCGCCCACCGTGTCGGTCAGCAGTTTCGACGCGGTCTGCCGCATGGTCGAGGCCGGGCTCGGCATCGCGGTGATTCCGCGCAGCGCGGCGGCGGCCTATGCGGGCAACCCGCGCTTCGTGCGGCGACCGCTGGACGAGCCTTGGGCGGCGCGCGAACTGCGCATGTTCGCGCTGCGCAAGTCGCCTCGCTCGCGCGCGGTGGCGGCCCTGATCGAGCAGCTGCGCGGGTCGATGCGCGGGTAAGTGCGGATCTCGCGTTTCGCGAGACCCGGTCTGCCGCATCGACGCTTTTCGGCATGGCCCGGGCTGGCGAAGATCGGGCATGCCAGACATGCCGCTCGCCAGTTCCGCTCACCTGCAGTTCGCCCCGTCGATTCTCTTGCTGAGCCGGTCGGCCGACGTCGTCGCCCAGAGCCTCGGCAGCTCGGTCGTTCGCCTCGAGGAAGCGATGCCCTTGCGCGACGACGTCTCCACCGACGAGATCACGCCGATCACCATCCTCACGCACTACGACGAGAAGCTCGGCCGCTTCCCCTATACGGGCTTCAGGGCCGGCGACGCGACGCCCATCGGCGTCGACACGGTCCGCGCGCAGGGCATCGAGGTCGTCGTCGCGGGCAAGCGCTACGGCAAGGGCTCTTCGCGCGAGCACAGCCCGGCCGCGGAGAAGCTGGCGGGCGTGCGTCTGGTGATCGCGGAGAGCTTCGAGCGCATCTACCGTCAGAACGCCGACAACATCGGTCTCTTCACCTCGACCGACTTCGGCCTGGTGGCACGCATCCAGCGAGGGGAGGCGATCCCGCTGGCGGACCTGCTGGCCGGCCGCGATGCGCTCGCGGCCGCCATCCTCGGGAGCGGCGGCCTCTTGCGGTTCGGCCGCACCTTCATGCGAGATATCGGCGTCGAGCCCGACACGACCGACCCGCGGCCGCGAACGCTGTTCGAGAAGATCGTGGCCCGACACGCCCTGGCCACCGAACTCACGACGGCGCACCCCGCGGCCGGCGACGGGGCCTTCGTGCGAGCGGACTGGCGCTTCATCCACGAGTACTACACCGGCATGGCGGCGCACATGCTGCAGGCCACCTTCGGACGCTCGCTGGCGCTGCAGGATCCCGACTCGATCCTCGTCTTCGAGGACCACACCTCCTATGTCGAGGAAAGCCCCGCGCATGTGCGCGGCGGCCTGGTGCCCAACGTGCATCGGATGGTCGAGGCGCAGCGCGCTTTCGCGGCGGCCCATGGCCTGCGCACGCACCGCACCTTGAGCGAGGCGGAGGCCGCGGTCGACGCCACCGGCAACGTCGCCGGGATCTCGCACGCCATGGTGGCCGAACGCTATGCCTTGCCCGGGCAACTGGTCGTCGGCACGGATTCGCACACGCCGCACAGCGGCGCGCTCGGATGCGTGGCCTTCGGCGTCGGCACCACCGACATGGCGAACGCGTTCGTCACCGGCGCGGTGCGGCTCACGGTGCCGCAGTCGCTGCGCATCGAACTGGCCGGCCCGCTTCGCGCCGGCGTCACCGCCAAGGACATCGTGCTGCACCTGCTGGCGCTGCCCTTCATCCGCGAAGGCGGCGGCGTGGGCAAGGTCTTCGAATTCGTCGGCAGCGCGGTCGAGGTCCTCGGCACCGACGAACGCGCGACGCTCACCAACATGACGGCCGAGCTGGGGGGCTTCACCGGCATCGTGGCGCCCGACGCGGAGACCGTGCGCTTCCTGCGCGAGCGGCGCGGCGTCGACTTCGCGCTCGAGCCCTGGATGCGCAGCGACGAAGGCGCCGCCTATGCCGCCAGCCTGCGCATCGACTGCGGCGAAGTGCCGCCCATGGTCGCGCGCCCGGGCGATCCGGGCAACGGGCTGCCGCTGGCGTCGGTCGACGAGCCGGTCCGCATCGACATCGCCTATGGCGGTTCGTGCACCGCCGGCAAGCGCGAGGATTTCGACCACTACCACGCGGTGCTGCGCTGGGCCGCCGACCGAGGGCTGAAGGTGGCGGCGAACGTGGAGCTGTTCCTGCAATTCGGCACCACCGCCGTGCGCGACCACTGCGTCGAGGCCGGCTATGTCGATGCGTTCGAGCAGGTCGGCGCCCGCATCCTCCAGCCTTCCTGCGGCGCCTGCGGCAACTGCGGCCCGGGCGGCTCGATCCGCCCCGACCAGGTGACCGTCAGCGCGATCAACCGCAACTTCCCGGGGCGCGGCGGTCCCGGGCAGGTCTGGCTCGCCAGCCCGCCGACGGTCGCCGCCAGTGCGATCGCCGGCGAGCTGATGTCCTTCGAAGCGCTGCAGGCGCGCTTCGCCTGAATACCCAAAAAGCCATCTGCTGGAGACAACGTGAAGACCTTGACGACGACTTTCCGCCGTGCGGCGCTCACCGCGCTCGCCTCGCTTGCCTGCATCGCGCCGGCCGCGCACGCCCAGTCCGACAACAAGCCGCTGCGGATGATCGTCCCGCTGGCGGCGGGCTCGACCGTCGACAACCTGGCGCGGTCGCTGGCGCCGGGCTTCGGGCGGGCCACGGGCCACACGGTGATCGTCGAGAACGTGGTCGGCGCCGGCGGCATTCCGGGCACCAGCCAGGTCGTGAAGGCACCCAAGGACGGCCTGACGCTCGGCCTGATCTCGTCGAACCACGTGATCAACCCCGGCATCTACAAGACGGTGCCCTACGACAGCCTGAAGGACATCACGCCGATCGCGGTGCTGGCCACGGTGCCGCTGGTGCTGGTGGTGAACCCGGCGCTTCCGGCGCGTAACCTGAAGGAGCTGCTGGCCTATGCCAAGGCCAACCCCGGCAAGCTGAACTACGGATCGGCGGGCAACGGCAGCACGCTGCACCTGGCGAGCGAACTGCTCATCAGCAAAACCGGCATCGACATGAAGCACGTGCCCTACCGCGGCACCGGGCCGTTGATCACCGACCTCATCGGCGGCCAGGTGCAACTGGCCTTCGTCTCGATCTCCCAGGTGGCGCCGCAGGTGAAGGCCGGCACGCTGCGGGCGCTGGCCGTTTCCACGCCTGCGCGCACCGCCGCGCTGCCCGACGTGCCGACCCTCGCCGAATCCGGTGCGCCCGGCTACAGCTTCGACGCCTGGATCGCGATGATCGGTCCCGCCGGCCTGCCGAAGGCGATCGTCGACGCCGACTACCAGGCCGTGAAGGCGGCCCTGGCCTCGCCCGAGGCGCAGGCCTCGCTGACGGCGCAGGGCTTGACGATCCTCGACACCGGGCCCGACCTCGCGCCCGCCTTCTTCCAGGCCGAATTGACGAAGCACCAGCAACTGGTGAAGCAATCGGGCGCGACCCTGGACTGACGGGCGAGACCGGTCGCCGCGCTCACCGCCTGCGCGAAAAGGCGTCTTACAGCGCGAGGTCCTTGAACCTGGCCAGGATCTCGCCGATCGGAATCTGGGTCGCCGCCGCGCACAGCACCGGCGCCAGCGCCGCGAGCAGCACCGGGATCGCGCTCTGGCCGGTCAGCGGGATCGGCAGCATGCGCTTGATGAGATCGTAGCCGGCCGACAGGTCCGCCAGCGAAGAAGCATCGGGCGAGCCGAGCAGGTCGCCCGGCGGTTCGACCACGATTGCGGCCTGCGGCATGCCGCCGACCCACTTGGCCTCGAAGGCCAGGTTGTGCTGGCTGACCAGCGCGCCGTAGTGGTTCAGCCCCTGCCGCTTGAGCAGGACCAGCCGGGGCGAGAACACCAACAGGGGCAGTGCGAACGCGACGGCAAAAAGCAGCACCATGCCCGCCATCGCGAACTTGAAGCTCGAGAGTTCGGCATTGCCGTGCACGATCAGCTTGAGTGCCGTCGCCGACACCACCGTGCTGATCGCGAAGGCGAAGAGGACGAAGGTCTTCGGGTAGTGACCCACGAAGGCCAGGCCGCCGCAGCGGTCCGGATGGGTCGCCACCAGCCGCAGTTCGCAGCCGGCGATCTCGCGCAGCATCAGGCCCCAGGTGACGAAGCGCCAGAGCCAGCGCGCGAGCAGGAACAGGTACAGCGGCAGCGCGACCAGGAGGGTCCACCAGCCCGCCAGGGTGGGGCGCAGCGCGCCGTCGTCGATGCGACCGAACCAGGTGCCGCCCTCGACGCCGCCCGCGCCATGCCGGATCCACAGGTACGACAGCACGTAGGCGCACAGCAGCAGCGCGGCTTCGACTCGCCAGGAGCCGGTGCGCCGCTCCATGCGCTCTCGGATGCGCTGCATGGCCGGTAGCGACGCCGGCAGCACGATGCCGCGGGCGGCGAACTGGCCGATCAGGCCGGCCATCTGCCGTTCGGAACTGCGCTCCATCAGCACGAAGGAGACCATCGCGACGGCGATCGCGTAGGCACTGAAATCCAGCAGCAGCGACTGGTCGGGCCGCGCGTTCCAGGCCATGCCCTGGAGCAGCGCCAGCGCGACGGCCGGCACCCAGGCGAAGGCGACGAACAGCACGCTGCGGCGGCCGACCGCCAGGTCGGATGCCGACAGCAGGCCGAGCCGCAACTGCAGCGCATAGAACGGGCCCCATCGAACGAAGGAGCCGTGCGCCGCGGGCACCGGTGCCGCGTTCAACGCCAGCGTGTTCAGTGGCCGGACCCGCTGGAAGCGTCCATCATCTTCTCGATGACCTGGTCCAGGCTGAAGCTCGCCGCCTTCTGGCGCGGCGGGAAGTCCTTGAAGGTGGCGAGGAACTCGGCCACGACGGCCTGCGCCGGCACCAGCAGGAAGGCGTGCCGGAACATCCAGTCGTAGAAGGTGTTCGACGTGATCTGGGCGCGCTCGTACGGGTCCATGCGCATGTTGAAGATGTAGGGCGTGCGAAGCACGACGAAGGGCTCCTGCCAGATCTTCAACGTGCCGGTCACGCGCTGTTCCAGGAACAGCATCTTCCAGTTGTCGTAGCGCAGCGCCGCGACGTCGCCATCGTCGGTGAAATAGATGAAGCCGGGGCGCGGGCTCTTGGCTTCCTTGCCCGTCAGGTAGGGCACCAGGTTGTAGCCGTCCAGGTGCACCTTGAAGGTCTTCTCGCCGATCTTGAGGCCCTTCTTGAGCTTCTCCTTGATGTCGGGTTCACCAGCGGCCGCGAGGATGGTCGGGAACCAGTCGAGATGGCTGACGATCTCGTTCGACTCCGATCCGGGGGCGATCCGGCCGGGGAAGCGCACCATGCAAGGCACGCGATACGCGCCTTCCCAGCTCGAATTCTTCTCGTTGCGGAACGGCGTCGTGCCCGCGTCCGGCCAGGTGTTCATGTGCGGGCCGTTGTCGGTGCTGTACTGCACGAAGGTGTCGTCCGCGATGTTCAACTGGTCGAGCAGGTCGAGCAGTTCGCCGATGCACTTGTCGTGGTCGATCATCACGTCGTGGTACTCGGACTGCCAGCGGCCCGCCTGGCCCTTGCTCTCGGGCTTGACGTGGGTCCAGGCATGCATGTGCGTGGTGTTGAACCAGAGGAAGAAGGGCTCGTCGGCGTCGTGCGCGGCCTGAATGAACTTCTTGGCCGCGGCCAGGAATTCGTCGTCGCAGGTCTCCATGCGCTTCTTGGTCAAGGGGCCGGTGTTCTCGATTTTCTGGCCACCCTTGCCGTCGGCCCAGCAATGCAGCACGCCGCGCGGGCCGAACTTCTTCTTGAACTCCGGGAAGTCCTTGGCGTTCGGATAGTCGACGTCTTCCGGTTCCTCTTCGGCGTTCAGGTGGTAGAGGTTGCCGAAGAACTCGTCGAAGCCGTGCATCGTCGGCAGGTGCTCGTCGCGGTCGCCGAGGTGGTTCTTGCCGAACTGGCCGGTGCGATAGCCCAGCGGCTTGAGCGCTTCGGCGATGGTGATGTCCTCGGCCTTGAGGCCCAGCTCGGCGCCCGGCAGGCCGACCTTGGTGAGGCCGGTGCGCAGGCCGCACTGGCCGGTGATGAAGGACGAACGACCCGCGGTGCAGCTCTGCTCCGCGTAGGAGTCTGTGAAGATCATCCCTTCCTTGGCGATCCGGTCGATGTTGGGCGTTCGGTAGCCCATCACGCCCTTGGTGTAGCAGCTCAGGTTCGACTGGCCGATGTCATCGCCCCACATCACCAGGATGTTGGGCTTCTTGTTCTTTGCCATTTGGCTTTCCTCGTCTTTAAGTGAATGAGAGCGACGAGCCTGGATGCCCCGGCGCGACGGGAGCGAACGTTAGGGCCGCGACCTGCCTGCGTCCAATGCGAATTTCGTGGGTAGTCGATAACTTCAGTGCATCCGGCGCATGAGCAGTTGCTCACGGATCCGGACTGAATCGAACGTGACACGCCGATGACAGCTGTGACGTCATTTACATTGCCAAAAAAATGATCAGGCCGCTGGCCGATCGACACGATCGAGGAATAACCCCCCATGAGTTCCGGCAGCCCCGATGGCCGCGGCGCGCCGCGGCGGCTCGAGCATCTCGACGCGCTGCGGGGTGCTGCCGCGCTCATGGTCTGCCTGTCGCACTACGGGTTCACGCACGGCTGGTACGACTGGGCCATCACGCCGCTGGCGAACGCGGGCGTCTATGTCTTCTTCCTCATCTCGGGCTACCTGATCCCCCGCATCCTGAGCAAGGAAGGCTACGGCCCCTCGCGCTTCGGCCGCTACATGGCCAAGCGCCTGTTGCGCCTGCATCCGCCGTACCTGGCCGCGCTCCTCATCACCTTCGCCCTGAGCCTGCTGGCGGCGCACGTGAAGCACGACGTGCAGGACTGGCCCGTCACCGACCTGCTGGCGCAGGTCTTCTATCTCGGCGTGCCGGGCGAGAACCCGGTCTTCTGGACGCTGCAGGTCGAGATCTGCTACTACGTGTTCCTCGGCGCCACCTTCACCTTCCTGAATTCGAAGGTCGCGGCTGTCCGTTGGATCGCCTTCCTGTTGCCGTGCGCGCTCTGGTTCATGGGCCTGGACCTGCTCTTCCTCAAGTTCGTCTCGCCGTTCCTGTGCGGCATCGCCTTCGAGCAATACCAGCGTGGCGAGACCGACGTGAAGGAGTTCGGCCTGAAGCTCGCGGTGGCGACGACGGTCGTCTGGCTGACGGCGGGCGGTCTGGGCGTGGCGGTGAGTCTGGCCACGCTGGTCTTCATCGCCTGGCCGCCGCGGCTGACGTGGCCGCGGCCGGTGTTGGGGTTCGGCGCCATCTCGTATTCGTTCTATCTGCTGCACTATCCGATCGGCCTCAAGTTCCTCAACCTGACGGTGGCGCGACTGCCGCGCGTCCCGCCGTCGTTGCTGGCCTTCTGTGCGTTCGGCCTCAGCGTGTCCGCCGCGTGGGTGCTCTATCGGCTGGTCGAGCAACCGGCGATGAGGATGTCGCGGCTGATCGCGTCGGAGCCGCCGCGGGAAGCCGTGCTCGTGCCCACGGACTTCGGACGGCTGGGGTAGCACTGCCTCGGCCGGGGCCGCCGGGCCGGGTCGCCGCCATGCCGTGAATCTCCAATCCGGGCCTGCGCCACGTGCAAGACCGGCGCCCGCCCGCGCCCTAGAGTCGGCCGCTGCGATCCACCCACGGAGACACGATGCCCGACCCCCATTCCGCCGCGGCCCCGAAGCGGTCCGCGCCGCTGCTCGCGCTCGCCGCGCGCCTCGCCGAAGGCGCCACGGTGCGCACCGCCTGGATCGGCCAGGACCCGCACGCGGCCTCGGTGCTGGCCCGCCTCGACTTCGACGCGGTGACCTTCGACCTGCAGCACAGCCGGCTCGACCTGTCCGATGCGGTGCTCGGCATCGCGCTGGCGGGCGCCGCCGGCAAGCCCGCGGTGGTGCGGATCCCGGTGTCGGAATTCCAGACCGCGTCGCGCCTGCTCGATGCCGGGGCGGCCGGCATCATCGCGCCGATGATCAACAGCGCCGACGAGGCGCGGGCGCTGGTGCGCTACTGCAAGTACCCGCCGCTGGGCGAGCGCAGCTTCGGCGCCTATGCGGCCCTGGCGATGTCCGGCCTGGACCGGCTGGCCTACCTGGCCGAGGCGAATCGCTTCGCACAGGTCTTCGCCATGATCGAGACGCGCGAGGCGCTCGCCGCGCTCGACGACATCCTGGCGGTGGATGGCATCGACGGCGTCTTCGTCGGGCCGGCGGACCTGTCGATCGGTCTTTCCGGCGGCCGGGCGATCGACCCCGACAGCGCCGAGGTGCAGGCCGCGCTGAAGCAGGTCGCCGACGCCGCGCGCGCCGCCGGCAAGGTGGCGGGCGTCTATTCGCTGACCGGCGAATGGGCGGCGCGCGCGGCCGCGACCGGCATGCGCTTCATCGCGGTCGGCAGCGACACGATGTTCATGGCCGCGGGCGCCCAGCAGGCGCTGGCCGCCGCCAGGGTCGACCGCCCGCAGGAGGCCGCTTGAAGATCAACGTCGTCAAGCACCGCTGCATCGGCGCCGGCGCCTGCGTCTTCGCCGCGCCCGAAGCCTTCGCGCAGGACGAGCAGGGCATCGTGCGGGTGCTCCATGTGCACCCGCCCGCCGAGATGCAGGACGCGGTGCGCGCCGCCGCCGACGCCTGCCCGGCCGCGGTGATCGAACTGGAGAGCGACGATGACTGACCGGCAGCCGCAACTGGACATCGACCTCTACACCCGCGAGATCTTCCGCGACCCCTATCCGCAGCTGGAGCGCATCCGCGCGGCCGGCCCGGCGGTCTGGAACGCCAAGGCCGGCGGCTGGATGCTCACCGGCGACGCCCACATCCGCAAGACGCTGTCGAACTTCGAGAAGTTCACGCTCGACGGCGCGCCGCCGCAGCGGCTGTTCGGACCCGAGGCCTTCATCGTCATCGACGACAAGCCGCGCCACGACGCGCTGCGCAACGTCTGGGCGCCGGCCTTCCTGCGCGGCTCGGTCGAAAAGCTGCGGCCGCTGATCGGCCGCATCGTCGACGACATGCTGGCGCCGGTGGAGGAACGCCTGCGCGCTGGCGAGACGGTCGACGCCGCCAAGGACTTCTGCCGCGACATCCCGGCCTACGTGATCGCCTCGATGCTCGGCCTCTCGGACAGCGCGCGGCCCGACATCGTGCGCTGGAGCGACGCGATGGGTGCCGCGGTGATCAGCCCGCCCTCGGCCGACGGCCGCATGACGCCGGCCTGGATCGCCGGCGAGGACGCCAAGCGCGAGCTGGGCGAGTTCCTGATCGAGCAGATGGCCTTTCGCAGGAAGCAGCCCGGCGACGACCTGATCTCGCTGATGGTCCACTCGGAGCCGGCGAAGTCCATGAGCGACGACGCGATCATGAAGAACTGCCGGCAGCTGCTCTTCGCCGGCAA
Source organism: Xenophilus sp. L33 (assembly GCF_009765735.1). Classification (GTDB taxonomy): domain Bacteria; phylum Pseudomonadota; class Gammaproteobacteria; order Burkholderiales; family Burkholderiaceae_C; genus Variovorax. The sequence continues at coordinate 68,254 of NZ_LMUW01000013.1, forward strand.
CGAGACCACCGCCAAGTGGCTCGGCCACATCCTGGTGGTGCTCGACAGGCATCCTGACGCGCGCCGCGCGCTGATCGAGGACCGCGCGCTGCTGCAGGACGCCAACGAGGAGGTGATGCGCTTCGAGCCGGTGGTGCATCGCGGGCATCGGGTGGTGCGCGGCGGCGCGGCCGACATCGGCGGCGTGACGATCCCCGAGGGCGACCTGGTGATCATGTTCATGGGCGCGGGCAACCGCGACCCGGCCCGCTATGCCGAACCGGCGCGCTTCGACATCCGGCGCCCGCCGGCCGGCAACCTGGGCTTCGGCTTCGGGCTGCACAGCTGCCTGGGCATCACGCTGGCGCGGGTCGAGGCGGTGATCGCGATCTCGAAGTGGCTCGATCGCGTGCCCGGCTACCGCGTGGCCGGCGAGGTGGGCTACGACGGGCTCGGCCTGCGCGGGCCCAGCCCGCTGCCCGTGGCGCTCTGAGCCGGTCGATGGCCGGCGCCTTCCAATACCGGCTGCGGGCCGACCGCCGTCCGATCAGCGTCGAGGGCTATCGCCTGGCGGCGCAGCGCGCCCTGCCGCACATGATCTGGAACTACGTCGAAGGCAGCGCCGACGACAACGTCACCGCCGGCGAGAACACCGGCGCCTTCCAGCGCTGGCGGCTGCGCCAGCGCGTGCTGACCGGCCATGCGCGGGTCGCGCTGGGCACCACGGTGGCCGGCGTGCCGCTGTCGATGCCGGTCGCCTTGGCGCCGACCGGCTTGAGCGGCCTGACGAACTGGCGCGGCGACGTCGCCTGCCTGCGCGCCGCGGAGTCGCAGGGCACGCGGCTGGTGCTGAGCACCGCGTCGTCGTACACGCTGGAGGAGACGGCGGCGGCCGGCCAGGAACACCACTGGTTCCAGCTCTATCCCTTCGGCGACAAGCCTTTCGTCAGCGGCCTGCTGGCGCGTGCCCGCAACGCCGGCTACACCGCGCTCTTCGTCACGGTCGACGTGCCGGTGCGCGGCAACCGCGAAGGCGAGCGCACCAGCGGCATGACCGTGCCGCCGACCCTGACGCCGGCCAGCGTGCTGGACGCCGCGCTGCACCCGGCCTGGTGGTTCAACCTGCTGCGGCATCGGCGGCTGGCGGCCGCCAACTACGTGTCGTCGGGCCTGCGCGGCGCCGGCGCCGCGGTGCAGTCGGTGCAGGCGCAGGCGCGCTTCATGCAGGCCGACCTGAACTGGGACGACCTCGCCTGGATGCGCGAGCACTGGCAGGGGCCGATCTACGTCAAGGGCCTGCTCGATCCGGACGACGCCGAGCGCGCGATCGACCAGGTCGGCATGGACGGCATCGTGGTCTCCAACCACGGCGGCCGCCAGCTCGACGGTGCGCTGGCCACGCTCGACGCGCTGCCGGCCATCGCCGAGCGGGTCGGCAACCGCTGCGAGGTGCTGCTCGACGGCGGCGTGCGGCGTGGCAGCGACGTGGTGAAGGCGCTCTGCCTGGGCGCCCGCGGCGTCTTCATCGGCCGGCCCTACCTCTACGGGCTGGCCGCCGGCGGCGAAGCCGGCGTGCGCGAGGTGCTGGGCATCCTGCGCGCCGAGATCGAACGCACCCTGATCCTGATGGGCTGCCCAGGCGTGCAGGCGCTCGATCGCGGCTGGCTGTTGCCGGCGCATCCTCCATCAACGCACGGATAGGACCTCCGATGCCCGCGTCGTACGGACGCGCACTGATCGCCTGCGTGCCCGATACCGTCCGCATCGTTCACATCGATCCCCGCTCGGAATAGGCGCTGGGGTCAACCAGAGCAATGCCAAAAGCTGATGAGCCGCGGCACCTCGGCGACGCGTGCGGCTGTCGTTGAGGGCGTGGTCGGGATCACGCCCCACTGAAGCGAAAGCCAGAAGGCGCTCGGTCTGCAACTTCAGATAAGTCTCATAGAACGATCGCGATACGGGCTCCAGAATCGGCGGCGCAAGTAGCCACCACGCTGGCCGGCCGCGAACCATCCAGGCGATCGTCCCTCGTGCTGCGCTGACAGATCCCCTGACTATTGTTCGGATTCGTGATGCGTCTGCCGCGCCAGATCGCTCATATCACGCGCGTCGGCGGACGCGACAACAAGAAAAATGATTTCACTTTCCCGCGATCGGGCGAGGCCCGTGCCGGGTCTTCGCCATGTTCCGAACCGTTCCGTTTCCACCCTTCCGGCCGTCATCCTGATGGGCTACGCGGCCTCGTTTCCGGCCCACGCGCAGACCGCCTCGACGCCGAGGCCCATCATCGAGGAACTGCGGCTGCAAGAACGCGAGCGCGTATTGCGCGAGCAACAGGAGCGCACGGTCGATGACCGGCTGAAGCCCGCCGTCGTCGAGATGCAGGTGCTTCCGGAAGGCGAGTCGCCATGCTTTCGCATCGACCAGCTCGTGTTGGCTGGTGAAGGTGCCGAGGCCTTTCAATGGGCCTTGGACTTCGGGCGCAAGTCCGGCATCGCTGCTGACGATTGGCGGGGTCGGTGCCTCGGTACGAAAAGCGTCAATGTCCTTCTGGCGCGCGTGAAGCAGGCGGTGATCGCCAAGGGATTCGTGACGACCCGCGTGTTGGTCGGCCCGCAGGATCTGGCCAGCGGGACGTTGACACTGACGCTCATCCCGAGCCGCATCGCAGCGATTCGCTTCAAGGCGGTTGAGAGAGGGCAGCCCGCGTCGGCCACCACGAGCCTGCTCGGCGCCATCCCCGCCCGCGTCGGTGATCTGGTCAACCTGCGCGATGTCGAACAAGGGCTGGAAAACTTGAAGCGCCTGCCGACCGCTGACGCTGATATCCAGATCGAAGCGTCCACGGCACCGAATGCGAAACCTGGGGACAGCGACCTGGTGGTCGCATACACGCGCAAGCCTTCACTGCTCGGCCCTCTGCGGATGTCGCTGTCGCTTGACGATGGCGGAACCGATGCGACAGGCAAAACCCAGGCCAGCGCCACCGTCGCCTGGGACAACCCGCTCGGCATCAACGACCTGTTCTATGTCAGCGTCAACCACGGCGTCTTCAACCACCAGGGCCAGAGCACGGCCGGGCAGACCGTGCACTACTCGGTGCCCTACGGCGACTGGCTACTGAGCGCCACAGCCTCGAAGAGCGACTACCACCAGTCGGTCGCCGGCGCGGATCAGACCTATGTCTACAGCGGCGAAAGCAGCAACGCCGAAGTGAAGCTGGCCCGACTGCTCTTTCGCGATGCATCGCGCAAGACCATCGCTTCGATCCGCGCCTTTCAACGCACCTCGGACAACTACATCGACGACACCGAAATCGAAGTTCAGCGCCGCACCGTCGGCGGCTGGGAGGCAAGCCTCAACCATCGCGAGTTCATCGGACAAGCCACCTTCGACGGCACGCTGTCGTACCGGCGCGGGACCGGCGCGTTTGGTTCGATCGAAGCGCCTGAGAACCCCTTTGGGGAAGGCACCTCGCACATGAAGCTGTTCATGGCCGAGGCCAGTGTGAATGCGCCATTCAAGCTGGGCGAAGAGCAGTTCCGCTACGGCGGCCTGTTGCGCGCGCAGTGGAACCGTTCGCCCCTCACGCCGCAGGACCGATTTTCCGTCGGCGGGCGCTACACCGTGCGCGGGTTCGATGGCGATAACAGTCTTCTCGGGCAACGCGGCTGGCTCCTTCGAAACGACCTCGGCTGGGTCGTGGGCCAAAGCGGCGCCGAACTCTATGTCGGCGCGGACTATGGCCAAGTCGGCGGTCCTTCGGTCGAGTTCCAGGTCGGGCGTGAACTGGCGGGCGCCGTGATCGGCGTACGCGGGGCGCTCAAGAGCCTGAACTACGACTTCTTCGTTGGCACGCCCGTCAAGAAGCCTTGGGGCTTCATCACGGCGAACGTCACCGCTGGCATCGGCCTCAACTACAACTTTTGATACGAGACGATTCGAATGAACAAGCTGCGTTACCGGGTGATTTTCAGCGTCGCACGAGGGATGCTGATCGCAGTCCAAGAGACGGCGCGCAGTGCCGGCAAGGCGGCCGGAACGACTGCGGGTGCGATCGGCGCCGGTGGCGCAACCTTCGCATTGCTCGCCGTATCGCCTGCGCTGGCTCAGATCGCGGGCGACCCGAGCGCTCCTGGCAATCAACGTCCGACCGTTCTGGCGGCGCCCAATGGCGTGCCTGTCGTGAACATAGTCACGCCCTCCGCAGCGGGGGTGTCGCGCAATGCATATCGGCAGTTCGATGTGAACACCCAAGGCGCGATCTTGAACAATTCGCGGACGGCGGTCCAGTCGAACCTTGGCGGCCACATTGCAGGCAATCCTTGGTTGGCAACCGGCCCTGCACGCGTCATCTTGAATGAGGTGAATAGCTCGTCGCCGAGCTCCTTGCGTGGCTATGTGGAAGTCGCGGGATCGAAGGCCGATGTGATCATCGCGAACCCCGCCGGAATCCAAGTGCAAGGGGGTGGCTTCATCAATTCGAACCGCGTCACCCTCACAACCGGTGTGCCCCAATTCAATGCCTACGGCGGCATCGAGAGTTACCGCGTGACGGGCGGATCCATCGGTGTGAGCGGCAATGGCGTCGATTTCAGCAGCACGGAATTCGCCGCGCTCTACGCGCGCATGATCGAGATCAACGGCGGCGTATGGGGCGGAGGCGAGCTTCGCGTCGTCACCGGCGCGAACCAGATCGCCGCCGATGGTGCGCCGGGAGTCGCCGCCAGTGTCGTGCCGATCACCGGTACCGGGTCGGCCCAGCCAATCGCCTTTGATGCGGGTGCGCTCGGCGGCATGTACGCACAGAAGATCTGGATCATGGGCTCGGAGGCAGGTGTCGGAGCCAGAAACGCCGGCACGATTCAGACCGGTGCCGGTGATGCGAAGCTGATGGGCCTGGGCGAGTTGACCGTCACGTCCGCTGGACGCATCGAGAATCTCGGCATCATCCAGGCGGCAGGTGCGGCATTCATCACCGTGCCCACCTTCACGAACAGTGGCAAGGTGGTCGCCGCTGGGAGTGCGAGCATTGCCACGCAGGGCGACCTGACCAATGCGGGCGGCACCATCGAGGGCCAGCGCGTCGAGTTGGCAAGCGCAGCCGGCGACTTGATCAACACGCAAGGCGCGATCCGGCAGACCAGCGCTGCCGGGCTTACGCTCACGGCGCCCACTTTACTGAACACCAACGGCGGTACGGTCGGCTATGAGCCGGTTGCCGATTCGTCTGGTGCGAGCGCAGGTGCCGGTGCTGGGGGCACGGGAAGCGGTTCGGGTGGCAGCGGTTCGTCCACAGACGGCAACGCGGCTGCCGGCTCAACAGGCGGTTCGGCCAGCCCGGGCACTTCGGGCGGGTCTTCGACCGACACCGCAGGCGCCGGATCGACGCCCGCGCCTTCGGCCCCGATCGCACCCGGCGCGATCACGGCGGCCGGCACGATCCGCAACGAAGGCGGCCACATCTACTCAGGCGGCCCGATCGAGTTGCAGACGCCGAATGTCTCGAACGCGGGCGGCAAGCTCGAAGTAGCCAGCCTCTCCGTTTCCGGCCCTGCATTCTCGAATGCCGGCGGGATCTTGAATGTCACGAACGGCTTCAACGCCAACGTCGCCAGCTTCGACAACAGCGGCGGGAAGTTGAACGCGGGCAGTGTCGCCGTCGCCACGACCGGCGATCTACTCAATCAGGACGGCACGCTCGCCAGCAACGGCGATGTCAGCCTGGATGTCGGCGGCATGGTGAACAACCAGCGCGGCGCCATCTCGGCGACCGGCGCGCTCGATGCGCACGTCGCGGGCGCGATCCAAAACGCCTCGGGCTCGCTCGTCGCCAATCGGCGTGTCACGGTCCAGGGTCGATCCTTGGACAACACGCTGGGAACCGTGGCGTCAGCAACGACTGGCACCTCGCTTTCGATCAACGACGCGCTTGTGAACTCGGGGCAGATCAACGCCGCGACTGATTTGTCGGTTCATGCCGGCTCGATTTCCAACAGCGGCACGATGCGCGGCGGCAACGATGCGAGCATCGCTGTCGCGGACGCCTTGAGCAACGACGGCAGCATCACGGCCGCGCGGAATACGAGCGTCGCCGCCGCGAGCCTGCAAGGCGGAGGCGCCAGCGTCCTGGGCGCGGGCATCAATGCCGATGGCAGTCTCGGAACGACTGGCGATCTGAATGTCACCGCCACGGACGCCTTGGTTGCCATGGGCACGAACCTCGCGGCCGGAGATGCGTCGCTGCAAGGCGCTAGCGTTGATCTCTCGGGCAGCCAGACCAGCGCCGCGAACATCGCGATAGCCGCCACGCAGGGCGATGTGACCACGAGCGGCGCGACCGTCGCCACCTCCGGCACGCTCGGCATCCACGCCGACAGCCAAAGCTTGCAAACGTTGGTCAACCAAGGCGGCAAGCTCAACGCCGGCCAATTGGACCTGCACGCCTCGAACATCGACAACACGAACGACGGCGAGGTTGTCCAGACCGGCAGGGGCGCCACCACCATCGCCGTCACCGGGTCGCTGAACAACGCTGGCGGTCGAATCGCCAGCAACAGCCAGGACCTGACCCTCAAGGCCAAGACCCTGACCAACACCGCCGGCAAGGTCGAGCACGCCGGCACCGGGACCTTGAAAATCGAGGCCGACGGCGTCGATGGCGCCAACGGTCAGATCACCAGCAATGGCGCATTCGTGGCCGCCGTCACAGGCGACTTCAATCAGGATGGTGGCACGACCACCGCCAAGCAAATCACCATCGATGCCGGATCGCTCGGCAATCGGGGCGGCACGATTGTTCAGACCGGCACCGACGCCACGCGCATTTCTGTCGTCGGCGCGATCGACAACGGCAACGGCGGGTCCATCGCCAGCAACGGCGCCACCGACATCACCGCCGGCAGTCTGGTCAACCAGGCCGGCTCGATTCGCGCGGCGGGCACTTCCGATCTGAATATCACCACGGCCGGGCTGCTCGACAACAGCGCCCAGGGCGAAATTGGTGCCGGCGGCAACGTCGCGCTGGGCGCCGGAAGCCTCGTGAACGACGCCGGTCGCGTCACCGCCGTGGGCGACCTTGCGGCGACGGTCGTCGGCGCCGCATCCAACGTGGGCGGGACGCTGGCCGCGAACAACGACACGACGATTTTCGCCGCGAGCCTGGACAGCACGCGCGGCACGATTGCTGCCGTCGACGGCGACCTGGCCGTTGCCACCACGGGCGGCACGAAAAACAGCAGCGGCACGATGCAGGCGGGCGGAAACGTCGACATCAGCAATGGCGGCTTTGAGAACTCGGCGGGCACCGAACATGGCGTGCAGGAAACCGCTCATGGGCGTGACCTCGGTTACCAGAAGGCCAAGGACAAAGGCACGGTTGATCAGACCACGAACTACAACCAGTTCAACGCCGGCAGCCTGGAGGTCAATGCCAATCACGTTCAGGCCGGCCTCGGCGCGCGTGACAGCTTGGAGCAACTGGCCCGACAGCCGGGCATGGGCTGGGTGGACCAGATCAACAACAATCCGTCGCTGCAGGGAAAGATCGACTGGCAAAGGGTCGAGGAAGCGCACCAGAACTGGAACTATAGCCAGCAGGGGTTGACTCCCGAGGGCGCGGCCATCGTGACGCTCGTGGCGACCTTCGTCACTTGGGGGGTGGCGTCGGGTGCCGGCGCCGCCGCAGGTAACGCGGCAGCGGTCGGGGCTGGCGAGGGCGTCGCGTTGTCAAGCGGCGGCGCGTTCCTCACGGGTACCGGAGCCACGATCTCGGGCGCAGTCAGTGGGGCAGTGACTGCCGGCCTGTCCGCCCTTGCTGGGCAAGCAGCTGTTGCGCTCGCCAACAATCAAGGCGATATCGGCGCGGCGCTTCATGACCTTGGCTCCAGCGCCAATGTCAAGAACTTGCTAACCGCCATCGCCACGGGCGGCGCGCTCGGCAGTCTGAATTTGAACCCGACAGGCCTGCCCACGGTGGGCGGTGGTTCCCAGCAATTCATGGATCAACTTGGCCAGAACCTGACTGCTGGTGCAGCCAAGGCCGTCATCGGCACGGCTATTAATGGTGGAAGCTTCGAGGAAAACCTGAAAGAGGGCCTGAAGAATGCCCTGCTCGATACCGTCGCGGCGCAGGGCGCCTACGCCATTGGGGACCTGAAGCTCGACGAGTTCACCAACAAGATCGCGCATGCAATCGCCGGGTGCGCCGTGGGAGCCGCACAGACGGATGGTAGCTGCGCCGCTGGCGCTCTAGGAGCGGCGATCGGCGAGATGGCGGCAGAGGCCTATGGGCGGCAGGCGGATACCGAGCAGTTCGCAGCCATGTTGAGCGGCATCGCAGGTGCGATTGCTGGGTTGGACGCCACCCAAATTAATCTTGCTAGCCAAGCGGGGGCAAACGCGGCAGTCAACAACTATCTAGCGCACCCGGAAAAAATTCGAGACTCAGATGTGCAGGCTCGCATTCTTGCGACCGGCGAGGGTTGCAAGGGGGCAGCGAGCTGTTCAGGCGTGGCCGCGCAAGCACAAGCTCAAATCGATTTGCTCAGTGACGCCAAGCTCGCGGAAATCTGCGCGGGCAACGCTGGGTGTGCTGCTGACCGTCAACTCGAGCGCTCTGTTTACGGGGCCGCCCGCGATGCCGCGATTGCGAGACTCGACCCGAACGCGGCAGCTTCGGACTTTCTGTTAGGGCAGCTTGGAAGGAGTCCGTACGGGCCCACTGAGTTGTCAGCTGCGGTCACGCGAATGCAGGACGGCCGTTCCGTGGCCAACGATCCGATCGATCAATATGTCCATACGGCCTTAGCAGCTAATCCACCTTTGTTTGCTGCGATCTTGGGAATCTCCCTAATCGATGGTGATGGCGGAAAGGGTGGGCTTAGCGCCGCTGCATCCTCTGCGAGAAATGTAGCGAATGCCAAAAAACTTGCAAATCAATTGCAACTTGAGGCGGCAAACTCCCCATTTGAAAAAAATGGAACGTTGACCTCCGACGCTATCTTGAGTGCCAAGGCTGTGGCGGGTCTAGGACCTGGTGAATTGAATAATCCATTTATTCCATCTGGGTTTGGCAAATATACAACCGAGTCGATTCGAAGTCCGGCCGGTGATTTCCAGGTGCATGTCTACAAGAACCCGAACACCGGAGAGGTGTTGTATGATCTTGACTACAAAGCAATCTTCAATGCCAAATCAGGAGTGCCAAAGCCATGAAGGTAAAATGTATTCGACTATTGGATTCAGATGGAAATGATGTCGAAGACTCCCCGTGGCTGGCTCTTGGAAAAACCTACCATGTGATGTCAACATACGTGGATGCCGAAGGGCGCCGCAGGTTCGGGATTGTCAGCCGTCATCCCGATGGTGAATGGCCGCAAATGATAAATGCATCCGAAAAATGCTTTGAAGTCGTTAGTTCCATCATTCCGTCCAACTGGCTTAAATGGGAAAGGGCGGTCGCGAGCGGCATGGCGCCGGCCGCGTGGCAAGTTCCGGGATTCTTTGAGGCTTTCTACGACCACGAGCCAGAAACGTATCCAATTTTCGAACGAGAGAGGGATGTCATTTTGAAAGAGGATCCCTAAAGTCATGCATGTGGCGCTCACCGCCGGCGGCGACGTGAGCCATGCACCTAGTCGCGATGTGCGAGCTCTGGTCAACGCCGAGAGCGCCCGGCTGACGCAGGCCTGGGGCGATAGCTGCGCCGAAGCTCAGCTACTGGCCATCGATCAGCAAATGGTGAAACTCGAAGCGGCGGCGACCTATATCGACTCGCTTCAGAACGGCAGGCTGATCCCCGAGTAATCGCTTCGGTTGGGCGACACCGTCGCCGCGCTGCTGCCGCTCTATGGAACTCCGATCACGATATATCAAGCATTGACGGGCGAAGCCATTTTCGGTGGTAGGAGCCTTTCAGTGAAGCTGAGGCAGTTCTCATTCGAAAAGCCGTCGAGAACGGGCGAGTCGAGAAATGGGTTGTTCATACCGATCCCGCTGGAGGCACTTCGGTCTGGATCGTAGATGGTGCGGAAAATCGACTATAGAAGACAGCATCTCGACCATCGCCAAGCCGTCGAAGAATCCGAGCTATCGACCGCAACTGCAGCGGGCACCACATTAGGCAGAATATGAAGAAAAAACAAGTATTCTTGCTTTTAATAGTCGGAGTCGAACTTGTCTCGTGGGTTGCGTGGCCGGCGGACCGCCACCTCCATCCGCCTTCCAAAGTTGGCAGAAGCCGAATGTCTCGTCTGAAGGTGTAAAGGCAGCACTCGTGCAATGCAGATTCGACAACCCATATTTCGACTTCGATCATCAAGTCTCGATTGAGGATGTTGCGCACGCCGGCCGATGAATGACAGATCATGGATTCAGATATCTTTACGGCCCCACGATCTGTCAATCAAGTAACGGGGCCAGATTGGCAGCTTGCCAATGACTAAATTCGCTATAGAAGAGGAGCAATGATGGGAAATACGGTCGCGATGCTGACCACGATGATGTTGATGACTGGTTGTGTGACGATAAAGGGAGCCTATCAGTTGAGCGCCGTCGATGCTGCCGGCAAGGAAATTAGCACTGGACTCGCTCTGACCGCACAGGGGCGCGGAATCTATTCCGTGAGAAATGCGCTCTGTCAGCGTTACCCTGGGGCTACCGTCATCATCAAAGATTCAAAAACTGGCGAGCAACTAATCGGAGAAAGTCCGTTTAAATGCAGATGAAGCAGCTTCTTCTTGCCGCGATAGCTGGCAGCGTTCTCTCTGGATGTGCCTATAGGGACATCAACCCCGAGGGTGCCATCGCCGATGAGCGCAATAACAATGGCTATAACGAGTTGCGTGAAGTCGATCCAGGCACTGCTAAATTGGTGCTGCGGAGCGTGGGAGCGGCGTATCGGGCTCGATTCTCTTTGAGCACTGCACCGCAGTCGTGTCAGGGCTTCTCGTCTTTGGGAGACGTGGCATATGCAGGGCGCGGCGTTGTATATCCGTGGATCGCAAACGCGATGCAGCGCACGCACAGAGCCGAGCCATATCTTGTGCATGAAGCCAAGCCTGGACAACAAGTGCAGGTGCGTGGAGATGGCTCGTGGTCCGGTGGCGCAGGATGGGACTATCGCTCCGGCCGTTGCGGCCCCGTGGTTGTCAGTTTCACGCCCCAGGAACAACGAGCTTACACAGTTGAATTCGTGTGGGGCGATCGTGCCACATGCAACCTGGCCGTATTGGACGCGACGAATCCTGACGCCCCTTCGCCGGTCCCAACTCAGGCCATTGCGGGGTGCCCTGCATCGAACCCCTGACACGGTCATCTCACGTCGCATCGCTAACTTGTCGGAGAGCCAAATACGGACACCTGAGTCTTAAGACGGGCGTTCCGGCGTCACCCCGAAAAAAGTCTCGCGGCAAGACTGGTGAAATCCGATGAATGAAGCGAGTCACCAAAGAGGAATCAACATCAAGCTGGATTGAACGTCGGCACAAAAATGTTTCTTCCTTCTGCCCGCGTCACCGTGCCCGCCAGCCCCAGCGCCTCGCTGTCTTCCATGCGCTGCAGCGTCGCCGCATCGGCCGGCGTGTTGGCCAGGAAGCGCTCGCCGGTGGCCTCGAGCCGGCCGAACAGCACCGCCGACTCCGGGCCCGACTTGCCGTGCAGCACCGCATAGGTCTCGATGCGCGCCGCGCCCTGTGGCGCATCGGTGAAGGCCACCTTCGGCGCCTTGTCGATCTCGTCCTGGATCAGCGAGGCCGGCTCGCGAACGAAGGGGCGCGCCGGCGGGTCGGTCGAGAACAGCCCGACCGCCTCCTTGGTCACCAGCCCGCCGTTGGCCATCACCAGGCCGAAGGATCCGGGCTCGCCGCGCACCTTGCGCACCATCTCCGCGATCGAGTGGGTCACGTAGTTGTTGCCCGGGCCGCCGAAGTAGGGGAGTCCGCCGGTGACCGTCGGTTCGCGCGGGTCGTCCGCCGCGATGCCGAGTTCCTTGCAGGCGATCTGCACCGCCGACGGGAAGCAGCTGTAGATGTCGAAGAAGCGCACCTGGTCGAGCGACTTGCCGGCCTGCGCCAGCGCGTGCTGCGCGGTCAGCCGCATGGCCGGCGACTGGTCCAGGCGCGGCCGGTCGCTGACGAACCACTCGTCGTGCGCCGCCGCACTGCCATGCAGGTAGACCCGCTTGTCGCGGGCGATGCCGAGCTCGTCGGTCTTCGCCTCGGAGAGCACCACGAAGGCGGCCGCCTGGTCGATGAAGGCGCTGGCCGTCATCAGCTTGGTGAAGGGAAAGCCGATGTAGGGGTTGTCGGCGCTCACCGTCGCGATCGCCTCGGCGCCGTAGCCGGCGCGCCGCGTGGCCAGCGGATTGGCGGCCGCGACCTTGGCGAAGCGCGCGAAGAGCCGTGCGCTCTCTTCGCGGTACTGGTCGACGCTCTGCCCGGCAGCCTGGCGCAGGGCCTGGCCGATCATGGCGTACATCGCGATCGCCGAGCGCATGCCGTGCGCTTCCTCGGCCGCGGTGTACATGCCCTTGGGGCCTTCGAGTTCGTCCGGCCGCGTGGGCGCGTCCTCGCCCCATTGCAGCTGCAGGCCGGCGCGCTTGGCCGCCAGTTCGGTGCGCAGCGCCTCGCCGCCGACGATCAGCGCCGCCTGCGATTCGCCCTGTGCGATGCGCTCGCAGGCGCGCGTGAGCATCACCTGCGGCGAGTCGCCGCCATGCGGGGGATAGACCAGGTCGGTCGGCGTCGCACCGAGCCGCCGGGCCAGCGACCAGGGCGCGTTCGCCAGCTTGCCGAAGGGCGAGGCGAAGCGCGGCATCGTGTCCGCGAAGAGGCGGATCACGGTGATCGAGTCGAGGGCGCGCAGCAGCGCCTCGCCGGCGCCGCTGTCGGCGGCGGCGAGGCGGGCGGCCTGCTGCATGAGGTCGAGCGGCGACGGGCCGGCCTCGGGCTTCGAGGTGGTGTCGGTCACCTGGCCGGAGCCGACGATGACCGGGATGCGGGTCTTGTCGATCATGGGATTCGATTCATTTCGGGGTGTCGAGCGCGAGCAGCGGCGCGATGCGCTCCGCGGTCTCGACGTAGTCGTTGAGCATGTCCATCACCACCTGCCGCACCGAGGTCTCCTCGTTCATGAGGCCGACCACCTGGCCGGCCGGCAGCGAGACCAGGTCGGCGCGGCCGGCCCGCTCGATGCGCACCCGCGCCGCGTGGTAGAGCGCGTTCTGCAGTGGCGGCAGCAGGTGCTTCGGGGCACCGGGCTGCTCCCAGGCTTCGGAGGTCTTGCTGCGGATGAGACGCACCGACTTGCCGGTCATCCACTTGCGGCGCACCGCGTCCTCGGTCCTGGCGGCGAACAGCACCTGCTTCTCGAGCGGCGTGAGTTCGCTCTCGCGGGTGCCGAGCCAGATGGTGCCGCACCACACGCCCTGCGCGCCGAGCGCGAAGGCCGCCGCGATCTGCCTTCCGCGGCTGATGCCGCCGGCCGCCAGCACCGCGATGCCCGGACCTGCCGCATCGACGATCTGCGGCACCAGCACCAGCGTGGAGATCTCGCCGGTGTGGCCGCCGGCCTCGGTGCCCTGCGCGATCAGGATGTCGACGCCGGCCGCGCGGTGCGCCGCCGCATGGCTCGGCTTGCCGCACAGCGCGCCGACCAGGAGGCCGCGGCCGTGCAGTTCGTCGACGATCTCCTTGGGCGGCGGGCCGAGCGCATTGACGATCAGCTTGACCTGCGGGTGCTTCAAGGCGACATCGATCAGTCGCCGGGACCCGCTCGGGCCGTGGTTGCGCTCCTTGCCGGCGCGCTCCTCGCGCACCGCGCGCGCCTCGTCCGGCGGCAGCTCGGGCACGTTCTCGTCGCGCAGGAACTTCTCCAGGAAGTTCTTCTGCTCGGCCGGCAGCAGGTCGTCCAGGCTCTCGGTGCGCTGGTCGGCTTCCTTGTCGTACTTGAGCGGGATCAGCACGTCGATGCCGTAGGGCTTGCCGCCGACGTGCGCGTCGATCCAGTTCAGCTCCTGCTCGAGCTGCGCCGGCGAATGGGTGCCGGCGCCGAGCACGCCGAAGCCGCCGGCCTTGGTGATCTCGACGATCACGTCGCGGCAGTGGGAGAAGGCGAAGATCGGCAGCTCGCAGCCGAGCTTGTCGCAGATGGGGGTGTGCATGGCGCGTCGCTCCTATTCGCCGAACTTGATCGACGCGGTTTCCATCGCGGTCTTGAAGTTCTGCGTCTCGCGGGCCGTGATGCGCACCACCGTGTCCGGCCCGGCCGGCTGCAGGGTGGTGCCCATGCTGAAGAACTTGTCGGCCAGGCCCGGCGTGGCGGCCGCCTTCTTCACCGCGTCCTCGAGCTTCGCCATCACGTCCTTCGGCGTGGCGACCGGTGCCCAGAGCGCGAAGTTGATGTCCTGGATGTAGCCCGGCAGGTATTTCGAGATCGGCACGCCGCCGGGGATGAGCGGCGAAGGCTCGGCCGAGGTCACGCCCAGCACCTTGACCTTGCCCTGGCGGATGTAGTCGAGCATCGCGGCCGACGGCGGATTGAAGAAGACCTTGACCTCGCCGGCCAGCAGCGCCTGGAAGGCCGGGCCGCCGCCGCGATAGAAGACGTTCACGATCTTGATGCCCGCGGCCTTGGCCAGGAGCGCGTTGCTGACCTCCAGCGTCGGTCCGGCGACGCCGATGTCGATGCCGGTCGGCTGCTTCCTGGCCCATTCGACGAAGCCCGGGAAGTCGTCCACCGGCACGCTCGGGTGCGCCAGCAGCACCAGCGGCGTGATCGACAGGTTGGCGATCGGCGCCAGGATCTTCGAGGACTCCAGCTTCGGGTCCTTGGTCACCAGCGGCGCCAGCACCGTGGTCGTGATGGTGGTGAGCACCAGCGTGTAGCCGTCGGCCGGCGACTGCGCGGTGGCGATGATGCCAACCGCGCCGTTGCCGCCGGGGCGGTTCTCCACGATCACCGCCTGGTTCAGCACCTTGCCGAGCGCTTCGGCGAAGGTGCGGGTCATCGAGTCGCCGGTGCCGCCGGGCGAGTAGGTGTAGATGATCTTGATCGGCCGGCTCGGGAAGTCGTCGGCGAGCGCGGGCGTCGCGACCCAGGGCAGCAGCGCCAGGCCGCCCGTGAAGTGGCGTCGGTTCAAAGGCATGAAGTCGTCTCCTTGAGTTGTCTGTCGAAGCAGCGCCTCAGCGCGGCAGGCCGAGCCCGAGCTGTGCGATCAGGCTGCGCTGGATCTCGTTGGTGCCGCCGCCGATGGTGTAGAGCAGGGCATCGCGCACGCCGTATTCGAAGCTGCCGCCGGCCAGCGCGCCTTCGGCCCCGGTCTGCAGCGTGGCGCCGCTGCCGAGCAGGTCGAAGGCGGCTTCGGACAGCCGCTCCATCAATTCGCTCGCGTGCACCTTGACCATCGCGGCCTGCCAGACCGGCAGCTCGCCCTGCTGCACCACCTGCGCGGTGCGCACCGCGAGCAGCCGCGCGGCGTCGATCTCGGCGGCCAGCGCGCCGAGGCGGTCGAGCACCAGCGGGTCATCGGCCATCGGCCGGCCGTCGCGCCGGGTCTTGCCGACCTCGGCCAGCAGCTTGTCGAAGTAGCCGCGGGCCCGCGCGCCGATGGCGGCCAGGGTCACGCGTTCGTGGGCCAGGGCCTCGACGATGATCTTCCAGCCGCCGTTCTCCTCGCCGACCAGCGCATCGGGAGGCAAGCGCACGTCGTCGTAGAAAACGATGTTCGAGCGATGGCCGTTCAGGCCGTTCATCGGCTGGATCGTGATGCCCGGCGCATCCAGCGGCACCGCGAAGACGCTGATGCCGCCGTGGCGCGGCTGCTCGGGATCGGTGCGCGCGGCCAGCCAGACATGGGTCGAGAAGCCGGCGGTCGAGGTGAAGATCTTCTGGCCGCGCACCACCCAGCCGCCTTCGGGCGTGCGCGTGGCGCGGGTGCGGATGCCGGCCAGGTCGGAACCGAATTCCGGCTCGCTGTAGCCGAGCGCGAAGGAGATCTCGCCCTTGGCGATGCCCGGCAGGAAGTGCGCCTTCTGCGTGGCGGAGCCGAAGCGCACCAGCGTCGGGCCGATCATGTTGGCGGCGGTGTTGTGGAAGGTGACCGGCGCTTCGGCGGTGGCCATCTCTTCCTCGAAGGCGAGGTGTTCCAGCGCCGGCCGCTCCTGCCCGCCGTAGGCCCGCGGCCAGGTGATGCCGAGCCAGCCCTTGGCGCCGAGCGCGCGGCTGAAGTCCTGGCGCGCCTTGCGGTGGTTGACCGGCAGCGCGTAGGTCTCGCTCGGGCAGTGGCCGTCCCAGTTTTCGCCGAGCCAGGCGCGGACCTCGGCGCGGAAGGCCTCCACCGTGTCGCCCAGGCCGGCGACCGGCATCGCACCGCGCGCCAGCAGCGCCTCCGCGATCTCGCGCCGGGCCCGCTGCACGCCGCCGAGCCGGGTGGTGTCGGCATGGATGCGGCGGAAGTGGCGCGGCAGCTCGTGCCCGTCCCAGAAGGAGATGCCGCCGAAGCCATGGTGCAGCTCCAGCACCACCTCGCGCAGGTACCGTCCGGCGTCCGCCGTGGCGATCGCCGACGTGAAGGCGCGCTCCGCGAGCGGCGCCTTGCCCGCCGCGAGCAGCGCCAGCCGGCAGATCTCGACCTGGGTGAAGGCATTGGCCAGCTTGTGCTGGATCGCCTGGTACTGCCCGATCTTCTTGCCGAACTGCGAGCGTTCCTTGGCGTAGGCGGTCAGCATCTCCAGGCCGTGCTGCGCCGAGCCGGTGGCGCGCGCCGCGAGCAGCAGGCGGGCCAGTCCGGGCAGCGCTTGCAGGTCGAAACGGGTGTCGATGCGCTCGAAGGCGTCCACCGACTCGAAGCGCAGGCGGGCCAGGGGCGGCAGGTGCATGCCGGGCGTCGGGGTCGCCTGCAGGCCCGGCGCCTCGCGCGGCAGCACCAGCAGTTCGCCGGCGCGGCCCGTCACCACCAGCAGGTGTGTGGCCAGCTCGCTGCTCTCGACGAAGTCGGCTTCGCCGTCGAGCGTGCGGCCGACCGTGAGTCGGAAGGCGTCGGCATCGCCGCCGTGCGGCCCGAAGACCCAGCTCACGATCGCCTGGCCGGATCGAAGGGCCTCGCGCAGTGCGCTTGCCGATGCGGCGCTCGAAGACGCGAGCACCGCCTGCGCCAGCACGCTGTCCATCAGCGGCAGTGCGCAGGCGGCGCGGCCCAGTTCTTCCATCAGCACCAGCGCGGCGGCGAGGCCGAGTTCTTCCTGCGCTTCGCCGTCGACGCCGAGAGACGTCCAGCCTTGCGCGGCCGCGAGTCGCCAGAGCGCGCGCAGGGCGCCGGTATCGCCATCGTCCGCGGGCAGGCGGCCCGACGGCCATCGGTCCTGCAGCAGCGTGCGCGCCGATTCGCGCACCTGCTGCAGCTCTTCGGATTCGACCAGGGGAAGGGCGCTCATGGCCGGGCGGCTCAGCGGTTCTGCCACACGGGCTTGCGCTTCTCGGCGAAGGCGCGCGGACCTTCCTTGAAGTCCTCGCTCGACCGCAGGCGCTGCGCCGCCGGGAAGTCGCGCGCGGCCAGCAGCTTGCGTTCGAAGTCCTCGCCCAGCATCGTCTTGCGCGCCACTTCCTTGGTCGCGCGCAGCGACAGCGGCGAGCATTCGAGCATCTGCGCGGCCCACTTGCGGGCTTCGGCCAGCGCCTGGCCGGCCGGCGCGACCGCGGTGACGAAGCCCAGCTCGTAGCCTTCCTTCGCCGGCACGCGGCGGCCGGTGAGCAGGATGCCCATGGCGCGCGGCAGGCCGATCGCGCGCGGCAGGTACTGCACGCCGCCGGCCAGTGCCGCCAGGCCGACCCGCGGCTCCGACAGCGCGAAGAAGGCGTCTTCCGCCGCGATCACCAGGTCGCAGGCCAGCGCCAGCTCGAAGCCGCCGCCCATCGCGATGCCGTTGACCGCGGCGATCACCGGCTTGTCGAGATCGAAGCGCGTGGTGAGGCCGGCGAAGCCGCTCGGCGGGAAGTTGCGCACGCCGCGCTGGGCGTGCGCCTTCAGGTCGTTGCCGGTCGAGAAGGCGCGCTCGCCGGCCCCGGTGACGATGCCGACCCATTGCTCGGGGTCTTGCGCGAAGTCGTTCCAGACCCCGTGCAGCTCCTCGTCGGCCTCGGTGTGGGTGGCGTTCATCACCTCGGGTCGGTTGATGGTGACGACGGTCAGGTGGCCGTCGCGTTCGACAGTGCAGTAGTTCAGTTGTCGGATGGTCATCGGGTTGTCTCCGGTTCGTTCGTTTTCAGCTTGAATAGCTCGCGAGGGCATCGAGCGCCTCGATCCGGCCGCCGGCCGCCAGCAGCGGATTCACTTCGAGCGTGTCGAGGGTCGGGCCGAGGCCCAGCGCCGCCTGGCCGATGCGCACCACCGCGTCGGCGAGCGCCGCGCGGTCGACCGGCGGCGCGCCGCGAAAGCCGTCGAGCAGCTTGCCGCCGCGCAATTCGCCGAGCATCTCGCCGACGTCGGCCGCGCTCACCGGCAGCCGCCGCAGGCTCACGTCCTGCAGCGCCTCGATCCAGACGCCGCCGAGGCCGAGCGCGATCACGTGGCCCCATTGCGCGTCCTGGCGCACGCCGACGAAGAGCTCCAGGCCGTCGTTGCGCATCGGCGCGACCAGCACGCCGTCGAGCCGCGCCTCGGGCAGCGCCGCCGCGGCGCTGGCCATGATCCGGCGAAAGCCCTCGGCCACGGCCGCGTCGCCGTGCAGGTTCAGCAGCACGCCGCCGACCTCGGTCTTGTGCGCGATGTCGGGCGAGGCGATCTTCAGCACCACCGGGCCCTCCATCGCGCGCGCCGCCGCGACCGCCTGCCCGGCGTCGGCGGCCAGCACCTGCGGCACCACCGGCACGCCGAAGCCCTTCACGTAGTCGATCGCCTCGCGTTCGGAGCGCGGCAGCGTGGCCGCGACCGGCGGCGAAGCCTTCGAGGATTCGTCCTGCACGAGCCCCGCCGCGCGATGTCGCCGCGACCAGTCGACCGCCTGCTTGAGCGCCTTCACCGAGATGTCGAGGCCCGAGGCGAGATAAGGCAGGGCCGCCGCCTCGATCGCCTCGCGGCTCCTGTCCGATACCGTCTTGACCGCGTTGCTCACCACCAGGAAGCGCGCGCGGCCGTCGGGCCTGAACTTGCCGATCGCCTCCAGCGAACCGACCGCGAAGGGCGCCCAGTCGCCGTTGAGCGCGGTCGGCGCATCGAAGACGCAGACCAGCACCGCGACCGCCGGGTCCTGCTGCATCGCCTCCATGCACTGGCGGAACAGGTCGGGGTTGTTGACCACCGCGCCGGTGAGGTCCAGCGGATTGGCCGGCGTCGCCATCGGCGGAAGGATCGCGGTGAGCGCCGCCAGCGTCGCCGGCGCCAGCGCCGGCAGCGAGACGCCTTCGAGATGCGCGTAGTCGGCCGCCAGCTCGCCCATGCCGCCCGAGGCCGACAGCACCGCCACCCCGCCGTCGTTCAGCACGCCGGTGCGATCGAGCAGGGCGGCGGTGAACATCAGTTCCTCGATCGAGCGCACGCGGACCAGGCCGAGCTGGCGGCAGACGCCGTCGAAGACGCCGTCGTCGCCGACCATCGCGCCGGTGTGCGACTGCGCGGCCTGCTTGGTGAGGTCGGAGCGCCCGACCTTCAGGATCACGATCGGCTTGCCCTGGCGCAGCGCGCGCCGCGCGGCGCTGGCGAACAGCGCCGTGTCACGCACCGCTTCCGCGAAGATCGCGATCACCGCGGTCGCCGGATCGTCGACCAGGTGATCGACCACCTCGGCCAGGCCGAGGTCGGCCTCGTTGCCGGTCGCGGCCACGATGTTCAGGCCGATGCCGTGCTGATGCGCGAAGTGCTTCATCACGGTGCCGACCGCGCCGCTCTGCGAGGCGATGCTGATGCGGCCCTTGAGCGGCGGCGTGCGCATCGAGCCGGTCCAGCAGCAGGCGCCGGTGTTGAAGTTGATGAAGCCCAGGCAATTGGGCCCGAGCAGCCGCACGCCATGTTCACGCGCGGCCTCGACCAGCGCCTGCTGCAGCCGCCGGCCTTCGGCGCCGACCTCGGCGAAGCCGCCGGCCAGCACCACCGCGTTGCGGATGCCGGCGCGGCCGACGTCGCGCACCGCCTCGTTCATCGCCGCCAGCGGCAGCATCAGCAGGGCGACGTCGACCGGCTCGCCGATCTCGGCCAGCGAGGCGACCGTCTGATGCCCGTGCGCCATGCCGCCCGAGCGGCTCACCAGGTGCACCTTGCCCTCGAAGCCCAAGAGGCGCAGGTTGTCGAAGGCCATCTTCGACCAGGTGGAGCGGTCGGTGGCACCGACCAGCACGACCGATTCGGGATTGAAGAATGTGGAGAGATCGCTCATGGACGGCCAGATGTGTTGAATGCATACTATATTGATGAATTCAAATTGCCAAGAGGAGTTGCCGGGATGAACGCGCTCGTCCAGCGCGCCGTTCGGGCAGGGCTTTCATGAACCTTTCCATTCAGGATCTTCAGGAGTCGCCGGGCCAGTTGCTGCGGCGCGCGCACCAGTTGTCGACCGCGATCGCGGCCGAGCAGTTGACGCCGCATGCGCTGACCGCGATGCAGTTCGGCGCGATGGTGGTGCTCGCCGAACGGCCGGGCATCGATGCGACCCGGCTGGCCGCGCTGATCGCCTTCGACCGCGCGACCCTGACCGGCGTGATCGACCGGCTGGAGGCCAAGGGGCTGGTCGAGCGAAGGCAACACCCGACCGACCGGCGCACGCGGCTGCTCTATCTCACGACCGAGGGCAAGGCGCTGCACAAGGACGCGAGCAAGGCCGCCTGGAAGACGCGGCGCATGGTGTTCGACCCGTTGAGCCTCGCCGAGCGCGAGACGCTCGTCGCGCTCCTGACCAAGCTGGTCGATGCGCAGGCCGCGCGCTTCTCCGAGACGCTCGAGGGTGCGGCCGACTGAATGCGAGATCGCACCCTGTTCAGTCCGATCGCATGCAGATAGTATGCAAGCGCATGACCATCGGAGACCACCAGGACCGCCCATGAAGACACAGGACTTCCAATTCATTTCCGGCCCCGGCCTGCGCATGTCGGGCCGGCTCTACCTGCCCGATGCGGCGCGCGACCTGCATGCCGGCGCCGTCTTCTGCCACGGCTTCGGCGGCGTGAAGGAAGGCGTGCCGGTCGGCCTGTGCACCCGCATGGCGGAAGCCGGCTACACCATGCTCACCTTCGACTACCGCGGCTTCGGCGCCAGCGAAGGCGAACGGTCGCTGCTGCTGCCGCAGGACCAGGTGGAAGACACGGTGACCGCGCTCGAATACCTCGCCACCCAGGTCGGCAACGTCGACCCGGAGCGCATCGGGCTCTACGGCACCAGCTTCGGCGGTGGCATCGCCGGCCTGGCGGCCACCCGCAGCCCGCGGCCGAAGGCGCTGATCATGGCGGTGCCGGTGACCTCCGGCAGCCGGTGGCTGCGCAGCATCTGCCGCTGGTACGAATTCGGCGAACTGAAGAAGCGGGCGCTGGCCGCGATCGCGCGCAAGGCGGCCACCGGCGAGATCGAGATCGGCGAGCGGCTGGAGATCATGGTGCCCGATCCGCTGTCGCTGTCGCGCTATGCCGAAAAGACGCCGATGGCGATCGAGAGCGCCTGGCACGTGCTGCACCACGAGCCGGCCGACCACGCGCCCTCGCTGCAGGTGCCCCTGGTGATGCTGGGCGTCGAGGACGACACGCTGGTGCCCTTCGAGCAGACCCGGCTCTTCTTCGACCGGGTGGCGTGCGAGAAGCGCCTCGAGGTCTTCCCGACCGGCAACCACTGGCTGTTCTACGACCAGGGCCTGGCGCGTGCGAGCGAACTCACGCTCGAGTGGTTCGGCCGTCACCTGACGCCGAAAGACTGAGCTCCGACGGCGCGACGCCGAAGGCTTCGCGGAAGGCGCGCCGGAAGTGCGGCATGTCGACGAAGCCGTTGGCCAGCGCGATCGATTCGACGGTGAGGCCGCGGGCGCGGGCGCCCGGCAATTGTTCGCGGCAACGCTCCAGGCGCGCGCGCTTGACGAACTGCATCGTGGTCGAGCCTTCGGCCTGGAACAGCCGGTGCAGGCAGCGCACCGAGATGCCGCAGTCGCGCGCGATCGACGCCGGGCTCAGCGCCGGATCGCCGAGCCGCTCGCCGATGCAGCGCTCGACCCGCCAGGCCAACGGCCGGCTCGCCGCTTCGCCTGCTGCATCGAACGATGGCCCTTGCTGCGCCAGGTGCAGCCCGGTCAGCTCGACCAGGTGCCGCAGGTGCTCGTGCGCGAAGGGCGGCGCGATGTCCGAGAGATGCGCACAGAGGCCGCCGACATAGGCGCCCAGCAGCGCGGTCGCCGGCTGGCTGGCCGGGATCGTCACCGCCAGGTTGCGCTCGAGCGAGCGCGCCCGCTGCCCCAGCACCTCGCGCGGGATCTGCACGCAGATCACCTCGTAGGCGCCGGGCATGTCCAGCACATAGGGCTGGCCGTTGTCGAACACCGCCAGGTCGCCGGGCTCAAGGCGGCACTGGTGGTCGCGCTGCGACATGCGCGTCTCGCCGCGGGTCTGCAGCAGCAGGCCCAGTTCGTCGCCGTCGCCGCCCTGCACCTGGGCGCGGGTGCGCACCACGCGCTGGCCGTCCGACGCGATGCGGGAGATGCGCACGCCGCCCTGCACCGCAGTGCGGATCGCGCCGTCGAAGCGCGGCGTGTCGTGCCGCTGCGGCAGGCAGTCCAGGCGATAGAAGAGATCGTGGATGACCCCGCGCCAATAGCCGAAACCGCGGGTCGCATCGACCTGGCTGCAATCGAACAAGGTGTTCATGGCGCCTCCTGGGCTGCGTTCGGTCCCGCAGCACAAGCAAGTTTGATGCGAGTGCGCCCGGTGTTCAAGGCTGGCGCTGTCGGCACCGTCGCCGGCGCTGTGCGCACTGTCGGGCGCGGCGGCGGCGATCTAAGTTCGAGACCTCCCAATTCATATCCGCAGGAGGCGCTCATGTTCAGCAACCGCTTCACCCGACGCTACGACATCGAATTGCCGATCGCGCAGGCCGGCATGGGCTTCGTCGCCGGCCCGGCGCTGGCGGTCGCGGTCTGCAACGCTGGCGGCTTCGGCTCGCTCGGGCTCGGCCTGCTGCCCCCGGCGGCCTTCGGCGCAGCGGTCGGCGAGATCCGGGCCGGCACGACGCGTCCCTTCAACGTCAATTTCCTGGTGCCTTTCACCACCGACGAAGGCATCGCGATCGTTCGCGAGTTGGCGCCGGCGAGCGTCTCCTTCCATTGGGGGCATCCGAAGCGCGCCTGGATCGACGGCCTGAAGGCCGCCGGCATCGGCGTCTGGGAGCAGGTCGGCAGCGTCGACGCGGCGAAGCGGGCGGTCGACGACGGCGTCGAGCTGGTCATCGCCCAGGGCTCTGAGGCGGGCGGCCACAACTACGGCTCGATGTCGACCCTGGCGCTGACGCCGGCGGTGGTGGACGCGGTCGGCGGCGCCCTGGTGCTGGCGGCGGGCGGCATCGCCGACGGTCGCGGCCTGGCGGCCGCACTGGCGCTGGGCGCCGACGGCGCCTGGGTCGGCACCCGCATGGTCGCCACGCTGGAAGCCGATGCGATGGCCGAATACAAGGAGGCGCTGGTGGCCGCCAGCGGTACCGACACCGTCCTTTCCAGCGTCTTCGGGCCGCAATGGCCGGACTTCAATCCGATGCGGGTCATCCGCAACAAGCTGGTGAACGACTACCAGGCGCGGCGCGACGAGATCCCGGCCACGACCGCCGACCTGCCGGTGATCGCCCGGCTGCCCTTCGGCGGCCAGGTGCTGGACATGCACCGTTTCGACGCCTTCGTGCCGGCGGCCGGCACCACCGGCGACCTGCAGCAGATGCCGCTCCTGGCCGGCGAGGCCGTCGGGCTGATCCGGTCGATCGAACCGGCGGCGCAGGTGCTGGCGCGGATGATGGAGGAGGCCCGCGCGGTGCTCTCCAGGCTCGACGCCTGCAGCCGCGGCGGCTGAGCGGGGCGCCGGCCGCGCCGCCATCGGGAGCATCCCGGAGGCGGTCGCGCCGCAAAGTATCGGTCCCGTGCACCACAGTTTCGGCGACCGCGGAGGCCTTGCGTTAGTCTCGCTGGCCCATGTCGACGCACTCCGCTCCCAGCCACCCATGACGTCGACGCGACTGCGACTGACCGGCCCCGGTCAGCGTGACTACGTGCCCGGACAGCCGATCGAGATCTTCGATGGCGACGAGCATCTCGGCACCGTCCAGACCGTCACCCTCGGTGCCGGCGGCGACGAGGTCACGCTCGCCGATTTCGCGGCCGCCGACCTGTCGGGCGTCTTCGCGCGCTGCCTGGGCAAGCTGATCGTCGCCGAGGTGGTGGCCTTCGTCGCCCGCCACCATGCGGAGGCCCATTCGGTGCGCATCGAGCTCGGCCGCGACGTCGAGGACCTGGCCGAGCGCCACGGTGTGGCCACCTTTCGCACCGAACTGCTGCAGGGCATCGGCGCCGAGCAGATCCAGGTGCTCCCGAGGCCGCGCGCCGCGCACAGCGGCCATTTCGTGGTGACCGGCATCTGGCGCTACGACTCGGCCAGCCTGGCGCTGCTCGAAACCGCGCTGGCGCGCGAGCGCGAAGGCTACCGGCCGCCGGTGGCGCCCGAGCCGCCGGCGCGGTCCTGGCTGAACCGCCTGCTCAAGACCTGAGGCGCGCGATGTCGAACCGTTCGTCCACCGGGCGCCGCCCGGAGCTCACGCCCGATCCCCGCATGCAGGACCTCGCGGCCGACGTGCTGCGCGGCTTTCGCGACCGCCGCTCGCGCGAGCAGACGGCCGAGGCCCCGGCCTGCCCCCAGCGCGGCCCGCATGCGGTCTGCGCCGCCGAGGCGCGGATCATCGAGAGCAACTTCGACTTCTTCGACGAGACCTTCCCGGGCGGCTGAGCCGCCTGGCGACGGGCGGGCTGCATGGCCGGCGCGGATGCGCTATGGTCACCGACGCCCGGCGTCCCCACCGCCGGTATCTGGAGGAAAAAAACATGGTCGATCTCACCATCAACGGCGAGACGCACGCCGTCGACGTCCCCCCCGACATGCCCCTGCTCTGGGTGCTGCGCGACGTCATCGGGCTCACCGGCACCAAGTTCGGCTGCGGCATCGCCCAGTGCGGCGCCTGCACGGTGCACCTGGACGGCCAGGCGGTCCGTTCCTGCGTGCTGCCGGTGGCCGCGGTCGGAAACCGGAAGGTCACCACCATCGAGGCGGTCGCAGGGACGCCCAGCGGCCAGCGGGTGCAGAAGGCCTGGCTCGACGTCGACGTGGTGCAGTGCGGCTACTGCCAGTCCGGGCAGATCATGTCCGCGGCGGCGCTGCTGGAGCGAACGCCGGACCCGAGCGACGCCGACATCGACATGGCGATGTCCGGCAACATCTGCCGCTGCGGCACCTACGTGCGCATCCGCGCGGCGATCAGGCAGGCCGCCACCGGCAAGGCCGAGGTGCTGCAGTCGATCGTCACGATGCCCGGCGGAGGCGTGTCGTGAAGGCCGCCGCGACGACCGCGGCCAGGGACGGCCTCACGCGCCGCCATGCGCTGCAGGCCGGCGGCCTCGCGATCGCCTTCACCTGGCTCGGCGGCGCCGGCAAGGCCTTCGCCGCGGTCGACGCCCGCCACCAGCCCGAAGACGACGCGGCCGCGGCCGCCGACGGCAACCCGCCCTTCGCGCCCAACGCCTTCGTGCGCGTAGACGCCGACGGCGGCGTCCGGCTGGTGATGCCGATGGTCGAGATGGGCCAGGCGATCTACACCGGCTCGGCCATGCTGGTGGCCGAGGAACTGGGCATCGGCATGGACCAGTTGAAGGTCGAGCATTCGCCGCCGAACGAGGCGCTCTACGGCATGCCGCTGCTCGGCGGCCAGATCACCGGCGGTTCGACCAGCACCCGCGGCACCTACGACGTGCTGCGCGAGGCCGGCGCGGTGGCGCGCACGCTGCTCGTGAGCGCGGCGGCGGCGCAGTGGCAGGTCGATCCGGCCGGCTGCAGCGTGGCGCGCGGCGTCGTCACGCATGCGCCGTCGGGACGCCAGCTCGGCTACGGCGCGCTGGCCGCCGCCGCGGCGCGCTTGCCGATGCCCGAGAAGGTCGCGCTCAAGGCGCCGAAGGACTACGAGATCATCGGCCGGCCGTTGCAGCGGGTCGATTCGCCCGACAAGGTGCGCGGTGCGACCCAATTCGGCCTGGACGTGCGGGTGCCCGGCATGAAGATCGCCGCGGTCAAGGCCTGCCCGACTCTGGGCGGCCTCCTGCAGTCGGTCGACGACAAGGCGGCGCGCGCCATTCCGGGCGTGGTCGACGTCATCCGGCTGCCGAACGCGGTGGCGGTGGTCGGCGAGCACTTCTGGGCCGCGCGGCAGGGCCTGGACGCGCTGGTCATCGACTGGACGCCCGGCCAGAACGCCGGCCTCGACACCCCGACGCTGCGCGCCGCGCTGGCGCATGCATTGGCCAACGACAAGTCGATCGTGGCGCGCGAGGTCGGCCAGCGGCCTTCGGGCGGCACGCTGGTCGAGGCGACCTACCAGTCGCCGATGCTGGCGCACGCCACCATGGAGCCGCTCAACACCACGGTGCACGTGACGCCGACGCAGTGCGAGATTTGGTGCGGCACCCAGGTGCCGGCGCGCTGCGTCGCGGAGGCGGCCAAGATCACCGGGCTCGCGCCCGAGAAGATCGTGCTGCACAACCAGTACCTCGGCGGCGGCTTCGGCCGGCGGCTGGAGACCGATTCGGTGGAGCAGGCGGTGGCCTTGGCCAAGCAGGTGCCGTACCCGCTCAAGGTGGTCTGGACCCGCGAGGAAGACATCCGCCACGACATCGTGCGGCCGATGTACCACGACGACATCTCGGCGCTGGTGGACGGCGACGGCCGCATCCTGTGGTTCGGCGACCGCATCAGCGGCGGCACCGTGCTCGGCCGCTGGGCGCCCGGCGCGATGAAGGACGGCCTGGACAGCGACACGGTCGAGAGCGCCGCCGAGCCGCCCTACGAGCTGCCGAACCTGAAGGTCGAATGGGTGCGCCACGACATGCCGCCGGGCCTCCTGGTCGGCTGGTGGCGCGGCGTCGGTCCGACCCACAACCTCTTCGTGGTCGAGAGCTTCATCGACGAGCTGGCGCATCGCGCCGGCAAGGACCCGGTCGCCTACCGGCGCGCGATGCTGCAGAAGAACCCGCGCACGCTGGCGGTGCTCGACCTGGCGGCCGCCAAGATCGGCTGGGGGCAGGGCACCTTGCCGCCCCGCGTCGGCCGCGGCGTGGCGCTGGGCGACCCCTTCGGCAGCCGCGTGTGCGCGATCGTCGAGGCCGAGGTCACGCCGCAGGGCGAGGTCCGGCTGCGGCGCGCGGTGGTCGCGATCGACTGCGGCATCGCGATCAACGCCGGGTCGCTCGAGGCGCAGATCCAGGGCGGCCTGCTGTTCGGGCTCAGCGCGGCGCTCTACAGCGAGATCACGATCAAGGACGGCCAGATCCAGCAGAGCAACTTCCACGACTACCGGACGCTGCGCATCGACGAGGCGCCCACGGTCGAGGTCTACGCGGTCCACAATCTGGAGGCACCGGGCGGCCTCGGCGAGGTCGGCACCGCCATCGCGGCGCCGGCGCTTTCCAACGCGATCTTCGCGGCCTCGGGCGTTCGGCTGCGCGAGCTGCCGGTGCGCCGGGCGCTGCTGGCACAGGGCAAGGACGTGTTCAAGCAGAAGGTGGCGACGGCCGATCCATCCGATCCGGCCGAACCCTCGCTCGCCGGGAGCCGAGCATGAAGCGCGCACTCGGATGGCTGGTCGCGCTGGTCGTGGTGGTGGCGGCGCTCTTGTTCTTCCTGAACCGCGGCGATGCCTCGCCCGGGCAGGCGCCGGTGCTGGCGGGTGCGCCGGCGGACGCGCCGCAGCTGGCGCGCGGCGAATACCTCACCAAGGCCGCCGACTGCTTCGCCTGCCACACGATGCCGACGACGGGCAAGCCCTTCGCCGGCGGCATTCCTTTCGTGCTGCCCTTCGGCACGATCTACTCGTCGAACATCACGGCCGATCCGGACACCGGCATCGGCAAGTGGACCGACGACCAGTTCGTCCGGGCGCTGCACGAGGGCATCCGCGCCGACGGCGAGCGGCTCTATCCGGCCTTTCCGTACACCTCGTACACGCAGCTGAGCCGCGACGACGTGCTGGCGATCAAGGCCTATCTCTTCAGCCTGCCGAAGGTGAGCGCGCCGAACAAGCCGAACGCGCTCGGCTTTCCCTTCGACCAGCGCTGGGCGATGGGCTTCTGGAACGCGGCCTTCTTCAAGCAGGGGCGCTTCGAGGGGGATGCGTCGAAGACCGCGCAATGGAACCAGGGCGCCTACCTGGCGACCGCGCTCGGCCATTGCGCCGAATGCCACACGCCGCGCAACCTGGCCTTCGCGCTGGAAAAGAGCAAGGACCTCGCGGGCGCGTCGCTGCAGGGATGGCGGGCCTACAACATCAGCGCCGACCCGGTGCATGGCGTCGGCGGCTGGAGCGATGCCGAGCTGGCCAGCTACCTGTCGAGCGGCCATGCCGACGGCCGCGGCTCGGCCGGCGGCCCGATGGGCGAGGCCATCGCGAACAGCCTGCAGTACCTGAGGCCGGAGGACACCGCGGCGCTGGTGGCGTATTTGCGCACGGTGCCGCCGCAGGAAGGCAAGGACCCGATCGCGATCGATGCCAAGGCGCCATGGGCCCTGGCATCCAGCGCGGCCGCGCCCGGCAGCACGACCGCCGAGGGCCATGCGCAGGGCCTGAAGCTGTTCGCGGCGGCCTGCGCGAGCTGCCACCAGTGGAACGGCCAGGGCCAGCAGACGCCCTATGCCGGGTTGCTCGGCACCCGTGGCGTGAACGATCCGGACGGCAGCAACGTGGTGCAGATGATCCTGCAGGGCGTGCACATGCGGGTGCACGACCGCGACGTCTACATGCCGGCCTTCGCCAGCGCCTACACCGACACCGAGGTGGCCTCGCTGGCCAACTACGTGATCGCGCAGTTCGGCAACAAGGAAGGCCGGGTGACGCCGGACGCGGTGGCGGCCCAGCGCAAGCAGTGAAGGCCGGCAAGCAGTGAACGCCTGAAAGCGCGCGGGCTCAGCGCCCGCAGCGCGGCAGCCCGGACGCCGCCAGCATCCGCTGCCACAGGCCGAACCACGGATCCCAGTCGTGGCCGCCCGGCGCCGTGAAGACGCGGTCGGGGGGCAGGGCTTGCGCCAGCACCCGATGGGTGGCGGCGAAGCGGTCGGACAGGCCGTAGCCGAGACTCATGGGCGTGGCGCTGCCTTCGGCGGCGCCGCGCAGCAGGCCCTGGGCGCTGCGCCAGGCGGCGATCGAGATCTCCGCGTCGCCGTCCGGCGGCGGACCCGCCGGCGGCTGCCATCGCATCAGCCCGCCGGCCGCGACGACCGACTGCGCCGTGCGGTCGTCGCCGAGGTAGGGCGCCAGCAGCAGCAGGCCGGCCACGTCCTCGGGATGCGCATCGGCATAGAGCAGGGCGCCCAGCCCGCCGAGCGAGATGCCGGCCAGCCAGATCGAACGGTAGCCGGCCGCCTGGGCCGGCGCGATGACGTCGGCACGCAGGCGCTCGAGGATGCTGCGGTTCTTGTAGTAGCCCAGGTGCGCGTCGGCGCGCACCACGTCGACCGCCAGGCCCTGGGCCTGCACCTCGGCGACGAAGCCGTGCCTTTCGAGTTCCCGCAGTGTCATGCCGCGTCCGGGCAGCAGCACCAGCAACGTGTGCGCCGCGGCGCCACAGCCGTTCGGATCGCGCCGGGTCGGCATCGGCACCACCGCTTCGCGCGGGATGAAGCCGCAGCCCGGCAGGCCCGATGCGGCGAGTGCCGCGGCAGCCGCGGCGGCCATTGCGTTGAAGCGCCTGCGGTCAGGCATGCCGGTCCATCGCAAAATTCTAGGTGTCCGCGCATCGCCGATACTTGCGACCGCAAAAATCGGTCCGCGTCCTACAGCGCGCGATTGCCGGACGTAGGAAAACCATTGGTAACACGATCGCGATGTGATTCCTGCATCCGGACGACTTCGACTCACATTGCAAAGGGCTTGCCGGATGGCCAGGGTTTTGTTGTTGGTGATCGCCTTGCTGGCGGTCTTGCATCTGCCGATGTTCCCGGCCTTGCTGGTGATCTCGGCCACCCTGGCCTGCGTGCTGTGGACTTCCCGCTACTTCGACCCGCTGCCCGCGTCCAACGAGATCGTCCGGGCGGTGGAGCGTTCCCGGACCGCTCTCGGCGAACTGCAGGAAGCGCGACCGCAGCGTCGACGCTTCGAATGAGCCGCGGTATCGGACAGGGGCGCCGTCTCGCGCGGGGATGGGCGCTGGTCGCGCTTTGCCTGATCTTCAGCGCGTTCGTCGCCGGCTGTGGCGGCGGTGGTGGAGGAGGCGGCGGCTCGCTGCCGATCGTCGGCTTGCCGGCTTCGAGCGCAACCACCGCCACGACCACGACCGCCGCGCCCGCCACCACCTCGACCACCAGCCCGGCCGCGACCACGACGGCCTCCGCGTCGACCCCCGCGACCGGCACCGCCGCCAGCGCCGCCGCTTCCAACCAGAGCACCACCAACGTGGTGACGATCCGGATCGACACCGGCCCGAGCGGCGCCACCGGCCAGGTCAACATTCCCTATGTCAGGGTCACGATCTGCCCGCCCGGCGGCAACACCCACTGCCAGACGATCGATCACGTGATCGTCGACACCGGCTCCTCGGGCCTGCGGATCCTGGCCTCGGCGCTGACCGACCGCTCGGTGCTGACCGCGGTCACCGACGGCTCGGGCTCGCGCTACGGCGAATGCACGCAGTTCGCCGCCGGCTACACCTGGGGTTCGGTCAAGCTGGCGTCCCTGACCCTCGGCGGCGAGACGGCGGCGTCGCTGCCGATCCAGCTGATCGGCGATCCGGACGTCGGCACCGCGCCCGCCTCCTGCCAGGCGCTGGGCGCCGAGCAGGACACGGTGGCCAAGCTCGGCGGCAAGGGTCTGCTGGGCCTCGGCGTCCTGCGCCAGGACTGCGGCAGCGCCTGCGATGCGGCCGCGATCGACGGCTCCTACTACCTCTGCGGCGGCCATTCGGGCTGCAGCGCCGCGGCGATGCCGCTGGCGCAGCAGGTGGCCCAGCCGGTGCCCTTCTTCGCGGGCGACAACAACGGCGTGCTGATCCAGTTGCCGGCGATCGGCGCCGCCGGCGGTTCCAACGTGAGGGGACAGCTGGTGTTCGGCATCGGCACCCGGACCGACAACGCGATGGGCGCCGCGGTGGCCTATGGCACCGACGCCCGCGGCGCGATCAGCGCGATCGTGGACGGGCAGTCCTACCCCGATGCCTTCTTCGACAGCGGCTCCAACTTCCTGTACTTCGACAGCGTCAACCTGCCGCGCTGCACGGCGCAGAGCTACGGCCGCTTCTATTGCCCGTCCTCGGCCACCTCGCTGGCCGTCACGGTGCAGGGCGTCAACGGCAGCACGGGCGCCTTCAGCCTGCCGGTGGCCGATGCGGTGATGACGCTCAACGGCGGCGCCGGCAACAACGCCTTCAACGACGTCGCCGCCGCCGACAACACGCCGGGGCGCTTCAACTTCGGCCTGCCGTTCTTCTTCGGCCGCAACGTGTTCGTCGCCGTCGAGGACGCGAGCACGCCGGCCGGCAACGGGCCCTTCATCGGCTTCTGAGGCCGCTCAGACGCTTTTGCGACTGCGCGCCTTCGGTTAAGGTCTCGCCGGCACGCTTGCTGCAAGGAGGCGCTGATGGCGTGGTTGATCGTTTGGCTGTTGTTCGGGCTCCTGGCCGCCAGGCAGGTGGGCGATCCGGGCTCGATCGAGGGCGCGGAATTCGCGGTCTTCCTCGGCGTCGTCTGTGCCGCGATCAGCGCGGGCTCGCTGGGCATCTGGCTGGTGCGCAAGGCACGCCTGGTGCAACCGGTGCGCCTCTTCCTGCTGGCGGTGGTCTGCCTGGCCGGCGTCGCAGCCGCTTCCTGGTGGGCCCGCCAGGGCGATACCGACGTGCGCTGGATCGGCACCGGCCTGCGCGTGGCGGTGGCGGCCGCGGCCTTCTTCCTCCTGTCCTTTGCCGCGTCGGTCCTCGCGATCCTGCTGGCGATCTACGCACTGGTGATGCGGCAGGTGGAACGAAGCCGCGAGCGAAAGCTGCGCCGCCAGCGCGCCGCGCGGGTCGACCGGCTCGGCATGCCGATCGAGCCGCCGATGGGCCCACCGGATCCGCCGATGGACCGGCCGAAGCCGCCCTGAAACCGGCTCAGGGCCAGAGTTCGTGCAGGCCCGGCTCGGCCAGCGGCCGGCTGAGATGCCGCTGCACGTCCTCGGCCAGGTCGCCGACATCGCGCATCGCCAGCCGCAGGTCGGCCTCGCCGACGCCGAACTTGCGGCACCAGTGATGCACCTGCCAGGGCTGATCGAGCGCGATCACGCGCGTGTCGTCGGGCACTCGATGGTTGAAGTGGTGCATGGCCGCTCTCTCCAGAAACTTGGGCGAGACCATGCGCTGCACTGCAGCACGGCGGCGTCGGCGAACCGGCGAAGCTGCTGCCAGCCGCCGGCCTACGACCAGTGACCTACATCCGCCGTCACCGGCGCGACGCCGGGGCGGCGCCATGCTGCTTACAGTTCTCGCCTGCAACGAAAGACCCGCATGCTCGACACGCTCAGGCAATTGAACGCCACGGCTTCCTTCAACCAGTGGGCCGGCCTGGAAGTGGTTTCCGCCGCAGAGGGCGAGGCCGAGATCCGCCTGGCCTGGCGGCCCGAGGCGCTCGGCCAGTACGCCGGCTTCCTGCACTCGGCATTGATCGGCGGCATGCTCGACACCGCCTGCGGCTTCGCCGCCTTCACCGTGGCCGGCAAGGTCATGGCCTCGCACTTCTCGGTCAACTGCCTGGCGCCGGGCATCGGGCGCACGTTCACCTGCCGCGGCCGCGTGGTGAAGGCCGGCCGCAAGCAGGTCTTCGCGTCGGCCGAACTGCTGGCCGAAGGCGAGGACGGCACGCACAAGCTGATCGCCACCGGCAACGCGATCCTGGTGCCGGTGTAGCGTTCCTTTAAGCTCGCCGCCATGACTCAACATCCCTGGATCTCCTCCTATCCCCCGGGCATGCGCTGGGACGCCGAACTGCCCCTGAAGCCGATCGCGCAGTTCCTCGACGACGCCGTGGCCCAATGGCCCGACCTTCCGTGCGTCGAATTCATGGGCCGCGTCATCAGCTACCGCGAACTCGGCGAGCTGAGCGACCGCTGCGCCAAGGGCTTGAGAGCGCTCGGCGTCGGCCCGGGCGTGCACGTCGGGCTCTTCCTGCCCAACACGCCGCACTACCCGATCGCCTTCTTCGGCGTGCTCAAGGCCGGTGGCGTGGTGGTCAACTATTCGCCGCTCGATGCCGAGCGCGTGCTGGCGCACAAGGTCGAGGACAGCCGCACCGACATCCTGGTGACGCTCGACCTGGCGGTGCTCTATCCGCAGATGGCGCGCATCCTTCCCGAGTCGCGGCTGCGCAAGCTGGTGGTCGGCAGCCTGGCCGAATACAGCGGCGCGCCCGACGCGGTGCGCGGTGCCATGCAGGCCGGCGGCCAGTTGGCAGTGGTGCCGCAGGACGAGCGGCACATGAGCTTCGCCCAGCTCCTCGACAACGACGGCCAGGGCGTGGTTCGCGCGCCGCTCGGCGACCTGGCGACCGAGCTGGCGGTGCTGCAGTACACCGGCGGCACCACCGGCCTGCCCAAGGGCGCGATGCTCACGCACGGCAATCTCGCGGCGGCCAGCGCGCAATACCTCGAATCGACCAAGGGCGATCCGCCGGTGCTCGAGCAGGGTATCGAGCGGGTGCTGGTGGTGCTGCCGCTCTTCCACATCTATGCGCTCAGCGCGGCGATGCTGCTGGGCATGCGGCTCGGTGCCGCGCTGGTGCTGCACACCCGCTTCGACGTCGACGCGGTTTTGAAGGAAATCTCGGCCAGCCGCATCAGCGTCTTTCCCGGCGTGCCGACGATGTACACCGCGATGCTGGCGCGCGCCGGCGCGGTCGGCGCCGACCTGCGCTCGCTCAAGTTCTGCGGCTCGGGCGGCGCGCCGCTGCCGGTGGAGATCGAGCAGCGCTTCTTCGAGATGACCGGCTGCCACCTGAACGAAGGCTGGGGCATGACCGAGACCTCGCCCTCGGGCACCTTCACGCCGGCACGCGGCGTCCGCCACCCGGGCTCCTGCGGCATGCCGCTGCCCGGTGTCGACATCGAGCTGATCGCGCTCGACGGCTCGGGCCGCACGGTCGCGGCCGGCGAGCCGGGCGAGCTGTGCATCAAGGGCCCGAACGTGATGCTCGGCTACTGGAACAAGCCGGAGGCCACGCGCGAGTCGATGACCCGCGACGGCTTCTTCAAGAGCGGCGACGTCGCCCGCATGGACGCCGAAGGCTGGCTCTACATCGTCGACCGCACCAAGGACATGCTGCTGTGCGGCGGCTTCAACGTCTATCCGCGGGTGCTGGAGGAGGCCATCTACGAGCATCCGTCGGTGGCCGAGGTCTGTGTGATCGGCCTGCCGGACGACTACCGCGGCCAGTCGCCCAAGGCCTTCGTGGTGCTGAAGGCCGGCGCCGAGCCGCTGGAGCTCGATGCGCTCAAGGCGTTCCTGAAGGACCGCCTGGGCAAGCACGAGATGATCGGCCACCTGGAGGTGCGCGCCGAGCTGCCGAAGACGCCGGTCGGCAAGCTCTCCAAGCGCGAGCTGATCGACGAGGAGGCGCGCAAGCGCGGCGCCTGAACCGTCAGCCGGCGGCCTGCGCCACCGCCGGCGCCTGCGCGCCGACCGGCACTTCCCTGATCAGGTCGGCGATGCGCTCGGCCAGCATCAGGGTCGGCATGTTGGTGTTGGCGCGCGGGATCGACGGCATGATCGACGAGTCGCACACGCGCAGGCCGTCGACGCCGTGCACCCGGCCCTGGCCGTCGGTGACCGCCGCCGGGTCGCTCGCCGCGCCCATGCGACAGGTGCCCGACGCATGCCACACGCCGGCCACCGCATTGCCGACGAACTCGGTGAGCTTCGCGTCGTCGGCCAGGAGGCCGTCGATGCGCACGCCCATCGTCACCACGCCGTGCACCAGCGCGTCGCGCAGCCAGCCGGCGCGGTCGAGCATGAAGCCGAAGGCCCGCATCTGGAAGGCGTTCCAGCTGCCCGGCGCCGACACGCGGCGCACCCGCTCCGAATAGCTGGTCGGGAACACGGTGCCGCGCACGCCGTCGAGCCGCCGGTCGGAGAGCGTCTCGGCGGCGACGCGGAAGCCTTCCTTCAGCCTTGCGAGGTCGCGCGGGTCCGACAGCAGCCGGAAGTCGACCAGCGGCTCCTCGTTCGGGTCGGCCGAGCGCAGCTTGACCGTGCCGCGCGAGAAGGACTTGTTGACCCAGACCAGCAGGGTGCCCATGCGCTGGCCGACCGCATGCCAGGCGGTGCGGCCGATGATCGCCACGTGCATGTCGCCGGCCGGCGCGCCGGCGATCGACGAGGTGTAGCGCAGCAGCGCCTGGTCGTGGTGCTCGTCGAGGTCGTGCAGGCGCGAGCCCGGCGGCAGGTAGGTCGACACCGCGGTCAGCGGATGCTCCATCAGGTTGCGGCCGACACCAGGAAGGTCGTGGCGGGCCTCGATGCCGAGCGCCTGCAATTCGTCCGCCGGACCGATGCCGCTGCGCAACAGCAGCGCGGCCGAATGGATGCCGCCCATGCAGACGATGGTTTCCGCCGCCTCCAGCCGCTGCCTGCCGCCGGCGGCCGACACCTCGGCGCCGGTCACCCGGCCGCCATCGAACAGCAGGCCCAGCACCTGCGTCTCGGTGAGCACCTGCAGGTTGGGCCGTTCGCGCACCGCGGGCGTGAGGTAGGCGATGGAGGCCGGCACCCGCTGGCCGTCGTCGCTGGTCGCGATCGCGGCCGGGAAGACGCCGTCTTCCCACTTGCCGTTCTGGTCCGGGTGCAGCGGCTTGCCGCGCGCCTGCAAGGTCGCGCACACCGCCTTGACGAAGGCCGAGACCCGCTGCGGAGGCAAGCGCCGCACCGGGATCGGGCCGCTCGTGCCGTGCCAGGCGTCGTCGAAGTCGCAGTCGCGCTCGAGCTTCCTGAAGTAGCGCAGCGCCACGTCGCCGCTCCAGCCCTCGGCGCCGAGCCGGCCCCATTCGTCGTAGTCGTCGGGCGCGCCGCGGTTGGCCACCATCGCGTTGATCGCTGAGCCGCCGCCCAGCACCCGCGCCTGCTCGTAGCCGCGCGGCACCCGGTTCGGCTCGCGGGTCGGCGCGCCGCTGACGATGGCGGTCAAGGCGGTCCAGAGAAAGCGCTTGTCGAGGTAGGCGTGGCCCGGATAGCGGCTGCGGATGCTCTCGGGCATGGCGCCGGCGCGCAGGTCGCGGCCGGCCTCGACCAGCACGACCCGGCGCTGCGGGTCTTCCGACAGCCGCGCGGCCAGCGCGCAGCCGGCGCTGCCGCCGCCGAGGATCAGGTGGTCGATCCGACTCACTGCTGGCCGCCCCAGCGTTGCGGGTAGCCGGGCATCTTCTCGCAGCCGCACATCGAGTAGTGCAGCGGCGGCAGCTTGTCGCTGACGTAGGTGGCCAGGTCCTTCTGGGTGATGGTCGGCTGCGGCAGGGTCCACACCGGGCCGGGCACCGGCTCGCCCTTCAGGGTGCGCAGCGCGGCGATCACCGCGGTGCGCCACTGGTAGGCCGGGTAGGTGGGCGCGATGCCCTTGAAGCCGTTCTTCTTCCAGGCCTGCAGGTAGTCCTGCTGGTCTTCGCCGGTGATCACCGGGAAGGGCTTGCCGGCGTCCTCGAAGGCTTCGGACACCGCCACCGAGACCGCACCGAGGTCGACCCAGACCGCATCGATCTTCTGGCCGCGGCTGATCGCGTCGGTCACCACCGCCTTGGTCTTGGCCAGGTCGCCGCCGACGAATTCGTTGGCCACCACCTTGAGGCCGGCGGCGTCGAAGACCCGGCGCGCGGCTTCCCAGCGGGTCTCGAACAGGTCGACGCCGGGCGCGGTGCGCAGCACCAGCACATTTCCGCCCTTGGGCACGTTGGCCGCGATGAAGTCGGCGCCGGCCTTGCCCCAGGCATAGCCGCCGATGGAGCGCACGTCGGTCACCGGGCACAGGCTGTTGACCGAGCGGTCGAAGGTGATCACCGGCAGCTTCTTGCAGGCTTCCTCGACCACCGGCGTGAGCGCGGCGGCGGTGTTGGGCGAGACGATCAGCGCGTCGCACTTGCCGCTGTTGACCAGCGAGCGGATGTCGGAGATCTGCTTTTCGTCCTTGCCTTGCGCGTCGGTGTATTCGAAGCCCTTGATGTCGGCCTTGTCGAGGTCGCGCTCGGCCTGCATCGTGTTCCAGCCGACCACGCGCCACGGGTTGCTCACGCTGGCGTTCGAGAAGCACAGCGTGTAGGGGCCGGGCTTCTTGTACTTGGTGGTGTCGACCATCTTGCCGCCAACGTGCTGCAGCCAGGGCTGGTCGGCCGGGCCCTCGGGCGTGGCCGACATCATCTGGCTCTGCTCCTTGTAGTTCTTGTCGACGTCCACGTTGGCGGCCTGCGAGAAGGCCGGCGCGTGCAGCGCGAGCGCGAGCAGCAGGGCGGCACCCTGCAGCGCGTGGGAAAGCCGGGAGGCGAGTGTCATGGAAGTCTCCTGTTGAAGTTGTGCGTGCGAGAAAACTCTTGGGGCCGTCAGCCGCCGCGCCGCTGGCGCCAGGCGGTCAGCGCCGCGGCGCCGATCAGGATCGCGCCCTGCACCGCGACCCTGAGCGGCTCCGGGAAGCCGACCAGGTTGAGCGTGGTGAAGAGCGCGTAGAGGGTGAGCGCGCCGATGCAGGCGCCAGGGATCGAGCCGCGGCCGCCGAGCAGCACCACGCCGCCGATCACCGCGGCGGCGATCGCCTGCAGGTCGTAGCCGGTGCCGACCTCGACCGAGACGCCCGAGAAGCCGCCGAGCAGGATGCCGGCCGTCACCGCCGACAGCGACGACAGCACGAAGGCCGCGACCCGCAGGCGCTGCACCGGCGCGCCGGCCAGTTGCGCGGCGGTCGGGTTGTCGCCCAGCATCAGCACCAGCCGGCCGAAGTTGGTCCGGTGCAGCAGCCAGAAGGAAAGCCCCGCGAACACCAGCAGCACGATCACCGCGATCGGCAGGCTGCCGACGACCGGCAGGTCGCGGATCGCGCCGCGTCCGAAGAAGCGCAGGTTCGGCGGCAGCGAGCCGGTCGGCGAGCCGCCCGACCAGACCATCGCGATGCCCTTGACCGACAGCAGCGCACCGAGGGTGGCGATGATCGACGGCACCTTCAGCCGCGCCACCACTAGGCCGTTGGCCAGCCCGACCGCCAGGCCGATGCCGTAGGCCGCGCCGATGGCGCTCCAGGTGAGCGACGGATCGCCGTGCGTCATCAGCGCGCAGCCGATGACCACCAGCGTCACCAGCGCGCCGGCCGACAGGTCGAAGCCGCCCGCGATCAGCACGAAGCTCTGGCCGCAGGTGAGGATGACCAGCGGCGCCGCCCGCTGCAGGAAGCCCATGAGGCCCGCCGGCGTGCGGTAGAGCGCGCTCAGCGACACCATGGCGGCCAGCAGCGCCACCAGCAGCACCAGCGCGGGGTTGATGCCGCGCAGTCGTTGCATGCCGCCGGAAGCGCCGCCCGCGGGCCGGCTGAACATCGGTTGCAAGGCACTCATGCGAAGACTCCGTTCGGTGTCATGCGATGTGCCCCCGATGCCGGAAGGTGTAGACACCGACCGCGCCGATCACGATCGCGCCGCGCAGCACCTGGCTCAGGAAGGCGTCGATCTGCAGCATGTTGAAGACCGCGTCGATGGTGGCGAAGGCGAAGACGCCGGCCAAGGTGCCGGCGACGCCGCCGCGCCCGCCGGACAGCAAGGTGCCGCCGATCACCACCACCGCGATCGAGTCGAGGTCGTAGCCGCCGTCGCGCCCGACCCAGGGCGTCCCGGCGCCGAGCCAGCTCGCGAGATAGAGGCCGGCCAGGCCCGACATCAGCCCCGCGGCCGCATGCGCGCCGACCAGCACGCGCGAAGTCCGGATGCCGGCGAGCCGGGCGCTGTCGGCATTGCCGCCGACCGCATAGAGGCGGGCGCCGGCCACGGTGCGGCGCAGCACGAAGGCCGCCGCGCCGGCCGCCGCCGCGAGCACCAGCACCGCGATCGGCACGCCCGCGACATTGCCGTAGGCGAGCGCCTGGAATTCGTGCGGCACCGCGCCGCGCAGCACGCTGTACGAGACGGTCAGCACGCCCTGCAGGATCAGGCCCATGCCCAGCGTGGCGATCAGCGGGCTGACGCCGAGCCCGGCCACCAGCCAGCCGTTGGCCGCGCCGATCGCCATTGCCAAGGCCAGGACGACCAGCACCGCCTTGGCGATCGAGCCCGGGTCGCCCTGCATCAGGAAGGAGCCGAGCACCGCGCTGACGCTCACCAGGTTGGCCACCGAGAGGTCGATGGAAGCGCCGAGCATCACGAAGTTCTGGCCCAGCGCGACCAGCCCGAGCGCCACCATGCGCTGCAGCAGCCCCATCACGCCGGCGAAGGACAGCTGCGCCTGCTGGCCGCTGTAGAGCGCCGCCGAGACATAGACCGCGACCGAGACGCCGACCAGCGTCAGCGGAATCAGCTGCCGGCGCAGGAAGCCGGCCGGCGCGCGGCGCGCGGGCCGCGTGAAGCCGGGCAGGCGGGTGCTGGCGACGCTCATGCGGCCACCTCGGCAAGCGATTCGCAAGGCGATCCCGCCAGGTCGTGCCGCACCGCCTGCGCCAGGATCGCCTCTTCCGACGCGCCGCGCGGCAGCTCGGCCACGATGCGCCCCGCCGCCATCACGCAGATGCGGTCGGCCAGGCCGATGATTTCCGCCATGTCCGACGACACCACCAGCACCGCGCCGCCGCCGTCGGCGTAGTCGCGCAGCAGGCGGTAGATCGTGGCCTTGGCGCCGACGTCGATGCCGCGGGTCGGCTCGCAGACCAGCCACAGCCGAGGCGCCAGCGCCAGCCAGCGGGCCACCATGACCTTCTGCTGGTTGCCGCCCGACAGCGTGCCGGCCGCCATCGAGAAGCTGGCGGCGCGCACCTCGACCCGCTCGAGCAGCGCATCGATGCGGCCCTGGCCGCGGTCGCCCGCATGCGACCCGCCGAAGGGCGCGGCCAGCGCGCGCAGGCTCAGCGCGGCGTTGTCGCGCAGCGATTGCCGAAGGCCCAGGCCTTCGCGCTTGCGATCGTCCGGCAGGTAGCCGATGCCGCGGCGCGCGGCCTCGCGTGGATGGCGCGCCGCGCCGAGGCCGTCCCAGCTCTCGATGCGGCCGCGGGTGAAGGGCTGCTCGCCGAAGATGGCCCGCGCCAGCGCGGTCTTGCCGGAGGCCTCGAGGCCGGCGACGCCGACGATCTCGCCGGCCCGGATCGCGAGGTCGATGCCGTCCAG
Organism: Xenophilus sp. L33; assembly: GCF_009765735.1. Taxonomy (GTDB): domain Bacteria; phylum Pseudomonadota; class Gammaproteobacteria; order Burkholderiales; family Burkholderiaceae_C; genus Variovorax. The sequence goes on from NZ_LMUW01000013.1 coordinate 108,776, forward strand.
CTCGGCATTGCCGCCTTGCGCGATCGTGAACACCGCGTCGCCCGGCGCATGCGCCGCGGCCGGCGGATAGAAGTCGCTCAGCTCGCGGCCGACCATCAGCCGCACGATGCCGTCGATGGAGGCCGCGGCCGCCGGCAAGGTCGCCATCAGCTGGCCGTCCTTGATGACCGAGACCTGGTCGGCCAGCCGCATCACCTCGCTCAGCCGGTGCGAGATGTAGAGCATCGCGACGCCGGCACGGCGAAGGTCGGCGATCAGCGCGAAGAGCTTGGCCGACTCGACGTCGTCCAGCGCCGCGGTCGGTTCGTCGAGCACCAGGATGCGGGCATCGAGCGAGACCGCCTTGGCGATCTCGACCATCTGCTGCTCGGCGACCGACAGCTGGCCGCATTCGGTGCGCGGGTCGAGCGACGAGCCGACACGCCGCAGCGCGGCGCTCGCCGCTGCGTGCAGGGCCTTGCGATCGATCACGCCGCGGCGCGATGGCTCCTGCCCGAGGAAGATGTTCTCGGCGACGCTGCGGTGCGGCAGCAGCGCCAGCTCCTGGTGGATGATCGAGACGCCGGCCGCGCGCGCCGCGGCCGGGTGGCCGAAGCGCATCGCCCGGCCGTCGATCAGGATCTCGCCGCCGTCCGGCGCGTGGATGCCGCCCAGCACCTTCATCAGGGTCGACTTGCCGGCACCGTTCTCGCCGCAGACGGCATGCACCTCGCCGGCGCGGCATTCGAGGCTGATGTCGCGCAGCACCGCGACGCCGTTGAAGCTCTTGCGGATCGCGCGCATCGCGAGCAGCGCGGGCCGGTCCGACATGCCGCTCATCCGACGAAGACCAGCTTGGCGTTGGTCAGCTCGCGGGCGCCGAGCGGGCCGAGCTCGCGGCCGAAGCCGGAGCCCTTCACGCCGCCGAAGGAGGCGCGCGGGTCCGAGCGCACGAAGTCGTTGATGAAGACCGCACCGGCCTCCAGCGCGCCGGCGACCCGCTGCGCGCGCGCCAGGTCCTGGCTCCAGACGGTGGCGCCCAGGCCGTAGTCGGTGGCGTTGGCCAGCGCGATCGCTTCCTGCTCGGTGCGGAAGCTGAAGAGCAGCGCCACCGGCCCGAATAATTCCTCCTGCACCACCGGCGCCGAATGCGGCAGGCCGGCGATCACGGTCGGCGGATAGAAGTTGCCGGGGCGTGGATCGGGCCGGCCGCCGGTCAGGAGCCGGCCGCCCTGGGCCAGTGCCGCCTCGACCTGCGCATGCACCTTGTCACGCAGGTCGGCGCGGGCCAGCGGGCCGAGCTGGGTCTCGGTCGCGAGCGGGTCGCCCATGCGCAGGGCGGCCGCCTGTTCGACGAAGGCCGCCTCGAAGCGCGGCGCGATCGACTCGGCGATGAAGAAGCGCTTGGCCGCGATGCAGCTCTGCGCGTTGTTCGAGAAGCGCGAGGTCACGGCCAGCTTGACCGCGCGATCGAAGTCGGCGTCCTCGAAGACGATGAACGGGTCGGAGCCGCCCAGTTCGAGCACCGCCTTCTTGCCCCAGGCGCCGGCCTGGCCCGCCACCGCGCGGCCGGCCTGGGTGCTGCCGGTGACCGTCACCGCGCGCACCCGCGGGTCGGCCACGATCGCGGGCACCGCCTCGCGTTCGACCGGCAGGTTCAGGTAGACGCCTTCGGGCGCGCCGGCCTCCAGCACCAGCTTCTCGATGGCGAGGGCGCAGCCCTGCACCGTCTCGGCGTGCTTCACCAGCACCGTGTTGCCGGCCAGCGCGGTCGGGATGAAGAAGCGCAGCACCTGCCAGAAGGGCAGGTTCCATGGCATGACCGCGAACACCGGGCCGAGCGACTGGTAGTGCACCTCGGCGTTCATGCCTTCGACCGGCATCGGGGCCAGGTAGGTCGGTCCGTGGTCGGCGAAATGACGGGCGCCGAGCGCCGCCTTCTTCACCTCGCCGATGGCTTCGCCGATCGGCTTGCCCATCTCCTCGGTGATCAGCCGGCCGTAGCTTTCGGCCCGTTGCTCCAGCAGGTCGCCGAGCCGCCGCAGCATGGCTGCGCGCTGCGCCATCGGCGTCGCGGCCCACTGCCGCCAGGCCGAGACCGACAGCGCCAGCCGGGCCTCGACCTCGGCGGGACGCAGCGCCGGATAGCGCTGGATGGCTTCGCCGGTGGCCGGATTGCGGGATTCGAATGTCATTGCTGTTTCCTCGTCGCGGGAGCTGTCCGCGGTGCGGGCGTAGTGTTGCGAGGCGCGCCGGCCTCCTCAACGCAAACCGCATGCGCTTCTTCCATCCGCCGAGAAAATCGGGGTTTCAACTAGGAAAAAGCTTCCAGCCAGCGGGAAAATCTCGCTCCTTGGAACATTCGTGGCGGCTACAGTGGCTCGCAAAGGATGCCCAGGATGCAAGGTTTCGAGCGGATCGCGAACGTGCTGTCGAGCTTCGGCGAGGGCAGCGAGACCCTGTCGGTAGCCACGCTGCTGGGCCGCCACGGCATCCCGCAGTCCTCCGGCTACAAGCTGATCGACGCGCTGGTGTCCGAGGGCTTCCTGCGCCGGGTGGCGCGCGGGCAGGTGGCGCTGGGCCCGGCAGCGGCGGCCTTCTTCTTCGCGCCGCTGAAGGCGATCGCACCCGCCGCCGACGGCGCGCCGGCACCGCGGCGCGGCCATTCGGACATCCGCCACCGCGTGGTGCCGCGGATGGCGCAATGGAACCCGAACCTGCTCGACCTGGTGTCGACCGCGCGCTTTCGCAAGGACCCGCCCTTCGTCATCGGCTTCGCCAACGCGTCGACCTCCAGCCCGTGGCGGGTGGCGATGGCCGGCAGCCTGATGGCCGCGGCGCAGCGCCAGCGCGACGTCGTGAGCCGCGTGGTCATGCGCAGCGCCGACGACAACCCGCTGCTGCAGGTCGAGCAGCTGGCCGAGATGCGCGACGAGGGCATCGACCTGTGCATCCTGAGCGCGGCCGCCGGCAACAACGCGACCCTGAGCGCGGCGGTCGCCACGATGGCGGCGCGCGGCATGCCGGTGATCGGCGTGGACCGGATGTGCGGCGACGCATCCGACCTGGTGTCCTTCGTGACCGCCTCCGACGTGCTGGTCGGGCGCATGAGCGCGCTGTGGCTGATCGAGTACCTGGGCGGCCGCGGCCGCATCCTGATGCTCTGCGGCCGCGAGGACGCCAGCCCCTGCCGGCTGCGGCTGCAGGCGGCGATGGAGATCCTCAACCTGCACCCGGAGGTCGAGGTGATCGCGGTCGAATACACCGACTGGGTGGCGCAGAAGGGCTACGAGGCGGTGCAGCGGCACCTGCGCGCCGGACCGGTGCCCGACGGCGTCTGGTGCGACTCCGGCCTGCAGGGCGTGGGATCCCTGCGCGCCTTCGCCGAGGCCGGCTTCAAGCGCGGCACCATCCCGCCGCACACCGGCGGCGAGATCAACCTCATGTACAAGCTCGCCTTCAACCACAAGGTGCCGCTGTGCGGCGTCGACTACCCGGCGGCGATGGGCGCGCTCAGCTTCCAGACCGCGCTCGACACGCTCTTCGGCCGCCAGGTGCCGCGCCGGGTCGAGGCCAACCTGGAGATCGTCATCTCGCGCGGCCACGAGACCGCCTCGGTCAAGGCCGACCTCTTCGCCGAGGAGAAGGTGCGCTGGGACCGGGAGGACAACTACGTCCATGCCTCGGGCTGGATCCCGAGCGGCGGGCTGCACGGAGCGGCCAAGTGAGCGCGACGAGCACGCCTTCGAGCCTGGAGGCGGTCCGGCGCTTTCGCGACATCCTGGCGCTGGTCTCGCGCGAGCCTGTGCGCACCGCCTACGAGGTCGCCAGCCGGCTCGGGCTGCCGGTCAGCTCGACCTACCTCGCGGTGGCCGAGATGGAGCGCCTTTCGTGCCTGGCGCGCGACGAGGCCGGCTTCCTGCTGGTGGGCGCGCGGCCACAGCAGATGGCGCTGGACGCGCTCGGCTTCCCGGTCGCGGCGCAGCGTCTCGCGCCGCTGGTGCGCTACCTGCGCGACCAGACCGGCGAGACCGTCTTCATGGCCCACTGGACCGAGATGCTCTCCGTCGGCACGACCGCCATCGGCTTCAATCCGGGCAGCCTGGTGGTCGAGCCCTTCCAGGCCTATCGCCTGGCCGCGCCGCCGCCGGCCCGGCCGCCCGATGGCGTCTTCCCGCTGACCCTCTTCGCCGACGGCCCGCTCGGCGCGGACACGACGGCGGTCGACCTGCTGGCGGTGCGGCTGGCGCGGTCGCGGTCGAGCAGCCGGCCGGGGCTGCTGCTGGTGGGCGTGGCGCGCGCCGCCGGCGAATTCGCCGACACCGCCTACCTCTCGCGCGAGCTGGTCGAGACCAAGGCCTTCTTCGATCGGTCGCGGACCTGATGGCGGCAAGCGCCGCTTCCGGCCAAGATCGACGTTTCGAAAAGACAAGGAGACCCATGTACAGCGGAATCAAGGACCCCTCGCGCTACGTGCTCGTCGATGCGCTGGCCGAGCTGGCGGCCGATCGCCCCGACGACGTCTGGATCACTACCACCGACGGCGAGACCCTGCGCTTCGGCGAAGCCGCCGACGACATGCAGCGGGTGGCCGGCTACTTCGCGGGCCTGGGCGTGCGGCCCGGCGACTTCGTCGCGGTGATGATGCCGAGCGGCTGCGACTTCGTGCGCGTGTGGCTCGGCCTCGGCCGGCTCGGCGCGGTGGCGGTGCTGCTCAACACCGAGCTGCGCGGCGCCTTCCTGGCGCACCAGATCCGCAGCTCCGGCGTGCGGCTGATGGTGGTCGATGCGCAGTGGCTGCCCGAGCTGGCGAGCCTGCGCGCGCAGCTGGCGGAGCCGCCGAAGCTGGTGGTGACCGGCACGGCGAGCGAAGCGGCCGGCGACGACGTGGTGGCGACGCCCTGGCCGTCGTGGCGCAGCGCCGCGCCGTGGCAGGGCCGCGGTCCCGCCGCCTCGGACATCGCGGCCGTGATGTACACCTCGGGCACCAGCGGGCCGTCCAAGGGCGTGCTGATGCCGCATGCGCACTGCATGCTCTACGCCATCGGCACGATCAAGTGCCTGCACCTCGCGGCCGACGACATCTACTACATCTCGCTGCCGCTCTTCCATGCCAACGGCCTCTTGATGCAACTGGGCTCGACCCTGCTGGCCGGCATCCCGGCGGTGATCCGGCCGCGCTTCAGCGCCTCGGCGTGGCTCTCCGACATCCGCGCGCACCGCGCCACGGTCACCAACCTGCTGGGCTCGATGACGGCCTTCCTGCTGGCGCAGCCGGAGGCGGCCGACGATCGCGACCACCGCCTGCGCGCCAGCCTCAACGCGCCCAACCTGCCGGCGCACGACGCCGCATTCCGCGGCCGCTTCGGCATCCGCGACGTGGCCTCGGGCTTCGGCATGACCGAATGCAACATCCCGATCTGGGGCCGCATCGGCGAGCCGGCGCCGGGCGCCGCCGGCTGGGTGCACGACGACGACTTCGAGGTCGTCGTCGCCGACCCCGAGACCGACACGCCGGTGCCCTTTGGCGAACTCGGCGAGATCCTGGTGCGGCCGAAGGTGCCCTTCGGCTTCATGGCCGGCTACCACGGCCTGCCCGAGAAGACGGTCGAGGCCTGGCGCAACCTGTGGTTCCACACCGGCGATGCCGGCCTCATGCGGGCCGACGGCCAGGTCACCTTCGTCGACCGCATCAAGGACTGCATCCGGCGCCGCGGCGAGAACATCTCGGCCACCGAGGTCGAGTCGGTGGTCGCCGGCCTCGAAGGCGTGGCGGAGGTCGCGGCCTTCGCGGTGCCGGCCAGCATCGACGGCGGCGAGGACGAGGTGATGCTGGCGATCGTCTTCGAGCCGGGCAGCGCGGCCGGCGTCGAATCCGTCGCGGCACAGGTCGATGCGCTGCTGCCGCGCTTCGCCCGGCCGCGCTACCTGAAGGCGGTGGACGAACTGCCCAAGACCAGCACCGGCAAGGTCCAGCGCGCGGTGCTCAAGAGCCAGGGCACCGCCGGCGCCTTCGATCGCGGCGACCGCTGATCAGAAGCCCAGCGCGCAGCCGTCCTTGCGCGGGTCCGACCCGCCGATCAGCACGCCGCGCGCCTCGTCGCGCCAGATCAGCTGGCCGCCGCCGATCGGCTGGCCCGAGCGGATCACACGGTGGCCGCGCCGGGCGAGGCCGGCATCGAGCGCCGGGTCGACGCTCGACTCCAGGTCCAGCTCGTTGCCGAAGCAGAAGCTGCGCGGCGCGTCGAGCGCCGCTTGCGGATCCATGCCGCGGTCGAGCAGATTGCTCAGCAGCGCGACATGGCCCGTGGCCTGGTATTGGCCGCCCATCACGCCGAAGGGCGCGACCAGCCGGCCGTTGCGCATCAGCATGCCCGGGATGATGGTGTGCAGCGGCCGCTTGCCCGGCGCGATCGAGTTCGGGTGGCCCGCCTCGAGGCTGAAGCCGGCGCCGCGGTTCTGCAGCAGCACGCCGCTCTTCGGCGCCACCAGCGTGCTGCCGAAGGGATGGAAGATCGAGTTGATCAGCGACAGCGCGTTGCCGTCGCGGTCGATCACGCAGAGGTAGACCGTGTCCTTGTGCGTCACCTCCGGCCACACGACGGGCGGCCGCGCCTCGCCGAGATGGATCGCGCCGCGCGCCCGCGCCGCCCAGGCGGCGCTCAGCAGGTGCTCGACCGGCACCGGCGCATGGTCGGTGTCGGCGAAGAGGGCGTCGCGATGGGCATAGGCGATCTTGCTCACCTCGGCCAGCAGGTGGATGCGGTCGGCCTCGTCGAGCGCACCTTCCGAGAGGTCGTAGCCGGCCAGCGCGTTGAGCATCATCAGCACACCGAGGCCCTGGCCGCTGGGCGGGCATTCGTGCACGCGGTAGCCGCGGTAGTCGGTGGCGATCGGCGTCACCTGGTCGGGCGCGGTGCGCTCGAAGTCGTCCAGCGTGTGCAGGCCGCCGTCGGCGCGCAGCGTGGCGACCATGTCGTCGGCGACCCAGCCGCGGTAGAAGCCGTCGCGGCCCTCGCGGGCGATCGTGCGCAGCGTCTCGGCCATGCGGGGTTGCCGATGCACGGTGCCGGCCACTGGTGCTCGGCCGCCCGGCAGGAACAGCTCGGCCGCCGCCGGCTTGACCAGCAGATGGGCGTCGCGAGCCCAGTCGAAGGCGACCCGCGGCGCCACCGGCACGCCCTGCTCGGCGGCGCGGATCGCCGGCTGCAGCAACTCGTCGAGGCCACGGCTGCCGTGGTTCTGCAGCAGCCGGCACCAGGCCGCGACCGCGCCCGGCACGGTCACCGAATGCGCGCTGTAGGGGTCGATGGCGGCGATGCCGCGCGAGCGGTACCAGTCGAGGCTGGCCGCGGCCGGCGCGCGGCCCGAGCCGTTCAAGGCCAGGGGCACCGAGGCGCCGGCCGGCAGGTAGAGCGCGAAGCAGTCGCCGCCGATGCCGGTCATCTGCGGCTCGACCACGCCGAGCAGCGCCACCGCGGCGATGCCGGCATCGACCGCGTTGCCGCCGCGCTGGAGCACGTCGAGCGCGACCTGGCTGGCCAGCGTGTGCGAGGTCGCGACCGCGCATTCGCTGGCGTAGAGCGGCGAGCGGCCGGGGCGTGAAAAGTCTCTCATGGGGTCTTCTTTCTGGAGGTATTCGAAGGCGAAGGCGAAGGCGTGAGGTAGGCGATCAGCATCTGGTGCGTCTGCGCGTTGTGCGCCTGCTGCCAGTCCGGCGCCAGCAGGTCGCGGCCGAAGATGCGCGAGAGCGTGTGGGCATGCGACTTGGCGTAGTAGCTGAGGCTCACCATCGCCACGTAGAGGTGCAGCGGATCGATGCCGGTGCGGAAGGTGCCCGCAGCCTCGCCCCGCTGCAGCAGGCTGCCGATCAGCTTCAGCACCGGCGAGGACATCTCCGGGATGCGCGCGGAGCGCTTCAGATGCGCGGCCTTGTTGAGGTTCTCGAAGGCCAGCAGGTTGCGCAGCTCGGGGTGGGCCGAGAAGTGGCCGTCGATCAGGTCGAACATCTGCACGATGCCTTCCAGGGGCGCGACCTTCGAGAAGTCCCACTCCAGTTCGTGCTGCCGCAACTGGCCCAGCACCTCTTCCAGCACGCCGAGGTAGAGCCCGTCCTTGCTGCCGTAGTAGTGGTAGAGCATGCGGATGTTCGACTTCGCACGGCGCGCGATCTGCTCGGTGCGGCCGCCGCTGTAGCCCTTGGCCGAGAACTCCTGGGTCGCGGCCTGCAGGATCTTGGCGCGGGTCCTGGCGGCATCGCGCGTGGGCGCGGCGCGCTTCCTGGCGGCCGGCTTGCGCTTCGCGACGGTGGGGCCGGTGGGGGTCGTGGGCTCTGTGGCGAGTGTCATGCGGGGCTCAATTGGATGGCGAGGTCGAGCAGGGCTTCGTCGCTGCCGGGCGACCCGAGCAGCGACAGCCCGAGCGGCAGGCCCCGGAGGGTAGCAAGCGGCAGGCTGACCTGCGGCAGCCCGGCCAGGCCGGCGAGGGCGCCGAGCGTCAGGGTGCGTTCGTAGAAGCGGCCGCGGGTCGCATCGTCGGCATCGAGCGGCGGCGGCACGCACGAGGCGGTCGGGAGCAGCCAGCAGTCCCCGGGCTCGAAGAGGGCGCGCAGGCGCTGCGCCTCGGCGCTGCGCCAGGCGGTCCAGCGGGCGATGTCTTCGTCCCGCAGCTCGAGCGCATGCGCGAAGCGCGGCGCGATCGACGGGCCGAAGCGCGGCGCATGTTCGCGGATCCAGGGGCCGAGCTCGCGCGCGATCTCGGCGTTCTGCACGGTGTCGTAGGCGGCCAGCCAATCGGCCGGACGGCCTTCGTAGACCGCGAGCGGCGGACCGTCGGCGAGGGGGCTCGCGATCTCGCGCAACGCGGCTTCGACCTCCGGCTCGGCCAGGGCGAAGGCGTCGTCGACGAGGCGCAGCCGGGTCAGCGGCGTGGTCGGGCCGCCATCGCCCAGCAGCACCCGGCCAAGGCGCGCGAGCACCTCGGCATCGCGCGCGAACCAGCCCACCGTGTCGAGCGAAGGCGCGAAGGGCAGCACGCCGGCCAGCAACACCCGGCCGTGCGTCGGCCGCATGCCGAAGAGGCCGCAGAAGGCGGCCGGCACCCGCACCGAGCCGCCGGTGTCGGTGCCGAGCGCGGCATCGACCAGCCCGCCGGCCACCGCCGATGCGGAGCCGCTGGACGAACCGCCCGGCAGCCGCCCGGGCGCGCG
>NZ_LMUW01000128.1 GCF_009765735.1 Xenophilus sp. L33
TCGCAGGCCGCAGTGCGTGTCGGGCAGCGCGCGGCGAAGCGGCAGCCGGGCAGGTCCGCCAGGGTCGACAGGCCCGGCATCTGGCCGGCCAGTGCGGGCAAGGCGCGGCGCGGCCCGTGCACATCGGGCGTCGCCGCCTGCAGCGCCCGCGTGTAGGGATGGCGCGGACGGCCGAGCACCTCGCGCGCCGGGCCGTGTTCGACCTGCTCGCCGGCATAGAGCACCGCGATCTCGTCGCAGACATGCGCCGCCAGCCGCAGGTCGTGGGTGATGAAGAGCACCGCGGTGCGGTGCGCGCGCTGCTGTTCGGCCAAGAGGGCCAGGATGCGCGCCTGGCTGACCACGTCAAGCGCGGTGGTCGGCTCGTCGGCCACGATCAGCGCCGGCTCCGCGGCGAAGGCCATCGCGATCAGCACCCGCTGGCACTGGCCGCCCGACAGCTGGTGCGGATAGCGCCGCATCAGCTGCGCCGGCTGCGGCAGGTGCACCGAAGCCAGGTGGGCCTCGATCGAGGCGGCGCGGCTTCGGCTCTCGACGCCCAGCCGGGCCAGGTGCTCGTCGAAGGCGTCGCCGATGGTCTGCACCGGATCGAGCGCGCTCAGCGGCTCCTGCGGAATGAAGGCGATGCGGCGGCCCAGCAGGTGCCGCCGCTCGGCCGCGCCGAGCGCCAGCAGGTCGAGGCCGTCGAAACCGAGGCTGCCGCGCTCGACCGCGAAGCCCGGCGGCAGCTGCCCGGCGATGAGGCGGCCGATCATGCTCTTGCCGGCGCCCGATTCGCCGACCAGGCCGAGCACCCGGCCGCGTTCGAGCGTGAAGGCGATGTCGCGCAGCAGTTCGACCGGGCGGCCGTCCACGCGTGCGGTCACGGTCAATCCCGAGAGTTCGAGGATGCTCATGCATACCCCCACGCTCGGCACTTCGTGTCCTCGCTGCCCCCCGAGGGGACGCGAGCTTGCTTGGGGCGGCCCGGCGCTGCGCTCATTCCACCCTCGCCCGCAGCCGCGGATCCAGCGCCACCCGGACGCCGTCGCCCAGCAGGTTGCAGCCCAGCACCGTGACGATGATGCAGGCCACCGGCACCAGCATCCCCCAGGGCGCGCCCTGCATGTCGTTGCGGGCGTCGGCCAGCATCTGGCCCCAGGTCGTGATGTCCGGCGGCACCGACAGGCCGATGAAGGACAGCGTCGCCTCCACCACGATCGCGATGCCCATCTCGATCGAGAAGAGCGTGATCATGAGCGGCACCACCGTCGGCAGCACCTCGCGCAGCAGCGTGCGCAGGTGCGAGAAGCCGAGCAGCCGCGCCGCCAGCACGTAGTCGCGGCGCCGGGTCACCAGCACGTCGGCGCGCACCACGCGGCAAAAGCGCGTCCAATCGACCAGCACGATCGCCAAAATCACCTTGTCGACCCCGCTGCCGAGGCCGACCAGCAGGATCAGCGACAGCACCACCGGCGGGAACGACAGCCAGAGATCGACCACGTAGCTGATGCCGCGGTCCAGCCGACCGCCGAAGTAGCCACCGACCAGCGCCAGCGCACTGCCCAGCAGCATCGCGCCGAGCGCCGAGACGGTGGCCACCACCAGCGCCACGCGGGCGCCGTAGACGGCGCGCGACAGCACGCAGCGCCCCAGGCTGTCGGTACCGAGCGGGAAGTCGGCGCTGCCGTCGGCCATCCACATCGGCGGGGCCAGCATGTGCAGCAGGTCCTGCTCCAGCGGGTCGTGCGGCGCCAGCCAGGGCGCGAGGATCGCGGCCAGCGCCACGGCCAGCAGGATGCAGGCGCCGACCACCAGCCGCGGCCGGCCGCGAGTCCGCAGGCCGGGAAGCCTCATGCCGCCCTCAGGCGCGGGTTCAGCAGCGCATAGAGCACGTCGATCACCACCGTGATGGCCAGCATCAGCACGCAGAAGACCAGCGCGATGCCCTGGATCAGCGGTAGGTCGTTGCCCTTCACCGCCTGCACCATCAGGTTGCCGACGCCGGGGAAGCCGAAGATCATCTCGACCAGCAGCGCGCCGCCGAACAGGAAGCCGAACTGCACGCCAATCAGCGTCACCGTCGGCAGCGCCGCGTTCTTCAGCATGTGGCGCCAGAGGATGCCGCCTTCCGACAGGCCGCGCAGCCGCGCCACTTCGACGTAGGGCTCGTGCGCGGCATCGATCAGCCCCGAGCGCAGCACCCGGATCACCAGCGGCGCGAAGCCGAGTGCCAGCGCCAATGCCGGCAGCAGGATGTGCGAGAGCGCACTCAGCCAGGCATCGAAGCGGCCGGTGACCAGAAGGTCGACCAGCGCGAAGCCGCTGAGGTTCGGCAGCGTCACTTCCTGCCCGACGCGGCCGCTGAAGGGGAGCACCGGCCACAGCACGCCGAAGAGCAGGATCAGCAGCAGCGCCCACAGGAAGGACGGGATCGACTGCAGCAGGGTCACCACCAGATCGGCCGCGGTCTCGCGCTGGCGCTGGTGGAGCACATAGGCGACGACGCCGCCCGGAATGCCGATCAGCAAGGCGAACAGCAGGCTCACCAGCGCCAGCTCCAGCGTGGCCGGCACCGCGGCCGCCACCAGCGGGCCGACCGGCTGCCGGAAGTTGATCGAGTTGCCGAGGCTGCCGTGCGCCGCGTCGCGCAGCCAGATCAGGAACTGCACCGGCAGCGGCCGGTCGAAGCCCAGCTGCGCGCGAAGGGCGGCGGCATCGGCCGGCGTCGCCGAAGGCGGCAGCATCATCGCCAGCGGATCGACCGGCAGCAGCCGCAGCACCACGAACACCACCAGCGACAGCAGCAGCAGGGTCGGGATGGCCACCAGCAGGCGGCGCAACACGATCACGAAGACGAGCTGGAGCATCGCGGCGGTACAGGCGTCGGTGCCGGCGGCGTCACTTGTAGCGGAACTCGACCGGCAGCACGTAGCCGTTGTCGAACAGCACCGGCGCCAACGCCGACGAATAGGCCACGGTGGTCACGCCCTGCAGCAGCGGGATGGCCCAGGACTTCTCGGACGACTCGACGTTGAGCGACTTGTAGCCGGCCATCCGCTTGGCGTCGTCGACCTCGGTCATCAGGCCGTCGATGCGCGGCGCCAGCGCCATGTCCTTCCAGGTGGCGAAGCGCAGGCGCGGGTCGAAGATGCGGCCGGCGTAGTTCTCGGGGTCGCCGGTGGTGTTGGCCCAGCTGTAGAGCAGCACGCCGGTGAGCTTGCCGTTCTGTGCCGCCTCGATCAGCTTGGCCGGCGTGGTCTCTTCCACCGTCGCGTTGATGCCGACCGCCTTCCACATCTGCGCGATCGCGCGCGCCATGTCGTAGTCGTTGGGGAAGGTGCCGTTGGTGCTCAGCAGGGTGAACGACACCGGGTTGGCGGGGCCGTAGCCGGCGGCCTTCAGTTCCTCGAGCGCCTTGGCCTTGTCGAACGGGAACTTGAAGTCGACGTACGAGGGCGTGCCTTCGGGCGTCATCACCGACAGCGGCTTGGCCACGCCGCCGTAGAAGGCCTTGGACAGCGCCGCGGTGTCGATCGCCAGGTGCATTGCGGCGCGCACGTGGTCGTCGTCGAAGGGCTTCACGTAGCTCGGGATGCGCAGCATGTAGACCTCGGAGAAGGGCCAGATCCTGGTCACCAGCCCCGGCTTGGAGGCCAGGCGCTGCACCTCGCGCAGCGGCAATTGCACCGCCATGCCGGCGCGGCCCGACTCCACCAGCGCCACCCGCGCCGAGGGCTCCGGCACCACGTCGAAGGTGACATGCGGGATGGCCGGCATGCCGCCCCAGTACTTGTCGAAGCCTTCCAGCACGATGCGCGAGCCGCGCTGGTGCTCGACCATCCTGTAGGGGCCCGCACCGATCGGCTTGGCGTTGAAGCCTTCGGGCCCGACCTGCGTCATGTAGGCCTTGGGCACGATGTACATCGCCAGGAAGGCCAGGTAGATCGGCGCCGCCGGCGTCGAGCGGTTGAAGACCATCACGCCCTGCGTCGGCGACTGCACCTCGATGTCGGCCAGCGTGTTGAGCATGCCGCCGACCACCAGCTTCTTGTCGGCCTTGGGCCGATCGCTGAGGCTGTACTTGACGTCTTCCATCGTCATGCGCGAGCCGTCGTGAAAGAGGATGTCGCTGCGCAGCGTGATCTGCAGCCGGGTGGCCTTGTCGTCGACCCACTTCCACTGCGTGATCTGGCGCGGCTCCAGCTTGAGTTGCGGCGAATAGCGCAGCGGCGAGTCGAAGACCGAGTGGTAGATCGCCTGGATGGTCGGGATCGAGACCGCGTCCGGGTCCCAGGTCGGCACGTCGACCGGGTAGGCGATCGCCAGGCTGCTCTTGTCGAGCGCCTGGGCCCTGGCGCGCCGCCAGGGCAGCAGGCTGCCGACGGCGACGCCGGCGGCGCCCAGCACCAGGCTGCGGCGTTGCGTTTCGAAGGCCGGATTCGAAGGATCGTCCATGGATGAGTCTCGCGGTTCGGTGGGGGACTGCGGGCTTGACGCGGCAACAGAATTCAATATACGGTATGCACTTTGGCGCCGCAAGAAGCCGCAGGAAAAAAGGTCATGGACAAGACACGCAAGATGCCTGCCGCCCGCCGGCTGGACCGTCCGGACACGCTCGGCGACCGGATCTACGACGCGCTGCGGCGCCGCCTGCAGCGCACGCCGCTGGGCCCCGACGAGCGGCTGGTCGACATCGAGGTCGCCGCCGCGTACGGCACCTCGCGCATGCCGGCGCGTGACGCGCTGCTCAGGCTGGTCAACGAGGGCTACCTGGTCGGCAGCACCCGCGGCTTCGTCGCACCGACCCTCACGCCGGAAGACGTGCGCGACATCTTCGAGGTGCGCCGCCTGCTGGAGCCGGCCGCGATCGCGAGCGTGGCCGCCGACATCGACGCCGCGGCGGTGAAGGAACTGGCGCAGGCGCTGGCCCGCGCCCGCCGCGCCGCCGCCAAGGACGACGACGAGGAAATGACCCAGGCCAACATGGATTTCCGCCAGGCCTGGCTCGGCCGGGTGCGCAACCAGCGCCTGGCCGGCACGATCGCCCGCTTCGTCGACCATGTGCAGACGGTGCGGCGCCGCACGCTGGTGAGCGCCGAGACCCGGCAGGTGGTGCTGAAGGGCCTGACCGGCCTGCACGACGCGCTGGTGGAGCGCGACGCCGCGCAGGCGCGCAAGCGCATGGAGCGCTTCATGGCGGACGCGCAGAGCGCCTACTTCGCCGGTCAGGCGGCGCATGCGGCGCAGGTACAGGCGCAGGCGCAGGCCGAGCCGCCGGCACCGGCGAAGCGCGAGCCCGCCAGGCCGGCCAGGCCGACCCCGCGCGGCGCGCGTGCCGAACCGGTGGGCGCACGCTGATGACCGCGCCGCTGCATCCGCTGCGCGGGCCGAACCGCTTCAAGCTCGGCGTCTTCTCGACCAACGCCGACGGCGGCCTGGCAATCACCGACGTGCCCGAGCGCTGGCGCGCCAGCTGGGACGACAACCTCGCGGCGGTCGGCATCGCCGACCGCGCCGGCCTCGAGTTCTTCCTGCCGATCGCACGCTGGAGGGGCTTCGGCGGCAAGAACCACGTGCGCGAATGGTCCTTCGAGACCTTCACCTGGGCCGCCGGGCTGGCCGCGGTGACGCAGCGCATCGGCCTCTTCATGACGGTGCACGTGCCGCTGGTGCATCCGGTCTACGCGGCCAAGGCGCTGGCCACGGTCGACCACATCAGCCACGGCCGCGCCGGCCTCAACATCGTCTGCGGGTGGAACCCGCAGGAGTTCGCGATGTTCGGCACCCGTCTCAACGAGGACGCCTACGGCCAGGCGGGCGAGTGGGCCGAGATCATCGAGCGCTGCTACGGCGACGACCAGCCCTTCGACTTCGACGGCAGGGTCTACACCTTGAAAGGCGTGGTCAGCCGACCCGCCGCCCTGCAGCAGCCGCGGCCGCTCACCATGAACGCCGCTTTCGGCGCGCCCGGCCGCGACTTCGCGGCGAAGCACTGCGACTTCCTGTTCTCGCCCTTCTCGAACATCGAGGACGGCCGCCGGCATGTCGCCGACATCCGCGAGCGCTCGCAGAAGCAGGGCCGCGACGTCGGCATCTACACCGTCTGCCACGTGGTCTGCCGCGAGACCCAGGCGGAGGCCGAGGCCTACTACGAGCGCTACGCGGTCACCGAGGCCGACCACGCCGCGGTCGACAACCACATGGCGCAGAAGAAGGAATTCGCCAACTCGCACGACCGCAGCGCCTTCGACCTCTACCGCAAGCGCTTCGCCGGCGGCGCGGGCACCTACCCGCTGGTCGGCACGCCGGAGAAGATCGTCGACGACCTGGTGAAGATCTCGGCCGAAGGCTATGCCGGCGCGGCGCTCAGCTTCGTCAACTACAGCGACGAGCTGCCCTTCTTCTGCGAGCGCGTGCTGCCGCTGATGCGGCAGGCCGGCCTTCGCGTGGACTGAAGGTGCACTGACATGTTCGACCCCGCAAGACCCACCCTCAAGGCGCGCATCGCCGCCGGCGACTGCCTGGGCGTCTCGTGGTTCTCGCTCGGCTCGGCGGCGCTGGTCGAGGCCGGCGCGCGCGCCCGGCCCGACGCGATCGTCATCGACCTGCAGCACGGCCTGTGGGAGCGCCGCGAGCTCGAGGCCGCCATCGGCGTGGTGCCGCACGACATCCCGGTGATGGTGCGGGTCGCCGAGAACACGCCCCTGGCCATCGGCTCGGCGCTCGACGCCGGCGCCGAAGGCGTGATCGTGCCGATGATCGACAGCGCCGCCGAAGGCCGCGCGGCGATCCGCAGCGCGAAATACCCGCCCTTCGGCCTGCGCTCGGCCGGCGGCGTGCGGCCGCTGCAGGACTTCGCCGGCTACCTGAAGGGCGCGGAGCACATCGCGGTGCTGCTGATGATCGAGACCGCGGCCGGCCTGGCCCAGGCCGGCGCGATCGCGAAGCTCGAAGGACTGGACATGGTCTTCATCGGCACCGGCGACCTGGCGCTCTCGCTGCAGACGATGCAGGGCGACGCGAAGCGCCACGCCAAGGCCTGCGAGAAGATCCGGCGCGCCTGCGCCGGCGCTTCGGTGGCCTGCGGCACCTTCACCACCAGCGTCGAGGCGGCGCTGGAGCGGCGGCGCGAGGGCTACGGCATGGTGGTCGCGGCCAACGACATCGACATCGTCTCGCGCGGCTTCGCCGAGGCCAGCGCACGCTTGCGGACATCGACATGAGCACACACCCCATCGAACGCGCCTTCCAGCACACCCGCTCCGGCGTGCGCCACGTCGCCAGCTGCGGCACCGGCTTCCCGGTGCTGCTGCTGCACCAGACGCCGCGCTCCTGGGACGAATACCGCGACGTGCTGCCGCTGCTCGCCGGCGCCGGCTTTCGCGCGATCGCCATGGACACGCCCGGCTTCGGCGACTCGCCGCCGCTCGAAGGCATGCCGTCGATCGAGCGCTGGTCCGAGTCGGCCTTCGACCTGCTCGACGCGCTGGCGCTCGAGCGCGCCGCGGTGGTCGGCCACCACACCGGCGCGGTGGTGGCGATGGAGATGGCGGCCGCCCGGCCGTCGCGGATGGCGGCGCTGGTGCTCTCGGCCTGCCCCTTCGTCGATGCGGCGCGGCGCGCGGCGCACGGCAAGCGGGTGATCGACGAGGTCGAGCGCCGCGCCGACGGCCAGCACCTGGCCGAGCTGTGGCAGCGCCGCATGCCCTTCTACCCGCCGGGCGACATCGGCCTGCTCGAGCGCTTCGTCGCGGATGCGCTCAAGGCCGGCGACCTCGCGGTCGAAGGCCACCACGTGGTCGGCCGCTACGAGATGGAAGCACGCATCGGCCGGGTCGCGAGCCCGACGCTGGTGCTCGCGCCGACCGCCGACCCGCACGTGTTCCCGGTGGCGGCGCGCGTCGCGCAGGCGGTCGCCGGTGCGCGGCTGCTGCCGATCGAAGGCGGCATGGTGCCGATGCCCGACCAGCTGCCCGAGGCCTTCGCGCGGGCGGTGGGCGACTTCCTCGTCGGCCTCGGCTTCGGGGCTTCGTCGCGCGGCTGAAGGCCTCAGGTCTTCTGCGACTGCAGGACCTGGTCGAACAGGGTCAGGAGCTGCCGCGCGAACAGGTCCATGTTGACCGGCCGGTCGTCCTTCGCGTTCTCGATCGTCTTCGACGCCGTCTCGCCGCCGACGACCGCCAGGCAGACATGGCCGGGCGCGTCGCCGTAGCGGCTGCCGGTCGGGCCGGCGGCACCGCTCTCGCCGAGGCCCCAGGTGGTGCCTAGCTTGTCGCGCAGGCGGCCGGCGATCAGGCGCGCATAGCCTTCGGTCTCGGCGCGCAGGCTCACCATGTCTTCCTTCGTGAGTTCGAGCAGCACCTTGCCGGCCTGCCGCGTGTAGACCACGGTGCCGCCGACGAAATAGGCCGACGCACCCGGCACGGCGAGCAGCGCCGCCGAGACCAGGCCGCCGGCCGACGATTCGACCACCGAGACGGTCTCGTTGCGGGCCTTCAGTGTCGCGCCGATCCGGGCGGCGAGGTCGGCGAGCGGCGCGAGCGGCTCGAAAGTGGCGGGACCGGAAGCATCGGACATGGAATTCCTCGGGTTGGCTGCGATGAGCCTTCCCTTATAGCGCGCCAGCGGGCCGCGGTTTGCGCGAGCGCCGCCGCGGCGCCGAGCGCGACCGGCCAGGCCTCCAGCGCGGGCAACCCCAGCAGCGACAGGGCGACCCCGAAGAGCAGCACCCAGGCGGCGGCCTGCAGGCCGTCGGCGAGCGGCCTCGAAGGC
>NZ_LMUW01000129.1 GCF_009765735.1 Xenophilus sp. L33
CGGGCCGGCCTGGCCCGCCTCGGCGGACTTCGATCGGCCGCGGCCGCGCCGGGCGCGGGGCGCGCGCCGGGACGCCGGGCCTGCGCCTTCCGCGCCTTCCGCACCCTCCGCAGTGGGCGAGGTGTCGGCGTCGGTCGTCACGGCAAGGGCAGGCGTCGATGTCGGTGCTGCTTCGGCTGCTGCGGCCACTGCGGGCGCTTCATGGGCTTCGGGCGCCACGGGCGCGGCGGATTCGGTCGTCGATGTCATCGGTGAAAGCGGTCTGCGGAGTCGGTGCCCGGCAGGCGCCGGGCGAACCCCCGACTGTAGCCCTTCGGCAGGCGGCCTAGTCCCGCCGCGCCGCCTCGGCCTCGGCGCGCAGCCAGCGCATGAAGTCCTGCGCATCGGCGTTGCCGGCGGCGCGCCGCGCGCTCTCGATGAAGTAGCCGCGCCGCGAGGACGCGCCGCCGAACGGACCCACCAGCTGGCCGCTGCGCACCAGCCCGCGCAACAGCGGCAGCCGGCCGATCACCACGCCCTGGCCGGCGACCGCCGCGGCCACCGCGTCCGGGTATTGGGTGAAGCGCAGCGTGTTCTTCATGCGCAGGTCGGCGAGGCCCATGACCTGCAGCCAGGGTTCCCAGTCGGCGGTCGGCGTCTCGCCGTACATCGGCTGGTCGACGGTCAGCAGGGTCTGGCCGGGCAGGTCGGCCGGCGTGCGCAGTTCGGCGGCGATGGCGGGCGCGCACAGCGGCATCAGCGATTCCTCGAACAGCGCGGCGCCGGTGCCGCGCGCCACCGGCACGAAGCGCACCGCCAGGTCGAGCCGGTTGCGCTCCAGGTCCTGCACCTCGAGCGTCGCCGAGACCCGCACGTCGACCTGCGGGTGACTGGCGGTGAAGCGGGTCAGCCGCGGGATCAGCCAGAGCGACGCGAAGCCCGGCGTGGTGGTGATCGCGACCTGGCGCAGCTGCGGCGCGCTGCGCACGCGCGCGGTGGCATCGCGCAGGCGCTCCAGGCTGTCGGTCACCGCGCGCTGGAACACGTGGCCGGCCTCGGTCAATGCCAACGATCGATGACGCCGCTCGAACAGGGCGACGTCGAGGCTCGCTTCCAGCTGCTGGATCTGCCGGCTGACCGCCGACTGGGTCAGGTGCAGCTCGGCGGCGGCGCGGGTGAAGCTGAGGCCGCGCGCGGCGGCCTCGAAGCTGCGCAGCAGCTCCAGCGGCGGCAGGCTGTTCGCATTCTCAGGACGCATGCATCGAGTTCCGAATGACCGCGTGTAGTGCGGCTAGAGTCGCAATATATTCATTCCCACGAAGAATGCATAGGAGCATCGCCATGATCTCTCGTTCGCAACGCCTCAGCCTCGACCTGCCCGACCAGGCCGTCTTCACCCTGCCCGACGCGCATCAGGTCGACATCGAATGCCGCCAGGGCGCCCTGTGGATCACGCTCGACAACGATCCGCGCGACATCGTGCTGGCGCCGGGCGAGCACTTCCATGCCGAGTCGCACAAGCGCGCGCTGGTCACAGCCGTGGGCGAATCCAGCGTGCGCTTCTCCGGCGAGCGGATGATGCTGGCGCCCGGGCCGCCACCCGCCGCGCGTTCGCCGTCGCCTTGGCGACTGTGGTCCCACGGGATGTCCCCGGCTTGACCGCGCGCGCCGCGCGTTGAACCATCGACGGTTCGCGGCCGCGGATGCAGGCGCGGCGCCGTCAACACGACGGCAGCGCGCGCTTCGTTCCGGGCCCTCTTTTTTCTCGGACGAAGGGAAATTCCATGGCAGAGGCATACATCGTCGCCACCGGGCGCACCGCTGGCGGTCGCCGCGGCGGCAAGCTTTCGGGCTGGCATCCGGTCGACCTGGCGGCGCAGGTGGTCGACGCGCTCGTGCAGCGCAGCGGCATCGACCCGGCCGCGATCGAGGACGTGATCCTCGGCTGCGTCAGCCAGGTCGGCGAGCAGGCGACCAACGTGGCCCGCAACGTG
Organism: Xenophilus sp. L33; assembly: GCF_009765735.1. Taxonomy (GTDB): domain Bacteria; phylum Pseudomonadota; class Gammaproteobacteria; order Burkholderiales; family Burkholderiaceae_C; genus Variovorax. Next base: position 1,974 of record NZ_LMUW01000129.1, read on the forward strand.
GTGCTGGCTTCCTCGCTGCCCGAATCGGTGCCCGGCACCTCGGTCGACCGGCAGTGCGGCTCGTCGCAGCAGGCGCTGCACTTCGCGGCGCAGGCGGTCATGTCCGGCAGCATGGACGCGGTGATCGCCGCCGGCGTCGAGAGCATGACGCGGGTGCCGATGTTCTCGCCCAACGCACTGGCCGCCAAGGCCGGCCTCGGCAGCTACATGAGCCCGGCGATGCAGAAGCGCTATCCCGGTGTCGAGTTCAGCCAGTTCACCGGCGCCGAGATGATTGCGAAGAACTACGGCCTTTCCAAGGACGCGCTCGACCGCTACGCCCTCGAAAGCCACAAGCGCGCGATCGCGGCCACCCGCGAGAAGCTCTTCGACGCGGAGATCGTGCCGGTCGAGATCCGCCTGGCCGACGGTTCGGCCAGCGGCGAGATGCACACGGTCGACGAAGGCATCCGCTTCGAAGCCACGCTGGAGGCCATCGCCGGGGTCAAGCTGATCGCCGAAGGCGGCCGCTGCACCGCGGCCACCGCCAGCCAGATCTGCGACGGCGCCAGCGGCGTGCTGGTGGTCAACGAGCGCGGCCTGAAGGCGCTGGGCGTGAAGCCGCTGGCCCGCATCCACCACATGAGCGTGATCGGCCACGACCCGGTGATCATGCTGGAGGCGCCGATCCCGGCCACCGCGCGGGCCCTGCAGAAGGCCGGCATGAAGATCGAGGACATCGACCTCTACGAGGTCAACGAGGCCTTCGCGCCAGTGCCGCTGGCGTGGCTGCAGACGCTGGGCGCCGATCCGGCGCGCCTGAACGTCAACGGCGGCGCGATCGCGCTGGGCCATCCGCTCGGCGCCTCGGGCACCAAGCTCATGACCACGCTGGTGAACGCGCTCGGCCAGCGCGGCAAGCGCTACGGCCTGCAGACCATGTGCGAAGGCGGCGGCATGGCCAACGTGACCATCGTCGAGCGCCTCTGACATGCCCGCGGTCCTCTACGAACTGGAAGACGGCGTCGCCACGCTGACGCTCAACCTGCCCGCCAAGCTGAACCCGGTCGCGCTCGACCTGCAGCAGGAACTGCGCGACATCCTGGCCCGCATCCGCGACGACCATGCGGTGCGCGCCGTGGTGCTCACCGGCGCCGGCAAGGCCTTCTGCGTCGGCGCCGACCTGAGCGCGATGAAGCCGCCGGAAGGCGGCCAGAGCCTCGGCGACCAGACCGCGACCTGGATGCAGTCGCTGAGCAACCCGCTGATCGAGGAACTGCGCGCGCTGCCGGTGCCGGTGGTCTGCGCCGTGAACGGCCCCGCGGCCGGCGCCGGCGTCGGCCTGGCGCTGGCCTGCGACATCGTGATCGCCGCGCGCAGCGCCTACTTCTACCTGCCTTTCCTGCCCAAGCTCGGCATCGTGCCGGACCTCGGCTGCACCTGGTTCATCCCGCGCCGGGTCGGTCCGGCGCGCGCGCTGGGCATGGCGCTGCTCGACGAGCGGCTCGACGCCGAGACCGCCGTGCAATGGGGCCTGATCTGGGCCAGCGTCGACGACGCCCTGCTGCTGCTCGAAGCCCTCAAGATCGCGCAGCGCCTGGCGCGACTGCCGGCGCACGCGGTGCTGGAGGCGCGGCGCGCCATCGAGGCGTCCGAGCGCCACACGCTGCCCGAGCAACTGCACTACGAGAGCGAGCGCCAGCGCGACCTGCTCGAGCGGCCGAGCTTCGGCGAAGGCGTCGCGGCCTTCCTGCAGAAACGCGCGCCGGTCTTCCCGCCGCGTTGAAGCCATGATCGAACGCACGCTCTATGGGCCCGACCACGAGGCCTTCCGCGACAGCTTCCGCCGCTTCATGGACCGCGAGATCGCGCCCTTCCACGAAGCCTGGGAAGACCAGGGCTACGTCGCCCGCGAAGTCTGGCGCAAGGCCGGCGCCAACGGCTTCCTGTGCCTCTCGTTGCCGGAGGCCTATGGCGGCGCCGGCGCCGACCTGCTGTATTCGGTGATCCAGTTCGAGGAGCTGTGGGCCCGCGGCTTCACCGGCATCGGCTTCGGCCTGCACAGCGAGATCGTCGCGCCCTATCTGCTGCGCTACGGCACCGAGGCGCAGAAGCAGCGCTACCTGCCCAGGCTCGCCAGCGGCGAGATGGTGGGCGCGATCGCGATGAGCGAGCCGGCCGCCGGCAGCGACCTGCAGGCGGTGCGCAGCACCGCGATCAAACAGGCCGACGGCAGCTACCGGCTGAACGGCAGCAAGACCTTCATCACCAACGGCTGGCATGCCGACCTGGTGATCGTGGTCGCCAAGACCAACCCGGCCGCCGGCGCCAAGGGCACCAGCCTGTTCCTGGTCGAGCGCGGCACACCGGGCTTCGAGAAGGGCAAGCGGCTGAAGAAGCTCGGCCTCAAGGCGCAGGACACCTCCGAGCTGTTCTTCAACGACGTGCACCTGCCGGCCGAGGCGCTGCTCGGCGGCGCGGCGCAGGAGAACCGCGGCTTCGTCTGCCTGATGGAACAGCTGCCCTGGGAGCGGCTGCAGATCGCGATCGGCGCGGTCGCGGCCTCGCAATCGATCATCGACCAGACCGTCGCCTACGTGAAGGAGCGCCAGGTCTTCGGCCGGCCGGTGGGCGCCTACCAGAACACCCGCTACAAGCTGGCGGAGCTGCAGACCGAGGTGCAGGTGGCGCAGGTCTTCGTCGACAAGTGCATCGAGCTCCTGATGGTCGAGAAGCTCGACACCGCGACCGCCAGCATGGCCAAGTACTGGACCAGCGACCTGCAGTGCAAGGTGATGGACGAGTGCCTGCAGCTGCACGGCGGCTACGGCTTCATGTGGGAATACCCGGTGACGCGCGCCTATGCGGATGCGCGGGTGCAGCGCATCTACGGCGGCACGAACGAGATCATGAAGGAAGTCATCACCCGCGCGATGGGCTTGCCGGGGCGCTGAACCGGCGATTTGTCTGTGTCATGGCGCTGCAGGAGAATGCCGCATGACTCTCCTCAATGCCTTCTACGCCCAGTCCGGGGGCGTCACCTCGGTCATCAACGCGTCGGCCTGCGGCGTCATCGAGACGGCGCGCCGGCACGGCGACCGCATCGGCCAGGTCTTCGCCGGACGCAACGGCATCCTCGGCGCGCTGGCCGAGGACCTGATCGACACCGGCCTCGAATCGGCCGAGGCGATCGCCGCCTTGCGCACGACGCCGTCGGGCGCCTTCGGATCGTGCCGCTACAAGCTCAAGTCGCTCGAGAAGAACCGGCGCGAATACGAACGGCTGATCGAGGTCTTCAAGGCCCACGGCATCGGTTATTTCTTCTACAACGGCGGCGGCGATTCGGCCGACACCTGCTTCAAGATGAGCCAGCTGTCGCAGTCGATGGGCTACGCGCTGCAGGCGATCCACGTACCCAAGACGATCGACAACGACCTGCCGCTGACCGACTGCTGCCCGGGCTTCGGCTCGGTCGCCAAGTACGTCGCGGTGTCGGCGCTCGAAGCCTCCTTCGACGTGCGTTCGATGGCCGCCACCTCGACCAAGGTCTTCGTGCTGGAGGTCATGGGCCGGCACGCCGGCTGGATCGCCGCGGCCGGCGGCCTGATCGAATCGCAGGGCATTCCGGTGGTCATCCTGTTCCCGGAAATCCCGTTCGACCGGCCGGCCTTCATCGCCCGCGTCGACGCGCTGGTCAAGCAGCACGGCTACTGCACCGTGGTGGTGTCCGAAGGCTGCCACCATCCGGACGGCACCTTCCTCGCCGAGCAGGGCAGCAAGGACGCCTTCGGCCATGCGCAGCTCGGCGGCGCCGCGCCGGTGGTGGCGCAGATGGTCAAGGAAGCGCTCGGCCACAAGTTCCACTGGGCGGTCGCCGACTACCTGCAGCGCGCGGCGCGCCACATCGCCTCGGCCACCGACGTCCGGCAGGCCTACGAGCTGGGCCAGCGCGCGGTCGAGCTGGCGCTCGAGGGCCGCAACGCGGTCATGCCGACGATCGAGCGCACCGCCGACGAGCCCTATGCGTATCGCATTGGCGTGGCGCCGCTCGACCAGGTGGCCAACACCGAGAAGTTCATGCCGCGCGACTTCATCTCGGCCGACGGCTTCGGCATCAGCGACAAGTGCCGGCGCTACCTGCTGCCGCTGATCCAGGGCGAGGACTACCCCGCCTACGCCGGCGGCCTGCCGGTCTACGTGAGCCTGAAGAACCAGGCGGTGGCGAAGAAGCTGCCGGCCTTCGAGATCGTTTGAGCGCCCGCCTCGTGAACCCGACGCCGATCGCCCTGGACGCGACCCGCTGCCCCCTGTGCGGCGAAGCCAACCGATGCGCGATGGAGATCGAGCGCGAGACCGGCCAGGCGCAGCCCGGCTGCTGGTGCATGACCGCCGACTTCGACGCCGCGCTGCTGGCACGACTGCCGCCCGAGCGGCGCGGCCTGGCCTGCATCTGCGCGCGCTGCGCGGCAGGGGCGGCTCAGGGCTGAGGCAGCGGCGCCGGTTGCGCCGCGGGGGGCGTGGGCTCGGCCGCCGGCTCCGGCGCAGTTGCCGCGCCGTCCACCACCACCGGCTCGGCCGGCTTGCCCACCATCGCCGGCAAGCCGCTTCGCTCGCGCTGCTCGGTGATCACCATGTGCACGAACTGCAGCTTGCCGACCTCGGCCCGCGCCAGCACGAAGGGGTAGTAGTCGGGCTGGCCCATGCTGCGCGACATCTCGTTGAGCACGTTGGTGAGGCGCACCCAGCCGTTGAGGAAGTCGAGGAACTGCGGCGCGCCCGGATCGTCCGGCTGCCACAGGTCGGCCATCTCGAACAGGTCGCCGCTCAGCTCGACGTTGCGGGCGTCGACGCCGAAGCTCAGGGCGGTGTCGGCGGCGTCCGCCATGTGCAGGTAGTGGGCCCAGGTCTCGGCCCAGTCCTCCCAGGGATGCGAGCTGGCGTAGCTCGTGACGAAGCGGTCCTTCCAGTCGGGCGGCGGGCCGTTGTCGTAGTGGTTGCGCAGCGCGGTCGCGTAGTCCTCGCGGTCGTCGCCGAAGAGCTGGCGGAAGCCCTCCAGCCAGTGCGTCGGCTCGACCAGCAGGTCCCAGTAGTAGTGGCCGATCTCGTGGCGGAAGTGGCCGAGCAGCGTGCGGTAGGGCTCGCGCATCTCGGCGCGGATGCGCTCGCGCACCGCGTCCTCGGCCTCTTCGGCGTTCAGCGTGATGACGCCGGTCTGATGGCCGGTCATGACGTGGCCGGCACCCGGCATGCTGCCGAGGAAGTCGAAGGCCAGGCCGTGCACCGGATCGGTCAGGCGCGTGACCACCGGCAGGTGCAGCGCCAGCAGCTGCGACAGCAGCCGCCGCTTGGCCAGCTCCAGGCTCAGCCACAACTGGCCGTTGCGCTCGATCGACAGGTCGGGAATGGTCCGCGTCACGCTGCACGACAGGCAGAAGCCCGGCACCAGCCCGTCGGTGGTGAACGAGGCGGCGTCGCCGTCGCGCGGCACCGGCACCATCCAGTTGCAGGCCGCGGGTGTCAGGAAGTTGGCGCAACGGCGGTAGGCACGGCCGTTGGGATCGCCGAAGAGCGTGAAGGTGTCCGGCTCGGCGCCGACGAACTCGGCCGGCGCCAGCGGCATCACGCCCAGGCGCTCGATGATGTAGCCCAGCGGCGTGCTGCACGCCAGGCAGCGGCTGTTGCGCAGGAAGACCGGCCGCCCGCACTGGCATTGGTAGGCGCGGCTGAGCGACGGTGCCTGCAGTTCGGAGGCCAGCGACTCGTCGGCCGGCGGCGCCGTTTCGGTGACGATGGCCTCGGTGGCGGTCGGCTCGATCGGCTGGGCGTTGGTGGCTGAAGACATATGCGAAATTGTCGACGTCCGCCCCGAAGCGGTGCAGGCCCGAATGGCCCGAACGGCTGTAGGACGGCAAGGAGCCCGGGCATGGACCGCGGTCACGGCGGCGGCCTCTGCGGTCTAATGCACCCATGTGCCAACTGCTCGGAATGAACTGCAACACGCCGACCGACGTGACCTTCAGCTTCACGGGGTTCGCGCAGCGCGGCGGCCGCACCGACCACCATGCCGACGGCTGGGGCATCGCCTTCTTCGAGGACCGCGGCCTGCGCCATTTCGTCGACCACCAGCCGGCCTGCGAGTCGCCGGTGGCCGACCTGATCCGGCGCTACCCGATCCGCAGCCGCCACGTCGTCGCCCACATCCGCAAGGCCACGCAGGGCGCGGTCAACCTGCAGAACTGCCACCCCTTCGTGCGCGAGCTGTGGGGCCGCTACTGGGTCTTCGCCCACAACGGCGACCTGAAGGACTTCCGTCCGAAGTTGCACGGCAACTTCCATCCGGTCGGCAACACCGACAGCGAGCATGCCTTCTGCTGGCTGATGCAGGAGCTGGCCAAGTCGCACGTCGGCGTGCCCAGCATCGACGAGCTCACGCTGACCCTGCGCGAGCTGGCGCCCCGGCTGGCGGCGCACGGCACCTTCAACTTCATGCTGTCGAACGGCCAGGCGCTCTGGGCCCACGCCTCGACGAACCTCTGGTACGTGGAGCGCCGGCATCCCTTCCTCACCGCCGAGCTGGCCGACGAGGACGTGGTGGTCGACTTCGCACAGCACACCACGCCGGACGACCGCGTGGCGGTGGTGGTGACCGCGCCGCTCACGAAGAACGAGGCGTGGACCGCGTTCGCGCCAGGGGAACTGGCGGTGTTCGTGGACGGCGCTCGGCGCGGCTGAGTGCCCGGCAGGTCAGCGCTTGAGCGCCGCCTCCAGCGCATCGATGAACATCGCCGGCACGTCGAAGCCGGTCTGCTCCGTGATCTCCTGGAAGCAGGTCGGGCTGGTGACGTTGATCTCGGTCAGCGAGCCGCCGATGACGTCCAGGCCGATCAGCAGCAGCCCGCGCGCATGCAGCACCGGGCCGATGGCTTCGGCGATGCGACGGTCCTCGTCGGTCAGCGGCTGGGCGACGCCCTTGCCGCCCGCCGCCAGGTTGCCGCGCACCTCGGTGCCTTGCGGGATGCGCGCCAGGCAGAAGGGCACCGGCTGGCCGGCGATCACCAGCACCCGCTTGTCGCCCTTGACGATCTCGGGCACGAAGCGCTGCACCATGATCGTCTCGGCGCCGTCCTTGTTGAGCGTCTCGATGATCGAGCCGAGGTTGAGCGCGTCGTCCCTGACCCGGAAGATGCCCATGCCGCCCATGCCGTCGAGCGGCTTCAGGATGATGTCGCGGTGCTCGGCATGGAAGGCGCGCACCGACGCCGCATCGCGGGTCACCAGCGTGGGCGTGGTGAACTGCGCGAATTCCATGATCGCCAGCTTTTCCGGATGGTCGCGCAGCGAGCGCGGCTTGTTCACCACCCGCGCGCCCTCGCGCTCGGCCTGCTCCAGCAGGTGCGTCGCGTAGATGTATTCGGCGTCGAAGGGCGGGTCCTTGCGCATCAGCACGCCGTCGAAGCCGTGCAGGGGCAGTTCCTGGCGCGCTTCCTCGCGGAACCAGACGTCCGGGTCGCCGGTCAGCGTGATCGGCCGCACCTTGGCGGTCACCGGGCGGCCGCGCTGCCAGCTCAGGTCCTGCGGCACGCAGGCGGCCAGCGTGTGGCCGCGCCGCTGGGCCTCGCGCATCATCGAGAAGGTGGTGTCCTTGTAGATCTTGAAGTGCTCGAGCGGGTCGGCAACGATGAGGAGGTGCATGTCAGTTCTTTCGGATTGACGGCGGCGCCGCAGGATCGGCGGCCGCGTCGAGCCGCATCTTGCAGGCAGGCGCGATGTCCTTGCCGGGCGCGGGTCTGCTGCGGCCCAGCTGCTGGATCGCCAGCGCCACCGCACCGGCCATCACGCCCCAGAAGGCCGAGCCGATGCCCAGCAGGGTCACGCCCGAGAGCGTCACCAGGAAGGTGATGAGCGCCGCCTCGCGGTGCGATTCGTCGCGCACCGCCGCCGCCAGGCCGCCGCCGATGGTGCCGAGCAGCGCCAGCCCGGCGATGGTGGCGACCAGCTCCTTCGGAAAGGCGGTCAGGATGCCGGTCACCGCCGCGCCGAAGAAACCGATGACCACGTAGATCGCGCCGCAGCTCACCGCCGCGGTGTAGCGCCGCGCCGGGTCTTCGTGCGCCTCGCGGCCCATGCAGATCGCCGCGGTGATCGCGCTCAGGTTGAGCGCGAAGGCGCCGAAGGGCGCCAGCACCAGCGTGAAGAGGCCGCTGATCGTGATGAGCCTGGACACCGGCATGTCGTAGCCGGCGGCGCGGATCGCGGCCACGCCCGGCAGGTTCTGCGAGGCCATCGTCACCACGAAGAGCGGCAGCGCCAGGCTGACCGTGGCGCGCCAGGTGAATTCGGGCATGGTGAACACCGGCATCGCCAGGTCGAAGTGCACCGCGCTCCACGCCAGCTCGCCGCGGCTGGCGGCGAAGGCGATGCCGACGGCCAGGGTCAACGGCACCGCGTAGCGCGGCAGCAGCCGCTTGCCGACGAGGTAGGCGGCCAGCATGAGCAGCACCAGCGGCAGCGCGGTCTGCGCCGCCAGGAAGGCCGAAAGGCCGAAGCGCGCCAGCACGCCGGCCAGCAGCGCCGAGGCCAGCGCCATCGGGATCTTGTTCATGACCCGCTCGAACCAGCCGGTGGCGCCGGCCAGGGTCATGAGGATCGCGCAGACGATGAAGGCGCCGACCGCCTCGTTCATGCCGTAGCCGACGCCCGCCACCGCCAGCACCGCGGCGCCCGGCGTGCTCCAGGCGATCATCACGGGCTTGCGCCACCACAGCGAGGGCAGCACCGACGCCAGGCCCATGCCGATGCCGAGCGCCCACATCCAGGACGAGATCATGGCCGGCGTGGCGCCGAAGGCCTGCGCCGCCTGGAAGACGATCGCCACCGAACTGGTGAAGCCGACCAGCACCGCCACGAAGCCGGCGGTGAAGGCCGACAGGCTCAGGTCCTTGAAAAAACGCATCCGGAATTATGGCGGCAGCGAATGACCGTCCGAAGCCACCGGGCCAGATCATCGTCAGCGCCGCAGCGCGCGCACGCTGCGGCTGTGAATGTGCGTGAAGGGCGGGTCAGTGCGGTCGGCGGCCCAAGATGCGACGCGCCGAAATCCAGGCGACCCCGGTCAGCACGGCCACGTTGACGAAGGACATGATCAGCATGTAAAGCGTATGCAGCAATTCGGGATCGTCTTCGTTGCTGATCAGGTTTTTCAACTCGCCGATGCGGAGGCCGACCCAAGGCGGATATTCAGGGAAGGAATCCAGGTGCAGGTACCAAACCTTCGCATATGCCAACGTTGCCGCGGCAAGCCAGGCGATCAGCACCGCGGCTTTGATGACGTGCCTCATTGCCTCTCCCTGAAATGGCGGGAGCATCCTAAGGGCGGCCGAGAGGCACGCAACACGTGCCTTCACCAACTTTGACCTTTCGCGCTACGAAGGCGAAGCGAAGCACCGCGGCTCACGCGAATCGCGTGCCGACGTACAGCCTCAGATCTCGATCTTCGAACCCAGCTCGACCACCGCGTTGTTCGGCAGGCCGAGGAAGTCCGCCGCGCCGCTGGCGTTGTGGTGCATCTGGGCGAACAGCTTCTCGCGCCAGGGCGCCATGCCGCTGCCGAGGGTCGGGATGACGACGTCGCGCGACAGGAAGTAGCTGGTCGCCATCGGCTCCAGCTGGCAGCCGCGCAGGCGCGCGTTCTCGAGGGCGCGCGGCAGGTCGACGTCGTTCTTGAAGCCGTAGTGCACCACCACCTGCCAGCAGTGGTGGCCGAGCGCGTCCATCTCGATGCGCTTGTCCATCGGGATCCAGGGCACCTCGTGGCTGCGCACCGTGACGAACAGGTTCTGGTCGTGCAGCACCTTGTTGTGCTTCAGGTTGTGCAGGAGCGCGTTGGGCACCACGCCCGGCTCGGAGGTGAGGAAGACCGCAGTACCGGCCACGCGCGCCGGCGGACTCACGAACACCGACGACAGGAAGCTGCGCAAGTCGATCGCCTCCGCCAGCTGCACCTGGCCCATCAGGCGGCGGCCTTCCTTCCAGGTCAGCATCAAGGTGAAGATCGAGCCGCCGATCAGCAGCGGGAACCAGCCGCCGTCGAACAGCTTGAGCAGGTTCGACGACCAGAACATGAAGTCGACCACGAAGAAGGCGCCCGTGGCCGCGACGCACAGCACCAGCGGGTACTTCCAGGCGTAGCGGATGACGAAGAAGGTCAGCACCGTGGTGATCAGCATGTCGGTGGTCACCGCGATGCCGTAGGCCGCGGCCAGGTTGCTCGACGAGCGGAACATCACCACCGCCAGCACGATCGCGGTGAACAGGCCCCAGTTCACGAACGGGATGTAGATCTGCCCCGCCGTGCGCACGCTGGTGTGCTCGATGTTCATGCGCGGCAGGTAGCCGAGCTGGATCACCTGGCGCGTGACGCTGAAGGCGCCGGTGATGAGCGCCTGCGACGCGATCACCGTGGCCGCGGTCGCCAGGAACACCAGCGGCAGCAGCGCCCATTCGGGTGCCATCAGGAAGAAGGGGTTCTTCACCGCTTCCGGGTTCTCGAGCAGCAACGCGCCCTGGCCGAAATAGTTGAGGGTCAGCGCCGGCATCACCACCGTGAACCAGGCCACCCGGATCGGCCGCTTGCCGAAGTGCCCGAGGTCGGCGTAGAGCGCCTCGGCGCCGGTCACGCACAGCACGGTCGCGCCGAGGATGATGAAGCTGGTGAGCGGATTGCCCCAGATGAAGCGCAGCGCGTAGTAGGGGCTGATGGCCTTCAGGATCTCGGGGTGCGTCAGGATCTGCGAGATGCCGAGCAGCGAGATGGCGGCGAACCAGGTGAGCGTGATCGGCCCGAAGAAGCGGCCGATGCCGGCGGTGCCGCGCTTTTGCACCGCGAACAGGCAGAACAGCACCACCAGCGTGATCGGGATCACGTAGTGGATGAACTGCGGCGACACCACTTCGAGGCCCTCGACCGCCGACAGCACCGAGATCGCCGGCGTGATCACGCCGTCGCCGTAGAAGAGCGAGGTGCCGAAGATGCCGACCACCAGCAGGATGGAACGCAGCCGCGGCTTGTCCGACACCGCCCGCGAGGCCAGCGCCAGCATCGCCACCAGGCCGCCCTCGCCCTCGTTGTCGGCGCGCAGCACCAGCACCACGTACTTGATCGACACGATGATGGTCAGCGTCCAGAAGAACATCGACAGGATGCCGTAGACGTTCTCGATCGTGAAAGGCACCCGGCCATGGCCGAACACCTCCTTGACCGCGTAGAGCACGCTGGTGCCGATGTCGCCGTAGACGACGCCGACCGCGGCGATGATCAGGGCCAGCGAGGAAGACTTGGAAACTGACACGGCCGGGGCTAGCGGTGGCGGCCGGGCCGGAATGCCATCAGCTCGTTCGTCGGCTCATTCATAGACTTCGGCGTCCGGATCGGTCGCCTCGAGCTCGTAGCTGGCCGCCACCATCGCCAGGCGGCCGATCACGCCGTACATGTAGAAGCGGTTCGGCGCGCTGGCACCCGGCTTGGCGCCCGGCTGCGGCAGGTGCGCGCTCTCCGAGAAGGCGAGCGGCACGAAGCTGGCGCCCGGCAGGTTCAGGTTCTCGTCCGGGTTGCGCTCGGCATGCACCCGGTAGAAGCCGCCGACCACGTAGCGATCCATCATGTAGACCACCGGCTCGGCCACGCCGTTGTGCACCCGCTCGTTGGTCAGCACGCCTTCCTGCACGATCAGGTCCTGCGGCGCCCGGCCTTCCTCGGTCTCGGCGGCGCGGGCCTGGGCCCGGCGGGCCAGCGCCTCGATCTCCTTGGCGTCTCGCACCGTGAGCACGCCCATGCCGGTGCTGCCGTCGTCGGTCTTGACCACCACGAAGGGCTTCTCGTTGATGCCGTATTCCTTGTACTTGCGGCGCACCCGGGTGAGCAGCGCGTCGACGTGGCTGGTCAGCACGTCGATGCCCTGGCCGCCGGTGATGCTGACGTCCGCGGCGCGCGAATACATCGGGTTGATGAGCCACGGGTCGATGCCCAGCAGCTTGCCGAAGCGCTTGGAGATTTCCTCGTAGCTGTGCAGGTGGTTGCTCTTGCGGCGCACCGTCCAGCCGGCGTGCAGCGGCGGCAGCAGGTACTGCTCGTGCAGATCTTCCAGGATGCCCGGCGTGCCGGCCGAGAGGTCGTTGTTCAAGAGGATGGTGCAGGGATCGAAATGCTTGAGCCCGAGCCGGCGCTTGGTGCGCACCACCGGCTCCAGGCAGACGCTCTCGCCGTTGGGCAATTCGATCTTCTTCGGCGACTTGATCGCCGGGTCGATCGAGCCGACGCGCACGTTGAGACCTGCCATGTGGAAGATGCGCACCAGCCGGGCCACGTTGGCCAGGTAGAAGGTGTTGAGCGAGTGGTTCTCGGGAATCACCAGCAAGTTGCGCGCCTCGGGGCAGATCTTCTCGATCGCCGCCTGGGCCGCCTGCACCGCCAGCGGCAGCATGTCCTCGGTCAGGTTGTTCCAGCCGCCCGGATAGAGGCTGGTGTCGACCGGCGCCAGCTTGAAGCCGGCATTGCGGATGTCGACCGCGCTGTAGAAGGGCGGCGTGTGCTCCATCCATTCGAGCCGGAACCAGCGCTCGATGGCAGGCGTGGAATCGAGCACGCGCTGTTCGAGTTCATTGATGGGGCCGGTCAGGGCGGTGACGAGATGGGGGACCATGCAGCGGCCTTGTTATACGTCGGATGCGACAAAAGTGGACTGGAATTGTAGGATTTGGGGACACGCGCCCGTATGACAAGCGCGACTCGGGTCCCCGGCGGGGTCCGCATCCTGTGCCGGCCGTCGCTTCAGCTGCGGACTTCGCCTTGCCCCAGCACGACGTATTTCAGCGAGGTCAGCCCCTCGATGCCGACCGGCCCCCGCGCGTGGAACTTGTCGGTGCTGATGCCGATTTCGGCGCCCAGCCCGAATTCGAAGCCGTCGGCGAAGCGGGTGCTGGCATTCACCATCACGCTGGCCGAATCGACCTCGCGCAGGAAGCGCTGGGCGTTCATGTGGTCGCGGGTGACGATCGCGTCGGTGTGGTGGCTCGAATAGCGGTTGATGTGGGCGATCGCCTCGTCGATGCCCTCGACCACCTTGATGCTGATCACCGCGGCCAGGTATTCCTCCGACCAGTCGGCCTCGACCGCGTCGACCACCCGCGCCTCGGGCAGATGGGCGGCGTCGGCGCGCAGGATCCGCGCGGCCACCGGGTCGCAGCGCATCTCGACGCCCTTGGCGGCGAACACCGCGCCGATCTCGGGCAGGAAGGCCTCGGCCAGCGAAGCCGCCACCAGCAGGCCTTCGGCGGCGTTGCAGGGGCTGTACTTCTGGGTCTTGGCGTTGTCGACGATGCGCAGCGCCATGTCCGGCTCGGCCGTGTGGTCGACGTAGACGTGGCAGTTGCCGTCCAGGTGCTTGATCACCGGCACCCGCGCCTCGCGGCTGATGCGCTCGATCAGGCCCTTGCCGCCGCGCGGGATGATCACGTCGACGAATTCGGGCATGGCGATCAGCTGGCCGACCGCCTCGCGGTCGGTGGTTTGCACCAGCTGCACCGCATCGACCGGCAGGCCGGCTTCCTCGAGCGATTCCGACACCAGTTGCGCCAGCGCCTTGTTCGACTCGATCGCCTCGGAGCCGCCGCGCAGGATCGCCGCGTTGCCGCTCTTGATCGCCAGGCTGGCCGCCTCGATGGTCACGTTGGGGCGGCTCTCGTAGATCATGCCGAAGACGCCGATCGGCACCCGCATCTGGCCGACCCGGATGCCGCTGGGCTGCTGGCGCATGCCGATGACTTCGCCGATCACGTCGGCCATGCCAGCCAGCTGGTCGCAGCCCTGGGCGACCGTCTCGAGGACCTTCGGGGTGAGCTTCAGGCGGTCGACCATCGGCGCCGACAGGCCGGCGGCGACCGCACGGTCGAGGTCGCGGGCATTGGCCTGGGCCAGCGGTGCGCCGGCCGCGCGCAGGCGGCGCGCCAGCGCCTTCAGGGCCTTGTTCTTGGTGGCGGCATCGGCCCGTGCCATGAGGGCGCTGGCCAGCTTGGCCTGCACTCCGAGCGTTTGCACGTACTCGGCGACATTCAAGGTGTTCATCCCCCGATTGTGCCGCGCGGGCCGCGCTCTCCCGTCCGGGCGGGCGTTCTCGCACCGGAAGGGTGCGCCCCCGACGACGCCGCCAGGCCGCCGCAGGCCCGGCACAGCATGAAGGCCAGCCGCTGCAGCGACTGCCAGCCGCTGGCCGGCCAATCGGGCTGCTTCAGGCCCTTGACGATGCCGTCGACCGCGTGCGCCGCGCGCAGCAGCCGGGCCAGGGTGCGGTCGTCCAGCCGCGGCAGCACCCGCTCGAAGGCCCGTTCGCGCGGGCCCCAGATGCGGTTCTCGCGCAGCGCCATCGGCAGCGGGCGGCCGGCGGCCATCGCATCCTTGACCCGCTTGAGCGCCCGGATGTCCTCGGCCAGCGTGTAGTGCACCAGCACCTCGGCCTCGCCCTCGGCCTGCAGGCCCTCGAGCATGCGGGCCACGCGCTGCGGCTGGCCGGCCAGCACCGCGTCGGACAGCTTGAAGACGTCGTAGCGCGCGACGTTGTTGACCGCGCCCTCGACCTGCTCCCAGCCCAGCTCGCCAGTTGGATAGAGCAGCCCCAGCTTCTGGATTTCCTGATGAGCGGCCAGCAGGTTGCCCTCGACCCGGTCGGCGAAGAACTGCAAGGTGCGCTGGCCTTCCTCGCCGGCCTTCACGCGCTGGTCCTGCTGGGCCAGGCGCTGGGCGATCCAGGCCGGCAGCGCGGCGCGCTCGACCGTCTCGACCTGCAGGCCGACGCCATGGCTTTCGAGCGCCATGAACCAGGCGGCGCCGCGGGTGGCCTTGTCCAGGCGCGGCAGCATCACCAGCGTGAGCGTGCTGTCATTGCCGGCGGCGGCCTCGGCGATCTGCTGCAGCGCCAGGCTGCCGTCCTTGCCGGGCTTGCCCGAGAGAATGCGGATCTCGACGATCTGCTTGTCGGCGAAGAGGCTGAGCGATCCGCCGGCCGACAGCACCGCGCTCCAGTCGAAATGGGCGCCGGCCACGGTGAAGGCGCTGCGCTCGGTGTAGCCCTGCAGGCGGGCCGCGGCGCGGATTGCATCGGCCGCTTCCTGGGCCAGCAGCGCCTCGTCGCCGTGGATCACGTACAACGGCGCCACCCGCTTGGCGAGATGGGCCGAGAGCTGCGCGGCGCCCAGTTGCACGGAATCCGGTCCCTTCAGACCCGCTTGACCGCCGCCAGCCGGCGCACGACCTGCTGGGCGATGTCGTTCTGCATGTCGGTGAACAGCAGCTCGGTTTCGGACTGCTTGGCCAGCGCCGCGGTCTCGTTGTAGGTGAGGTCGCGGGTCTGCTGGATCGATGTCGGCGCCAGCCATTCGCGGCCGTCCTGGCCGTGCAGCCGGAACCGGATGGTCAGGCGCAGCAGCAGTTCGTTCACCTGGCCGTTGATGTCGGTCGAGGCGATCACGTTGTCGCGGTTCTCGGCGAGGATCTCGAAGACCACCTCGGCCTTGGCCACCTGGTCGGTCGGCAGCACCTCGACCGTGCCGCTGCCCTTGAGGTCGCGCCGCAGGAAGTTGGCGAAGGCGGTGTTGGCCGGGATCGCGATGCTCTTGAAGGAGAACACCGGCGCCTGGCGCAGCTTGAAGCCGCAGCCGGCCAGCGCCAGCGAGGCGGCGCCGCCCGCGGCGGCCAGCAGGAATTCGCGCCGCGCCGGCACGCGTGCCGTCCGGATGCGGCCGTTCATACGACCACGTTCACCAGCCGGCCCGGCACGACGATGACGCGTTTCACCGGTGCGCCTTCGGCGTGCTTGACGAAGTCCTCGCTGGCCAGCGCCAGCTTCTCGATCTCGGCCTTGCCGGCGCCGGCCGGGACCATGAGCGAGCCGCGCAGCTTGCCGTTGATCTGCAGCATCAGTTCGATCTCGTCGCGCTCCAGCGCGCCGACGTCGACCGCCGGCCAGGGCGCGTCGAGCAGCTCACCGTGCTCCTTGTCGTGGCCGAGCTGCTGCCAGAGCGCCTGCGCGATGTGCGGCGTCGCCGGGTAGAGGCAGCGCAGCAGGATGCCGAAGCCCTCGCGCACCGCGGCGCGGTCGCCGGCGTCGGGCGCGGCCGGCTTGAAAGCTTCGAGCGCGTTCAGCAGCTTCATCGCACCGGACACCACGGTGTTGTATTGCATGCGCTGGTAGTCGTAGTCGATCTGCCGCAGCACCGTGTGCAGTTCGTGGCGCAGCGCCTTGGCGTCCTTGCCGTAGACGGGTGCGGCCGGCGCGACGCCGTCCGCCGCGGCGTCGAGCGCCACGCCGAAGTTCCAGACCCGGCGCAGGAAGCGCGCGCTGCCCTCGACCGCGGCGTCGTTCCACTCGAGCGTGGCCTCGGGCGGCGCGGTGAACATGGTGTAGAGCCGCGCGGTGTCGGCGCCGTACTTCTCGATCAGGTCCTGCGGGTCGACGCCGTTGCGCTCGCTCTTGCCCATCTTGCCGACGCCGCCGTATTCGACCTGCATGCCGTCGGCCAGCCGGCCGCCGACGATGCGGCCCTGGTCGTCGAGCGTCGCTGTCACCTCCGACGGCGGGAAGTAGTCCTTGCCGCCCTTCTCGTTGCGCACGTAGAAGATCTGGTTGAGCACCATGCCTTGCGTGAGCAGCTTGCTGAAGGGCTCGTCGACCGTCACCAGGCCGAGGTCGCGCATCACCTTGGTCCAGAAGCGGGCGTACAGCAGGTGCAGGATCGCGTGCTCGATGCCGCCGATGTACTGGTCGACCGCCATCCAGTAGCGCGCGCCGCTGTCGACCATCGCGCTGGCGTCGGCCGGGTCGCAATAGCGCATGAAATACCACGAGCTGTCGACGAAGGTGTCCATCGTGTCGGTCTCGCGGCGCGCCGGCTTGCCGCAGACCGGGCAGACCACGCCGGCATGGAAGCCTTCGTGCTTGGCCAGCGGGTTGCCGGAGCCGTCGGGCACGCAGTCGGTGGGCAGCACCACCGGCAGGTCCTTCTCGGGGACCGGCACCGCGCCGTGCTCGTCGCAATGGATGATCGGGATCGGCGTGCCCCAGTAGCGCTGGCGGCTCACGCCCCAGTCGCGCAGCCGCCAGGTGGTCTGCGTCTCGCCCAGGCCCTTCTGGCCGAGCGCGTGGGCGACCGCCTTCACGGCCTCCTCGTAGGACATGCCGCTGAAGTTGTCGGAGTTGATGGTGACGCCGCGCTGCTTGTCGGCGTACCAGTCCTGCCAGCGGTGGTAGTCGAAGTGCGGCTCGTCGTCGACCAGCACCACCTGGATGATCTCGATGCCGTACTTGTTGGCGAAGGCGAAGTCACGCTCGTCGTGGGCCGGCACGCCCATCACCGCGCCGTCGCCGTAGCCGATCAGCACGTAGTTGCCGACCCAGACCGGGATCGGCTCGTCGGTGATCGGGTGCTGCACGACCAGGCCGGTCGGCACGCCCTTCTTCTCCTGCGTGGCCAGCTCGGCCTCGGTGGTGCCGCCGCTCTTGGCCTCGGCGATGAAGGCGGCGACCTTCGGGTTGGTCTTCGCCGCATGCAGGGCCAGCGGATGCTCCGGCGCCACCGCGCAGAAGGTGACGCCCATGATCGTGTCGGCGCGGGTCGTGAAGACGTACATGCGGCCGCCCTGGATCAGCTGGCCGTGCTCGTCCTTGATGTCGTGCGGGAAGGCGAAGCGCACGCCCTCGCTCTTGCCGATCCAGTTCTCCTGCATCAGCTTGACCCGCTCGGGCCAGCCGGGGAGCTTGCGCTGGGTGTGCTCGAGCAGTTCCTCGGCGTAGTCGCTGATCTTCAGGTAGTAGCCCGGGATCTCGCGCCGCTCGACGGTGGCGCCGGTGCGCCAGCCCTTGCCGTCGATGACCTGCTCGTTGGCCAGCACCGTCTGGTCGACCGGGTCCCAGTTGACGACCTGGGTCTTGCGGTAGGCGATGCCCTTCTCGAGCATCTTCAGGAACAGCCACTGGTTCCACTTGTAGTAGCTCGGGTCGCAGGTGGCGATCTCGCGGCTCCAGTCGATCGCCAGGCCCATGGCCTGCAACTGGCCCTTCATGTAGGCGATGTTCTCGTAGGTCCACTTCGCCGGTGGAACGCCGTTCTTGAGCGCCGCGTTCTCGGCCGGCAGGCCGAAGGCGTCCCAGCCCATGGGCATCAGGACGTTGTAGCCGCTCATGCGCAGGTAGCGCGTGAGCATGTCGTTGATCGTGTAGTTGCGCACGTGGCCCATGTGCAGCTTGCCGCTGGGGTAGGGCAGCATCGAGCAGGCGTAGTATTTTTTCTTCCGCGCGTCCTCGGTCACGCGATAGGCATCGGTCGCCGTCCAGTGGGCCTGGGCGGCAGACTCGACGTCGGCGGGTTTGTAGCTGGGATTCATGGGCATTCGGCAACGGCCCGGCGCCAGGCGGCCGGGGGAATGCGGATTATCGGCGCTCGCGCGATGGCCCACTTCTCGCATGCCACAATCATTTTCGGATTCCGAGAGGCACGCATGGAGAAGGATTGGCGGCGATGGCCTGGAAGCGCGTACCCTCGCGATGCCGCCTTTTGGAGAACCCCGCATGCTGCCTGAAGCCGAAGTCCGTGCCCTGATGCGTGCCGAGCATGGCGACCCGTTCGCGGTGCTGGGCCCTCACCGGACGGACGAAGGCCTGTGGGTCCGCGCCCTGCTCCCCGGCGCCCGCTCGGTGGCGGTGCTGCATTCGGGCTCCGGCTGGCCGCTGGCCCGGCTCGACCGCCAGGGCGACAGCGACCTGTTCGCGGCGCTGGTGCCGGCCTCCGAGGCCCGGCTGGGCTACCACTTCGAGGTCGACTGGGGCAGCCACGGCTCGCAGCTGCAGGACCCCTACCGCTTTCCGCCGGTGCTCGGCGCCACCGACGTCTGGCTGCTGGCCGAAGGCACCCACCTGCGACCCTTCGAGCAACTCGGCGCCCACCTGCGCGAGATGGACGGGGTGCGCGGCGTCGCCTTCGCGGTCTGGGCGCCGAACGCCCGGCGGGTGTCGGTGGTCGGCAACTTCAACAACTGGGACGGCCGCCGCCACATGATGCGGCTGCGCAGCGAATGCGGGGTCTGGGAAATCTTCGCGCCGCAGGTGGCCGCCGGCGACAGCTACGAATTCGAGATCCTGTCGTCCAAGGGCCAGGTGCTGCGCAAGGCCGACCCCTTCGGCTTCTCGGCCAAGCTCCGGCCCGACACCGCCTGCGTGGTGCAGCCGCTGCCGGCGCCGGTCAAGCTGCCGCCCGGCCGCGCCGAGGCCAATGCCCGCGGCGCGCCGATCAGCATCTACGAGGTGCACCTGGGCTCCTGGCGGCGCAAGAACGGCCACGAATGGCTCGACTACCGGGAGCTGGCCGACAGTCTGGTGCCCTACGCCCGCGACCTCGGCTTCACCCACCTCGAGCTGCTGCCGGTCAGCGAGCATCCCTTCGACGGCTCCTGGGGCTACCAGCCGATCGGCCTCTACGCGCCGACCTCGCGCTTCGGCACGCCGGCCGACTTCCGCTACTTCGTCGAGACCGCGCACGCGGCCGGCCTGGGCGTGATCCTCGACTGGGTGCCGGCGCACTTCCCGACCGACGCCCACGGCCTGGCCAACTTCGACGGCACCGCGCTCTACGAATATGCCGATCCGCGCGAAGGTTTCCACAACGACTGGCAGACGCTGATCTTCAACTTCGCCCGGGTCGAGGTGCGCAACTACCTGGTCGGCAACGCGCTGTACTGGCTGGAGCGTTACGGCGTGGACGGCCTGCGGGTCGACGCGGTGGCCTCGATGCTCTACCGCGACTACAGCCGCAAGGCCGGCGAATGGGTGCCGAACGCCCACGGCGGACGCGAGAACCTGGAGGCGATCGCCTTCCTGCGGCGCATGAACCGGGTGGTCGGCGTCGAGCGCCCGGGCGCGGTGACGATCGCCGAGGAGTCGACCAGCTTCCCCGGCGTGACCCGCCCGCCGGAAGACGGCGGCCTGGGCTTCCACTTCAAATGGAACATGGGCTGGATGAACGACACGCTGGCCTATGCCGGCATCAACCCGATCTACCGCAAGCACCACCATCAGCGCATCACCTTCGGCCTGATGTACGCCCACAGCGAGAACTTCGTGCTGCCGCTCTCGCACGACGAGGTGGTGCACGGCAAGGGCTCGATGATCGGCCGCATGCCCGGCGACCCGTGGCAGAAGTTCGCGGGCCTGCGCAACCTCTACGGCTACCTCTGGGCGTACCCGGGCAAGAAGCTGCTCTTCATGGGCGGCGAATTCGCGCAGTTCGCCGAATGGGACGCCGACCGCAGTCTCGACTGGCATCTGCTCGAGCAGGACGCGCACCAGGGCGTCAGGCGGCTGGTGCGCGACCTGAACAACGTGCTGCGGCACTTCCCGGCGCTGCACGAACTGGACAGCGAAGGCGACGGCTTCGAGTGGATCTGCCACGACGACGCCGACCACTCGGTGTTCTCCTTCCTGCGCCGGGCCCGCGACGGCAGCTTCGTGGTGGCGGTGTGCAACTTCACGCCGGTGCCGCGCATGGGCTACCGGCTGGGCGTGCCGGCGGCCGGCGCCTACCGCGAGGTGATCAACACCGACAACCCGGTCTATGGCGGAAGCGGCGTCGGCAACGGCGTGGTGCCGACCGAGTCGCTGCCCTGGCACGGCCGGCGGCAGTCGCTGGTGATGTCGGTGCCGCCGCTGGCCACGCTGATGTGGGTGCTGGAGCCGGCGACAGAACAATGACGGAGCAGGAACCGCGGAAATGAACGACGGCAGACCTTTTCCCCTCGGCGCCACCTGCAGCCCCGAGGGCATCAACTTCGCGCTCGCCGCGCCGAACGCCACGGCGGTGGAGCTGTGCATCTTCGACAAGTCCGGCCAGCACGAGCAGCAGCGCCTGAAGCTCGGCGCCCGCACCGACGGCGTCTGGCATGCGAGCCTGCCGAGCGCCCGGCCCGGCCTGGTCTACGGCTGGCGGGTGCACGGGCCCTGGTCGCCGCACGAGGGGCTGCGCTTCAATCCGGCCAAGGTGCTGCTCGACCCGTACGCGCGCGAGATCGTCGGCCGCTACGGCGGCGAGGACCTGTTCCTCGGCCACGTCCCCGGCCAGCCCGAGCAGCGCGACACCCGCGACAACGGCGCGATCGCGCTCAAGGCCCGCGCGGTCGCGCCGCTGCCGCCCGGCATTCCCGGGCGCAACCGGATCGCCGCCGCCGACCGGGTGCTCTACGAATGCCATGTCGGCGGCCAGACCCGGCGCCATCCGGAGGTGCCGATGGCGCTGCGCGGCAGCTTCGCCGGGCTGGCCGAGCCGGCGGTGCTCGACCACCTCCAGCGCCTGGGCGTCACCACGCTGAGCCTGATGCCGGTGCAGCAGCGGGCCGACGAACAGCGACTCCTGGGCCTGGGCCTCAGCAACTACTGGGGCTACAGCACGATCGGCTGGTTCGCGCCCGAGGCGCGCTACTGGAGCGGCCGCGCCGGCAGCACCCCGGCGAGCGAATTCCGCGCGCTGGCCGACGCGGTGCACGCCCGCGGCATGGAGCTGGTGATCGACGTGGTCTACAACCACAGCGCCGAGACCGACGAGCTGGGGCCCACGCTGAGCCTGCGCGGCATCGACAACGCCCTCTACTACCACCTGCGCGCCGACGACCGGGCCTTCTACGAGAACTGGACCGGCTGCGGCAACTGCATGAACCTGGCCGAGCCGCGGGTGCTCCAGTTAGTGATGGACAGCCTGCGCTACTGGGTCACCGAGCTCGGCGTCGACGGCTTCCGCTTCGACCTGGCGCCGGTGCTGGCGCGCCGCACCGGCGGCGACTTCGACCCGCGCGCGCCCTTCCTGGCGGCGGCGGCGCAAGACCCGGTGCTGTCGCGGGCGCTGCTGATCGCCGAGCCCTGGGACATCGGCCCCGGCGGCTACCGGCTCGGCGAATTCCCGCCCGGCTGGCTCGAATGGAACGACCGCTTCCGCGATTCGCAGCGCGGCTTCTGGCTGCAGCGCAGCGTCGCCAGCGGCGAATTCGCCCAGCGCTACACCGCCTCGGCCGAGGAGTTCGAGCGCAACGGCCGCGGCCCGACCGCCAGCGTCAACTTCGTCACCGCCCACGACGGCTTCACCCTGCGCGACCTGGTCAGCTACGACGAGCGCCACAACCTGGCCAACGGGGAAGACAACCGCGACGGCAGCGGCCACAACCTGAGCGTCAACTGCGGAGTCGAGGGCGACAGCGACGACCCGGCGGTGCTGGCGGCGCGCGGCCGGCTGCAGCGGGTGCTGCTGGCGGCGCTCCTGCTGTCGCAGGGCACGCCGATGCTGCTGGCCGGCGACGAACTGGGCCACACGCAAAAGGGCAACAACAACGCCTACTGCCAGGACAACGAGACCACCTGGATCGACTGGTCCCGCGCCGACACCGCCATGACCGCCTTCGTCGCCCGGGTGCTGGCGCTCCGACGCGAGGCCGAGGTGCTGCGCAGCGCCCGCTGGTGGCCGGCCGAGCCGGCGGCCGGCAGCGTCGCGCTGCGCTGGCTGGCGCCCGGCGGCCAGCCGATGAGCGGCGCCGACTGGTCGCGCGGCGACCGCCATGCGCTGGCGATCCTCTTCGACGCGCCGCCGCCGGCTTCCAGCTGGCTGTTGCTGGTCAACGCGGACGATGCCGAAATCGAATTCACCTTGCCGCCCGGCCGCTGGCTCGAATGCCTGGCGACCGAGGCGGCGAGCGCGCCGGACGGCCTCGTGCCGGTCGGCGAGCCCCGGAGAATGCCGCCCGCCAGCCTTTTCGTGGCGAAAACCTGAGACTCTTGCTACCGACTCGGTGCTAGGCTGAATCGTCGATAAAACCAACGAGGCACATGATGGAAACTCAACCGAATCCCACCCTGCAGGCCCACCAACTGGTCCGCCGCACCATCGCCCTGGTGCTGGCCGGCGGCCGCGGCTCCCGCCTCAAGCAGCTGACCGATCGCCGGGCCAAGCCGGCGGTCTACTTCGGCGGCAAGTTCCGGATCATCGACTTCGCGCTGTCCAACTGCCTGAATTCCGGCATCCGGCGGATGGCGGTCGTCACGCAGTACAAGTCGCATTCGCTCATGCGCCACCTGCAGCGCGGCTGGAGCTTCCTGCGCGCCGAGCTCAACGAGATGGTCGACGTGCTGCCGGCGCAGCAGCGGGTGGGCGACGAGCACTGGTACCGCGGCACCGCCGACGCGGTCTACCAGAACCTGGACATCATCCAGACCCGCTCCACGCCGCACGACTACGTCGTGGTGCTGGCCGGCGATCACGTCTACAAGATGGACTACTCGATCATGCTGACCGACCACGTGGCCAGCGGCCGCGGCTGCACCGTCGGCTGCATCGAGGTGCCGCGCATGGAGGCGGTGGCCTTCGGCGTGATGGCGATCGACGAGGACCGCAAGATCACCGCCTTCCTCGAGAAGCCGGCCGACCCGCCGCCGATGCCCGGCAAGCCCGACGTGGCGCTGGCCAGCATGGGCATCTACGTCTTCGATTCCGAATACCTCTACCAGCTGCTCGAGGAAGACAACGCCAACCCCGACTCGGAGCACGACTTCGGCAAGGACATCATTCCGCGGGCGGTCGCGGCCGGCCGGGCGCTGGCCCATCCCTTCGGCATGTCCTGCGTCACGCGGGCCAACCGCGAGGCCAACGCCCAGGCCTACTGGCGGGACGTGGGCACGATTGATGCATTCTGGGCAGCCAACCTCGACCTGGCCTCGATCACCCCCGAACTCGACATCTATGACACCGACTGGCCCATCTGGACCTACCAGCGGCAACTGCCACCGGCCAAGTTCGTGCTCGATCGCGACGGCAGGCACGGCATGACGGTCAACACCATCGTCTCCGGCGGCTGCATCGTCTCGGGCTCCAAGGTCAGCAGCTCGGTGCTGTTCTCGGGCGTGCGCATCCATTCCTTCTGCGACATCAACGAAGCCGTGCTGCTGCCGGACGTCGAGGTCGGCCGCGGCTGCCGGCTGAACAAGGTGGTGATCGACCGCGGCTGCCTGATCCCCGACGAGATGGTGATCGGCGAGGACGCCGCCGCCGACGCCGCGCGCTTCGAGCGCACCGAGGGCGGCGTGGTGCTGGTGACGCGCGAAATGCTCAAGCGGCTGGCGCCCTGATCCGCCGATGAGGATCCTCCAGGTCAGTGCCGAACTGTTTCCCCTGCTCAAGACCGGAGGGTTGGCCGACATCGCCGGCGCCCTGCCGCTGGCGCTGCTGAACGCGGGCCAGGATGTGCGGGTCCTGCTGCCGGGCTTCCCGGCGATCGCGGCCGGCATCCGCGATGCGGTGCAGGTGGCCGAATTCAGCGCCCCATGGGGCGACCGGGTCCGGCTGGTCTACGGCCGCATCGAGACGCCCGGCGCGCCGGACATCCCGGCCTACATGATCGAGGCGCCCTGGCTCTACGACCGGCCGGGCAATCCGTACGAGGACGTCTGGCGCCAGCCCTACGGCGACAACCACCGCCGCTTCGCGCTGCTGGGCTACGCGGCCGCGCAGATCGCCAACGGGCTGGACGGCCTCTGGCATCCCGAGATCGTCCATGCCCACGACTGGCACGCCGCGCTGGCGCCGGCCTACCTGGCCTTCGCGCCGCCGACCGGCCGGCCGCGGGTGCACAGCGTCTTCACGATCCACAACCTGGCCTACCAGGGCCTGTTCGCGGCCTGGAACTTCGCCGAGCTCGGCCTGCCGCCGGGCGCCTTCTCGATCGACGGGCTCGAATACCACGGCCAGCTGTCCTTCATGAAGGGCGGCCTGTGCTTCGCCGACCGCATCACCACGGTCAGCCCCACCTATGCCCGCGAGATCCAGACGCCCGAGCAGGGCTGGGGCCTCGACGGCCTCCTGCGGGCGCGCTCCGGCGTCCTGACCGGCATCCTCAACGCGGTCGACGACCAGGTCTGGAACCCGGCCACCGACGCGCTCATCCCGCATCGCTTCGACCTGCGCAAGATGGTCGGCAAGAGCCGCTCCAAGGCCGCGCTGCAGCAGGAGCTGGGCCTGGCGCCGCAGACCGCCGCGCCGCTGTTCGTGCTGGTCAGCCGGCTGACCGAGCAGAAAGGCCTGCACCTGGTGCTGGGCGGCCTCGACGGCCTGCTGGAGCAAGGCGGCCAACTGGCGCTGGTCGGCAGCGGCGACGGCTGGCTGGAAGACGCCTTCCGCCAGCGCGCCGCGGCCACGCCCGAATCGGTCAGCGTCCAGATCGGCTACAGCGAGCCGGCGGCGCACCGCCTCTTCGCCGGCGGCGACGTCACGCTGGTGCCCTCGCTCTTCGAGCCCTGCGGCCTGACCCAGATGTACGGCCTCAAGTACGGCGCGCTGCCGCTGGTGCACCGGGTCGGCGGCCTGGCCGACACCGTGGTCGACGCCACCCTCGAGGACATGGACAGCGGCACCGCCACCGGTTTTTCCTTCGAGCATTTCGGCGCCGACGGCTATGCCCGCGCGGTGCGCCGCGCCTTCTCGCTCTACCGCCGCGCCGCCGACTGGCGCGCGGTGCGCGCCAACGCGATGCGGCGCCCGGCCGACTGGGCCGGCGCCGCCACCCAATACCTCGGCGTCTACGCCGCAGCCCTGGCCTGACGTGGCCCAAGAAAGCACAACACCCACCATGACCATCGAAAACTTCCAGTACGACCATCCCGACCGCGACGTCGCGGCCTTCAAGCTTTCCGTCGCCAACAAGCTCATCTACGCCGTCGGCAAGGACCCGGTCGCCGCCAGCCCCGACGACTGGCTGCACGCCACCGCGCTGGCGGTGCGCGACCAGCTGGTCGAGCGCTGGATGGCAACCACCCGCGCCCAATACACGCAGAAGCTCAAGCGCGTCTACTACATGTCGATGGAGTTCCTGATCGGCCGCACCTTCACCAACGCGCTGCTGGCGCTGGAGCTGCAGGACACGGTCAAGCAGGCGCTGGCCGACTTCGGCGTCGACATCCAGGCACTGGCCGAACGCGAGCCCGACGCGGCGCTCGGCAACGGCGGCCTCGGCCGGCTGGCCGCCTGCTTCCTCGATTCGATGGCCACGCTGGGCGTGCCCGGCATGGGCTACGGCATCCGCTACGAATACGGCATGTTCCGCCAGCGCATCGTCGACGGCCAGCAGGTCGAGCAGCCCGACTACTGGCTCACGCGCGGCAATCCCTGGGAATTCCAGCGCCCCGAAGTCACCTACCGGGTGCGCTTCGGCGGCCACGTGCAGCGCCGCGAAGGCAACAACGCGCCCTACGGCGCCGCCAACTGGGTCGACACCCACGACGTGCTGGCGATGGCCTACGACACCATCATTCCCGGCTACGGCACGCAGGCCACCAACACGCTGCGCCTCTGGTCGGCCAAGGCCACCGAGGAGATCGACCTGTCGGCCTTCAACCGCGGCAACTACATGGCCGCGGTCGAGAGCAAGAACCACTCCGAGAACGTCTCGCGGGTGCTCTACCCCGACGACTCCACGCCTTCGGGCCGCGAGCTGCGCCTGCACCAGGAATACTTCTTCGTCAGCGCCAGCGTGCAGGACCTGCTGCGCCGGTATCTGCGCAACCACACCACCTTCGACGAGCTGCCCAACCAGGTCAGCATCCACCTGAACGACACCCACCCGGTGCTGGCGGTGCCCGAGCTGATGCGCCTGCTGCTCGACGAGCACAACCTGCCCTGGGACACCGCCTGGGCCCACACCCAGAAGGTCTTCAGCTACACCAACCACACGCTGATGCACGAGGCGCTGGAGACCTGGCCGGTCGAGATGTTCGGCCGCATCCTCCCGCGCCACCTGCAGATCCTCTTCGACATGAACTCGCGCTTCCTGGCCGAGGTCACCGCCGGCCCCGACCACGACGTCGAGCTGCTGCGCCGCCTGTCGCTGATCGACGAGTCGGGCGAGCGCCGCGTGCGCATGGCCTACGTGGCGGTGCTGGCCAGCCATTCGATCAACGGCGTCTCGGGCCTGCATTCCGAGCTGATGACGCAATCGATCTTCGCGGACTTCTACAAGCTCTTTCCGGACCGCTTCAACAACAAGACCAACGGCGTCACGCCGCGGCGCTGGCTGGCCCAGGCCAATCCGCCGCTGGCGGCCCTGCTCGACACCCGCATCGGCCGCGGCTGGCGGCGCGACCTCACGCAGCTCGAAGCCCTGCGGCCGATGGCGCAGCAGCCGGCCTTCGTGCGCGCCTTCCGCCATGCCAAGCGCGAGAACAAGCTGCGCCTGGCCAACTGGATCGACGAGCACATGCGGGTCGACGTCGACACCGACGCGCTGTTCGACGTGCAGGTCAAGCGCATGCACGAATACAAGCGGCAACTGCTGAACGTGCTGCACGTCATCACGCGCTACCACCGCATCCTGGAGAAGCCCGACGCCGGCCACGTGCCGCGCGTGGTGGTCTTCGCCGGCAAGGCGGCCTCGGCCTACCAGATGGCCAAGCTGGTGATCCGGCTGATCAACGACGTCGCCAAGGTCGTCAACGAGGACGAGCGAGTCGGCAAGCTGCTCAAGGTGGTGTTCCTGCCCAACTACAGCGTCAGCCTGGCCGAGGTGATCATGCCGGCCGCCGACCTGTCCGAGCAGATCTCGACCGCCGGCACCGAGGCGTCCGGCACCGGCAACATGAAGTTCGCGCTGAACGGCGCGCTCACCATCGGCACGCTGGACGGCGCCAACGTCGAGATGCGCGAGAACGTCGGCCCCGAGAACTTCTTCATCTTCGGCAACACCACGCCCGAGGTCGCCAACATCCGCGCCACCGGCTACCACCCGCGCGCCATCTACGAGGGCGACCCGGAACTCTCGCGCACCCTCGACAGCCTGCGCGACGGCATGTTCTCGCCCGGCGAGCCGGCCCGCTACCAGCAGATCTTCGATGCGCTGGTGAGCTGGGGCGACCACTACCTGCTCCTGGCCGATTACAAAAGCTACATCGAGGCCCAGGAAAGGGTCGATGCGCTCTACCGCGACGCCGACGCCTGGACCCGCATGGCGATCATGAACGTGGCCGGCATGGGCGCCTTCTCGTCCGACCGCACGATCGCGCAGTACGCGCATGAGATCTGGCACACCAAGCCAGTGACTCTTTAGCTCGTGGTCAGGCCTCGCTGCCGGGCCGTGACTACGGCTTGGTCGGCGGCGCCTCGGTGACGAAGCCGATCCGGCTCAGCCCCGCCTTGTGCGCGATGCCCATCAGTTCGACCACCCGGCCGTAGGGCACGGTCTGGTCGGCGCGCAGCTGCACCTCGGTGTCGGGACTGGCGGCCGCCGCCTTCGCGAGGCCGGCCGCGAGCGCGTCGGTGTCGACCGGCTGGTCGTTCAGGTAGACCTTGCCGGCTGCATCGACCACCAGGCTCACGAACTTCGGCGTGTCGTTGGGCTGGCCGGCCTCGGTGCGCGGCAGGTCGAGCTTGATCGAGCTGGCCATCAGCGGTGCGGTGATGATGAAGATCACCAGCAGCACCAGCATGACGTCGACCAGCGGCGTGACGTTGATGTCCGACAGCGGTCGCTGGCCGCCGGCGCCGGTCGGGCGGCCGCCGCCTGCGGTGCTGCCGAGCGAGGTGCGACCGAAGGCCATGGAACGAGTCCCGCTAGACCGGCATGACCCGCGCCGGCGGCGGCTCGGGCGCGGTCGGCGCCGCTTCGACGGTCGCCAGCAGGTCGTGCGCGAAGCCTTCGAGCTCCGCCTCGATGCGGCCGACCACGCGGCCGAAGACGTTGTAGGCCAGCACCGCCGGGATCGCGACCGCCAGGCCGAAGGCGGTCATGATCAGCGCCTCGCCCACCGGCCCGGCGACCTTGTCGATCGTGAAGCCGCCGGTCTCGGCCGCAATGCCGGTGAGCGCCCGGTAGATGCCCCAGACCGTGCCCAGCAGGCCGACGAAGGGGGCGGTCGCGCCGACGGTCGCCAGCAGGATCTGCCCGGCCTGCAGCCGCCGCAGCGCGCCATG
>NZ_LMUW01000130.1 GCF_009765735.1 Xenophilus sp. L33
CCGCTGGCCGGCCCGACGAGCCCGGCCGCCGCGGCCGCGCTGCTGGCGCGCGTGGCCTTCGTGCTGGTCGCGCTGGTCGCCGTGGTGGCGCTGGTGGTGGCGCTCAGCCTCTGGCAGAAGGTCAGCGGCATGCAGGAACAGCTGGCGCGCCAGAGCGCCGACGCCCTGTCCCAATCCCTCGAAGCGCGCACCCTGGCGCGCCAAGCGCAGGAAGTGGTCCGCGACACCTCGGCCCGGTTGGCGCTGGCCGAGACGCGCGTCGGCGAAGTCGCCCTGCAGCGCTCGCAACTCGAGGAGCTGATGCAGAGCCTGTCACGCTCGCGCGACGAGAACCTGGTGGTCGACATCGACGCCGCGGTCCGCCTGGCCCTGCAGCAGGCCCAGGTGACCGGCAACGTGCAGCCGCTGCTGGCGGCGCTCCGGGCCGGCGACCTGCGCATCCAGCGCGCCTCCCAGCCCCGGCTGGCGCCGCTCCAGCGGGCCATGCAGCAGGACGCCGACCGGCTCAGCACCAGTGCCAGCGCCGACAACGGCGAAGCCCTGCAGAAGCTCGACGACCTCACGCGCAGCGTCGACGACCTGCCGGTGCTGAACGCGGTCGGCCTGCGCAGCGCCGGGGCCGAGCCTTCGCGCGCGCCGCCGCTGGCCGCCGACGCGCCCTGGTGGCAGCACTTCCTGCGGGTGGTCGGCAACGAGGCCCGCTCGCTGCTGCGGGTCGGCCGCATCGACCGGCCCGAGGCGGTGCTGCTGACGCCCGACCAGACCTTCTTCCTGCGCGAGAACCTGAAGCTCAAGCTGCTCAACGTGCGGCTGGCGCTGCTGTCGCGGCAGGTCGACACGGCGCGCACCGACATGGCGACGGTGGCGGCCTCGATCAACCGCTATTTCGATCCGTCCTCGCGCCGGGTGCAGACCGCCGCCACCCAGGTGCAGCAGATCCAGGCGCAGATCCGCAACACCGAGCCGCCGCGGGTCGACGACACGCTGGCCGCGCTCGCCACCGCCGCCGCCGGGCGCTAGGTCGGGGCCCACCATGCGCGCCGCCCTCTGGCTCCTCGCCCTGTTCGCCATCGCCGCCGCGGTGGCGCTGTTCGCCGGCAACAACCAGGGCACGATCACGGTGTTCTGGCCGCCCTGGCGGGTCGACCTGTCCCTCAACCTGGTGCTGTTGCTGCTGCTGGCGGCCTTCGTGCTGCTGCACCTGGCGCTGCGCGGCCTGGCGGCGCTGTTCTCGCTGCCGCGGCAGGCACGCCAGTGGCGGCTGCAGCAGAAGGAACGCGCCCTGCACCTGGCGCTGCTCGACGCCGCCACCCAGCTGCTGGCCGGCCGCTTCTCGCGCTCGCGCCGGGCGGCGCAGGCGGCGCTGGTCCAGGAACGGCGGCTGGCGGCGCTCGACGCCGGCCTGCCGCAGGCCCGGCAGATCCGGGTGCTGGCGCACCTGCTGGCGGCCGAGAGCGCCCAGTCCTTGCAGGACCGCCCGGCCCGGGACGGCCACCTGCAGCAGGCACTGAACGAAAGCGCCGAGCGCAACGCCCAGCTGAGCCCCGAAACCCGCGAGGGTGTCCAGTTGCGCGCCGCCCGCTGGGCGCTCGACGACAGCGACGCGGCCGCCGCTCTGTCGCGGCTGGCCGAGCTGCCGCAAGGCGCCCAGCGCCGCACCCTGGCCCTGCGGCTGCGGCTGAAGGCGGCCCGCGAGGACCAGCGAACACTGGAAGCGCTCGAAACCGCGCGCTTGCTTGCCAAGCACCGCGCCTTCTCGGAGGCGGCTGCCCGGAGCATCGTGCGCGGCCTGGCGACCGAACTGCTGGCCGGCGCCCACGATCCGGCCCAACTGCTGCGCGCCTGGGCCGAATTCGAGCCCTGGGAGCGCGAGATGCCCGAGGTCGCGATCCACGCCGCCCAGCGCATGGTGAGCCTGCACGGCGACCTGGCGCTGGCGCGGGCCTGGCTGCTGCCGGCCTGGGAGCGGATGGTCGCCCAGCCCCAGGACGTTGGCGAAGCGCTGCGGGTCAAGCTCATCCAGGCGCTGGAGGCCGGCCTCGACTCGGTCGATGCCGACTGGCTGGCCCGGATCGAGACCGCGCAGCGCAACAACCCGCGCGATCCGAACCTGCAGTACCTCGCCGGCATGGCCTGCATGAAGCGCCAGCTGTGGGGAAAGGCGCAACAGTTGCTCACACAGGCGGGGCTCGGCTTGCGCGATCCTCATCTGCACCGCCGGGCTTGGCAGGCACTGGCGGAATTGGCCGAAGCGCGCGACGATGCGGACCAGGCCACCGCCGCGTGGAAACGCGCTGCGCAAACTGAAACGCCTTGAAACCTGTTGTCCTGACTCGACCGGCTGCTACCAAATTCATAGCAAGCTGGCACGGAATTTGCCCGACTCGCTAGGTCGGCGTCACGGCTTCTGTGACCTTTGACCGGTTTTTATCGGCCTTAAGTGATAAGCCGACAAATTCTTTGGAGCGGCTGACGGACCTGAGGTACAGTCGTAACTGTTTGCAAAAGTATTCATTTCAGGGACACGATGCGGAGTCGCACTTGAAGCATTTTCTACTTCACACCGCCGTCTGGGCCGGGGCTGCCTTGCTCGTCCAGGGCTGCGCGCCCTTGGCGCCGGGCTTCAGCTCGGCCAGCAACAACGCGGCCCAGGCCGTGTCGCCGTCCGGCTTCTCGACGGCCGACATCGATCCGCCGCCGCCCGGCGCGATCACCGAGATCACGCCCAAGCTGATCGCGGCGCAGCGTGCCTACACCGCACAGGTGAAGCTGGCGCCCGAGATCCTCGCGCTGGTCGGCACCCCGCCGGTCTACCGCATCGGTCCCGGCGACGTGGTCGGCATCGTGGTCTACGACCACCCGGAAATCGTCGCCAGCGCGATCCCGGCGACCACCGTGGCCGATCCTTCCAGCGTGTCGCCGGCGCCCGGCTACATCGTCTCCAACACCGGCCAGCTGAGCTTCCCGTACGCGGGTTCGCTCCAGGTCGCGGGCATGACCATCCAGGAGATGGAGAACGCGCTGGTCAAGCGGCTGTCGCGCGTCTTCAAGGACCCGCAGCTGAGCGTCCGGGTCGAGGCCTTCCGCAGCAAGCGCATCTACGTCGACGGCGAGGTTCGCGCGCCGGGCCTGGTGGTGCTGACCGACATCCCGATGACCCTGGCCGAGGCGATCAACCGCGCCGGCGGCGTCAACGGCGCGGGTGACCGTTCCAACTTGGTGCTGACCCGCGACGGCAAGAGCATTCCGCTCGACCTGATGGCCATGGCCGACGCCGGCGTCGACCCCAGCACCATCCCGCTGCACTCCGGCGACATGCTCTACGTGCGCAACCGCGAAGAGGGCAAGGTCACGGTGATGGGCGAAGTGACCAACCAGGGCGGCATCCTGATGCGCAACGGCCGGCTCAGCCTGAACGACGCGCTGACCGAGGTCCAGGGCCTGAACCTGACGAGCGCCAACCCGATCCAGATCTACGTGATCCGCAACGAGGCGGCCGGCGGCCAGTCGATCTTCCACCTGGACGCGCGCACGCCGACCGGCATCGCGATGGCCAACGGTTTCGCGCTGCGGCCCAAGGACGTGGTCTACGTCGACCCGGTCCCGCTGGTGCAGTGGAACCGCGTGCTCAACCTGATCCTGCCGACCGCGACCACCGCGACCACCTATCGCCAGCTGACCGTGCCGGCGGTGCCCTAGGCCCAGCGAACGTGACCATCCGGAACATCCTCGTCGTGTGCATCGGCAACATCTGTCGCAGTCCGATGGCCGAAGGCCTGCTGGCCAAGGCCGTGCCGGACGCGCAGGTCAGCTCGGTCGGGCTCGAGGCCATGGCCGGACTGCGCGCCGATCCGATCGCCTGTGAACTGATGGCCGAACGCGGCGTCAGCCTGGAGAGTCACCGCGCCCGGCAGATCAGCATGGACGCCTGCCAGCGCGCCGACCTCATCCTGGTGATGGACCGCAGCCAGCGCCGGATGGTCGAGGAGCGCTATCTGTTCGCCGCCGGCAAGGTGTTCCGTCTCTGCGAGTTCAGCGATCAGGACGTGCCGGACCCCTATCGGGCCGGTCGAGCCTCCTTCGAGCGAGCGCTGTCGCTCATCGAAGAGGGTTCTCGTCAATGGGTTCAACGCATTTCAAGAGTAGCCAGTCGATGAATTCCACTACCGTACCCAAGCCCGGCCCCGCCGCCGGCAACAGCACCTTCGGACCGTCCGAGTCCGAGGATCTCAACATCGGGCACTACATCGAGGTGCTGGTCGCCAACAAGTGGCTGATCGCCCTGGTGGCGCTGGTCGTGTTCCTGGCGGGGGTGGTGTATGCCTTCCTGCAGCGGCCGGTGTACGAGGCCACCACGGTGGTGCAGGTCGAGGACACCGACACGACAGGCAAGGGCGCCCTGAGCCAGGCCGCCGGGCTGGTCGACGTCAAGACGCCCGCCAGCGCCGAGATGGAGATCCTGCGCTCGCGCCTGATCGCCGGCCGCGCCGCGGATGCGGTCAAGCTCTACCTCTCGGCGGGTCCGCGCTACATCCCCTACATCGGCGGCTGGATGGCACGCCGCTCGACCGGCCTGTCGGACCCCGGCTTCCTGGGCTTCGGCGGCTACGTCTCCGGCACCGAGCAGATCGCCGTGTCCGACTTCAACGTGCCCGGCTCGATGGAAGGCTCGACCTTCATCGTGACGGCCAAGGGCGGCGGCCAGTACACCCTGTCGTCGCCGCTGCTGCCGTCGCCGCTGACCGGCACCGTCGGCACCCCGATGCGGGCGCAGACCAACGACGGCCCGATCGACCTCACGGTCACGGCCCTGGCCGGCAAGCCGGGCGCCGAGTTCACGGTGCGCCGCATGTCCAAGCTGGCGACCGCGATCGCGCTGCAGAACAGCCTGACCCTCAACGAGCGCGTGAAGGCCTCCGGCATCATCTCGGTCTCGGTCGAGGACATCGACCCCTACCGTGCGGCGCGGGTGCTGAACGCGGTGGGCAGCGAATACGTGAAGCAGAACGTCGATCGCAAGGCCGCCGAAGCCGAGAAGACGCTGGCCTTCCTGGACGTTCAGCTGCCGCAGTTCAAGCGCCAGCTGGAGGCTTCCGAAGAGGCCTACAACCAGTACCGCAACCAGAAGGGGACCGTGTCCTTCACGCAGGAAGCGAACCTGATCCTCGGCGAGGCGGTCGACCGCCAGACCAAGCTGCTCGACCTCGAGCAGAAGCGCCGCGAGCTCGATGCCCACTTCACGCCGGCCCACCCGGCGGTGCAGACGCTCGACGCGCAGATCGCGGCGATCAAGTCCGACATGGGCACCATCCAGACCCGCATCAAGGGCCTGCCCGCGATCGAGCAGGACGCGGTGCGCCTGGAGCGCGACGTCAAGGTCAACACCGAGCTCTACCAGTCGCTGCTCAACAACGCGCTGCAACTGCGCCTGGTGAAGGAAGGCAAGGTCGGCAACGTCCGCGTGCTGGACGAGGCCGTGGTGCCGACCCTGCCGGTCAAGCCGAACCGCACGGTCATCATGGCCGCGGCGCTGGCGCTCGGCCTGTTCCTGGGCGTGATCGCCGCCTTCGTGCGCAACGCCTTCCTCGAGCAGCGCATCCGCGATCCGCACGAGGTCGAGGCCGAACTGGGCCTGCCGGTGTTCTCCACCATTCCGCAGAGCCCGGCACAGGACGCGATCGCCAAGCGGCGCTTGAGCGGTGCCACCGGCGTGCGGCTGCTGACGATCGAGCAGGCCGACGATCCGGCCGTCGAAAGCCTGCGCAGCCTGCGCACCGCGATGCAGTTCGCGATGCTCGAATCGCCCAACAACCGGGTGCTGATCACCGGCCCGACGCCGGGCGTCGGCAAGAGCTTCGTCTCGTCGAACTTCGCGGCGCTGATGGCGGCCGCCGGTCGCCGCACCCTGCTGATCGACGCCGACCTGCGGCGCGGCCACACGCACCAGTATTTCGGCCTGCAGCGCCATGGCGGCCTGTCCGAGCTGATCGCCGGCAGCCTGACCGCGCAGCAGACCATCCACCGCCAGGTGGTGCCGAACCTCGACTTCCTGGCCACCGGCCAGCTGCCGCCCAACCCGGCCGAACTGCTGGTGTCCGACTCCTTCCGCACCACGCTCGAGCGCATGTCCGAGCAGTACGACCTGGTCGTGATCGACGCACCGCCGGTGCTGGTCGCGGCCGACACCAGCACGGTGGCCGCGCACGTGGGCACCCTGCTGCTGGTGGCGCGGGCCGACGAGTCGACCATGGGCGAACTGCGCGAAAGCACCCGTCGCCTGGCGCTCGGCGGCAAGGCCGCCACCGGCGTGCTGTTGAACCGCATGAACGCCAACCGCCGCGCCTACGCGACCTACAAGTACGGCCGCTATCGGTACACCAGCTACAACTACGAGAGCATCCTGCCGGAAGAGCAGTGATGCAGGACGGGGCCCCCGCCCCGTTCAAGGAAGAAGGCCTCGCATCGCGAGGCCTTTTTTTGTCCGCCTGACGCCGAACGCAGGCCTATCGGACGCAGGCCTGCAGGTCCCGCTCGAACTGCGCCAGCACCGCGTCGCGGTCGAAGCGCTGCTCGGCGAAGGCGCGGGCGCGAATGCCCAGTTCGCGCCGCAGTTCCGGCTGCGTGGCCAGCGACACGACCGCGGCGGCGAAGGCCGTCGCGTCGTCGGGTGCCACCGCGATCCCGCACTGGCCGGCGACCTGACCCAGCTCGGTCTCGGGCCGGGCGCCGGCGACCACCGGGCGGCCGCTGCTGAGCATGCCGGTGAGCTTCGACGGCATCACCAAGTCGGCGGCGTCGGCGCGCTGCGGCAGCAGGTGGATGTCGGCCAGGCCCAGCAGGTCGCCCAGCCGGTCGACCGGCTGCAGGTCCATGAAGCGCACGTTGCTGAGCGACGCGCATTGCGCCATCAGCCCGGCCCGGCCGGCGCCGTTGCCGCAGAAGACGAATTCGAGGTTCGGTTGGCCGCGCAGTTGCAGCGCGATCTCGGCCAGCAGCTCGAGGCCCTGCTTGGAGCCCATGTTGCCGGAGTAGAGCGCGACCACCGCGTCGTCGCGGATGCCGAGCTCGGCCCTGAACGGGCTGGCCGACTGCAGCGGCCGGATCGCGCCGACGTCGGCCCAGTTGGGCAGCGACACCAGCCGCGCGTCCTCGGTGCCCTTGCTGGTGGCGCGCTCCATCATGCGCAGCGAGATGGTCGAGATGCGGTCGAAGCGGCGCATCAGCGCGCGCTCGCCCGCGGCCACCATGGCGCGCAGCCGGGCGCCCTTGAGCAGGCCGAGTTCGAAGGCGGCGTCGACCTCGTAGTCCTGGATGTGCAGCCAGGCCTTGGCCGAGCGCAGCCGGGCGAAGGCCAGCGCCGCCGGCGAGCAGAACAGCGGCGGCTCGGTCACCCACACCACGTCGGGCTTCCAGTGCCATTGCGCCAGGAGGCTCGGGATGCTGGTCAGCGCGAAGCTGGCCAGGTGCAGCAGGCGGCGGCTGCCGGTGACCTTGCGCGGCACCCACAGCGGCGTGCGGATCACGGTGGCGCCGTTCCAGTCCTCGCGGGCGTAGCGGCCGGCGTGGTAGCCGGGCCAGACCTTCCAGTCGGGGTAGTAGGGCGGTGCGGTGATCACGCGCACGTCGTGGCCGCGAGACGCGAGCCAGGCGACCATTTCGCCGGTGTACTTGCCGATGCCGGTGAGTTCGGGGGCGAAGTTGATTCCGTAGACGAGCAGTTTCACGGATGGGAGGGAGAGGCCAGTTGCGGCGCCATGCGCGGAGAGTGTTCGCGCACGATGCGCACCAGGTTGGCCGCGACCCGTTCCATCTGGAACCGTTGCTCGAAGCAGCGCAGCGCGGCGCCGTTCATCTCGGCCAGTTCGGCCGGCGTGCAGGCCAGCCAGCGCTGCAGCAGCCGCACCGTGCCTTCGAGCGTGTCGGACTCGACGAAGCCGGCGCGGTCGGCCTCGACCTCGCGCCAGATGTTGACCTTGTTGCTGATCAGCACCGGCTTGGCGCAGGCCATCGCCTCGGCCACCGCGACGCCGAAATTCTCCTGGTGCGACGGCAGGCAGAAGACCTCGCTGGCATGGAAGGCGCCCCACTTCAGGTCGCCCGTCAGCATGCCGGTCCAGGTGATGCGCGAGGACATGTTGAGCAGCACCGCGCGGCTTTGCAGCTTGTGCATCAGGTTCGGGTCGCCCGGCCCGGCCATCACCAGGTGGATGTCGGGCGCGAGCGCCGCCAGCTGCGCGAAGGCCTCGATCAGCAGGTCGCAACCCTTCTTCTCGTGGATGCGGCCGATGAAGAGGGCCAGGCGCTTGCCGCGCAGTTCGGGAAAGCGAGCCAGGAAGGTTGCGGCCTGGGCCTTGCCGTCGCCGGTCGGCGCGGCCGTGCCGTACGAGCTGACCGCCTCGCGGCTGCGATAGAGCCAGAACGAATCGCGCGCCAGCAGCCGCTCCTCGTCGCAGGTGAAGAGCACCGCGGCCGCGTCGCGCAGCACCCGGTATTCGCCCCAGGGCCAGTAGAGCCACTTCTTCAGGTGCTTGAGCGGGTATTGGCGCTTGAACCACGGATCGAGCATGCCGTGGCTGTAGACGAAGTAGGGCACGTTCGACTTGTGCAGCGCGCGCCAGGCGGCGAAGCCGACGTACTGCCAGAGGCCGTTGACGATCACCGCGTCGTAGTTGCCGGCGTTTTCCTTGAGCCAGGGCACCAGCCGCGGGGTGTAGCGATAGCCGCCGCGCGACGGGCCGAGCGCGATCACCTTGTCGGGATAGGCGGCCACCTCGGGCGAATCCGGGCCTTCGAGCGTGACCAGGTCGCCGTCGTGGCCCAGTTCGGACAGGGCATTGCGCAGGCGCAGCACACCCTCGCTCGTGCCGCCGCCGCGCGGGTCGACGGATGGGATCAGGTGGAGCAGCCTCACGTCGACAGCGCGCGCTTGGGGAAGAGCTCGAAGTGCGGGAACCGGAAGATCAGCAGCGCGAAGGCGAAGACCACGCCCAGCATCCCGTTGGCCGTCAGCTGGCCGATCGCCGACCAGGTGATGCCGGCGACCAGCACGCTGGCCCACAGCAGCGAGGGAAACGGCGAGTTGCTCGTCCTCGAGATCCAGAGGCTGCGTACCAGGCCGATGCCGATGACGCCCACCTTCAGGATGATGTAGGCGACACCCAGCAGGCCGCCTTCCAGCAGGATCCGGCTGCCTTCGGATTCGGCCAGCGGGAAGAAGGTGCTCTGCCCGAAGCGCACGAAGGTCGCCAGGTTGGACCCGAGGCCGATGCCGCGGCCGATCCAGTCGACCTGCGCGAAGGTGTCGCTCTCGCCGAAGAACATGGTCATCACGCGCGACAGGAAGTCTTCGGAATCCGCGGCCTGCGCGAAGCGCGATTGCGTGACGTCGATGGCTTCGCGGAAGAAGAGGCCGAAGACGCCCACCAGCAGCACCGCCACCACGACCGCAGCGGCGGCGGCCGGCTTGTCGCGCATCTTCGAGAAGGCCAGGCGGCCCACCAGGTAGAGCCCGAACATGGCGCCCGCATTGACCACCGCGGTGCGCGAGCCGCTCACCATGGTGCCGACCGCGAAGGCGATGAAGACCGCGATCGAGAACAGGTACTGCCGCGGCATCCGCTTGGAAGCCGACAGCATGCCGAGCGCCAGCGGCGCCATCATGCCCATGAAGTAGGTGAAGCCGGCCGTGAAAGTGAAGGTGCCGGTGGTCCGCACCACGCCCGACACGGCCACGAACACGCCTTCCTCGTCGCCGCCCTCGGTCTGGGCGTTGATCCGCGCGCCGACCGGCGAGAAGTGCTGCAGCACCGCCAGCGGCGCCATGAGCAGCATCGTCCACACCGCCACCAGGACCGAGACGCGGAAGTCCGACTCGGTCATCGAGGCCGCGGCGGCCACGGCGAACCAGGTGTAGAGCAGCCAGAAGCGCAGGCCGATCAGCAGCAGCACCGGACTGCTTTCGCCGATCACCAGTTGCAGCAGGCCCCAGGCCAGCACCGCGCAGGACCAGGCCAGCATCGTCAGCGCGACCGCCTTCTGGCGCCGGAAGTGGCCGAAGCGCCAGGCATGGAAGATCAGGAAGACCGCCAGCAGGTCGCGCAGCAGCACCAGCGGCAGCGTCGATGCGGTGCTGACCCACTTGCGCATCGCGCCTTCGAGGATGACCAGCAGCATCACCGAGATGAAGATCTTGCCGGCGCGCGTGAGCGTGCGCGTGCGGGCCGCGGTCTCGAAGAATTCGGCGGCGACCGCGTTCATCGACGGGCCTCGCTGATCAGCGAGCGCAGCGCCGCGACCTGTGCGTCGAGGCCGTGCGGCTCGTACCAGCCGCGCGCCTGGCGGCCGATCGCCTGCGCGTCGAGCGCCGGGTTCTCGAGCGCCTCGAAGCCGGCCGCGTAGTGCACGTTGGACCGAAGGCCGTCGTTCACCTCGTCGTACTTGCGGCACAGCAGGATCGGGCAGGTGCCGTGCGAGCTGTAGGCCGCGAAGATGCCGCTCTTGGAGGCATAGTCGGTCGGGTAGACCAGGGCGCCGTAGGCCGCGGTGGAGAGCGCCGCGCTGACCTCGTCGGCCGGCAGCTTGCCGTGCGCCACCACCTTTTCCTGCGCGAGGCGCTGGCCGAGCTCGGCGTCGTCGAAACCGGGGCCGATGTCGTGAATCGCCAGGCCATGGCGTTCGGCGCTGCGGAAGATCTCGCCGTCGGCCCAGCGGTAGACCTGGGCCCGCATTACCGGACTGCCGAAGACCACCACCCGGCGCTCGCGCGGGCCTTCGATCGATGCCGGTTCGCCGACGTTGGAGATGACCGGGAGCACCCGGTGGGGCGTCGCCGCGCGCTGCTCGAGCAGCCACTGGGCCGACTTCTCGCGATTGGCCAGCCAGAAGTCCGAAAGCATCAACAGCTGGGTGGCGATGCGCTTCTGGTAGCCGTGCAGCCAGAAGGCCGAGCCCCACACCGGGCCGGTCGCGAACAGTTCATGGAAGACCACGCCGACCGACTTGAACTGCGAGCGCAGGCTGCGCACCCGGCCGACCAGCCAGGTCGGCACGCCGCGCTTCTGGAAGCCGTAGCCGCTGAAGTGAAGGAGGGCGAAGTCGCCGCGCATGCCGGAGGTGTCGGTCGACTGCGTCAGCTCGACCAGCGGCGCATGCAGCGGTGTGCCGATCAGGGACGCGAAATCCCGCACGCCACCGCTGCCGGGAGGGATGAAGGAAATGGAGGAAGCGGTCATCCTGGAAGTGTGGCAGGCCGGCAGGCGAGTCTCACGCAACCAGCGCTTCGCTGCAATAGTCTTCGTAGGCCAGCGCGATGCCTTCCTGCAACGACACCGTCGGCTTCCAGCCCAGCTTGCGCATGCGGGAGATGTCGAGCAGCTTGCGCGGCGCGCCGTCGGGCTTGCTGGTGTCGAACTGGATCTTGCCGCGGTAGCCGACCACCTCGCTGACCATCTGCGCCAGGTCGGCGATCGACAGGTCTTCGCCGGTGCCGACGTTCAGGTGGCTGGCCATCACCTCGGTGTGGGCGTCGTAGGTTTCGCGCGGCAGGTCCATCACGTGGACGCAGGCGCGGGCCATGTCGTCGACGAAGAGGAACTCGCGCTTGGGCGAACCGGTGCCCCAGATCACGACCGAGGGCGCGTCGTTGAGACGGGCCTCGTGGAAGCGGCGGATCATCGCCGGCAGCACGTGGCTGTTCTCGGGGTGGTAGTTGTCGCCGGGGCCGTAGAGGTTGGTGGGCATCACGCTGCGGTAGTCGCAGCCGTATTGCCGGTTGTAGCTTTCGCACAGCTTGATGCCGGCGATCTTGGCGATCGCGTAGGGCTCGTTGGTGGGCTCGAGCTTGCCGGTGAGCAGCACGTCTTCGGACATCGGCTGCTGGGCCATGCGCGGGTAGATGCAGCTGGAGCCGAGGAACAGCAGGCGCGACACGCCGCTGCGCCACGATTCGTGGATCAGGTTGGCCTCGACCATCAGGTTCGAATAGATGAACTCGGCCGGGTAGCTGTTGTTGGCATGGATGCCGCCGACCTTGGCCGCCGCCACGTACACCTGCTGCGGCTTCTCGGCGGCGAAAAAGGCACGCACCTGCGCCTGGTCGGTCAGGTCGAGCTCCGCATGGGTGCGGCAGATGATGTTGTCGTAGCCCTGGTCCTCGAGGCAGCGCACGATCGCGCTGCCGACCATGCCGCGATGACCCGCGACGAAGATCCGCTTGTGAAAATCGTTCATGACTTGCCGCCTGGCGCGAAAGGGATGGAAGAAGGGAAGGATCAGGCGAGCTTGCGCTCGCCTTCGAAGGCGGCCGGGGCCGCCTCTTCGAAACGGACGATGTCGTCCTCGCCCAGGTAGCCGCCGGTCTGCACCTCGATCACCTCCAGGGTGGTCTTGCCGCTGTTCTCCAGCCGGTAGACCGCACCCACGGGGATGTAGATCGATTCGTTTTCCTTGACCAGGCTGACCTTGTCGTCGCAGACCACGCGCGCGGTGCCCTTGACCACGACCCAGTGCTCGGCGCGGTGGTGGTGCATGCGCAGCGCCAGCTTGCTGCCCGGCTTGACCGTCAGCCGCTTGACCGCGAAGCGCTCGCCGTCGTCGATGCTGTCGTAGGCGCCCCAGGGACGTGGGATGCGGCGATGGCGGGTGGCCTGGCTGTGGCCGTGGCGGGTCAGCAGCGCGACCGCGTCCTTGACCTGCTCGGCGCAATCGTTGTGCACCACCAGCAGCGCGTCTGGCGTGTCGACCACCAGCAGGTCCTTGGTGCCGAGCGCGACCACCGGGCGGTTCGGCGCATAGACGAAGGTGTTGGTGGCGTTCATGGCGAAGCCCTGGCCGGCGATGCGGTTGCCATTGGCATCCGCGTCGTGCAGCTCGGCGACCGCGTTCCAGCTGCCGACGTCGCTCCAGCGGCCCTGGAAGGGCAGCACCGCCACGCGCTCGGATTTCTCCAGCACCGCGTAGTCGACGCTCTGGCTGCGGCAGCGGCCGAAGTGGCCGGCGTCCATGCGAAGGAAGTCGCCGTCTTCCTCGACCACCGAAGTGGCCAGGCGGCAGCTCTCGAGGATGTCGGGCGCATGCTCGGCCAGCGCGGCGATCAGCACCTTGGCCTGCACCAGCAGGATGCCGGCATTCCAGAGATTGCCGCCTTCGAGCAGCAGCTGTTCGGCGCGTGCCGCGTCTGGCTTCTCGATGAAGGCGGCGACCGTGCGGCCGGCGGCGTCGCCGAGGCCCGCATCGAGGCCGTCGCCCTGGCGGATGTAACCGTAGGCGGTGCTCGGGAAGGCGGGCTCGACGCCGAAGGTCACCAGGTAGCCGGCCAGCGCGGCGGCTTCACCCTGGCGCACCGTCGCGACGAAGCGATCGGCGTCGGGAATGTGGTGGTCGGCCGGCGCGAACAGCAGCAGCTGGTCGGGTTCGGCCAGGAGCGCGACCGCGGCCATCGCGGCGGCGGTGTTGCGTGCCACGGGCTCGAGCAGCTGCTTGCCGCTCACCTGGGCCGCGTCGATCGCTTCCTGCACCAGGAAGCGGTGCTCTTCGGCGGCGACGCAGGTCACTTCGGGGTTGAGCTGCCGAAGGCGCTCCAGCGTCATCAGCAGCAGGCTCTTGTTGTCCACCAGCGGGACGAATTGCTTGGGCAGTGTCTTGCGCGACAGCGGCCACAGCCGCGTGCCGCTGCCGCCGCACAGGACGATCGGTCGAATCAGGCTCACCGCGAACCCTCGGTAATGATCACGGCGCGAACCGTGCGGAACAGGATCTTGATGTCGAGCCACAGCGACCAGTTGCTGATGTATTCGACGTCGAGTTCGACC
Source organism: Xenophilus sp. L33 (assembly GCF_009765735.1). Lineage (GTDB taxonomy): Bacteria > Pseudomonadota > Gammaproteobacteria > Burkholderiales > Burkholderiaceae_C > Variovorax. The sequence goes on from NZ_LMUW01000130.1 coordinate 13,809, forward strand.
CGGCGTGCGTAGGACAGGCGGTTGCGGCCGCTGACCTGCCACAGGCCGGTGATGCCGGGGCGCATGGCGCAGTAGTGCTCCCAGCCCTTGCCGTACAGGCTGCGTTGGCGCTCCATGCAGGGACGCGGGCCGACCAGGCTCATGTCGCCCTTGAGCACGTTCCAGAACTGCGGCAGTTCGTCGAGGCTGAGCTTGCGGATGAACTGGCCGATCGGCGTAATCCGCGGGTCCTTCTCGAGCTTCTGGAAGGTGTCCCACTCGGTGCGGGCCATGTCGTTGCGGCTGAGGAATTCGTCGAGCACCACGTCGGAATCGCGCACCATCGAGCGGAACTTGTAGAAGCGGAAACGCTGTCCGCGTTCGCCGAGGCGGGTCTGCCAGAAGTGGACCGGGCGGCCCATGCTGACCGCGACACCGAGCGCGACCAGCAAATAGAGCGGGCCGAACAGCATGAAGAAGAACAGCGCGCCCACGATGTCGATCGTGCGCTTGGTGGTGCGTTCGAAGAGGCTGAGCTTGCGCGGCCTGGCGTACGCCGGTGGGGCGGACGGGCCACCGCCGTCCGGTGTAAATCGCCGGACCACGTTAGCGCTGGTACTCGAATCGGAACGAAACATTTTGAAAGTCCCCCGTAACGGGTGCTGCCTCAAACTGGAGCGTGGCAGTGTAACGCTTTACTACTATTCGCAAGAATTTGAACATAAGCTTGGCCCGCTGTCGTGTCAACAAAAGCCGTACATATCGACCAAATGGCTTAGGCTGTCATCCCTCTGTCAGCGGGGGTTCCAAAGGGCCTGTTGCATCGCAACATCCATGTACAAAGTGTAATCCTTTGGTATGACAAGATGTTAACAAGATCTGGCAAAGATTCGTTGTTTACATACGCCGTTCGGGATTTCGAGACTTCCTGCACAGAGGCTGTCAGGACCCGGGCTGTAACAGGTGCGCGCCCGGCTTGCTGCACTGCAATAACCATGCATGAGCCGCCGTGCAATCCGTGTAAGCGATAACCTCGTTTGCAATTGAAGCCTGGACGGCACCGGAGATACGGTTGTACCGAGAACCTTCGATTTATAAGGGTGAGCCCTAGGTTTCCAGCCGTTTCCTGGGCGCGAAAACGAAAAAGGGAGGCATAAAGCCTCCCTTTTCGCGACCTTTCGGTCCTGCAACGCAACAGCGTCAGTGTGGCGCGTTGGCGTCGCCTCCGGCCTGCTCGAAGGGCAGGCGCATGCCGACCAGGTCGCGGCGGGTCTCGACCAGCACCAGCGGACCCTCATCGAGCGTCACGGCCGGCGGCCGTTCACGCGGCACGTGGATCGGCTTCGGCTCGGCGTCGATGGCGGCGCGCACCTGCGCCACGCGCTCGGCGTCCGAGTTGATCCAGTGCAGGCCGGAACCTTCCGCCACCTGGGCCAGCTCGTCCAGCGGCAGCTGGAAGGGCTGCACCTTCGGTAGCGCGCGGCCATTCGCTGCCGGCGCGGCCGCCTGGACCGCGATCGGCTGGGCGGCCGCCACGGGTGCGGGCTCGCGACGCGGCGCCGCGGGCTGCGCT
>NZ_LMUW01000131.1 GCF_009765735.1 Xenophilus sp. L33
GGGACGGCGCGGCGCTCTGGCAGGCGACGCAGGGCGGCCTGCGCCCGCGCGTCGAGGCGCCGCGTGCCGAGGCGGCGCTCGACGGCGCGCTCGGCACCCTCTACCGGCGCTCCTGACGCTGCACGCCACGTGCGCCGCCTCCGACAGGCGGCGGTGGCACGCACCGATGGGTCGTGACCCGGCCGCTCCTAGAGTGAATTCCTCTTCGAAAGGATTCACACATGACGAGCAAGAAGCTTCAGGGACTCAAGGTCGCGATCCTGGTCGCGGACGGATTCGAGCAGGTCGAGCTGACGAAGCCGCGCCAGGCGCTCGACGATGCCGGCGCCGCTACCCGCATCGTGTCGCCGGCCAAGGGCCAGGTGCGCGGCTGGAACCACCACGATCCCGCCGACGCCTTCGACGTGGATGTCGCGCTCGACAAGGCCCGCGCGGACGACTTCGACGCGCTGCTGCTGCCGGGCGGGGTGGTGAATCCGGACGCGCTGCGCATCGATGAGAAGGCGGTCGCTTTCGTGCGGGCCTTCGTCGATGCCGGCAAGCCGGTCGCGGCGATCTGCCACGGTCCCTGGACCCTGATCGAGGCCGGGGGCGTCAAGGGCCGCCGGATGACGTCGTGGCCGTCGCTGAAGTCCGACCTGTCGAACGCGGGCGCGAAGTGGGTCGACGAGAGCGTGGTGGTCGACGGCCCGCTGGTCACCAGCCGCAAGCCGGACGACATCCCGGCCTTCAACCGGGAAGTCGGCAAGCTTTTCGCGCAGGCGTTGCAGCCGGCGGCCGCGCACTGACAAGCCGCGCGCCGGCAGCGTCCCGGTCCTCGGCGGCGGTGGTATAAACCGCATGGCGCTTTGGTAAGACCTTTAAAATCATGGTCTGCCGAGCCATCCACAACACCGAGGACCGAGACAAATGAAAGCTTCCTTCCAGCGGCGCGCGCTGCTGTCCGCCGCCGCGGCGATGTCCCTCGCCGCCATCGCCCCCGCCGCGCTGGCCCAGGCCAAGGATCCGATCCTGATCGGGGCGTCGCTCCAGCTGAGCGGTCCGGTCGCCTATGTCGGCGAGGCCGCGCGCCAGGGCATCGACCTGCAGGTCGACCGCATCAACGCCGCCGGCGGCCTGCTGGGCCGGCCGGTCAAGGTGCTCTACCGCGACCACGAGAACGTGCCCGACAAGGCGGTCACCAACGTGCGCGAGCTGATCGAGAAGGACGGCGTGGTGGCGCTGGTGGGCGAGAGCAGCTCGGGCACCGTGCTGGCGGCCGGACCGATCATTGGTGCAGCCGATCTGCCCTGGGTCATCTCGGTCGCGACCAACACCTCGATCACCCAGCGGCCGGAGAACAAGACCGCGCTGCGCGTGAGCCCCTACGACGGCCTGCAGGCGCCCTACGTGATCAAGGCCGCCACCAAGCGCTACCAGAAGATCGCGCTCCTGACCGACACCTCCGGCTACGGCCAGGGCGGCCGCAACGACCTGCTGGCGGCACTGAAGGCAGCGGGCATCACGCCGGTGGCCGACGAGACCTACAAGGTCGGCGAACCGAACATGACCGCGCAGCTCTCGCGCATCCGCGACAGCGGCGCCCAGACCATCGTGCTGTGGAGCCTCGGCCCCGACGCGGCGCAGATCCGCCGCAACATGCGCACCATGAACTTCGAGCTGCCCACCATCGGCGGCTGGGGCCTGGAGAACACCAGCTTCATCAAGCTGGCCGGCAAGTATTCCGAAGGCACCTGGATCGTCAGCGTCGATCCGCTGGCCAGGAACACGCCGGCGGTGAACGCCTACCGCGAGGCCTACGACAAGAAGTACGGCTTGGCGAAGATGGAATACCCGAGCGCGGTCGCGCTGTCGTACGACGCGATGGGCCTCCTGGCCGCGGCGATCCAGAAGGCGGGCAGCACCGACAAGGCCAAGGTCAACGAGGCGCTGAAGTCGGTCGACTACGACGGCGTCATCAAGAGCTACAAGTCGCCGTGGGCCAACGGCCAGCGCGAGGCGCTGACCATCGACGACCTGCACCTGGTGACCGTCAAGGACGGCAAGTTCGCCGTGCTGCCGGACTGAGCGCGCCGGCTCCATGGACGTCGTCGTCAACGGCCTGGTGCTGGGCTGCATCTACGCGCTGGTCGCGCTGGGCTTCACCTTCACCTGGATGACCACGCTGACCCTGAACTTCGGGCAGGGCAGCCTTCTCATGCTGGGCGCGTTGATCGGCATCACGCTGCACGTCGACTGGGGTCTCGCGATGTGGCTGGCGGCGCTGCTGTCGATCGTGGCGGTGGCCGCGATCTCGGTGGCCGTGTACTGGGGCGCGATCGCGCCCTTCAACAAGGGGCAGGACGCGATCAGCTGGATCCTCGCGACCGTGGCGGTCGACATCGCGCTGCGCGCCGGCGCCACCATGGTGTGGGGCAAGTCGGTGCTGCAGGCGCCGCCGTTCTTCAACGACGACCTGATCGAGATCGGCCGGCTGGTGGTCGAGAACCAGCAGGCGGTGATCGTCGGCGGCCTGCTGATCGTGGTGATCGCGCTGAGCCTCTTCGTCTCGGGCTCGCTCTGGGGCAAGGCGCTGACCGCGGTCGCGCAGAACCGGATGGCCGCGGCGCTCTCGGGCATCTCGCCGGCGGTGATCGCGTCGCTCGGCTTCGCGCTGTCGGGCGCGGTCGCGGCGATCGCGGGCCTCCTGATCGCGCCGGTGATCTTCGCCTCGTCCAACATGGGCGCGCCGCTGCTGGTCAAGGCCTTCACCGTGTCGGTGCTGGCCGGGCTGAGCTCGATCTGGGGCGTGGTCTTCGCCGGCCTGCTGTTCGGCGTGATCGAGGCCATGGTGGCGCGCTACGTCGGCAGCGAATGGCGCGACATCTTCGGCCTCTTGCTGCTGGTGGCGGTGCTGGCCTTCCGGCCGACCGGGCTCTTCGGGCTGCGGCAGATCGTCAAGGTATGAGCGGACCTGTGGACAAGCATCGCGACCTGGTGCGCTCGCTGATGGTGCTGGTGATCGGCGCCGCGATCGTCGGCGCGCTCTGGCAGCAGGACTACTACAGCCGCATCTTCGCGGTGGTCGCGCTGGCCGTGATCTCGGCCTGCGGCCTCAACATCCTGACCGGCATCACCGGCCAGATCTCGCTCGGGCATGCCGGCTTCTACGCGGTCGGCGCCTACGCGACCGCGCTGCTGTCGGTGCGCATGGGCTGGCCGGTGCTGGCGACGATCCCGCTCGGCGTGGTGCTCTGCGGGCTGCTCGGGCTGGTGCTGGCCTGGCCGGCGCTTCGCTTGAAGGGCCCCTACCTGACGATGGTGACCATCGCCTTCGGGATGATCGTGCACGGCGTCGCCACCGACTTCACCGGCCTCACCAACGGGCCCGAAGGCCTGTTCCCGGTGCCCAAGCTCGGCGCCGGCGGCATCTCGCTCGGATTGCAGGGCACCAACCTCGTGCTGCTGGTGGTGGTGGCCGTCGTCATCCACCTGCATGCGGCGCTGATCACCGGGCGCTACGGCCGGGCGATGCGCGCGGTGCGCGGCAACGAGACCGCGGCGGCCAGCCTCGGCGTCAACGTGGTCGGCATCAAGTCGATGGCCTTCGCGGTCTCCGGCATGCTGGCGGGCCTCGCCGGAACGCTCTACGCGCCGGTCAACGGCTTCGTCAACCCGGACAGCTTCTCGATGGACCTGTCGGTGCTGATGCTGCTGATGGTGATCCTCGGCGGCCGCGGCACCATCTGGGGCCCGGTGGCCGGCGCGCTGGTGCTGACCCTGATCGACCGGCTGCTGTCGAGCCTGGGCGATGTGCGTCTCGTGATCTACGGCGTGATCCTGCTGGCCACGCTCTACCTCATGCCCGAAGGGCTGGTGGGCTGGCTGAACCGGCTGGGCGGGCGGCGCGCGCTGCCCGGTGCGTCGGGCGAAGACGCGGCTTCGCAAGCCGGCATCTCGCAAGGCGGCCTGGCCACGCATAGCGCGACGCCGCAGGCCGCGCTGCAGCTGCGCGACGTCAGCCGCGCCTTCGGCGGCCTGCTGGCGGTCGACGGCCTGAGCTTCGAGGTCCATCCGGGTTCCATCCACGGCCTGGTCGGCCCCAACGGTGCCGGCAAGACGACGGTGCTCAACCTGGCCTCGGGCGTGACCGCGCCGACCGGCGGTGCGCTGTCGTACGCCGGCCAGTCGATCGGCGGCCGGCCGATGCACCTGCTGGCGCGCGCCGGCATCGGCCGCACCTTCCAGAACCTGGCGCTGTTCGCGGACATGACGGTGCTGGAGAACGTGCTGGCCGGCCTGCACCTCACCGCGCGCGCGTCCCTGCTGGCGACGCTGCTGCGCACGCCGTCCATGCGGCGCGAGGAAGCCGCGCTGCGCGACGAGGCCATGCGCCTTCTGCGCTTCGTCGGCCTGGCCGGCGAAGCCGACCGGCCGGCCGCCTCGCTGCCGCAGGGCCACCAGCGGCTGCTGGAGATCGCCCGCGCGCTGGCGGTGCATCCGAGCCTGCTGCTGCTTGACGAACCGGCCGCCGGCCTCAACGGCAGCGAGGTCGATCGGCTGATCGAACTGATCCGCGCGATCCGCGCGGCCGGCGTCACCGTGCTGCTGATCGAGCATCACATGCAACTGGTGATGGCGGTGTGCGAGGCGATCACGGTGCTCGACTTCGGCCGCAAGATCTGCGAAGGGCCGCCCGAGGTGGTGCGCAACGACCCGCAGGTGCTGGAGGCCTACATCGGCAAGCCCGCGGTGCGCACGGAAGAGGGGGTGACCCATGCTTGAGGTCGCCGGGCTCAGCACCGGCTACGGCCGCTCGCAGGTCGTGCACGGCGTCGACCTGTCGGTGAAGCAGGGCGAGATCGTGGCCCTGGTCGGCAGCAACGGCGCCGGCAAGTCGACCTTCCTGCAGACCGTGGCCGGCACCCACCGCCAGCGCGGCACCGCCGGCAGCGTGCGGCTCGACGGCCGCGACGTCACGCGCGCCTCGGCGCCGTCGCTGGTGCGCGGCGGCCTGGTGCTGGTGCCGGAGCGGCGGCAGATCTGGCCCGACATGACGGTGATCGACCACCTGCGGCTCGGCGCCTTCCTGCGGCGCGGCGACAAGGCCCACGTGGCCGAGCGGGAAGCGTTCTGCCTCGACCTGTTCTCCCGCCTGAAGGAGCGCCGCAACCAGCTGGCCGGCACGCTGTCGGGTGGCGAACAGCAGATGCTGGCGATGGCGCGCGCGCTGATGTCGGGCCCGCGCCTCCTGCTGCTCGACGAGCCTTCGACCGGCCTGTCGCCGGTGCTGACCGAGCGCATCCTGGAGATCGTGCAGGAGCTGCGCGAGCGCGCCGGCCTCACCATCCTGCTGGTCGAGCAGATGGTCACGCTCACGCTGCAGATCGCCGACCGCGCCTATGTGATCGACCGCGGCCGGATCGTGCTTTCGGGCCAGGCGCGTGCGCTGCTCGACGACCCGATGATCCAGGCGACCTACCTGGGCGGGCAGGGCCACTGAGCGTTCAGTTCGGCCCGCCGCCGAGCGCCACGTACAGCGACACCCCGTTCTGAAGCGCCTGCGCGCGCAGCTGGATCAGCTGCTGCTCGGCGGCGAACAGGTTGCGCCGCGCGTCCGCCACCTCGAGGTAGATCGAGATCCCGTTGTCGTAGCGCAGGCCGGCCACCTCGGCCAGCCGCTGCTGGGCCTGCACCGCCGCCTCCTGCGAGGCGATCTGCTGCTGCAGCCGGCGCCGGCCGATCAATGCTTCCGAGACCTCGCTGAAGGCGGTCTGCACCGTGCGCTGGTAGTGGGCGACCAGCTCGTCGCGGCGCGCCTCGGTGGCCGCCAGCTGCGCGCGGCGCTGGCCGCCGTCGAAGATCGGCACGCTCACGAAGCCGCCGAAGCTCCAGGAATGGTTGGTGCCGTCGAACAGGTCGCCCAGTTGCGTGGACGCGGCACCGAGGTTGCCGGTCAGGGCGATCGTCGGGAAGAAGGCGGCGCGCGCCGCGCCGATGTCGGCATCGGCCGCGCGCAGCTGTTGCTCGGCCTGCAGGATGTCGGGCCGGCGGGTCAGCAGCACCGACGGCAGGCCGGGGTCGAGCGCGCCGAACTGCGCCGCATCGCCGATCGGCCGCGCCTTCGGCAGGTCGGCCGGCAGCGGGCCGCCGACCAGCACCTGCAGCCGTGCGCGGCCCTGCTCGGTGCTGCGCAGCAGCTCGGCCAGCTGTGTTTCGGCCTGGGTCACGAGGATCGCCGACTGGTCATAGTCGACGGTCGAAGTCACGCCGGCATCCAGCCGCAGCTTGGCGATCTCCAGCGCATGCCGGCGATCGTCGAGCGTGTGGCGCGCCAGCGCGATGCCTTCCTCGCCGGAGCGGATCGCGTAGTAGCTGGCCGCCACGTTGCCGACCAATGAAAGCCGGAAGGCGCGGTCGCCCTCGACCGTCGCCAGGTAGCGCCGCCGCGCCGCCTCGCTCAGGTTGCCGACCCGGCCCCAGAAGTCGATCTCGTAGGAGGACAGGGCGGCCTGCACCGTGTACTGGTTGAAGGTCACCGAGGTGTTGATGTTCGCCAGCTCGGGGTCGATCGAGCTGAGCGGCGTCTGGTTGCGCGTGGCGCTCGCGCCGGCGTTCAGCTGGGGCAGGGCGGCCGCGTCCTGGATGCGGTAGAGCGCATGCGCCTGCGCGATGCGCGCCACCGAGGCGGCCAGGTCCTGGTTGTGGTCGAGGGCCTGGGCGATGAGCGCCTGCAGTTGCGGATCACCGAAGAAATGGCGCCAGTCGACTTCGCTGGCCAATCGGCCGCCGCTCGCGGGGCTTGCATCCGCCACGCCGGCGCCATCGAAGCGCTCGCCGATCGCTGGCTCCGGCGCCTTGTAGGCCGGCGCGAAATTGCAGGCCGACAGCAGCGCGCAGGCCAGGAGGCAAGCCACGCATGGGGCCAGGCGGCTGCCGGTCGCCTCACGCATTACCCGGTCCTCCCAGGTCGTCGTCGGCGGTGTCCTTGCGCGGCTTGCGGCTGAGCCACCGCCGTGCCGCGACGTAGAAGAGCGGCGTGAAGAAGATGCCGAAGAAGGTGGCGGTCAGCATGCTGCCCATGACGCCGGTGCCGACCGCGCGGCGGCTGGCGGCGCCGGCACCGGTGGCCAGCACCAGCGGCATCATGCCGAGCACGAAGGTCACGCTGGTCATCAGGATCGGCCGCAGGCGCTGCCGGGCGCCGTTGCGCGCCGCGCTGGCCGCGTCCTTGCCCTCGGACTCTTCCTTGATCGCGAACTCGACGATCAGGATCGCGTTCTTCGCCGCCAGCCCGATGATCGTGATGAGGCCGATGTTGAAGTAGACGTCGGCCGACAGCCCGCGCAGCATCGTCAGCAGCACCGCGCCGGCGACGCCGAAGGGAATGACCAGCAGCACCGACACCGGGATCGCCCAGCTCTCGTACAGCGCCGCCAGCAGCAGGAACACCACCACCAGCGACAGCCCGAGCAGCAGCGGGATCTGGCCGCCGGCCTGGCGTTCCTCGAAGGCGGTGCCGGTCCATTCCCAGGCCAGGCTGCCGCTCAGGGTGCGGTCGGCGATGCGCTCCATCTCGGCCAGCGCGGCGCCGCTCGACTGGCCCGGCGCCGCCTGGCCCGACAGCGTCGCCGACGGAAAGCCGTTGTAGCGCTCCAGCTGCTGCGGCCCCGAGATCCAGCGCACCCGGGTGAAGGCCGAGAAGGGCACCGAGTCGCCCTGCGCGTTGCGCAGCCGCAGCGCCAGCACGTCTTCTGGCCGCATGCGCTGGCTGGCGTCGGCCTGGATGAACACGCGCAGCACGTTGCCCTCGAAGACGAAGTCGTTGACGTAGTTGGAGCCGAAGTTGAGCGACAGCGCCTGGTTGACCTGCCCGACCTGCAGGCCGAGCGCGCGCGCCTTGACCCGGTCGATCTCGACATAGAGCTGCGGCGCGGGCGGCAGGCCTTCGGGCCGCACGCCGGCCAGCACCGGGCTGGCCGCCGCGGCCGCCAGGATCTGCTGGCTGGCCTGCTGCAGCGCCTGCCCGCCGATGCCGCTGCGGTCGAGGATCTTCATGGTGAAGCCGGTGGCGTTGCCGAGCGACGGGATGGCCGGCGGGTCGAGCGCGAAGATCAGTGCCTCCGGAATGCTTCGGAAGGCCGCGTTGGCCCGCGCCACCAGCGCGCTGGCGGTGTTCTCGCTGCCGGGCCGCTCGTCCCACGGCTTCAGGTCGACGAAGGACAGCGCCGCCGACTGGCCCTGGCCGAAGAAGCTGAAGCCGGTGACCGTGGCGATGTTGCGCACCTGCGGCTGCTGGCGCAGGAAGGCCTCGACCTGCTCGACCGCCTGTTGCGTGCGGCCGGTGGTCGAGCCGGGCGCGCCGGTGTACGACACGAAGATGTGGCCCTGGTCCTCGGTCGGCAGGAAGCCGCCGGGCAGCCGCGCGAAGAGCCACGCGGTCGCGATGCAGGCCGCCACGAAGACGAGCAGCCAGCGCCCGGGCCGGCGCAGCATGCCGTCGACGCCGCCGATGTACTTCGTGGTGCTCGCATCGAGACCGGCATTGAAGCGGTCGAAGACCCGGTTCAGCAGCCGCGCCGCCATGCCGGGCTTCTTGCCGGCGGCCTCGCGTTCGAGCGTGCGCGGGTCCTTGAGCAGGCCCGAGCACAGGGCCGCGCCGAGGGTCAGCGCCAGCACGGTCGAGAAGAAGATCGACACGGTCAGCGTCACCGAGAACTGCCGGTAGATGCCGCCGGTCGAGCCCGGGAAGAAGGCCATCGGGATGAACACCGCCACCAGCACCAGGGTGCTGGCGATCACCGCGCCGGAGATCTGGCCCAGCGCCTTGACAGTGGCGGCGCGGGCGTCGAGCCCGTCCTCGCGCATCACCCGCTCGACGTTCTCGACCACCACGATCGCGTCGTCGTTCAGGATGCCGATCGCCACCACCATGCCGAAGAGCGACAGCAGGTTGATCGACAGGCCGAAGAGGTAGAGGCCCAGGCAGGTGCCGATCAGCGCGATCGGCACGATCAGGGTCGGGATGAGCGTGGCGCGCCAGCTCTGCAGGAAGAGGAACACCACCACCGTGACCAGCAGCAGCGCCTCGACCATGGTCTGCACCACGCTGTGCACCGAGGTCGTGATGAAGGGCGTGGTGTCGAAGGGCACGCTCCATTGCAGGCCCTGCGGGAAGGTCGGCTGCAGCTCGGCCATGCGCCGGCGCACCTGCGCGGCGACCGCCAGCGCGTTGGCGCCGCTGGCCAGCTGGATCGTCATGCCGGCGGCCGGCTGGCCGTTCACCGCGAAGCCGAAGCCGTAGCTGTCGTTGCCGAGCTCGACCCGGGCGACGTCGCCCAGCCGCACGGTCGAGCCGTCCGGGTTGGCGCGCACGATGATCTCGCGGAACTGCTCGGGCGTGGAAAAGCGGCTCTGCGTGACGATCTGCGCGTTGAACTCGGAGCCGGGCGCGAGCGGCTGGTCGCCCAGGCCGCCGCTGGCGGTCTGGCTGTTCTGCTCCTGCACCGCGACCAGCACCTCGGCCGCCGACAGTCCGAAGCCGGCCAGCTTGTCGCGGTCGAGCCAGATCCGCATGCCGTACGACGAGCCGAACAGCTGCACGTCGCCCACGCCTCCGATCCGGCGCAGCTCGTTGACGATGTTGTTGGAGGCGAAGTTGCCGATCGCGGTCACGTCGCCGCCGCCGCCCTTGTTCTGCAGCGCGATCAGCATCAGGAAGCCGGACGAGGCCTTGGTGACGGTCACGCCGATCTGCCGCACCTGCAGCGGCAGCCGCGGCTCGACGCGGCTCAGGCGGTCCTGCACCTGAGCGCGCGCGACGTCGAGGTTGGTGCCGGGGCGCAGCGTGAGCGTGATCTGCGCGGTGCCGTTGGAGCGGCTGATCGAGGACATGTACAGGAAGTTGTCGATCCCGTTCATCTCGTCCTCGATGATCGAGGTCACGCTGCGGTCCAGCGTCTCGGCGTCGGCGCCGCTGTAGACCGCCTGCACGGTGAGCGACGGCGGCGCCACGTCCGGGTATTGCTCCACCGGCAGCAGCTTCACCGCGATGAAGCCGAACAGCAGCATGAACAGGGCGATCACCCAGGCGAAGACAGGGCGCTGGACGAAGAAGCGGTCCATCTCGCTAGCGCGCGCCGGGCGCCGGCTGCGCGTTCACCGCCTGGCCCGGCCGCACCATGTGCCAGCCGTCGACGATGACCTTGTCGCCCGGCTGCAGGCCGCTGGCCACGACCCACTGGCCGGCCTCCTGCGGACCCAGCTCGACGTTGCGCCGCACCACGGTGCCGTCGGGACCGACCAGCGCGACGCTGGCCGAGTTGCTGTCGATCTGCACCGCGCGCTCGGGCACCCGGATGCCGCTCTGCTGCACGCCGGTGACCAGCCGCGCGCGCACGAACTGGCCCGGCAGCAGGGCGCGGCGGGCATTCGGGAACTGGGCGCGGATCGTCTGGGCGCCGGTCGACGGGTCGACCGCGAGGTCGGCGAAGTCGATCGTGCCGGGCTCGTCGTATTCCTGGCCGTTGGCCAGCAGCAGCCGCACCTGGATGTGCGCCATGTCGGGCATCGTCCGCGTGCCGGCCTGCACCTGCTGCGCGAAGTCGAGCATGGCGTTGTTCGACTGCGTGAAGACCGCGTTGATCGGCTGCAGCTGGTTGATCTGGGTCAGCAGTGTCGCGGCGCTGGCGCTGACCAGCGCGCCTTCGGTGACCTGGGCCCGGCCGACACGTCCCGCGATCGGCGCGCGCACCGTGCTGCGCTCGAAGCGCAGCTGCGCGCGGGTGACTTCGGCGCTGGCGTCCGACACGCCGGCCTCGGCCTGGCGCAGCGCCGTCTCGGCGGCCTCGAACTCCTGTGCGCTCACCGCCTGCCGGCTCACCAGCGGCTTGAAGCGGGCGACGATCGAGGCGGCGTTGTCACGTCCGGCCTGGGCCCGGCTCAACGCGGCCTGGGCCTGCTGCAACAAGGCACGGTAATCGCGCGGGTCGATCAGGAACAAAGGCGCGCCGGCCGCCACGTCGCTGCCTTCCTGATAGAGGCGACGCTCGACGATGCCGTCGACCCGCGCCCGCACCTCGGCACTGCGCACGGCTTCGATCCGGCCGGGCAACTCGACCACGTTGGACACCGGCGACGCCGCGACGGTGATGAAGGTGACGGTGGGAGCGGCCGCCGCGGTGGCCGCCGCCGCAGGGGAACCGCGGTCGTTGCCGCAGGCGGCGCAGGCCAGTGCCAGCAACAGCGGTGCGATCGTTGAAAGACGGGCGACCGACCGGTCGCGCGATCGACATGGCATGGCGAGATACTTTTCGAAACGGCCATCGAGCATAGCAAAGGCCGACTCGATCGACGCGCGAAGGCCGGCCATGGCGCAGAGCCGACCGCCGCCGGCATCGAATCAGGGAAAACCCCGCATTGTCACGAGCGCTACATGCGCGTGGCCGAGAATCGTTCTCGCAAGTCTTTCCAGGTTCAACTCTGGATTCAGCCCTCGGGATGGTCCCTGTCCCGAGGGATTTTTTCGTGCGCGCGGCTGTCGTCCGCGGCGCGATCGATTTCCTTGCACAGCGCCCGGTCCAGCACCGGCGTGCTGCCGTCGATCAAGCGGGCACCCACGCTCTGGACGATGCGGTGGTGCAGCGGATCGGCCAGCTTGCGCCCATTGAGATAGTCGCCCAGCACTGCCTGGGCCGCGAAGGTCGTCAGCGCCATCGTCGTCGTTCAGAGATCCAGGTCGAAGCGCGCCAGCGGCAGCAAACCCAACGATTGCCAGAAGGCACGGGCCGAGCCGGCCGTGCGAGACGTTGCGCCGATCGGTGTCGAGGCCCGCGCCTCGGCCGGCGGCATCACGGACGGCAGCGGCGGCGCGCTCGTCCGTGATTCGGCGACCACGAAGAACTTCGCATAGAGATCGGCGGGCAGCAGGATCGAGTTCATGGCATCTCCGGGGGAGGGCGCGGGCGGCTGTGGGGCGAGAGCGGAACTAGGCCGGATCGCGCTTCGGGCGGCCCGCCTTCAGGGGCTTCAAGGCATCGAGCGCGGTGCGCAGTTCCACCGCGGTGAGCGCGTGCAGCACGTGCAAGCCGGCGCGCAGCAGTTCGCTCTTCTTGGCCGGGCGCTTGAACATGATGGCGCGGTCTTTCAGGCTGGCGATCAGCTCGTAGTCGTCCTCGGGCATGGTGAAGCTGTCGCGCACCAGCTTGGCCTTGGCGCCGGGCGCCTTCTTGCCGCCGGCGGCGGGCTTGTCGAGCGGCTTCGTCTTCGTCGGCGCTGGTGCCGGTGCGGTGGCCGGTGCCGACGCCGTGTCGGCCTTCTTCGGCGCCGGCGCGGCGGCGGCCTCGGGCTTGGGCATGGCCTTCTTCGCGGGCGCCTTCTTGGCCGCGGCCTTGACGGTGGGCAGCGGGATCGGCCAGGCGCCGGTCTTCTTCGCCGTCGGCCGCCGGACTGTCTTCGGTGCCGCCGGAGTGGCGGGCGCGGCGGCCGCGGGTGCTTCGCCGGTGGCGGGTGCGGAGGCGACGGTGAGGGCTTCGAGGGTCATGCGGTCTTGGGAAGTCGACGGTTATTGGTATAAACGATTTATACCATAGCACCCCGAAAAGAGGCCTTCCGCCGGCATCGGCCGAACGCCGTTGTTGCTTTCGCGCCGCGTGCGCGAAACGCGGGCAGCGTGGTCGGAGCCCCGTGCCGCAACGATTCAGCGGGTTTCGCACCCGGTTATCCACGGTTGTTCACACGATCGGTGGACAAATCCGTGGGTTTGCCGCTGTCAGCCGTTGGTACGCCGTCCACATGTGACAAATGGCGTTCAAAACGGTTCGGCCGGACCCGGAAGCGCAGAATGACGCAGCGCAGCATCACTACTTTCGGCTGCACTCCCAAAGTACCCAAAGGAAGCACCATGTCGCGTCGCCTCGTGAAACTGCAGACCCTGTTCGCCAAGCTCGAGACGCGCTACGGCGCCGAAGACGAGGCGGTGCAGGAACTCGGCCAGCAACTCCGCGCGCTGGAGCAACTGGAGGCCGAGCGCAAGGAGCGCAAGGAGCCGATCCGCCGCGCGCCGCGCGATGCGGATTCGCACGCGCAACGGCTGCTCTGATCTCCGGTGATCCGCGGCTGACATCCGACGGACACGTCGGAGGCGAAGAATGGATCGCAGGACTCCAAAGGCTGTCATCCATGAAGACCCCTGAATTCACCCTCGGCCTCAATCCGGCCATCGAACGCCGGCTCGAGCGGCTTGGTCTGTCGGGCACGCAGAGCGAATGGCTCGACCGTTACCTGCTGTGCAACCACCTGCTGAGCCCGGCCGCGGCCGAGGACCGGCAGAAGTTCGAGGCCACCAGCCGCTTCATCCGCGACCTGATCGCGCACCGCTGGGCCAAGACGCAGCTGGCCCGCCAGGAGAGCCGGCCCAAGCGGGTGCACTACCTGTCGATGGAGTTCCTGCTCGGGCGCACCCTGCGCAACAACATGATGAACCTCGCGGCCGAGCCGGTGGTTCGCCGCGCGATGGAGCAGGAAGGCTGGAGCCTCGACCACCTGATGGAAGAGGAGCCCGACGCCGGCCTCGGCAACGGCGGCCTCGGCCGGCTGGCGGCCTGCTTCATCGATTCGCTGGCGACCTTGCAATACCCGGCGATCGGCTACGGCCTGCGCTACGAATACGGCATGTTCCGCCAGACCATCCGCGACGGCTGGCAGGTCGAGCAGCCCGACAACTGGCTGCGCAACCCCGATCCGTGGGAGATCGCGCGCCCCGGCCGCGTGTACGAGGTGCCGCTGAACGCCCGTTTCGAACTGAAAGGCTCGCGGGTCGAGTTCACCCGCAACCAGCCGTCGACCCTGCTCGGCATCGCCTACGACCGGCCGGTGGTGGGCTACGGGGCCAATTGCATCAACACGCTGCGGCTCTGGGCGGCGGCCGCGCCCGAGTCCTTCGACTTCGCCGAGTTCTCGCACGGCGACTTCGCCGGCGCGGTGCTGCAGAACGTGGCGGCGGAGTCGCTCACGCGCGTGCTGTACCCGGACGACTCGACCGAGGCCGGCCGCACCCTGCGCTTCCTGCAGCAGTATTTCCTGGTGAGCTGCTCGCTGCAGGACATCGTCGCGCGGGTGCGCAAGAGCGGCGCCGGCTGGTCGGCGATCCCGGACCTGGTCGCGATCCAGATGAACGACACGCACCCGGCGCTGTCGGTGGCCGAGCTGATGCGCATCCTGCTCGACCAGGCGAACCTTTCCTGGGACGAGGCCTGGGACATCACCCGCCGCACCCTGGCCTACACCAACCACACCCTGCTGCCCGAGGCGCTCGAGCGCTGGCCGGTCGACCTGTTCGAGGCGCTGATCCCGCGGCATCTCGAGATCGTCTACGAGATCAACCGGCGCTTCCTCGACGAGGTGCGCAGCGTCTTCCTCGGCGACGACGCGCGGCTGCGCCGCATGAGCCTGGTCGAGGAAGAGCCGGTGCGCAAGATCCGCATGGCGCACCTGGCGGTGGTCGGCTCGCACAGCACCAACGGCGTCGCCGCGATCCATTCGGAGCTGCTGCGCACCCGCCTGATGGGCGACTTCGCCGATCTCTTTCCCGATCGCTTCAGCAACAAGACCAACGGCGTCACGCCGCGGCGCTGGGTCCAGCAGGCCAACCCGCACCTGTCGGCGCTGGTGACGAAGGCGATCGGCAGCGACTGGATCACCGACCTGTCGCAACTTCGGCGGCTGCTGCCGATGGCCGACGACGCGGCCTTCCAGGCCGACTTCCGCCTCGCCAAGCGCGCGGCCAAGGTCGCGTTCGCCGACTGGCTCAAGACCAGCACGGGGCAGGTGGTCGACCCGGACTCGATCTTCGACGGCCAAGTCAAGCGCATCCACGAATACAAGCGGCAGCTGCTCAACGTGCTGCACATCGTGGTGCTCTACAACCGCATGCGGCAGGACCCGTCGCGCGAGACGATCCCGCACACCTTCTTCTTCGCCGGCAAGGCGGCGCCGGCCTATCGGCTGGCCAAGCTGATCATCAAGCTGATCAACAACATCGCCGGCACGATCGATGGCGACCCGGCCATGCGCGGGCGCATCAGCATCTTGTTCCTTCCGGAATACAACGTCAGCGTGGCCGAGCGGCTGATCCCGGCCTGCGACGTCTCCGAGCAGATCTCGACCGCCGGCTTCGAGGCGAGCGGCACCAGCAACATGAAGTTCATGATGAACGGTGCGCTGACCATCGGCACCCGCGACGGCGCGACCATCGAGATGGCGCAGCAGGCCGGCGAAGACAACTTCTTCCTCTTCGGCCTCACCGCTCAGCAGGTGGCCGACAGCACCGGCTGGTACGACCCGAACTGGCACTACGCGAACGAACCCGAGACCCGGGCCGCGCTCGACCTGATCTTCTCGGACCACTTCAGCCGCAACGAGCCGGGCGTCTTCGAGCCGATCCGCTCCACGCTGCTGCGCGAGGGCGACCGC
Source organism: Xenophilus sp. L33 (assembly GCF_009765735.1). Classification (GTDB taxonomy): domain Bacteria; phylum Pseudomonadota; class Gammaproteobacteria; order Burkholderiales; family Burkholderiaceae_C; genus Variovorax. Next base: position 15,451 of record NZ_LMUW01000131.1, read on the forward strand.
TTCCGGCACCTGGCGGACCTCACCGACTACGCGCGCGCCCATCGCGACCTGGCGGCGCTCTACGCCCAGCCGACGGCCTGGGCGCGCAAGGCGATCGTCAACGTGGCCTCCTCGGGCTGGTTCTCCAGCGACCGGACGATCGAGGAATACGCCGAGCAGATCTGGCACATCCAGCCTTCGCCAGTGGCTTGACCGCCGTCCTAGACCTGGCGCAGCAGCCGGGCGAAATCGCGTGCCTCGAAGCTGCGTGCCCGCATCAGCTGACCGCGCAGGGCGCAGGGCGCCATCGCATCGGCGAGCGTCTCGCAGAAGTCCTGCGAATGCAGCTTGAGCATCGACAGCACGCACAGGCGCTGCGCCTCGCAGAAGCGCCCGGGTGTCCAGTGGTGCATCTGCGTGAAGGCCGATTCGACGGTCGGCAGGCTCTTGAGCGACAGGACGAGGCGCGCCTGCTCCTCGCTGAAGGTGCCGGGCACGGCGGCGGCCAGCGCGGCACGCGGCGTGCAGCCGCCGGTGCGCAGCATCGTGGGCATCGTCGGCGTGGGGCGGGAAAGGACTTGGGCCTGCATGGTGCGTCTCCGGGTCAGCGAGTGAGCCGATCGTAGGAGCCGCCTTCGCCGCAAGCGCCGCGCGTGACGCAAAAGTGTAGAAAGCCCGGGCGTCGACCATCAGCCATAGAACACATGGCGGTCTAGGCGCACCGGAGCCCTTTCATCAGAATGCCCCCTCTGATTTCGAGGAGGTGCTCCGATGCGCTTGGATGTCGAACCCTGCAGGTCCGGGGCCGCGAGACTACGGGCCATGGCCTGGGCGGCGGTGGCCGCGGCCGGCTTGCTGTCGGCGGGCCTCGCCCAGGCGGTGGACCTGACCGGCTCCGGCTCCACCTTCGTGTTCCCGATCATGTGGAAATGGGCCGCGGCCTACCACGACAAGACCGGCGCCAAGGTGAACTACCAGTCGATCGGCTCGGGCGGCGGCATCACGCAGATCAAGGCCGGGCGCGTGACCTTCGGCGCCTCCGACAAGCCGCTGGCGACCGAGGAACTGCGCCGCGCGGGACTGGTGCAATTCCCGCTGGTGATCGGCGGCATCGTGCCGGTGGTGCACCTGGACGCGGTCAAGCCGGGCCAGATGAAGTTCACCGGCAGCCTCCTGGCCGATATCTACCTCGGCAAGATCACGCAGTGGAACGATCCGGAGATCGCCGCGCTCAACCCCGACGTCGCGCTGCCGGCCGACAAGATCGTCGTGGTCCATCGGCTGGACCCTTCGGGCACCACCTTCAACTTCACCAACTTCCTCTCGAAGTCGAGCGATGCCTGGAAGAGCAAGGCCGGCGACGACACGCTGGTGCCCTGGCCGGTCGGCGTCGGCGGCACCGGCAGCGAGGGCGTGGCGAACTACGTCAACTACATGCCCGGCGCGATCGGCTATGTCGAGCTGTCGTACGCGGTCCGGCACAAGATGAAGTACGCGCTGGTGAAGAACAAGTCCGGCGCGTATGTCGAGCCGAGCCCGGCGTCCTTCCAGGCGGCGGCCGCGAGCACGGCCTGGGAAGGCGACGACTTCTACGCGGTCATCACCGACGCGGCGGGCGAGGACGCCTGGCCGATCGCCGCGACCACCTTCGTGCTGATGCAGCAGACGCCGGCCGACGCGGCGGCCAGCAAGGAGGCGCTGGACTTCTTCAAGTGGTCGTTGGAGAGCGGCCAGCCCGATGCCCGCAAGCTCGACTACGTGCCGCTGCCGGATCCGCTGGTCGAGAAGATCGAGGCCTACTGGACCAGCCACATCCGGCCCTCAGGGCCCTAGAAGCTGCTGCAGGTTGGCGCGCAGCCATTGCTGCGACACCGGCCGCGCCTCGAAGCCCACCTGCATCGCGCTCACCGCGATCCGCGTCTTCTGGACCACCGCTTCGTCCTGCATCTGCGCGGGCGTGGCCGAATCGGTGGAGCGTTTGGCGAGGCTGAAGCCGTAGGGCGGCGTGTTGCGGAAGCGCAGGTCGTACAGGTCGAAGCTGCCGGTGCGCGCGAAGGCGAACTTCAGCGCCGGCGTCGGCTTGTCGGGGAAGTTGACGTTGAGCACCAGGCCGTCCGGCAGCAACGGCGCGCCGGGGCCGGCGGCGCTCGATTGCGCGAGCGCGTCGACCAGCCGCAGCGACAGCTCGGCGACCACCGTCGAATAGGGATTGGCCAGCGTCTTGTCGTCGGTGGTGTCGGAGCCGGCGCTGAGCGCGATCGACGGGATGCCGCGCCCGGCCGCGAACTGCGCGTTGCCGATGGTGCCCGAGCTGTTGATCACGCGGCCGACGTTCTGCCCTTCGTTCGGCCCCGACAGCACCAGGTCGGGCGCCTTGCCCCAGCGTGCCGGCGCCAGCACGTCGAGGCCGTACATCGTCGCCATCACCGGCGAGCCGTGCACGTAGAAGAAGTCCTTCGCATAGCCGCTCTTCGCGAACGGACCGACGGCCGGCGCGCCGATGGCGGCCACGCCGTTGCGGCAGCCGCCCGCGGCCTCGATCTGCGTCTTGTCGTTGTCGGGCACGATCACCGAGGTGCTGTACATCACGATCGCGGCGCCGCGGCCGCTCTGGTTGGTGCAGGGCACCGAGACGATGACGTCGTGCCCGTGCGCCTCGAGCGTGTCGTAGAGCGCCTTGATGTTGCTGGTGAGGCCGTCGTCGTTGGTCACCAGGATGTGGAGCGCGAACGCCGGGCTGGACAGGGCAAGGCCGATCGCGGCGGCGAGCCATCGGAGCTTCATGCGTCCTGGCCCCAGGTCCAGCCGGCGATGTCCGGCATGTCGACGCCATGCTTGTCGACGTAGGCGCGGTGCTCCAGCAGCCGGTCGCGCAGGTGCTGCTGCACGTGGCCCGCGCTGTTGCGCACCCGGTGCACCCGGTCGATCGCATCGGCCGCGAGATGGAAGCGGTCCAGGTGGTTGAGCACCGTCATGTCGAAGGGCGTGGTGGTCGTGCCTTCTTCCTGGTAGCCGTGCACGTGGAAGCCCTGGTGGTTGGCGCGCTTGTAGGTGAGTCGGTGGATCAGCGTCGGATAGCCGTGGAAGGCGAAGATCACCGGCGCGTCGGTGGTGAAGATCGAGTCGAAGGCGGCGTCCGAGACGCCGTGCGGATGCGCGGTCGGCGACTCCAGCGCCATCAGGTCGACCACGTTGACCACCCGCACCTTGAGCTCCGGCAGGTGCCGGCGCAGCAGGTCGACCGCGGCCAGCGTTTCCAGCGTCGGCACGTCGCCGGCACAGGCCATCACCACGTCGGGCGCGACGCCGTCGTCGTTGCTGGCCCATTCCCAGATGCCGAGGCCGACGCTGCAATGGCGCGCCGCGGCGTCGACGTCGAGCCACTGGGCTTCCGGCGGCTTGCCGGCGACGATGACGTTGACGTAGTTGCGGCTGCGCAGGCAATGGTCGACCACCGACAGCAGCGTGTTGGCATCCGGCGGCAGGTAGACCCGCACCACCTCGGCCTTCTTGTTGACGACGTGGTCGATGAAGCCCGGGTCCTGGTGGCTGAAGCCGTTGTGGTCCTGCTGCCAGACGTGGCTGCTGAGCAGGTAGTTGAGCGACGCGATCGGCCGCCGCCAGGGCAGCTTGCGCGTCACCTTGAGCCACTTGGCGTGCTGGTTGAACATCGAGTCGATGATGTGGACGAAGGCCTCGTAGCAGTTGAAGAGGCCGTGCCGGCCGGTCAGCAGGTAGCCTTCGAGCCAGCCCTGGCAGAGATGCTCGCTCAGCACTTCCATCACCCGGCCGTCGGCGGCGACGTCGACGTCGGTGCTCTCGATCTCGGCGGTCGAGGTGCGGGCGGTGACCTCGAAGAGCGCATCCAGCCGGTTCGACGCGGTCTCGTCCGGGCCCATGACGCGGAAGTTGCCGTGCGACGCGTTCAGCCGCATGACGTCGCGCAGGAACTTGCCGGTGACGCGGGTCGCCTCGGCGCGGCTGGCGCCGGGCGACGGCACCTCGACCGCGTAGTCGCGGAAGTCGGGCATCGCCAGGTCGCGCAGCAGCAGGCCGCCGTTGGCATGCGGGTTGGCGCTCATGCGGCGCTCGCCCTCGGGTGCGATCGCGGCGATGTCGGCGCGCAGGGCGCCGTTCGCGTCGAAGAGTTCCTCCGGCCGGTAGCTGCGCATCCAGCCTTCGAGGATGCCGATGTGTTCGGGCTTCTCGACGAAGCCGGTGAGCGGCACCTGGTGCGCGCGGAAGGTGCCTTCGATCTGCAGGCCGTCGACCACCTTCGGCCCGGTCCAGCCCTTGGGCGTGCGCATCACGATCACCGGCCAGCGTTCCCGTTTCTTGAAGCCGTTGGCGCGGGCGTCGTCCTGCAGCGCCTTGATGCGGTCGAGCGCACCGTCGATGGCCGCGGCCATCTGCGGATGCATCTCGGCCGGCTCGTGGCCGCTGACGAAGACCGGCTCGTGGCCGTAGCCGCGCAGAAGGTCGGTCAGCTCCGCGTCGCCGATGCGCGCGAGCACCGTCGGGCCGGCGATCTTGTAGCCATTCAGATGCAGGATCGGCAGCACCGCGCCGTCGCGCGCCGGGTTCAGGAACTTGTTCGAATGCCAGCTGGCGGCCAGCGCGCCGGTCTCGGATTCGCCGTCGCCGACCACGCAGCAGGCGACCAGGCCGGGGTTGTCGAACACCGCGCCGTAGGCATGCAGCAGCGAATAGCCGAGCTCGCCGCCTTCGTGGATCGAGCCCGGCGTCTCGGGCGCGACGTGGCTCGGGATGCCGCCCGGGAACGAGAACTGGGTGAACAGGCGCTTGAGGCCCGCTGCGTCCTGCGGCACGTTCGAATAGACCTCGCTGTAGGTGCCTTCGAGGTAGGTGTTGGCCACCACACCGGGGCCGCCGTGGCCGGGCCCGGCGACGTAGATGGCGTCGAGGTCGCGCGCCTTGATCGCGCGGTTCATGTGCGCGTAGATGAAGTTCAGGCCGGGTGTGGTGCCCCAGTGGCCGAGCAGCCGCGGCTTGATGTGGGCCAGCGCGAGCGGCTCGCGCAGCAGCGGGTTGTCCATCAGGTAGACCTGGCCGACCGACAGGTAGTTGGCGGCGCGCCACCAGGCGTCGAGGAGATCGAATTCTTCGGGGATCGGTGTGGAGGTCGTTGCAGAGGTCGGCATCAGGCGGTGTCCTGTGACTGGGTGTGGAAGAGGAGCCGGCAGGCCTCGTCGGCGATCACCTGTTCTTCGTCAGTGTGAACGACCATCAAGGCAATTCGGCTACAGGCAGCGTCGATGCGCTCGGCATGCGCATCGTTCGCGCCCGCGTCGAGGGCGGCGCCGAGCCAGCCCAGGTGCGCGACGATCGCCGCCCGGATGCCGGCCTGGTGCTCGCCGATGCCGGCGGTGAAGACGAGGGCGTCCAGACCGCCGAGCGTGGTGGCGATGGCCGCGACCTCGCGGGCGACGCGCAGGCTGAAGACCTCCAGCGCCTGGCGGGCCTCGGGCGCGCTGCTGGCGACCAGCTCGCGCGAGTCGGCCGAGAGGCCCGACAGGCCGAGCAGGCCCGAGCGGTGGTAGAGCAGGTCCTGCAGGTCGTCGGTCGACATGCCGCGCGACTGCAGCAGGTAGAGCAGCACGCCGGGATCGAGCGCGCCGGGGCGGGTCGCCATCGGGATGCCGTCGAGCGTGGAGAAGGACATGCTGGTGTCGCGGCTGGCGCCGCCATGCAGCCCGCACAGGCTGGCGCCGCTGCCCAGGTGCGCGACCACCACGCGGCCGGCGGCCAGCTTCGGATGTTTCGTCGCCAGCCGAGAAGCGATGAACTTGTACGAGAGGCCATGGAAGCCGTAGCGCTTGATGCCCTGGTCGAACATCTCGCGCGGCAGCGCGAAATGCCGCACCGCGTCGCTCTGGCTGCGGTGGAAGGCGGTGTCGAAGGAGGCGCTCTGCGGCAGGTCGGGCCGGAGATGCTTTACCGCGCGGATCAGCCGCAGGCCCTGCGGCTGGTGCAGCGGCGCGAGCGGCGCCAGCGCCTCGATGCCGGCGAGCGTGTCGTCGTCCACTAAGGCGGCTTCGACGAAGCGGTCGCCGCCGTGGACGATGCGGTGCGCGACCGCCACCAGCGTGTCGTGGGCGAAATGCTTCGCCTGCCAGCCGAGCAGTTCGTCGATGACGTGGTGCAGGTCGTCGGTCGCGGGCGCCTTCAGGTCGACGTCGAGCGCGCGATCGCCTTCCTTGAGCGACAGCTTGAGCGGTGTGTGGCGCAGGTCGACCTCGCCCTGGCCGAAGGCCACTGCGGCGCCATGCTCGACCGCGAACAGCCCGAGCTTGATGGTCGACGAACCGGCATTGAAGGTGAGCAGCACATCGCGGGCCATCGCGACATCTTGCTCGGCGTATGGGACAGCCGTTTGTCAGCCGCGGGCTCGCGATGCATGCAAATGTCGCAAAACGTTTCTATGATGGACGTTCGTCTCGCCGGCCCGTCCACGTGATGCGGTGCGATGCCCCAATGCGGGGCATTCCCGAGGCGAGGCGCGTATATTGAAATGTCATGCAGAAAATCGGAGTCGTGTTCGTTTCTCGGCGTTGTTCCCTGCGCAGTGTGCTGGCAACGGGCTGCCTCGTGCACCTCGCCCCGCAGCGCTTCTCGGCCCATGCCTGCGGCCGGCCCGGCGAGGTGGCCGAGGAAATTCATCCGGCGGCGGTGGCCGCCCTCGACAGCGCCGGCATCGCGCTGCCGACCGCGCCTCTGCGCAGTTGGGACGAGTTGTCCCGCATGGGCGGACCGCGGGTCGAGCTGGTGATCCTGCTGGACGCCGCGATGGAGCCGCTGCAGCCGCGCTGGCAAGGCCAGCCCGATGCGGCGCTCTGGTCCTACCCGGACGTCGCCGCGATCGAGGCGCCCGACGAGGCGGCCCATGCCGCGATCCAGACCCTCTATTCGCTCCGGCGCCGGCTCGAGTTGCTGGTCAACCTGCCGCTGCACGGCCTCGATCGCGCCGCGGTGCGCTCGGACGTTCGCGACCTGGGCCACATGTACTGAAGCCGGCCCGCCGGCTCAGGCCGGCCGCGGCGCCGGCCGGGTGTTGACCCACAGGCAGAGCACGGCGGTCAGCAGGGCCAGCCCGATGTGCAGCCCGTAGATCGCGTTGAAGTCGCCGCGCTGCACAGCGCCGTGGCCGAGCAGCAGCACCGTGACCGCGACGCCGATCACCGAACCGATCTGGCGCGTCGCCTGGTTCACGGCGCTTCCCACTGCGTAGTGCGCCGCCGGCAGCTTGCTCACCGCTGCGCCGGAGAGCGATGGCATCACCAACCCGACGCTCATGCCGCTCAGGAAGAGCCCCGGCAGGAACTGCGTGAGGTAGGCCGGCTCCAGCCCCGGCACGAACATGAACCAGGCGCCGGTGCAGGCGAAGAGCAACCCGCCGCCGACCAGGAAGGGCCGGTGCCCGTAGCGACCGGCCAGGCGCCCGGTGACGACCGCCACCGGGATCACCATCAGCGGCCCCGGCGCGATCGCCAGCCCGGCCTGCGCCTGGGTGTAGTGCCAGACGTTCGAGGTGTAGAAGAAGAAGGTGAAGAACATCATCGCGAAGGCGATGCCGAAGGAGAGCGTCGCCGCGTTCACCGCGCTGTAGGTCGGATGGCGAAAGAGCTTCAGGTCCACCAGCGGATCCCGCACCGTGCGGGCCCAGACCACGAAGGTCACCAGCGCGATCACGCCGGTGGCCGCGGCCGCGGTCAGCTGGGTGCGCGTCCAGGCGGCCGATTCGGATTCGACGATCGCCAGCGCCATCGCGCCGACCGCCACGATCAGGAGCGCCATGCCCACCAGGTCGACCTTCGGCCGCTGCGCCGAACGCGCAGATTCCTTGAGCAGGTAGGCGCCGCACCAGAGCGACAGCGCGCCGATCGGCAGGTTGATGAAGAAGGCCCAGGGCCAGCCGATGCTCTGGATGACGAAGGAGCCGAGGCTCGGCCCCACCGCCGCCGCGAAGCCGCCGACCGCGCCCCACAGGCTCACCGTGACCGCCCGCTTGCTCTGCGGAAAGGCGGCCAGCACGATCGACAGCGAAGCCGGCGTCAGCAGCGCCGCGCCGACCGCCTGCAGCACGCGCGCCGCGATCAGCCAGCCGACGCTGCCGGCCAGGCCGCAGGCGGCCGAGGCGGCGATGAAGAGCGTCACACCGAACATGAACACGCGCTTGCGGCCGTAGGAGTCCGACAGGCCGCCGGCCGGGATCAGGATCGCCGCATAGACCACCGTGTAGGCATTCAGCACCCACGACATGTCGGCCGCGCTGGCGCCGGGGAAGCCCGCGCGCAGCGCACCAAAGGCCGCGTAGAGCATCGTGCTGTCGAGCGAGACCAGGAAGGCCGCGACGCTGGCCACCCAGAACACCGGCCAGGGCGAGCGGACGGCATGCAGCGGCGCATTGGCCGCGGCGCCGGGCAGGGCGGTCGGCGCCAATTCGGCGATGGGGACCGCGGCAGCGGCGGTGGTGGCAGTGGCAGTGGCGAGCGTCATCGGGCGGTCCTCGTGCGGCGGATCAGGCGCGCGGCGGCATGTAGCTGGGGACCGCGGCAACCAGGCCCTGCTTGATCGAGCGGGTGCGATCGTCGGCCAGCACTTCGTCCTGCCCGGCTTCCAGGCCGTCGAGTGCGCTCTTCGCGATGTCTTCCGCGCTGGTCTTCGGCGCGTCGATGCCGCGGGCCAGGTCGGTGTCGACGAAGGCCATGTGCAGCGCGGTCACCTGCGTGCCCTGCGCCTGCAGTTCGTGGCGCAGCGAATTGGTGAGCGACCAGGCGGCCGACTTGCTGGCCGCGTAGGGCGCCAGCAGGCCGGCGTTGATCCAGGTGACGATCGACAGCACGTTCAGGAACGCGCCGCCGCCGTTGGCCTTCAGCACCGGCGCGAAGGCCTGGCTCATGCGCAGCACGCCGAAGAAGTTGGTCTCGAACATGCGGCGCGCGACCGCTTCGCTGTCTGCGGCCAGGAAACCGCCGACCTCGGCGATGCCGGCGTTGTTGATGACCAGCGTGACGTCGCTCGCCTTGGCCACCGCCGCGGCGACGTCGGCTGGCTTGGTGACGTCGAGCCGGATCGCCTCGACGCCAGGCAGCGTGATGCTGGCCGGGTCGCGCGCGCCGGCGTAGACCTTGCGGGCGCCGCGGGCCAGCAGTTCGCGGGCGAAGGCCAGGCCGATGCCGCGATTGGCGCCGGTGACGAGGACGGTGGCGTTGTCGATCTTCATGAAGGCTTCCTGGTTGGGAGGTGGACGGGCTTGAATATGATTTTCATCATATTAATGAACGAAGGAATGCATGACTGATGGAACGCGACCGCATCAATGCGCCGCTTGCGCAGCGGCAGGGTCCGCTTCTGTGGCCTTGGCCGGCTTGGCCGTTCCGTATTGCCGCAGCAGCGACCTGCGCGCCTGTGCCAGCACCGCGCGGCCTTCGGCGTTGTCGCCCAGCGCCCGGGCCAGTTGCAGCGCGCCGACCATCGTGGCGGCGACCACGGCTTCCGCCCCCGGCGCCGGCAGGCTGGCACGCACGGCGGCGATCAGGCGCCGCACGCGCTGCGCCGAAGCTTCGCGCACCACCGGCGACTGGCGCGGCATGTCGGAGCCGAGCGCGGCCACCGGGCAGCCGCTGTCCATCGAGCCCAGGTGCGCGTCGGCGAGGTAGGTCTCGACCAGCGAGCGGAAGGCGCTGATGCCGCGGCGGCCGCGCCGTTCGGCGGCCTGCCGCACCGCGTCGAAGCTCTCGCGGCCGGCGCGCTCGAGTGCCTCAACCAGCAGCGCATCGCGCGACTCGAAGTGGGCGTAGAAGCCGCCGTGGGTCAGGCCCGCTTCCTTCATGACGTCGGCCACGCCGACGCCGGCGTAGCCGTTCTCGCGAATGCTGCGGGCGGCCGCGGCGACGATGCGCTCGTGAGTGTCTTCCTTGCGGGTGTTGGCGGGGCGGCTCATGGCGGGAGGCAAATAATATTGTTGTCATCATATTATTCCCCGCAGGCGCCGTCAATCCGACGTTGCCTGCTGCTACACAGGAAGGAGGTTGACGCAGCGTGCGGGGACGGCTCAAGCTGGCGCGCCCGAGCGAGCGACTTGCGCTCGGAAGGACGCGCAATGAATGCCGGTGGATCCGACGAGCGTGCAATGCAGGGCGGCGCCGATGCCCGCGGCTCGACGTCGCACGAATCGCGGGCTTCCGCTCGCTGGTGGTCGCTGGCCGTGCTGACCCTGGCGCGCGCGGCCATCGGTTTCCAGTTCCAGTCGGTTGCGGCCGTGGCGCCGCTCATGGCCGGCCGGATGGGCATCGACAAGGCGCAACTCGGCGGCCTGATCGGGCTGTACCTGCTGCCCGGCGTGGTCTTCGCGCTGCCGGGCGGCCTGCTCGGTGCGCGCTTCGGCGATCGGCGGTTGGTGCTCTGGGGCCTGGCGCTGATGGCTGCGGGCGGGACCTGGCTGGGGCTCGCCGGATCGCTGGCCGAAGCCAGCGCGGCGCGCGGACTGAACGGCATCGGTGCGGTCATGCTGAACGTGCTGGTGACCAAGATGGTCGCCGACCTCTTCGACGGCAGGGAGCGCCTGCTCGCCATGTCGGTGCTCATCAATTCCTGGCCGATCGGCATCGGACTGGCGCTGCTCCTGGTCGCGCCGCTCGGCCAGGCGGCGGGCTGGCGATGGGCGATCGCCACAACCGCGTTGTTCGCGGCGACGCTGGGCCTGGGCGCGCTGTCGCGGACCGAATGGCTGCTGCTGCTGGTGGGATCGTTCCCCTGGCTGCTCTACAACGCCGCGTTCCAGATCATGGTGTCGTTCCTGCCCTCGTTCCTGGTGGAGCAGGGATTCGACATCGCGCGGGCCGGGCATCTGGTCGCGTCGAGCACCGTCGTCTTCGTGGTCGCGGTGCAGGCGGGCGGCTTCGTGCTCAAGCGCGCGCGCCATCCGGACTGGGTCTGCCACCTGTGCATCGCTGGTTGGTGCCTGTCGCTTTGGATGCTCGCGTCGGGCGCGGCGCCGTTGCCCTGGATCGTCGCGGGCGGCCTGCTGGGCGGCATTCCGGCCGCGGCGTTCGTCTCGCTGCCCGCGGAGTTTCTGCGCCCGGCGAGCCGGGGCGCCGGCATGGGCGTCTTCTTCACGCTCTACTACCTCGGCTGCGCGCTGCTTCCGGCGCTTGCCGGCGCGCTCTACGACCGCGCGGGCAGCGGCCGTGCGGCGCTGTGGATGGCGGCCGTGACCGCGGCGGCGACCGTGCCGGTGCTGTGGATCTTCCGGAGCGTCCTGCGAAAGGCGCGCAGCGCATGAATGGCACACTCCGATCCCGGGCGCCGCGGTGGCTTCCCGACACCCGGTCCATCCATTCCGAACATGCGCGGCGCCCTCGACTTCAGTTCCTGGCAGGGCATCCTGTCGACCCTCTTCGGCCTGGTCGTGGTGTCGCTGGTGGCGGTCGGCATCCGGCTCCTGCTGATGCAGAGCGTGCAGCAGCGTCGCGAGCGCCAGAACCGGCAGATCAACGAGCGGCTGCGCACGCTCATCGCCGCCTACAAGACGCTCGGCGGCTCCTTCACCGGTGACCTGGCCGTGGACCCGAGCCATCTGCGCGCGCTGCGCAGCCGGGCCGATGCGGCGCAGGCGGCGCTGGCCAGTGCCGAGACGGTGGCCGGTGCTGCCGCGGCGCCGGCGCTCGACGAGCTGGCGCGTGCGCCGTCGGCGGCTCCCGA
>NZ_LMUW01000132.1:0-62834 GCF_009765735.1 Xenophilus sp. L33
CGGCGCCGGCCGCGAATGGGGCGCGTTGCCGTCGTCGGCGGCGGGCCGGGTCGCGCCCGGGCCGAGCACGTGGGCATCGACCTCGTCCCAGGACAGGCGAACGCTCTCGCCGACCTCGTAGGCGCGTTCGACGAAGGCCTGCTCTGACAGCAGCACCGAGACGCTGCTGAGCTCCGGCCGCACGCCGGTCAGGCGCAGGCCGAGCAGCACGTAGGTGCCCTGGTATTCGACGTCGGTGACATGCGCCGGCACGCCCGCTTCACCGGGCGCGCCGGTCGCCGGCGCGATGTGCATGTGGTCGTTGCGCACCGCGATCAGGCCGCCCGGCGTCGCGAAGACGTTGTGGCCGCCCATGAAGCGGGCCACGAATTCGCTGGCCGGCCGGTTGTAGACCTCGTGCGGCGAGCCGACCTGCTCGATCAGGCCGTTGTTCATGACGACCATCGTGTCGGCCAGCGCCATCGCCTCTTCCTGCGAGTGCGTGACGTGGATGAAGGTCAGGCCCAGCTCCTTCTGCCAGCGCCGCAGCTCGGCGCGCATCTGGATGCGCAGGAAGGGGTCGAGCGCCGACAGCGGCTCGTCCAGCAGCAGCACGCGCGGCTCGGTGATCAGCGCCCGCGCCAGCGCCACGCGCTGCTGCTGGCCGCCGGACAGCTCGCCGGGCTTGCGGGCGGCCAGGTGGCCCATCGCGACCCGCTCGAGCAGGTTGGCGGCGCGCTTGTGGCGCTCGGCCTTGGAGACGCCCTTCATCTTCAGGCTGAAGGCCACGTTGTCGAGCGCCGAGAGATGCGGGAACAGCGCGAAGCTCTGGAACATCATCGCCGTGCCGCGCGCCGCCGCCGGCAGGTTGGTGATGTTGCGGTTGTCCAGCAGGATGTCGCCGCCGGAGGCCGACTCGTGGCCGGCCACCATGCGCAAGGTGGTGCTCTTGCCGCAGCCCGAGGGCCCGAGCAGGCAGCAGTAGCTTCCGCTGGCGATCCGCAGGTCGATCTGGTCGACGGCGGGAGGTGTGCCGGCCGCGTAGCGCTTGCTCAGCGAGACGATCTCAACGGCGGCGGGAGGAAGGGCGGTGACAGCATCCATTGCGGATGCGATCGCAAGACATGTGCCAGCGGATCGGTGCCGCGGCCGCACCGGGATGCGCCAAGCTGGTGCGCGGCCGGCGCTGCGTCAAGGTGGTGCGAAGCGGGCCGCCTCCAGCCCTTGCACGAGGCCGTCGCGCTGCACTTTGGTGAGGCCCTTCATCGCATCGGCCACCGCCTTGGCGCGTGCGCCGTCGACCTTGCCGTCGCGCTTCCACTGCGCCAGGGCGTTGGTCGGATCCTGGACCAGCACCGCCAGCCAGACCGCCTGCACCGCGTCCACATTCCGTGCGCCGCGCTTGAAATAGGTGCGCGCCGCCGCTTCGGCGCCGCACAGGTTGGGGCCCCAGGGCGCGTTGTCGAGGTAGGCCTGGAGAATGCGCGCCTTGCCCAGCGTCTGCTCCAGCTCGACCGCGTAGAGCAGCGCGCGCAGCCGCTCGATGCCCGGGTCGCCGAGGTTGGCGACCGACGGGCTCAGGAGCCGGCCGAGTCGCTCGTCGAGGGTGCTGCCGGCGCGCTCGGCGCTGCCGGCCTTCGGGTTCAGGCCGAGCGCGGCCGTGAGCGCGCTCGCTTCGTAGCCGGGGTGGCTCAGGAAGGACGGGTCCTCGGCCGCGATGACCGCCCGAGCCAGCGTGCTCTCGGCGCCGAGGCGGGCGGACGGGCCGCAGGCCGAGCGCGTGCCGACCAGCGCCTCGGTGCCGAGGCCGTCGACCGCGAACTGCGAGAAGCGCGGCTGCACGCTGAAGGTGGCTGCCGGCAGGTTCAGCTGGGCGTCGAGCGCCAGGGTGCCGTCGATGTGGGCGCGTTGCAGTTCGGGCAGCCCGGGCGCCAGCGCCGCGTACCAGTCGACGATCGGTGCATCCGACGCATGGATCTCCGCCCGCAGCGCGCTCTGCGTGAGGCGACCGGTCCAGCGGGCATGCAGCACGTTCGGATGTGCACCGCCGCTGGCGCGGGCGGCGGGCGTCGCTTCGATCACGCCGCTCAGGGTGCCGGCGTCGCGGTGCACCGTGCCGCGCAGGCTGTCGAGCCGGATTGGCGTCTGGCCGAAGTCGGGCAGGGTGGCGCTGCAGGGGGCGCAGCGGGCCTCGAGCGTGGCGGAGGGCTCGTCCCAGCCCAGCACCACCGGGCCCCAGCGGCTGTCGAAGCCGTGGCCGTCGAGCCAGGGACCGGCCCAGGTCGAGGTCGCCAGCCGCAGCGCGGTCGGCACGCCGACGTCGATCGCGACCGGACCCACCTGGATGCGCGCCGGCCATTCGTCGGGGCCCGGCGCCAGCGCCAGCTTGACCACCAGGTACAGCGCGATCACCGCGGTCAGCACCAGCGCCAGCAGCGCGAACAACACGTACAGCGATGCTTTCTTCAGCAAATGTCTCTCACTCGGTTCGTCCCTCCAGGACCAGATCCTCGAGTGTCGGCGAAAGGAAGGGCCGCGGGCGTGCGCACGGTGCCGGCGGCCTGCATTTCGGCCGCGCACGGCTCCGGGCGACGAAACCGCGCCACAGTCGGGCCGGCCCGGGCAGCTCCGGCGTGGCGGGCGGTCCTTAAACTCCCCGCTCCGTCCTTTTCAACGCAGACATGGAAATCCTTACCCTGGTGATGCTGGCCATCGTCGGTGCCTACATCCTCCGCTCGGGCGACGAGCGCCAGCGCATCGCGCTCCTGGGCAGCCACCTGGGCCACTACCAGATCGAGAAGCTGATGGAAAGCCTCACCGAGGGCTATCTGCGCTGCCTCGGCGAGGACGACCCCGAGCGCCGCGAGCAGATCTGGCGGCTGCTCGACAACACCGAGGCGCGGCTGTCGGCCCAGTTCGATCGCTTCGCCGCCGAGTTCCAGTCGGTCGACGAGGTCCGCTCGCGGGTCAGCCGCTTGCCCATCGGCCTGCCCTATGCCAGCCGCCTCTTCCCGCGGGCCAGCTTCGACCTGCGCCGCGCGCTGGCGATCCATGCGCGCGGCATCGGCGCGGCGATGCGCAACGACCTGCAGCGTCCGGCCAAGGCCAAGGCCTTCACCATGTCGGCCGAGCTCTTCCTGATGCAGCACACCTGCCACTGGTACTGCAAGTCGAAGATGGTGGCGTCGGCGCGGATGCTGGCGCGGCACCGCACGCCCTACCAGCAGCTGGTCGACTCGGTCAGCGACGACACCCGCAAGGGCTACCTGGCGCTGGTCGCGGGCTGAGGCCGCGGGGTCAGGCGGCCCGGTAGCCCGCGTTCTCGATGGCGGCAATGATGTCCTGGCGCGGATGCTCGCTCACCACGTCGACATGGCCGCTCTCGAGGTCGACCGTGACCTGCGCGCTCGGATCGATGGTCTCGACCGCACCCTTCACCAGGCCGGCGCAGTGGTCGCAGCTCATGCCCGACACCTGAAACTTCTGGCTCATCGCAATGGCTCCTTCGTTTGAAACAGGGGGCCTAGTTTGAACCTTTCCGTGGCACCGATGTCTCGCAGGGGCCTACTGGAGCCCATGCGCCGCATGCGGTACAAACGGCTACCTTTTCTCCGGGTCCACCCATGCGAATCCTCCTGATCGAAGACGACGCGGTGCTGCGCGGCGTGATGCTGCGCAGCTTCAGCGATGCCGGCCACCGGGTCGACGTGGCCACCAACGTCGAGGATGCCGACCACCTCTGGCGCGTCCAGACCTTCGACGCGGTGCTGCTCGACCTCACCCTGCCGGCCACCGCCAGCCCGACGAGCGGCCTGGCCAGCGGCCTGGTGGCGCTGCGCCATGCCCGCGGCCGCGGCGACCGCACGCCGGTGCTGGTGCTCACCGCCCGCGACCGCACCGAGGAGCGCATCGCCGGGCTCGATGCCGGCGCCGACGACTACCTGGGCAAGCCCTTCGATCTGGCCGAGGTAGAGGCACGGCTGCGCGCCCTGGTGCGCCGCGCCCAGGGCACCGAGGACATCGCGCTGCTCGGCCAGCTGCGGCTCGACCGCCGGGCGCGCCGCTTTGGCGTCGGCGGCGTGCCGCTCGACCTGCCGGCGCGCGAGTTCGAGGTGCTGTGGGAGCTGATGAGTCCGCCGGGCCGCACCATCAGCAAGCGCGAGCTGTCCGACAAGCTGTCGACCTTCGACGAATCGCTGGGCGACAACGCGCTCGAGGCCTTCATCTCGCGGCTGCGCAAGAAGCTGGTCGGCAGCGGCGCGGTGATCCGCACCCTGCGCGGCATCGGCTACCTGATGGAAGCGGAAGCCTGAGCGTGACCGCCCGCCAGGCCCTCGCGGCCACGGCACCGTCGCTCACCGTGCGGGTGCTGCGCAGCGTGCTGCTGCCGCTCGGCCTCACCTGGCTGGCGGGCACCGCAGTGGCCCTGTTCATCGCCAACCACTTCACCGAGCAGGCCTTCGACCGGGCCATGCTGGACGACGCCTATGCGCTGTCGTTCAACGTCCAGACCGGCGAGCGCGGGGTCGAATTCCTGCTGTCGCCGCGCGAGGTCGACAACGTGCTGTTCGACCAGGCCGAGGCGGTCTACTTCGCGGTGCTGCGACCCGATGGCTCGCTGCTCGCCGGCGACGCCGGCCTGCAGGCGCCGGCGCCGCCCGAGGGCGCGCGCTACCGCTTCTCGGACATCGACTTCCAGGGCAAGGCGCTGCGCGCGGTGGTGCTCAACCACGAACTGCCCGAGCCCTACCAGGTGGTGATCGCGCAGACCACGCATGCGCGCGCGGTGCTGCTCGAGCGGCTGCTCGGCTATTCGCTGGCGCCGCAGCTGCTGCTGCTGGCGCTGCTCGCGAGCTGGCTCTGGCGCAGCATCGGCCGCGAGCTGCGGCCGCTCGATGCGCTGCGCCGCACGCTCGAGAAGCGCCATGCGCACGACCTGACGGCCGTGCCGGTGGCGCGCAGCTCGCGCGAGATGGAGCAGCTCGGCGAGACGCTCAATGCGCTGCTCGAACGGCTGGCGCACAGTGTGCTGGCGCAGCGCGAATTCGCCGGCAACGTGGCGCACGAGCTGCGCACGCCGCTGGCCGGCATCCGCGCGCTAGCCGACTACGGCCTGGCGCAGCGCGATCCCGAGATCTGGCGCGAGCAGCTGCTGCACATCGCCGCCAGCCAGGCCCGCGCCAGCCACCTGGTCGACCAGCTGCTCGGCCTGGCGCTGGCCGACGAAGGCCGCACCGGCCTGCAGCGCGAGCCGCTGCGGCTGGACAAGCTGGCGCAGGAAGCGGTCATGCGCCATCTGGCGCGCGCCGACGCGCAGGGCGTCGACCTCGGCGCGATGGGCCTCGACGAGGAAGTGACCGTGCAGGCCAACGCCGCGCTGGTCGAAGGCATCCTCGACAACCTGATCGACAACGCGCTGCGCTACGGCGGCCAGACGATCACGGTCGAGGTCTCGGGCTCGACCCTCGGCGTGGCCGACGACGGCCCGGGCATCGCACCGGCGGCGCAGGCCGACCTGATGCAGCGCTGGGCGCAGGGCCAGGCCGGGCAGAAGCTCGGCCAGGGCGCGGGCCTGGGCCTGGCGATCGTGTCGCGCTATGCCGGCCTGCTGGGTGCCGAGCTGCGCTTCGGTCAGGCTTCCGACAGCGGCGGGCTGCGGGTCAGCGTGGCCTTCCAGCCGAGCTGATCCGCGAGCGCGGTCGCCTTGTCAGGCGAGTGCCGGGTAGTCGGTGTAGCCGGCTTCGCCGCCGCCGTAGAAGGTGTTCTTGTCCCAGGCGTTGAGGGTCGCGCCTTCGCGCAGGCGGCGCACCAGGTCGGGGTTCGAGATGAAGGGCTTGCCGAAGGCGACCAGATCGTCGCCTTCCTTGAGCGCTTCCTCGGCGAGCGACTTGTCGTAGCCGTTGTTCACCATCCAGGCGCCCTTGCCGCCGGCCTGGCGGTAGGCGGCGCGCAATGCCTCGTAGTCGAAGGGGCGGTCTTCCAGTTCGCGCGGGCCGCCGGTGGCGCCCTCGATGACGTGGATGTAGGCCAGGTTCAGCGGTGCCAGTTGCTTGACCACGTAGTCGAAGAGCGCCTGCGGATGCTCGTCGTGCGCGTCGTTGGCCGGCGTCACCGGCGACAGGCGGATGCCGGTGCGGCCGCCGCCGACCGCGTCGGTGACCGCGCGGGTCACTTCGAGCAGCAGGCGTGCGCGGTTCTGGATGCTGCCGCCGTAGTCGTCGGTGCGGTGGTTGCTGCCGGTCTTCAGGAACTGGTCGAGCAGATAGCCGTTGGCGCCGTGGATCTCGACGCCGTCGAAGCCCGCGGTCTCGACCGCGTTGCGTGCCGCGGTGGCGTAGCTGTGGACGATGCCCGGCAGTTCGCTCGCGTCGAGGGCGCGCGGCTCGGAGGTGTCGACGAAGCTCGGCACGCCGTTCTTGATCAGGACGGTCTTGGTCTTGGCGGCGATCGCCGAGGGCGCGACCGGCTTGCCGTTGTCCGGCTGCAGGTCGGTGTGCGAGACGCGGCCCACATGCCACAGCTGGACCACGATCTTGCCGCCCTTGGCATGCACCGCGTCGGTCACCTTCTTCCAGGCATCGAGCTGCTCGGTGCCGTAGAGGCCCGGCACGTCGGAGTAGCCCTGGCCCTGCTGGCTGATGGCGGTGGCTTCGGTGATCAGCAGGCCGGCCGAGGCGCGCTGCGCGTAGTAGGTGGCGGTGATGTCGCGCGGCACCGCATTGGGCGAGCGGTTGCGCGTCAGCGGCGCCATCACGATGCGATTGGCGAGCGCCAGGTCGCCGGCCTTGACGGGATCGAAGAGAGAGGACATGGAGTCGAGTGCCTGTGGTTGGGATGTCGGAAAGCGAAAGCCGGCCAAGGGTAATCCCTGCACCGCAACCCTGCTGTGGCAAGGTTGTCGGGCTTTCGCTACCGGGTGGCGGCCTTACTTGGCGGCGGCCTGCAGCAGGCCTTCGGCCTTGAGCGCTTCCTGCACCGCGGGGCGCGCGGCGATGCGGGCCTGCCAGGCACGCACGTTCGGGTAGGGCGCGAGGTCGACGCCGGTGGGCTTGGCCCAGTTGCTGACCGTGAACAGGTAGCCGTCGGCGACGCTGAAGTGGTCGCCCATCAGGTATTCCTTGTCGGCCAGCTGGCCTTCGAGCCACTGGTAGCGCGACAGCAGGCGCGTCTTGGCGATGGTCTTGGCTTCCTCCGGCATGTTCGGGTTGAACATCGGCGAGTAGCCCTTGTGGATCTCGGTGCCGATGAAGGTCAGCCACTCCTGCAGGCGATAGCGCTGCAGCGTGCCGTTGGCCGGTGCGAGGTTCTTGGTCGGCACCTGGTCGGCGATGTACTGCAGGATGGCCGGGCCTTCGCGCAGGCGCGTGCCGTCGTCGAGTTCGAGCATCGGCACATAGCCGAGCGGGTTGATGCCGTAGTAGTCGGTGCCGTCCTGGAGCTTGTGGCTCTTGGTGCTGGCGAGGACCGGCTCGAAGGCCAGGCCGGCTTCGCGCAGGGCGATGTGGGGCGACAGCGAGCAGGCGCCCGGCGAGTAATACAGCTTCATTGGTTTGGCTCCGGTGGATTGGCAGGTGGCGTCGATGCGCGCCGGGCGACATGCTAGCGCGGGCGCCAAGTGATTTTGTCCTACGGTGGCAAGCGCAAGGCGACTATGAGCGCCGGGCGCCCGGCTTCATATCCTTCATTCCGTCGCGGCCGTGGGTCGCCAACCAGGAGAGAAGCAATGTTGAAGTACGCCATCATTTTTGCGGTGATCTCGCTGATCGCCGGTTTGCTCGGCTTCGGCGGCGTCGCGGCCGGCGCAGCCGGTATCGCCAAGGTGCTGTTCGGGCTGTTCCTGATCCTCACGGTCGTGTTCCTGGTGCTCGCCGCGCTGGGCATCGGCGCTGCGCGGAAAGCCTTGCATTGATGCAGCCGGTCTGGAACGGCTGGTCGCAGTCGCGCTCGCTGGGCGCGCTGCTGCAGAGCCCGGCGCATCGAGTGCTGCGCGTGTTGCAGGTGACGACCGCACATTGGCCGGTCGCCGCCAGGAAGGTCGCGCCGTCGAACGCCGTGCGGGCTCGTGACCTGCGAATCGTCGATTCGCGCAGGGCTGAGCACGCCTGACGAGCCTCGAACGAGTTTTCGCGTCGAGCCCTTCGGCCGGCGCCGCAAGGATTCCCATGCATTTCTCCCACGTGGACGCGGTCCTCGAATACGAGGTCGCCGCGCCTTCGCACCTGCTGCTCAACATCGAGGCGGTGCGCAGCGGCGCGCAGGCCCTGGTGAGCGAAGACCTGGTGATCGAACCGGCGGTGCGCATCCAGTCATTCAGCGACGACAACAACGGCAACCGCTTCGTGCGCTTCGATGCCGAACCGGGGCCGCTGAAGATCCGTTACCGCGCGCACGTGCAGCGGGTGCCGGTGACGGTGCCCCCGGACCTGGCCGAGGTGCCGGTCAACGAGGTGCCCAACGAGATCCTGCACTACATGCTGCCGACCCGTTATTGCGAGTCGGACCTGATGTCGCGCTGCGCGCAGCAACTGTTCGGCGACCTGCCGCCCGGCATCGGCCGGGTGCAGGCGATCGTCGACTGGATCCACGAAAGCATCACCTACGAGCCGGGCAGCAGCGTCTCGACCACCACGGCTCGGGAGGTCTTCGTCGAGCGCGCCGGCGTCTGCCGGGACTTCGCGCACCTGGGCATCACCTTCTGCCGGGCGCTGAACATTCCGGCGCGGCTGGTGGTGGGCTACGTGAACTTCGAAGAGCCGCCGCAGGACTTCCACGCGGTGTTCGAGGCCTGGCTCGGCGGCCAGTGGGTGCTGTTCGATCCGACCCGGATGGCGCCGGTCGACCGCATCGTGCGGGTCGGCACCGGCCGCGATGCCAAGGACGTGGCCTTCTGCACCATCTTCGGACCGGTGCGCATGACCGGCAAGGCGCTGACCGTGCGCGAACTGCAGGACGAGCACGCCGAAGCGCCGGTGGAACCCGAGCCGAGCGGCCTGCTGACCGGCATCGAGAAGCCGGTGCCGGTGGACCGCGCGAACGTTGCGCAAGCTGCGGCGCACGAGGTGGACTGACTCTTTTGCTATCAAAAAGATAGCAAACCATTCAGGGCCGGCGCCGCACGGCTCGCAGGGACTTGGGGCGTGGGATGGGCGGAAAAGGTCGGCGGCGATTAAAATCTCCGCCCCTTTGCGTCGCGCGCGCGTCCCCGCGCCACTCCCATGCTGTACCCCGAAGAATTCGATGTGATCGTCGTCGGCGGCGGCCATGCCGGCACCGAAGCCGCGCTGGCCTCCGCCCGCATGGGCGCGCGCACCCTGCTGCTGAGCCACAACATCGAGACGCTGGGGCAGATGAGCTGCAACCCGTCGATCGGCGGGATCGGCAAGGGCCACCTGGTGCGCGAGGTCGACGCCCTCGGCGGGGCGATGGCGATCGCGACGGACGAGGCCGGGATCCAGTTCCGCATCCTCAACTCCAGCAAGGGTCCCGCGGTGCGGGCCACGCGTGCCCAGGCCGACCGGGTGCTCTACAAGGCGGCGATCCGGCATCGGCTGGAAAACCAGCCGAACCTGAGCCTGTTCCAGCAGGCGGTCGACGACCTGCTGATCGAGGGCGATCGGGTGGTCGGTGCCGTCACCCAAGTCGGCATTGCCTTCCGGGCCAGTGCGGTGGTGCTGACCGCCGGGACCTTCCTCGACGGACGCATCCACGTCGGGCTCGACAGCTACCAGGCGGGCAGGGCGGGCGATCCGCCGGCGGTGAGCCTGTCGGCGCGGCTGAAGGAACTCAAGCTGCCGCAAGGTCGCTTGAAGACCGGCACGCCGCCGCGGCTGGATGGCCGCAGCATCGATTTCTCGAAGTGCACCGAGCAGCCGGGCGACGGCATGCCTGGCGGGGCAGGGCCGATGCCGGTCTTCAGCTTCATGGGCCGCGCCGACATGCATCCGCGGCAGGTGCCGTGCTGGATCACGCAGACCAATGCGCGCACGCACGAGATCATCCGCTCCGGCTTCGACCGCAGCCCGATGTTCACCGGCAAGATCGACGGCGTCGGGCCGCGCTACTGCCCGAGCGTCGAGGACAAGATCAACCGCTTCGCCGACAAGGAAAGTCACCAGATCTTCCTGGAACCGGAAGGGCTGACGACGAACGAGTTCTATCCGAACGGCATCTCGACCAGCCTGCCTTTCGACATCCAGTACCAGCTGGTGCGTTCGATGGCAGGGCTGGAGAACGCGCACATCCTCCGGCCGGGTTACGCGATCGAATACGACTACTTCGATCCGCGGGAGCTGAAGAGCAACTTCGAGACGCGGGCGATCCAGGGGTTGTTCTTCGCAGGCCAGATCAACGGGACGACCGGCTACGAAGAAGCGGCCGCGCAGGGCCTCTTCGCCGGCGTCAATGCGGCGCTGCAATGCCGGGGTGAGGCCGCATGGCTGCCGCGGCGCGACGAGGCCTATCTGGGCGTGCTGGTGGACGACCTGATCAACAAGGGCGTCACCGAGCCGTACCGCATGTTCACCAGCAGGGCCGAGTTCCGGCTGCAGCTTCGGGAAGACAACGCCGACATGCGGCTGACCGAAGTCGGCCGCAAGCTGGGTCTGGTCGACGATGCGCGCTGGGACGCCTTTTCGCGGAAGCGCGATCTTGTTTCACGTGAAACAGAGCGGTTGAAGAGCATCTGGGTCAATCCGCGCAACTTGGCTGCGGCGGAGTCCGAGCGGGTGCTGGGGCAGGTCATCGAGCACGAATACAACCTGGGCGACCTGCTGCGGCGGCCGAATGTCAGCTACGAATCGCTGATGTCGCTCGAAGGTGGGCGCTACGGCAGCGACCAGGCGCTCGGCCTGATGGAGATCGAACAGATCGAGATTGCCGCCAAGTATTCCGGCTACATCGACCGGCAGCATGACGAGGTCGCCCGCGCGGCGCACTTCGAGAATCTTCGGTTGCCCACCAACTTCGACTACGACCAGGTCAAAGCCTTGGGCTTCGAAGTCCGGCAAAAGCTGAATCGGCACCGGCCCGAAACGCTGGGCATGGCGTCGCGCATTTCGGGCGTGACGCCGGCTGCAATCTCCTTGCTGCTAATCCATCTGCGCAAGGGCGGCCACCAGGCTTTCCAAAGCGAAGCGGCGCCCGCGGAACGGACAACGGCCGACCCGGCGGTGCAATGAGCCGGGAAGCGTTGTTGTGCGAGGGCGCTTCGGCCCTCGGTCTGCCCTTGAGCGAATCCCAAGCGCGACAGTTGCTCGACTACGGCGCGCTCATCCTGAAGTGGAACAAGGTCTACAACCTCACCGCCCTGCGCGATCCGGATAGCGTGCTGACTCATCATCTGCTGGACAGCCTGTCGGTGGTGGCGCCGTTGCAGCGGGAGCAACCAGGGGCAGGGCGGGTGCTGGACGTCGGTGCGGGTGCCGGTCTTCCGGGTGTGGTGATCGCGATCCTTCGCGGTGACCTTGATGTCAGCTGCCTCGATGCAGTCGCCAAGAAGGCGGCTTTCGTGCAGCAGGTGGCGTCCGAGTTGAAGCTGAAGAACCTTCGCGGCGTTCATGCGCGGGTGGAGAAGCTCAGCGGCAGCTACGAGCTCATCAGCTCGCGTGCCTTCGCGTCGCTGTCGGATTTTGTCACCGGGTCCGCCGCGTTGCTGGCGCCCGAAGGCAAATGGATGGCCATGAAGGGCAAGGTGCCGGACGAAGAGATCGCCCAATTGCCAGCCTCGGTCGAGGTGTTTCACGTGGAACATCTGTCGGTTCCGGGCCTCGACGCCGATCGCTGCATCGTCTGGATGCGAAAACGCGCTTCCTGACACCCTTCGTCCGAGCCGACCTCGCTTAGACTCGACGCACTCCCTTCTGAGGCCTTTCATGTTCGGCATCGCTGACTACGGCGCGTTCGTCGCCGCCATCGTTCTGTTTCTCGCGATCCCCGGACCCGGTAACCTGGCCTTGATCACCTCGACCGGCAAGGGCGGCGTCCGCGCCGGCTTGGCCGCGACGATGGGGCTCATCGCCGGCGATCAGGTGCTGATGTGGGCCGCCGTGGCCGGCGTCGCCGCGCTGATGAACGCCTATCCGACCGCCTTTCATGCTGTGCAGTGGCTGGGCGCCGCCTACCTGGCCTGGCTCGGCTTCCGCATGTTGATTGCCAAGCCCGGCGCAGCGCCGATCCTCCAGATCCGGCCGCGCCAGTTCTTCCGCCAAGCGCTGTCGATCACCTTGCTGAACCCGAAGGCCATCGTCTTCTACATGGCCTTCTTCCCGCTGTTCCTGGACCCGACCCGCCACCAGGGCATGGCCACCTTCGCCGTGATGGCGCTGACGATCGCATCGCTGACCTTCCTGTACGGCCTCACGATGACGCTCCTGACCTTCTTCCTGGCCGAGCGGCTGCGCGCCAGCCCGCGAGCCTCCGGCCTGCTTAACAAGCTGGCCGGCCTCTTCCTGATCGCCTTCGGCGTCAAACTGGCCGTGTCGCGCTGAAATGGCGAAGATCTTCTGTATCGCGAACCAGAAGGGCGGCGTCGGCAAGACGACGACCACGGTCAATCTGGCGGCCGGGCTGGCCAAGGTCGGCCAGCGCGTCCTGATGATCGATCTCGATCCGCAGGGCAACGCCACGATGGGCTCGGGCATCGACAAGCGGAACCTCGAAACCACGGTCTATGACGTGCTGCTGGAGTCGGCCTCGGTCGCCGAAGGGCGCATCAAGGCCGACAAATGCGGCTACGACGTTCTCGGCGCCAACCGCGAACTGGCAGGCGCCGAGGTCGAGATGGTCGCGCTCGACCGCCGCGAGAAGCGCCTGCGCACCGCGCTGGCGGCGGTCGGCGCCGAATACGACTTCATCCTGATCGACTGCCCGCCCAGCCTCAGCCTGCTCACCCTGAACGGCCTGTGCGCGGCGCACGGCGTGATCGTGCCGATGCAGTGCGAATACTTCGCCCTCGAAGGCCTGACCGACCTGGTCAACACGATCAAGCAGGTGCACGCCAACCTCAACAAGAATCTGCAGATCATCGGCCTGCTGCGGGTCATGTTCGACCCGCGCATCACCCTGCAGCAGCAGGTCAGCGAGCAACTCAAGGCGCATTTCGGCGACAAGGTGTTCGACACCGTGATCCCACGGAACGTGCGCCTGGCCGAGGCGCCGAGCTACGGGCTGCCGGGCGTGATCTTCGATCCGTCAGCGAAGGGCAGCGCCGCCTTCGTCGCCTTCGCCCAGGAGTTGGTGCAGAAGATGCCGCCGGCCAGCGCACTGGCGGCCGAGCAGCCGGCGCCCTTGGCGCCGCGCGCGCCGGTGCCGCTCGATCCCTCCCTGGCGCTGC
The DNA here is from genome assembly GCF_009765735.1 of Xenophilus sp. L33. GTDB lineage: Bacteria > Pseudomonadota > Gammaproteobacteria > Burkholderiales > Burkholderiaceae_C > Variovorax. Next base: position 13,310 of record NZ_LMUW01000132.1, read on the forward strand.
AGGACCCGAACGGGTTCTGAGCCATGGACGCTCCCACGATCCTGCTGCTGCCCGGCTGGCAGAACAGCGGCCCCGCCCATTGGCAAAGCCGCTGGGAAGCGCTGCACGGCGATCACCGGGTCGACCAGCACGACTGGATGCGGCCGCTCCGCGGCGACTGGTCGGCGCGTCTGGAGGAAGAGGTACTGGCGGCGGCCGGACCGGTCGCGTTGGTGGCGCACAGCCTCGGCTGCATCCTGGTCGCCGCCTGGGCCGCGCATTCGAGCCACACCGCCAAGGTGCGGGCCGCGCTGCTGGTCGCGCCGGGCGACCTGGAGCGCGACGACCTGCGCCAGATGATCCCGGGCTGGGCGCCGATCGTGCGCCGTCCCTTGCCCTTCGAGGCCCTGGTCGTGGCCGCCACCGACGACCCCTATTGCGCCGCCGACCGCTCGCGCCGGATGGCCGAGGATTGGGGTGCTGCCTACATCGATGCAGGCCCCGGCGGCCATCTCAATGGCGACTCCGGACTGGGTGACTGGCCCGAAGGCCGCCGCCTGCTCGACGATCTACTGAAAGAAGAATGACAACCATGGTCACCAAGAAACCCAAGGGCCTGGGCCGTGGCCTCGAAGCCTTGCTCGGCCCGACCTTCAGCGGCCAGGACCACACCGCCTTCGACGAGGGCGCGGCGGCCAACCCGACCACCTTGCGGCTCGATCGGATGGTGCCCGGCGTCTACCAGCCTCGCACCCGGATGGACGAGGGCGCGCTCTACGAACTGGCCGAGAGCATCAAGGCGCAGGGAATCATGCAGCCTATCCTGGTGCGCCGCCTGGACCCCGACGCCGCCCGCGCCAAGAACGCCGAGTTCGAGATCATCGCCGGCGAACGCCGCTTCCGCGCCGCCGGCCTGGCCGGGCTGGAAAGCGTCCCGGTGCTGGTCCGCGACGTGCCGAACGAAGCCGCGGCCGCCATGTCGCTGATCGAGAACATCCAGCGCGAGGACCTCAATCCGCTGGAAGAAGCCCAGGGCCTGCAACGTCTGGTCGCAGAGTTTGGACTCACTCACGAGGCGGCGGCGCAGGCGGTCGGCCGTTCCCGCAGCGCCGCCAGCAACCTGCTGCGCCTCCTGAACCTCGCCGAGCCGGCGCAGGCCATGCTGATGGCCGGTGACATTGACATGGGCCATGCCCGGGCGCTGCTGGCGCTCGACAAGGCCACCCAGATCACCGCCGCCAACCAGATCCACGCCAAGAAGATGTCGGTGCGCGAGACCGAGGCGCTGGTCAAGCGACTGGCCGCCGAATTCAGCCTGACGCCTTCGCCGCGCCGCCCGACCGAAGAAAAATCGCGCGATCTGCTGCGGGTCGAGGAGGAACTGGCCGACCTCTTGGCCGCCGAGGTCGAGGTTCGCATCCGCAAGCGCAAGCGGCGCGCGGGAAAGCTGGAGGAAAGCGGCGAGCTGGCGATCCATTTCGGATCGCTGGATGCGCTCAACGGGCTGATCGAGCGCCTGCGCAAGTCCTGAGGACTTTGCCGGCGACCCGATCCGACCGGGTCAGAGACTGAAGATCTTGCCGGGATTCATGATGTTCTTCGGATCCAGCGCCCGCTTGATCGTCCGCATCATGTCCACCGCGCCGGCGCCAGCTTCGCTCACCAGGAAGCCCATCTTGTGCAGCCCGACGCCGTGCTCGCCGGTGCAGGTGCCTTCGAGCGCCAGGGCGCGCGACACCAACGCGTGGTTCATCTGTTCGGCCTTGACCCGCTCCTCGGGGACGTTCGGATCGAGCAGGTAGCCGAAGTGGAAGTTGCCGTCGCCGACGTGGCCGACGAGGAAATAGGGAATGCCGCTGGCGTCGGCCTCGGCCACCGATTCGAGCAGGCAGTCGGCCAGTCGGGAGATCGGCACGCAGGTGTCGGTCGAGATCACGCGGCAGCCGGGGCGCGACTGCACCGCGGCGAAGTAGCTGTTGTGGCGCGCGGTCCAGAGGCGGGTGCGCTCCTCGGGCGTGCTGGCCCACTCGAAGGCGTTGCCGCCGTGACCGCTGGCCAGTTCCTGAACCGTCTCGGCCTGTTCCTTGACGCCGGCCGGCGAGCCGTGGAATTCCATCAGCAGCATCGGCTCTTCGCGCAGCGACGTCTTCGAATAGGCGTTCACCATGCGCACCGTGTTGACGTCGATCAGCTCGACCCGCGCGATCGGCACGCCCAGCTGGATGATCTCGATGGTGGTGCGCACCGCGGCCTCGATGCTCGGGAAGGAGCAGATGGCAGCCGACACCGCCTCGGGCAGCGGATAGATGCGCAAGGTGATCTCGGTGACCACGCCCAGCGTGCCTTCGCTGCCGACCATCAGTCGTGTCAGGTCGTAGCCGGCCGACGACTTCTTGGCGCGGGTGCCGGTGCGGATCACCTCGCCGCTGGCGGTGACCACTTCGAGCGCCAGCACGTTCTCGCGCATCGTGCCGTAGCGCACCGCGTTCGTGCCGCTGGCACGTGTGGCGGTCATGCCGCCGATCGAGGCGTCGGCGCCCGGGTCGATCGGGAAGAAGAGGCCGGTGCTCTTGATCTCCTCGTTGAGCTGCTTGCGGGTCACGCCCGGCTGCACCGTCACCGTGAGGTCGTCGGCATTGACCGAGAGCACGCGGTTCATGCGGCTGACGTCGATGCTGATGCCGCCCTGGATCGCCAGCAGGTGGCCTTCGAGCGAGGAGCCGACGCCGAAGGGAATCACCGGCACGCTGTGGGCGCTGGCCAGGGCGACCGCATCGGCCACGTCCTGCGTGCTTTCGGCGAAGACCACGGCCGAGGGCGGCGGCGCGTCGAAGGACGACTCGTCGCGGCCATGCTGCGTGCGCACCGCCAGGGCCGTGGAACATTGCTCGCCGAAGCGGGCCTTGAGCGACGCGATGAGCGCGTCGGGCACGTCGCGCAGCGCGATCTCGGGCGTCAGGTGGGCCGGTGCGGTGGGAGCATTCATGGGGCGCTGTCTCCTGGAAGGTCTACCATTCTACGAACCACACATTCTCGGACGAACCTGAAGACATCATGGGCAATCGGCTCACACAGATCGCGACCCGCACCGGGGACGACGGCAGCACCGGCCTCGGCGACAACACCCGCGTGCCCAAGGACCACCTGCGCGTGCATGCGATGGGCGACGTCGACGAGCTCAACTCGCACATCGGCCTCCTGCTGTGCGAGCCGATGCCGGCGCCCGTGCGCGAGCTGCTGGTCGATGTGCAGCACCAGCTGTTCAACCTCGGCGGCGAACTGTCGATGCCGGGCTACACGCTGCTCAAGCCCGAGGCGCTGCTGCAGGTCGACGAGGCGCTGGCCGACCACAACGCCGCGCTGCCGCGGCTGGCGGAGTTCATCCTGCCGGCGGGCACGCGGGCGGCGTCGCAGGCGCATGTCTGCCGCACGGTGGCGCGGCGGGCGGAGCGGGCGGTGGTGGCGTTGGGTGCCGAGGCCGCGATCAACGACGCGCCGCGGCAATACCTCAACCGCCTGAGCGACCTGCTGTTCGTGCTGGCGCGGGTGCTCAACCGGGTGGACGGTGGCGACGACGTCTACTGGAAGAGCGAGCGCCTGGCGCGCGCCGCGGCCGACGACCGCTGACCCGCCGAAGAAGCTAGGCCGCCGAAGGCGTGACCTGGGCGCAGACGTTGCGCCCGGTGATCGTCAGCCGCAAGCCGCCGCCGTGCCATTCGAGCCAGTTGAGCTTGACGTAGGCGTCGATGTCGCTGTCCTCGATGCGGCCGGCCTGGTGCGTGCGCAGGTGGCCGACCGTGGCGGGCAAGGCCTGCCTCAAGCGCTCGCGTGCCTCGGCTTCGAGGACCGCCCGGGCAGAAGGCCGGGGAGTAACGCGCGTCTGGGAATTCAATGCCATGGCTGATTCGACGGGGTCGCTTGTGTTCGTAACAGAAATGTACGCTTCCTTGTTCCGAATGTTGCGGTCCTTTTTCTCATTTTCGCGCGGGCACCACACAAAAAAGCCCGTCGGGTGACGGGCTCGGGGGCTTGGCTCGGCTGGGCCGGAGGCTACTTGCGCGGCGTCTGCAGCAGCTTGCTGACCTCGTCGACGTTGCTGCGGATGCGGTCGCGCACCACGGTGAAGGCGTCGGCCTGCGACTTCGCGGCCAGCTCGGACAGCTCGCGGATGTCGTCCAGCGCCTGCTTGAACGCGGCCTTTCCCATGGCGTCGAGCTTGGTGAGGCCTTCGCGGGCGTTGCCGGCCGAGCCCATGCCCTTGACCGTTTCCTGCCATTCCTCGATCGAGGACTTGAGCATCTCGGTCTGGCGCTGCACCACCGCCTGCAAGCCCTGGTAGGACTTCTCGTTGGCCTGCATCAGCGCCTGCAGGTCCTTGCGTCCGTTCTCGACGATCGCACCGGCGGCGCCCGCCAGCGGCAGGTTCTGCAAGCGCTCGGCCATGCCCTTGAGCGGCTTGACGAAGGCGTCCTGGATGTCGGCCGGCGAGGGCATGCCGGTGGCGTGCGGCTTGCGGCTGCCGCCGCCGGGGGTCTTGCTGGTTGCCATGTGCGAAGTCTCCGTTTTGATGGGACTGCCACGATACCCCCGAAGGGCGCCGCGCAGGAAGCCCCGCGCGGCCCCGATGCCGTGTCTCAGCGCGCGGCCAGCGCGGTGTCGGGCAGCTCGATCTTGACCTGCAGCACCTCGAGGTCGTCCTGGCGCTCGAGGTGCACCTTGATGTCCTCGGCCTTGATCGACACGTACTTGGAGATCACCGCGATCAGCTCGCGTTGCAGCTCCGGCAGGTAGTCCGGCCGCTTGCCGCCCAGGGTGCCGCGCTCGTGCGCCAGGATGATCTGCAGCCGCTCCTTGGCGACGCTCGCCGTCTTCTTCTTCTCGCCCAGCAGAAAGGAGAACAGTGACATGGGCTACCTTCCGAAGATGCGTTTGAAGAAACCGGGCTTCTCGGCGTCGATGAAGCGCATCGGGCGGTCTTCGCCCAGGAAGCGCGCCACGACGTCGCTGTAGGCCTTGGCGACGTCGGTGTCGGCGTCGTGGATCGCGGGCACGCCCTGGTTGGAGGCTTGCAGCACGGTCTCGGATTCGGGGATCACCCCGATCAGCTTGATGCGCAGGATGTCCTGGATGTCCTCCAGCGACAGCATCTGCCCGCCGGCCACCCGGTTCGGGTTGTAGCGGGTGATGAGCAGGTGCTCCTTGATCGGCTCGCCGCCGTCCTTCGCCCGCTTGGTCTTGGACGACAGCATGCCGAGAATGCGGTCGGAGTCGCGCACCGAGGAGACCTCGGGATTGGTGACGATCAGCGCCTCGTCGGCGAAATGCATCGCCATCATGGCGCCGGTCTCGATACCGGCCGGCGAGTCGCAGACGATGTAGTCGAAGCCCTGCTCGGACAGCTCGGCGAGGATCTTCTCGACGCCTTCCTGCGTGAGCGCGTCCTTGTCGCGGGTCTGCGAGGCGGCCAGCACGAACAGGTTGTCGCACTGCTTGTCCTTGATGAGCGCCTGGTGCAGGTTGGCTTCGCCCTGGATGACGTTGATGAGGTCGTACACCACGCGGCGTTCGCAGCCCATGATCAGGTCGAGGTTGCGCAGGCCGATGTCGAAATCGATCACGGCCGTCTTCTTGCCGGCAAGCGCCAGTCCCGAGGCGAAGCTCGCGCTCGTGGTCGTCTTGCCGACGCCGCCCTTGCCCGAAGTCACCACCACAATTTTGGCCATTCGCTTTCCTTCTTCGTTCGTTGGGTTTGTCTTGTCTTGCGGCACGACCGATGCCGGCGCGGCGAGCGGCCGACGCCGGGCAGCACGGGCCGCCGGTTTCTTCACTGGATGGCTTCCATCACGATTTTCTTGCCGTCCAGCGAGATCTGGGCGGCCTTGCCGGCGATCTCGGCCGGCAGCGCCACCTCGGAGGTGCGGTAGATGCCGGCGATCGCCACCAGCTGCGCTTCCATGCAGGTGGTGAAGATGCGCGCGCCGATGTCGCCGCGGGCACCTGCGATCGCCTTGCCGCGCAGCGGCGCGTACACGTGGACGTTGCCGTCGGCGATGACCTCGGCGCCGAAGTTCACCACCGCGGTCACGATGACGTCGCCGCCGCGGGCGTAGATCTGCTGGCCCGAGCGCAGCGGCTTGTCGATCAGGAGCGTGCCCTGGCTCGGCACCGGCACCTCGCGCACGATCTGCGGCGCCGGATCGGGTGCGGCCGCCGGTGCCGTAGCGGGCGCGGGCGGGCGGGCCGGCGCCACCGGCATCGCGGTGATCGACAGGCCGGCCGCGCGGGCCGCGATGTTCTGGGCGTCGCTGCCGCCGCGCATCGCCACCGGCTGGGTCTGGTGGCGCGCCAGGAGGCCGCGCAGCGCGGGGAAGTCGATGGCCGCGTCTTCCTCGGGCAGTTGCGAAAGGTCGATGACCACCGGCTCCTGCTCGAAGAAGTCGGGCGAGTCCGCCAGCTGGGCGTCGAGCGCTTCGGCCAGCACGTCCAGATCGGCGGTCTTGAGGATGACCGCGATCAGAGGCAGCGTGGCGCTCTTGAATTCGAAGACCGCCTTGAGACGCGCGGCGGATGAATCGGCCATGAAAAAGCTTGTACGAAAAGCGTTGGAGTCTAACGGGCACTGGGCTCCGCGAGCCGGAAGGCCCGGCTAATCGGCGCCCGGCGCCACATTTTTTTCACCGGGTTGCACTTTCGGGCTCAGTCGTCGCGGCCGCGTCCGAGCAGCGCGTTCAGCAGCACCGCGCCGAAGGTCGCGGTGCCGATGCCGCCGAGCGCGAACTGGCCGAAGTGCAGCGTGAAGTCGCCGGTGCCGAGGATCAGCGGGATGGCAGCGACCATCAGGTTGCGGTTGCGCGAGAAGTCGACCCGGTTGTCGACCCAGATCTTGGCGCCGGAGATGGCGATCAGGCCGAACACCACGATGCTGACGCCGCCCATCACCGCCAGCGGGATGGCCTGCACCAGCGCGCCGAACTTCGGGCTGAAGCCCAGCACCAGCGCGATCAGGGCGGCCACCACGAACATCGCGGTCGAGTAGATCTTCGAGGCCGCCATGACGCCGATGTTCTCGGCGTAGGTGGTGACGCCGGTGCCCCCGACCGCGCCGCTGACCATGGTCGCGATGCCGTCGCCGATGAAGGCGCGCCCGAGGTACGGGTTGAGGTCGCGCCCGGTCATCGCGCCCACGGCCTTCAGGTGGCCCAGGTTCTCGGCCACCAGGATGACCACCACCGGCACGATCAGCAGCATCGCGTTCAGCTCGAACACCGGCGCGGTGAAGCTCGGCAGGCCGATCCAGGGCGCGGCGGCCAGCGGGCCGAGGTCGATCGGCTTGCCGAGCCCGAGGCCGTTGGTGAGCACCGCGTAGACAAGGCTCGCGACGATCAGGCCGGCCAGGATCAGGAGGCGCTGCATCATGCCGCGGGCATAGACCGCGATCAGCCCGACCGCGACGAAGGTCACGACCTGCATCCAGGTGTCGAAGCCGGTCGGCGCCATGTTCTTGATCGGCACGCTGGCCAGGTTGAGGCCGATCACCGCGACCACCGCGCCGGTGACCACCGGCGGCATGAGCCGCTCGATCCAGTGCACCGCGACGTCCTGCTCGACCTCCTCGACCTCGATGCCTTCGAGGCCCTTCACCGGCGCGGCGCGGGTGTGGCGTTCGTTGGTCATCGACACCAGCGCGCCGATCAGCACATAGACCGCACCGCAGGCGACGATGCCGCCGAGCGCCACGCCGAGGTGCGCGTTGGGACCGCTGCCGGCGTAGCCGGTGGCCGCGATCACCACGCCGATGAAGGCGAAGCTGGAGCCGAGGTAGCTCGGCACGCGGCCGCCGGTGACCAGGAAGAAGATCAGCGTGCCGATGCCGCTCATCAGGATCGCCAGGTTGGGGCTGAAGCCCATCAGCACCGGCGCCAGCACCGTGGAGCCGAACATCGCGATCACGTGCTGGATGCCCAACGCGGTGGTCTGCGGCCAGGAAAGGCGCTCGTCGGGCGCGACGATCGCGCCGGCGCTGGCGCTCACCTTGCGCCAGCGGGGCAGGTAGGAGGTGCTCATCACTTGCTCGGCGCCAGCACCGCCATGGTGATGCGCGAGACGCAGGTCAGTTCGCCGGCGTCGTTGCTCATGTCGATCTGCCAGACCTGCGTGGTGCGGCCGCGATGCACCGGCCGCGCGATGCCGGTGACCCAGCCGCTGGTGGTCGCGCGGATGTGGTTGGCGTTGATGTCCAGGCCGACGGCGCGGTGGCCTTCGGGCGCCGAATAGTGGGCGCCGCAGGAGCCGAGCGTCTCGGCCAGCACCACCGAGACGCCGCCGTGCAGGATGCCGTAGGGCTGCACCGTGCGGCGGTCGACCGGCACCCGGCCGCGGATGAAGTCGTCGCCGACCTCCAGGAATTCGAGGCCGATCAGCGAGCCGATGGTGTCGGCGTGGTTGGCGTGCAGTTCGGCAATCGAGATTTCTTTCTTCCAGATTCGCATCGGGTGTCTCCAGGTGAGGGGTGCAAAACTATAGCCACTGGCGCGGGACCCCAGCCGAAGCGAAAGCGCCCGCCGCTGACAGCCGCGCCGCCCGCGGCGGCCTACGCTCCGTCGATGAAGCATCCCGGTCGCTGGATTGCCGGCGTCGCCGCCGCCGTCGTGCTCGCGGTCCTGCTGCTGCTCGGGCTGGCGGCGGCGCTGTGGCTGCCGAACGAGAAGCAACTGGCCACCGACCTCGGCGAGCGTTTCGGCCAGGCCACCGGCATCGGCCTGCAGGTCGGCCGGGTGCACTGGTCGCTGCAGCCTTCGCCGGTGGTGGTGCTGGAAGACCTGGCGACCGACCAGCCGACGCCGATCACGGTGCGCCGCATCGTGCTGCGGCCGCGGCTGGGCGACCTGTGGCACCGACGCATCGCGGTCGCCTCGCTGGAGATTGACGGCGCGGTGCTGCCGAGCGGATCGATCCGCGCGTTTCGCGGCCGCTGGCCGACCTCGCCGTCCGGCAAGCTGCCCGGCGGGCCGTGGACGCTGGCCGCCATTCCGCTGGAGCGGCTGCGCCTGCGCGACGTGACCTGGATCGACCGCCGCGACATCGCGCTGGCCTACGACGCCGACGTGGTCTTCGACGCGGGCTGGCGGCCGCGCATCGCAGACGTCTGGCGTCCCGAGGTGACGCCGCCGGCACGCCTGCACCTGGCGCGCGACGGCGACGGCGACCGCTGGCAGGTGCTGATCGACGTCGGCGGCGGCAGCTGGAACGGCCAGGCCGAGTTCCGCGATGCCGAGGGCGCGCCGATGCGGCTCACGGCGACGCTGGCGCCGAAGAACGTCGACATCAAGGCGCTGGTGCAGAGCTTCGCCCGCCATGCGCCGGTCGACGGCCGGGCGCAGGGCGAGACCACGCTCGATGCCGAAGGCGCCACCTTCGGCGACCTGTTGCGCAGCCTGCACACGCGCACCCGCTTCAGCATCGCGCCGGCCGCGCTGACCGGCTTCGACCTGAAGAAGGCGATCAGCAGCGCCGGCATCAGCCGCGGCGGCACGACGCCGCTCGACTCGCTGACCGGCACGCTCGACACCCAGGTCACCGAGGAAGGCACCGCCATGCGCTACAGCGGCCTGAAGGCCCGCTCCGGCGTGCTGAGCGCCAGCGGCAATGCGACCGTGCTGAACCGCAGGCTGTCGGGCATGGTCGCGGTCGACATCGTGGACGGCGTGGTCGGCGTGCCGCTGAAGATCGGCGGCACCATCGAGTCGCCGGAGCTGTCGCTGACCGGCGGCGCGCTCACCGGCGCGGCGGTCGGCACCGCGGTGCTGCCGGGCGTCGGCACCGCGATCGGCGCGCGCATCGGCCAGCAGGTCGAGCAGCTCTTCGGCAGCGCGCCGCGCAGGCCCGAGGTAAAGCCCGAGGCAAAGCCCGCGCCGCGCTGAATCGGCCCGACCCGGGCTCGCTACACTGCATGCCGCCTTCGCCGAAGGCATCCGCAACCCTGCCCGGAGCGCCAAAGGAAGCCGTCATGCACGTCAGCTATTCAGTCTTCGAAGAGACCGAGTTCTGGATCATGGTGGGCATCTCGGTGGTGCTGCCCTTCGGCATCTACGGTGTGCTGATCGCCAAGCAGGCGATCTCGCGCAAGACCGTGCTGGCGCTCGGCTTCGCGCTGGTCGCGATCGCCGCGGTCAACGTCTACTTCCTGCAGCGCATGGCCACCAAGGCCTCGGTCACGCCGTCGCTGGCGGACGACTTCCTGTTCCTGTCGGAGATCCGGGTCGCGCTGTACCTGCTGCCGGCGCTGTTCGCCGGGCTCGGCATCAACGTGATCTCGCACGTGCTGACCACCCACCTCACCGCCGCCGAACGGCGCTTTCGCGAGCGCCATCCGGAGGTGGACGAGAAGGACGGCGTCTAGAACCGGTAGGTGACGGCCAGGTACGGCACGATCGGGTCGAGCTTCAGGCTCGCCTGGCTCGCGGCCACCGGCGTGCCGAAGGCGGTGGTGGTGAGCTTGGCCGTGGTCTTCAGCGGGATGTAGGAGACCGAGAAGGACATGCCCCAGTGCTTGTCGAACTGGTAGGCCACGCCGACGTTGAACACGGGCGCGAACTTGCTGTCGATCGAGCCGCTGGTGGACGAGAAGGCCGCCGGCACGCCGACCTGCTGCGCCAGTCCGCCCTGCAGCGACGGCGTGAGCTTGACGTTGCTGTACCAGACGTAGGTGGCGCCGAGGCCGACGTAGGGCCGCAGCGCGGCCTCGCCGTCGAGGAAGTAGTACTTGGCCAGCAGCGTCGGGCTCCACTGGCGGGCCTCGCCGAGTTCGCCGAGTTGCCCCAGCGTGCCGGTGCCGTCGAGCTTGAACTTCGGCGGGATGCCCAGCACGCCCTCGACCGCCCAGTGGCTGTCGACGAAGTAGGTGAGGTTGAGGCCCAGCGTGCTGGAGTTGTTGACGCTGGCGCCCGATCCGGGTACCACCGCGGCGCGCGGCGCGGTGAAGGTCAGCGGCTGGCTGGAATCCTGCGGATAGAGGCCGAGCCAGCCGGCGCCGACTTCCCAGTCGCCCGCCTTTTGCGCCATCGCGCTGCCCGAAAAGAAGGTGGCGGCCGCAGCCGCGACCGCCCAAAGACCATGGGTTGTCTTCATTGCTGTCTCCCTGTTTCAAAACGTGAGAAACCGGAAGCATACGACTGCCGCGCGCGCTTTCGGTGCGCCTTGTCCCGATGGCGACGCACCGCGAAGGGGCAATTGCAGCAACGGGCCGTGGGCTCAGACGCCGAGCAGGGACTCGAGCAGGACCGGTTCGGCAGCCAGCGCGGCGGAGTCGCCGTGCCGCACGATGCGGCCCTTTTCCATGACCACCGCCTGTGCGGTGTGGCCCAGCACGCGGCGCCAGTCGCGGTCGACGATCAGGGTCGCGATGCCGGTCTCGCGGATCGCGGCGATCACCTTCCAGATCTCGATCACGATCAGCGGCGCCAGGCCTTCGGTGGCCTCGTCGAGGATCAGGAGGCGCGGGTTGGTCATGAGCGCGCGGCCGATCGACAGCATCTGCTGCTCGCCGCCGGACAGCTGCTGGCCGCCGTGCGAGAGCCGCTCCGCGAGGCGCGGGAAGGTGGCCATCACGCGCTCGAAGGTCCAGTCGCGGCGGCCGTCGATGCCGGCGCGCGCGCTCATCAGCAGGTTCTCGCGCACCGACAGGTTGGGGAAGATGCCGCGGCCCTCGGGCACGTAGCCGATGCCGCGGCGCGCCATCTTCTCGGGCACCCAGCCGGTGACGTCGCGGTCGTCGAGCAGCACGCGACCGGCGGCCGGCTTCACGTAGCCCATCAGCGAACGGATCAGCGTGGTCTTGCCCATGCCGTTGCGCCCGAGCAGCCCGAGCGAGGTGGCCGCGGGCAGCACCAGGTCGATGCCGTGCAGGATGTGGCTGTCGCCGTAGTAGCTGTGCAGGCCTTCGATGCGCAGCATCAGTGCCCCTCGCCGAGGTAGGCGCTGCGCACCTCGGCATTGGCGCGGATCGCGGCCGGGTCGCCGCTCGCGATCACCGTGCCGTTGACCATCACCGTGATGCGGTCCGCGATGCGGAAGACCGCGTCCATGTCGTGCTCGACCAGCAGGATCGCGTGCGACGCCTTGAGGCCGGCGAGCAGCGCCAGCATGCGCTCGGTCTCCTCGGCGCCCATGCCGGCCAGCGGCTCGTCCAGCAGCAGCACGCGCGGCCGCGTGGCCAGGCACATCGCGACTTCGAGTTGCCGCTTGGCGCCGTGGCTCAGCGTGCCGGCGATGCGATCGGCCACCGCGTCGAGGCCGGTGGCGGCCAGCGCCTCGCGCGCAGCTTCGAGGCTGGCGGCGCAGTGCGAGGCGCGCTGCCAGATCGTCCAGGGCCGCGCGACCGCCGCCTGCGCACTGAGGCGGCAGTTCTCCAGCACGCTGAACTCCGGGAAGATGGTGGTGCGCTGGTAGCTGCGGCCGATGCCGGCGCGGGCGCGCCTGAACTGCGGCCGACGCGTGATGTCCTCGCCGTCGAGCGCGATGCGGCCGGCGGAGGCGCTCAGCTCGCCCGAGAGCATGTTGATCAGGGTCGACTTGCCGGCGCCGTTGGTGCCGATCACCGCGTGCACCTCGCCGACGTGCAGCGCCAGGCTCACCGCGTTGACGGCGACCAGGCCGCCGAAGCGGCGCGTGACGGCATCGACTTGCAGCACGGCACTCATGACGCCGCCTTCGGCGCGAGCCGCGACGCGATGCCGACGATGCCGCGCGGCAGCAGCGCCACGAAGGCGATGATCGCGATGCCCAGGCTCAGCTGCCAGTGGTCGGCCAGCGGCCCGACCAGCGCGTGCGTCTGCAGCAGCTCCTTCAAGAGCGTGAAGGCGACCGCGCCGATCACCGCGCCGCGCAGCGGGCCGAGGCCGCCGAGGATGACCATCAGCAGCACCTCGCCCGAGTTGTGCCAGCCGAGCAGCTCCGGATTGACCACGCCGTCGCGCGCCGCCAGCAGGAAGCCCGCGAGCCCGGCCAGCGCGCCGGCGATCACGAAGGCCGCGAGCTTGTAGCCGTAGGTCGGGAAGCCGGCCGCGCGCATGCGCTGCTCGTTGACCCGGATGCCCGCCAGCGCCGCCCCGAAGCGCGAGCGCTGCAGCAGCGCGAGGAAGCCGTAGGTGAAGACCAGCGCGCCCAGCACGAAGAAGAACTGCGTCGCGCGGTCTTCGAGGTCGAGCGGGCCGAGCGCCGGCCGCACGTACATGTAGATGCCGTCGCTGCCGCCGCCGAGCGCGGTGTCGTGGAACACGAAGAAGGCCATCTGCGCGAAGGCCAGCGTGACCATGATGAAGTAGACGCCGCGCGTGCGCAGGCTGAGCGCGCCGACGAAGAGCGCATAGGCGGCGGCCGCGCCCATCGCCAGCGGCAGCAGCCATGCGATCGAGCCGCCGTCGCTGCCCGAGCCGAGCACCGTGGCGTAGGCGCCGATGCCGTAGAAGGCCGCATGCCCGAGGCTCACCAGTCCGGTCATGCCGACCAGCAGCTGCAGGCTGAGCGCGAAGATCGAGAGGATCATCACCTTCACCACCAGGTCCGACAGGTACGGGCTCAGGAGCGGAAAGCACAGGGCGAGCGCGAGCGCGCAGCCGGCCGGCAGCCAGGGAGCGAGCCGCTTCAAGTGCGCCGTCCCATCAGGCCTTCGGGCCGCCAGACCAGCACGATCGCCATCAGCACGTAGATGCCCATGCCGCTCAGCCCGGCGAAGAAGACCTTGCCGAAGGTGTCGACGAAGCCCACGAGCAGCGAAGCCACCAGCGCGCCGGTGATCGAGCCGATGCCGCCGATCACCACCACCACGAAGCAGACGATCAGCACGCTCTCGCCCATGCCCGGATAGACCGAGGACATCGGCGCCGCGATCATGCCGGCCAGCGCGGCGAGCGCGACGCCGGCCGCGAAGACGATGCGGTAGAGCCGGCGGATGTCGATGCCCAGGCCGCGCACCATGTCGCGGTTGCTGGCGCCGGCGCGGATCATCATGCCGAGCCGGGTGCGGTTGACCACCGCGTAGAGGCCCGCCGCCAGCAGCACGCAGGCCGCCGAGGCGAAGAGCCGGTACCACGGGTACTGCATCAGGCCGCCGAGCGCGAAGCTGCCGTCCAGCCAGGCCGGCACCTTCACGCCGTGCACGTCGTTGCCGACGACCAGCGAGCGCAGTTCCTCGAAGACCAGGATCAGGCCGTAGGTCATCAGCACCTGCTGCAGGTGGTCGCGCTGGTAGAGGTAGCTGAAGAAGGCCCATTCGAGCAGGTAGCCGAAGAGCGCGGCCAGCACCACGCCGGCCGCCAGCATGACCACGAAGCTGTCGCCGAAGAGCGGCGACAGCGCGAAGGCCATGTAGGCGCCCAGCATGTAGAAGCTGCCGTGCGCCAGGTTGATGACGCCCATGATCCCGAAGATCAAGGTCAGGCCCGAGGCGAGCAGGAACAGCAGCAGTCCGTACTGGACCGCGTTCAGGCACTGGACGAGGAAGGTTCCGAGATCCACCGGCGGGGCGCTACAGCTTGCAGCCGCGCGCCGGGTCGGCGAGGTTCTTCACCGCGACGTTCACCAGCTTGTTCTCGTTGCCGACCACACGGCGCAGGTAGATGTCCTGCACCGGGTTGTGCGCCTTGCTGATCGTGAAGGCGCCGCGCGGGCTGTCGATGCGGGCCTTCTCGATCGCGGCGGCGAATTCCGGCTTCTTCGAGATGTCGCCCTTCACCGCGGCCAGGCCGATGCCGAGCATCTGCGCCGCGTCGTAGCCCTGCACCGCGTAGACGTCGGGCTGCAGCTTGTAGGTCTTGGCGTAGGCGGTGCGGAAGCTGGTGTCGCGCGGCGTGTCGAGGCCGTCGGCATAGTGCAGGGTGGTCAGCATGCCTTGCGCCGATTCGCCTTGCGCTTCGAGCGTGCCGTCGGTGAGGAAGCCCGGGCCGTAGAGCGGGATGGTCTTGTTCAGGCCCGCGGCCGCGTAGTCCTTGACGAACTTGACCGCGCCGCCGCCGGCGAAGAAGGCGTAGACCGCGTCCGGCTTGGCCGCCGCGATCTCGGTCAGCAGCGCCTGGAACTCGACGTTGGGGAAGGGCACCGTGAGCTGCTTGGCGACCGTGCCGCCGCCCTTCTCGAAGCCTTCCTTGAAGCCGGCCACCGATTCGTCGCCGGCCGCGTACTTCCAGGTGATCGTGATCGCGTTCTTCTTGCCCTGCTTGGCCGCGACCTCGCCCATCGCGAAGGCCGGCTGCCAGTTCGAGAACGAACTGCGGAAGATGTTCTGCGCGCACATCGGGCCGGTGACCGCGTCGGCGCCGCCGTTGGGGACGATCAGCACGGTGCCGCTTTCCTTCGCGGCCTTGGCCATCGCCATGGTCACGCCCGAATGCACCGTACCGATGATGACGTCGACGTTGTCGCGCTTGATGAGCTTGTTGACGTTGTCGGTGGCCTTGGCCGGATCGGACTCGTCGTCGACCTTCACGAACTCGATCTCGCGGCCGCCGAGCTTGCCGCCCTGTTCGTCCAGGCGCAGCCTGAAGCCGTTCTCGATCGCGACGCCGAGCGCCGCGTAGGTGCCGCTGTAGGGCAGCATCAGGCCGACCTTGAGCTTGTTGGCATCCTGCGCGTGGGCGAGGGTGGCGATACAGGCCAGCGCGAGGGCGCCGAAGTGGTTGCGTGCGGTGCTCATGAACTCCTCTTGTCTTGTATGAATGAAACCGCAGCAACTATCACCGTTTCGGGCTGGTCGCGATGCGGGGAATGCCCGCACTCCGGCACTTCGAGCAAGGTGGTTCCGGGAACCCGTTCGGCGATGCCGCGGATCTGGCGGAGGCTGCCGTATTCGTCGTCCAGGCCCTGCACCGCCAGCACCGGGCAGCGGACCGCCGACAGCTCGGCCTCGATGTTCCAGTCGCGGAAGGGCGGATGCAGCCAGATGCGGTTCCAGCCCCAGAAGGCCGAGTCGACGTCGTCGTGGTAGCGCGCCAGCTTGTCGCGCAGGTCGGTCTCGAGGTAGGCGCGGCGCGCCAGCTCGATGTTCGCGACGGTCACGTCCTCCACGAAGATGTGCGGCGCCAGCACCACCAGCCCGGCGACGCGCTCGGGAAAGCGCGCCGCGTAGAGCAGCGCGATCGAGCCGCCGTCGCTGTGGCCGAAGAGCCAGGGCGGCTCGACGATGCCGAGCGCCGCGAAGAAGGGCGGCAGCACCTCGGTCGCCTGGCGGTGCATGAAGTCGACGTCCCAGGTCTCGTCCTCGGCGCGCGGCGTCGAGCCGCCGTAGCCCGGCCGCGAGAACACCAGGCCGCGAAAATCGCCGGCCTCGCACAGGCGCGCGGGGAAGTCCTTCCACATCGCGATCGAGCCGAGGCCTTCGTGCAGGAAGACCACGAGCGGCGCGTCGGCGCGCTCGGGGGCGATCCATTCGTACTCGATGTGGACCTCGCGCTCGCGCCATCGGACGGCGACAGCGCTCATTGCTTTTCTCTTTCGCGCAGGCGGAAGCGCTGGATCTTGCCGGTCGCGGTCTTCGGCAGCTCCTCGACGAACTCGATGAAGCGCGGGTACTTGTAGGGCGCGAGGCGTTCCTTCACGAAGGCCTTCAGCTCGTCATCGCCGGCCGTGCGGCCGTCCTTCAGCACGACGTAGGCCTTGGTCTTGGTGAGGCCGTCGCCGTCCTCCTTGCCGATCACCGCGGCCTCCAGCACCGCCGGATGCTGCATCAGCGTGGCCTCGACCTCGAAGGGCGAGACGTAGATGCCGCTGACCTTGAGCATGTCGTCGCTGCGCCCGGCGTAGGTGTAGTAGCCGTCGGCGTCGCGCGAATACTTGTCGCCGCTCTTGGTCCAGCCGTCCTGGAAGGTCTCGGCGCTCTTCTCCGGGTTGCCCCAGTACATGACCGCGCTGCTCGGGCCGTGGATGTAGAGGTCGCCGACCTCGCCGACGCCGACCGGCGTGCCGTTCTCGCCGCGCAGCTCGATTGTGTAGCCCTCGACCGGCTTGCCGGTGGTGCCGTAGCGGATGTCGTCCGGCCGGTTGGAGATGAAGACGTGCAGCATCTCGGTCGAGCCGATGCCGTCGACGATGTCGCAGCCGAAGTGCTGCTTGAAGCGCTGCGCGATCTCGCCCGGCAGCGCCTCGCCGGCCGAGGAGCACATGCGCAGCGCCACCGCCTCGCGCGCCGGCAGGGCCGGATGCGCCAGCATGCCGGCGAAGCCGGTCGGCGCGCCGAAGAAGACCGTCGGCCTGAGCGGCGCGCGGTCGGCCGCCGCCGGCGCCTGGCCGGTCCAGCGCTTGAAGGTGGCATCGGGCGTCGGGCGCTCGGCCATCAGCAGCACGGTGGCGCCGACCGTCAGCGGGAAGGTCAGCGCGTTGCCCAGGCCGTAGGCGAAGTACATCTTGGCGGCCGAGAAGCAGACGTCGTCCTCGGTCAGCTGGAGCACCGGCTTGCCGAACAGCTCGGCGGTCCACCACGGATTGGCGTGCGTGTGCACGGTGCCCTTGGGCTTGCCGGTGGAGCCGGAGGAATAGAGCCAGAAGGCGTGGTCCGCGGCCGTGGTCGGCGCCGGCGCGGGCAGCGGCGGATGCGACTCGATCGCCGCCTCGAGGTTCTGCGCGGTCGGCGGCAGGGCGCCGACCGGACGCGAGACGAACAGCTGCCGCACCTGCTGCGGCCCGGCGTTCATCGCCTCCTGCAGCACCGGCAGCAGCGCGCCCGACACCAGTGCCGCGCTGGCGCCGCTGTGCTCCAGCATGTAGGCGTAGTCGGCCGCGGTGAGCAGCGTGTTGACCGCGACCGGCACGATGCCGGCGTAGAGGCTGCCGAGGAAGCTCACCGGCCAGTCGTTGCCGTCGAGCATCAGCAGCAGCACGCGCTCGCCGGGCTGCAGGCCGCTGGCGAGCAGCGCGGCGCCCAGGCGGCGGGCGCGTTCTTCCAGTTGGCCGTAGCCGAGTGCGCCGTGGTCGTCGACGTAGGCGGTCTTGGCCGGCCGGCCGCGGTTGAGCGCGAACAGGTGCTCGGCGAAGTTGAAGCGGTCGGTGGGCTGCATGGCGGTGTCTCCTCGGATCTTCTGGCGGGGCTCAGCTGAACTTGATCTGCCCTTCGGGCAGCAGGTACAGCACCAGGGCCCGGCCCTGGGTGACGGTCGGGCGGTGCGCGGTGCCCGGCCCGTAGACGCACCAGCCGGCCGGCCGGCCGTCGAAGGTGGCGTCGCCTTCGAGCGGCATGATCAGGTCGATCTCGCCGTTCGGATGGGTGTGGTGCGGGCCGGCGATGTCCTGCATGTCGACCACGTCGACCGAGAAGCGCGCGAGCGCGTCCTCGGCCTTGAAGACCCGGCCGTAGCGGATGCCGCCGCCTTCGCGATCGCACAGCCAGCCTTCGGCGACGCCGTCGATGCAGGCCTGCTTCAGCTTCTCGAAGCCGGGGCTGCCGGCGCCGTGGTGCTGGTTGAGCCAGCGGTCGAGGTCGGCGTCCAGCGGGCGGCCGGCGATCTCGCGGGAGAGGTCGGCGACGATCTGATGGAACTCTTGCTTGGACATGGGCGTGGGGTCGGCTGGATCTTGGGCGCAGCTTGCGGGGAAGCCGCAGCTGCAGTATCTTGCTTGTGGGTGAACCATAAGCACCGACCGAATGACTGTCAAGCAATATAATGCATGTACGGTGTTTACCCTGAGAAGCGCCCCCGCCCGAGCCCGAAGCCCCAAGCCAGCGAAAGCCCTCCATGAACCAGCGAGCCGATGACGCGCTGCTCCACGCACCGCCCGAGGTGCCGACCCCCGAGGCGCCCGACGCCCCCGCGCCGGAGGAAGCCAAGAACCCGCTCCTGGCCGCCCTCGGCGAGAGGGTGCGCAACCTGCGCGCCCGCCGCGGCCTGACCCGCAAGGCGGTGGCACAGGCGGCCGAGGTGTCGGAGCGGCATCTCGCCAACCTCGAATACGGCATCGGCAACGCCTCGATCCTGGTGCTGCAGCAGGTCGCGACCGCGCTGCAATGCTCGCTGGCTGAGCTGGTGGGCGACGTCACCACCGTCTCGCCCGAATGGCTGCTGATCCGCGAACTGCTCGAAGGGCGCGGCGAGGCCGACCTGCGGCGCGCCCGCATCGCCCTGGGCGAACTGCTGGGCACCGCCGGCAGCGACCCGGCGCGGCATCGGCGCATCGCGCTGGTCGGGCTGCGCGGCGCCGGCAAGTCGACGCTCGGCCAGATGCTGGCCGACGACCTGGACCTGCCCTTCGTCGAGCTGAGCCGCGAGATCGAGAAGGTCGCCGGCTGCAGCGTGCGCGAGATCCACGACCTCTACGGCACCAACGCGTACCGCCGCTACGAGCGCCGGGCGCTGGAGGAAACCGTGCAGATCTACGGCGAGGTGGTGATCGCGACGCCGGGCGGCATCGTCTCCGACCCGGCCACCTTCAACCTGCTGCTGGCGCACTGCACCACCGTCTGGCTGCAGGCCGCGCCGGAGGAACACATGGGCCGGGTCGCCGCCCAGGGCGACACCCGCCCGATGGCGGCCAGCAAGGAAGCCATGGACGACCTGCGCCGCATCCTGAGCGGCCGGGCCGCCTTCTATTCGAAGGCCGACCTCAGCGTCGACACCAGCGGGCAGGATCTCGCCCACAGCTTCGCGCTGCTGCGCGGCGCCGTGCGCGAGCGGATGGCCGCGGGCGGCTGAAGCAGGCAGGACCAGGCTGTAAAAAATTCATTCCAGGGTTGACCCGTCGCAAAACATGCAGCATGATGCATGTTCCGGCGGTCGACAAATGCACTAAATTGCAAGATCGCTCCCCAGTCATCCTCAACACCAGGAGACCCGCATGAACGACAGCAACACCGCCCCGCGCGTGGACTACCGCACCGACCCGACCCGGTACCGCCACTGGAAGCTCAGCGTCGAGGGCGCCGTCGCCCGCCTCACGCTCGACATCGCCGAAGACGGCGGCATCCGCCCCGGCTACAAGCTCAAGCTCAACAGCTACGACCTCGGCGTCGACATCGAGCTGAACGACGCCCTCAACCGGGTGCGCTTCGAGCATCCGGAAGTGCGCTCGGTGATCGTCACCAGCGGCAAGGACCGGATCTTCTGCTCCGGCGCCAACATCTTCATGCTCGGCGTCTCCGGCCACGCCTGGAAGGTCAACTTCTGCAAGTTCACCAACGAGACCCGCAACGGCATCGAGGATTCGTCCAGGCACTCGGGCCTGAAGTTCGTGGCTGCGGTCAACGGCGCCTGTGCCGGCGGCGGCTACGAGCTGGCGCTGGCCTGCGACGAGATCGTGCTGGTCGACGACCGCTCCTCCTCCGTCTCGCTGCCCGAGGTGCCGCTGCTCGGCGTGCTGCCCGGCACCGGCGGCCTGACCCGCGTCACCGACAAGCGCCACGTGCGCCATGACCTGGCCGACATCTTCTGCACCAGCGTCGAAGGCGTGCGCGGCCAGCGCGCGGTCGACTGGCGGCTGGTCGACGCCATCGCCAAGCCGGCGCAATTCGGCGCCGCGGTGCAGGAACGTGCCGCCAAGCTCGGCGACGCCGCGCTGCGTCCCGCCGGCGCCAAGGGCGTGAGCCTCTCCCGGCTGGAGCGCCAGGACGGCGCCGACAGCCTGCGCTACGAGCACGTCACGGTCGAGATCGACCGCGCCCGCCGCACCGCCACCCTGACGATCAAGGCGCCCACCGGGACGCAGCCGGGCGACATCGCCGCCATCGAGGCGGCCGGCGCCGCCTGGTGGCCGCTGGCCATGGCGCGCCAGCTGGACGACGCGATCCTCAACCTGCGCACCAACGAGCTCGACGTCGGCACCTGGCTCCTGAAGACCGAGGGCGATCCGAAGGCCGTGCTGGCCAGCGACGCGACGATGCTCGCGCACAAGGACCACTGGCTGGTCAACGAGACGATCGGCGCGCTGCGCCGCACGCTGGCGCGGCTCGACGTCTCCTCGCGCAGCCTCTTCGCGCTGGTCGAGGCCGGCTCCTGCTTCGCCGGCACCCTGGCCGAACTGGCCTTCGCCGCCGACCGCGCCTACATGCTGGCGCTGCCGGACGATGCCGAGAAGGCGCCGAGCCTCACGCTCGACGAGTTCAACTTCGGCTTCTTCCCGATGGTCAACGACCAGAGCCGGCTGCAGCGCCGCTTCTACGAAGAGAGCGCGCCGCTCGAAGCCGCCCGCGCCGCCGCCGGCCGGCCGCTCGACGCCGACGCCGCGCTGGCGCTCGGCCTGGTCACGATGGCGCCCGACGACATCGACTGGGACGACGAGATCCGCATCGCGATCGAGGAACGCGCCGCGATGTCGCCCGACGCGCTGACCGGCCTCGAGGCCAACCTGCGCTTCGCCAGCAAGGAGAACATGGCCACCCGCATCTTCGGCCGGCTCACCGCCTGGCAGAACTGGATCTTCAACCGCCCCAACGCCGTCGGCGAGAAGGGTGCGCTGAAGGTCTACGGCACCGGCGAGAAGGCCGGCTTCGACATGAACCGCGTCTGACACCGAACCGAACCAAGGACACACGATGAGCACGATCAACTACAGCGAAAAGATCCCGAACAACGTCAACCTCGGCGAGGACCGCACCCTGCAGCGCGCGCTCGAAGGCTGGCAGCCGAACTTCATCAACTGGTGGGACGACGTCGGCCCGGACGGCTCGACCAACTACGACGTCTACCTGCGCACCGCGGTGAGCGTCGACCCGCAGGGCTGGGCCCAGTTCGGCCACGTGAAGATGCGCGACTACCGCTGGGGCATCTTCCTGAACCCCGGCGACGCCAACCGCGAGATCCACTTCGGCGACCACAAGGGCGAGAAGGCCTGGCAGGACATCCCCGGCGAGCACCGCGCCAACCTGCGCCGCATCATCGTCACGCAGGGCGACACCGAGCCGGCCTCGGTCGAGCAGCAGCGCCACCTGGGCCTGACCGCGCCCAGCATGTACGACTTGCGCAACCTCTTCCAGATCAACGTGGAAGAGGGCCGCCACCTGTGGGCCATGGTCTACCTGCTGCACAAGCACTTCGGCCGCGACGGTCGCGAAGAAGCCGAAGCGCTGCTGCAGCGCACGTCGGGCGACCAGGACAACCCGCGCATCCTCGGCGCCTTCAACGAGAAGACGCCCGACTGGCTGGCCTTCTTCATGTTCACCTACTTCACCGACCGCGACGGCAAGTTCCAGCTGTCGGCGCTGGCCGAGAGCGCCTTCGACCCGCTGGCGCGCACCACGAAGTTCATGCTGACCGAAGAGGCGCATCACATGTTCGTGGGCGAGAGCGGCGTCTCGCGCGTGCTGCAGCGCACCGCGCAGGTGATGAACGAGCTCAAGACCGACGACCCGCAGAAGGTCCGCGCGGCCGGCGCGATCGACCTCGGCACCATCCAGCGCTACCTGAACTTCCACTACAGCGTGACCATCGACCTGTTCGGCGCCGACCAGTCGAGCAACGCCGCGACCTTCTACAGCTCGGGCCTGAAGGGCCGCTACGAAGAGGGCAAGCGCACCGACGACCACGTGCTCAAGGGCCAGACCTACAAGGTGCTGGAAGTGGTCAACGGCCAGCTGGTCGAGAAGGAAGTGCCGATGCTCAACGCGCTCAACGAGGTGCTGCGCGACGACTTCATCAAGGACTCGGTGGCGGGCGTGGCGCGCTGGAACAAGGTGCTCGAGAAGGCCGGCATCCCGACCCGCCTGACGGTGCCGCACAAGGCCTTCAACCGCCAGATCGGCGCGCTCGCCGGCATCAAGATGTCGCCCGACGGCCGCGTGGTCAGCGAGCAGGAATGGGCCGCCAAGAAGAACGAGTGGCTGCCGACTCCCGACGACTTCGCTTTCGTGGCATCGTTGATGGGCCGCGTGGTCGATCCGGGCAAGTTCGCCGGCTGGATCGCACCGCCGGTGATGGGCATCAACCGGCAGCCGGTCGATTTCGAATACGTCCGCTTCGGTTGATGCGGGCTTCGCCGACGCACGAGGGTGCGCGGCGACACCAAGGAGATTCACGATGGACATGGCGGTCGACATCAACGTCATCAAGCAGCACCTGATCGACCCCGAGATCTGCATCCGCTGCAACACCTGCGAGGCGACCTGCCCGGTCGGCGCGATCACCCACGACGACCGCAACTACGTGGTGCGCGCCGACGTGTGCAACAGCTGCATGGCCTGCATCTCGCCGTGCCCGACCGGCTCGATCGACAACTGGCGCACCATGCCGGTGGTGCGCGCCTACTCGATCGAGGAGCAGCTGACCTGGGACGAGCTGCCCGCGGAGCTCACGCCCGAGCAGCTCGAGGCCGAAGGCGTCGGCCCGGCCGACGAGGTGCAGCTGCAGGTGCCGGTGGCACCGCCGCAGCCGCCCGCCGAGGCCGGCGAGGTCGTCTTCAACTCGGCCCAGTACGGCGCCACCACGCCGCCCTGGTCGGCCGCGCACGCCTACACCAACCTGCATCCGCCGAAGGCACCGACCACCGCGACCGTGGTCGGCAACTTCAACTGCACCGAGGCCGGCTACGAGAACCAGACGCACCACATCGTGCTCGACTTCGGCGCCATGCCCTTCCCGGTGCTCGAAGGCCAGTCGATCGGCATCATCCCGCCCGGCACCGACGCCAACGGCAAGGCGCATTTCGCGCGGCAGTATTCGATCGCCAGCCCGCGCAACGGCGAGCGGCCCGGCTACAACAACGTCTCGCTGACCGTGAAGCGCGTGCTGGAAGACCACCAGGGCCGGCCGGTGCGCGGCGTCGCCAGCAACTACGTCTGCGACCTCAAGGTCGGCGACAAGGTGCAGGTGATCGGGCCCTTCGGCTCGTCGTTCCTGATGCCCAACCATCCGAAGTCGCACATCGTGATGATCTGCACCGGCACCGGCAGCGCGCCGATGCGGGCGATGACCGAATGGCGCCGGCGGCTGCGCAAGAGCGGCAAGTTCGAAGGCGGCAAGCTGCTGCTCTTCTTCGGCGCGCGCACGCAGCAGGAGCTGCCGTACTTCGGCCCGCTGCAGACCTTGCCCAAGGACTTCATCGACATCAACTTCGCCTTCTCGCGCACGCTCGGCCAGCCGAAGCGCTACGTGCAGGACATGATGCGCGAGCGCGCCGCCGACCTGGTCGAGCTGCTGAAGGACGGCCAGTCGCACTTCTACGTCTGCGGCCTGAAGAGCATGGAAGAGGGCGTGGTGCTGGCGCTGCGCGACGTCGCGGTCGACGCCGGCCTCGACTGGG
Organism: Xenophilus sp. L33; assembly: GCF_009765735.1. GTDB lineage: Bacteria > Pseudomonadota > Gammaproteobacteria > Burkholderiales > Burkholderiaceae_C > Variovorax. Next base: position 37,499 of record NZ_LMUW01000132.1, read on the forward strand.
ACCAGATCGGCGCCGGCCTCAAGCGCGAGGGGCGGCTGCACCTCGAGACCTACTGAGCGCGGCAGGATGAAGTTCGCCGAATTCCATCCGGGCCGGGTCATCGAGGCCGGCCCCTACCTGCTGACGGAAGAAGAACTGCTGCAGTTCGCCCGCGCCTACGACCCGCAGTGGTTCCACACCGATGCCGAGGCCGCCGCCGAGGGCCCCTTCGGCGGCCTGATCGCCAGCGGCTGGCACACCTGCGGCATCGCGATGCGGCTGGTCACCGAGGCGGCGTTGAAGGGCTCCGAATCCTTCGCCTCGCCGGGGCTGCAATACGTCAAGTGGCCGAACCCGGTGCGGCCCGGCGACAGCCTGCGCCTGCAGGCCGAGGTGGTCGAGGCGCGCCGCTCCGACAAGCGGCCGACGCTGGGCATCCTGCGCTGGCGCTGGCGGCTCTACAACCAGCGCGACCTGCTGGTGCTCGACCTGGAGGCGACCAGCCTGTTCAAGCTGCCGGCGTTGCTATCCGTTTGATGTTCGAGCGCCATCGAATGGGCTACCTAAGAAAGCTGGACAAGCGATCGATGGTCCTGTGCAGGCTCGGCGAGCATTCCGCCGCAGCTGCCGGCCGCCATTGCTCCCGCGCGAACGCCGCCAGGCGCTCGTTGTAGAGCGGGCCAATTGTGACTCGACTTCCCTGAGCCGGTACCAGCTCCGCAGCAAGTCGGCGACTTCGGCTGTTTCGGACCAAGTTGATCAGCGCTTGCTTGGGATCCGGGAGCGCGTCGGGCCAAAGAGGTACCTTCTTTGCCGGAATGCCGGCGAAGCGGGCAAACGAGGCTTGGTCGGCAAGCAACCACGCTTCGGTTTCGCGAACGGCCACGCGAAACAGCATGGTCTCGGGCAGTGATTCGGCCTTCCATCCACGCCGAAGCGTCGCTGCACATTCGGCATTGTCGAGGTCCGTCAGGACCACATGAGGTATCACATGACTGGCTTGGCGGTACTTCGTGATGGACCGCTTGATGTTCCCGAAGCCCCTTTCCACCAGTCTGCGGGTGATCCGGAGGGAGCTGGACGACGAACTAATGATTCGCTCAAGAACGGCAAGACTGAGGTCGTCTTCCACGACCACTGCAATATCTTTCGGCATTCGTCAGAGCAAGGAAAGCTGAGTCAATGTCACGGGCTTCGTCTTGCTGCCCATGGTTTCGGCCACCGAGTATCCGGCTGCGACGAGCGCGATATCTTCTTCGCTCGCGAGCAGAACCTTGGTGCCGTCGCTCGACGGTTCGAGACGCAGGACCTCTCGTGGATCGACGCTCTTGTGCTGCAGCATCGCGTCGCTGTGAGTGGTCACGAAGATCTGCCGACGGTACTTGGCCTGCCGCTGCATTTGCCACAGAAGTGGCGGGATCTCGCGCACCACTGCCTCGTTGAGCGACATTTCGGGCTCTTCAAGAAGCAACAGTGAGTCGCCTTCAAGCAGGCTCCACATGATCCCCAGCAATCGCAGAGTTCCGTCGGAAAACTGATCTTCCCGCTGCCACCCAGCCTCCGGACGCCAATGTGCGTAGAGAGCACCGAGATGAGGGCTTCCCGACAGTTCGTCGCGCTCGAATCGCAGATTGCGCATGTTGGGCACGCAGGCCCTGAGAGCCGATTCGATCTTTCTCAGACGGGCGTTGCGCGTCCGGTCCGTGGTCTTTGCGATTCGTTCGAGAAAGGACTGACCGAACGGGTCTCCCTCCATTTGACCCGCCGCGCCCAGTTCGGTGTGCTTCAGCAACTGCGGCACGAGGTGAAGGTAGGTCACGGCGCCAAAGAATTGAGCGATCTCTCGGAACTCCTTGTTGGCGACTACTTGTTCCAGACTTGTTTCCGTCAACCGTTCGGTATCCGCTCGATCTACACGGTCAGGACGATCGACGAGAACCTTTTTTCGCCTCAAGTCTTCTACTCGTTCCTTGCTGATCAGCACGCGTTGTTTGCCTTTGCCTTCGCTTCGAAAAGCAAGCTCGTACCGCCAGACCGCGGGCTCGTCCGCACGTTCGGCAAGCTCCACCACGATCTCCACCTCGGGATCACGCCTCGCCAGCAGGGAACGCAGTTTGGCCAACCCGCCGCGCGCCTCGACCGCTCTTTGCAGGCCGCCTCCTTTGGACTTTGCGATGTCTCTCAAGAATCGAAACACGTCGAGCAGGTTCGACTTTCCGGACGCGTTGGGACCAATGACGAACACTCGTTCGCGGAGCGCAACATCCACGTGTTTGAAATTGCGCCAGTTCTTGAGCTTCAATCGTGCGATGTACATGTGTGACTTTGAGATTCGCGGGAAATCTACCACTCTGAAGCCTCAGGGAACAAAGGATCGCGCATAGGCGACGGTTGCAGCCTTTCCGGCCTTGCGCAGCGAATGCCAGCAGGCGTCTCCGACGCGACGACGTACGCGAGTGGCGAGGACTTCCAGAGCCCAACGCATCGTTTCCCGCATTGAACAAATCGCCCGCCTCGCGTTAGGCTCGGGCCCGTGAACTCAACGCCCGCACCCTTCGTCCCCCAGCTCACCCTCTACCGCCAATGGCTGCGCGAGACGCGCGGGCTGGACTTCGATTCCTTCGATGCGCTCTGGCGCTGGTCGACCACCGACCTGCCGGCCTTCTGGCAGAGCATCTGGGACCACAGCGGCATGCAGTCGCCGACGCCGGCCACGACCGTGCTGGAAGAGGCGCGCATGCCCGGCGCGCGCTGGTTCCCGGGCGCGCAGGTCAACTACGCGCGCGAGGTGCTGCGCCATGTGGATGCGGCACATGCGGCCGGCATGCCCGCGATCGTCAGCGAGGACGAGCTCGGCCAGGTGCGCGAGATGTCGTGGCCCGAGTTGCGGCGGCAGGTCGGCGCAATGGCGCTGCAGTTGCGCGCGCTCGGCGTCGCCCGCGGCGACCGGGTGGCCGCCTACCTGCCGAACCGGCCGGAGACGATGGTCGCCTTCCTGGCCGCTGCCAGCATCGGCGCGATCTGGAGCGTCTGCGCACCCGACATGGGCACCGCTGCCGTGGTCGACCGCTTCCGCCAGATCGAGCCGGTGCTGCTGATCGCCGCCGACGGGGTGCACTACGGCGGCAAGGCGCTCGACCGCAGCGCGACGGTGCAGGAACTGCGCGCCGCGCTGCCCAGCCTGCGCCACGTGCTGGTGCTGAAGACGCCCTTCGCGACGGGCCGTGTCGATGCCGCGCTCGACTGGTCCGAGGCTATCGCCCGCGACGATGCCGCCGTTGCCGCCTTCGAGCCGGAGTGGCTGCCCTTCGACCATCCGCTGTGGATCCTCTACTCGAGCGGCACCACCGGCCTGCCCAAGCCGATCGTGCACGGGCAGGGCGGCGTGATCCTCACCATGTATGCCTGCGGGCTGCACCACGACCTCGGCCCGAGCTACGGCGCCAACAACTTCGGCGAGCGCTTCCACTGGTACAGCTCGACCGGCTGGGTGATGTGGAACTCGCAGCTGGCCGGCCTGGCCTTCGGCAGCACCATCTGCCTCTACGACGGCAACCCCGCCGGCAGCCGCGAGCGGCCCGACTGGGGCGTGCTGTGGCGCTTCGCGGCGCGGCACCGCGTGACCTTCTTCGGCGCCGGCGCAGCCTTCTTCGCGAACTGCATGAAGGCCGGCGTGGTGGTGAAGGACTGCGGCGACCTGTCGCGCGTGCGGGCGCTGGGCAGCACCGGCTCGCCGCTCTCGGAAGAGGTGCAGCGCTGGGGCACGGCGCAGCTGCTGGCGGCCGGCGCGCCGGCGGTCTGGTGGTACAACATTTCGGGCGGCACCGACTTCTGCGGCGCCTTCGTCGGCGGCAACCGCGAGCTGCCCGAGGTGCCGGGCCAGATGCAGTGCCGCTTCCTCGGCGCCGCGGTCGAGGCCTGGAACGACGCCGGCCGGCCGGTGATCGACGAGGTCGGCGAGCTGGTCTGCATCCAGCCGATCCCGGCGATGCCGCTCTTCTTCTGGGGCGACACGGCCAACGTGCGGCTCATCGCGAGCTACTTCGACACCTACCCCGGCGTCTGGCGCCACGGCGACTGGCTGAAGATCGGCGCCGACGGCGGCTGCATCATCTACGGCCGCAGCGACGCCACCATCAACCGCCAGGGCCTGCGCATGGGCACCAGCGAGATCTACAGCGCGGTCGAAGGCCTGCCCGAGGTGATCGATTCGATGGTGGTCGACCTCGAATACCTGGGCCGCGACAGCTACATGCCGCTCTTCGTGGTGCTGCGCGCCGGCGTCGAGCTGGACGACGCGCTGCGCCAGCGCATCAACCAGTCGATCCGCACCTCGCTGTCGCCGCGCTTCGTGCCGGACGGCATCTTCCAGGTGCAGGAGATTCCGCGCACGCTGTCCGGCAAGAAGCAGGAACTGCCGATCAAGAAGCTGCTGCTCGGCCAGCCGATCGAGAAGGTGCTGAACCGCGAGGCGATGGCCAATCCGGGCAGCCTCGACTGGTACGTCGCCTTCGCCGAGCGGCACGCGCGTTCGCAGGCCGCCTAGCGTTTTCTCCCGCGCGGTCCACGGCCGCGGCGTTCAGAGCCAGTGGCCGCTCGACGGCATCTCGATGCGCTGCGCCGGCGGCTCGTCGCTGTTCTCGACCATCGCGCCGAGGAAGAAGCTCAGGAGCGAGATGAAGATGCTCGCGAACAGCGCGGTCCAGAAGCCCGACACCTTGAAGCCGCGCACCAGCGCCGACACCAGCAGGATCATCAGCGCGTTGATGACCAGCAGGAAGAGCCCGAAGGTCACCAGCGTGAGCGGCAGCGTCAGCACCACCAGCAGCGGCTTGACCACCGCATTGGCCAGGCCCAGCACCAGCGCCGAGATCACCAGCGAGCCGGTGCTCTCGAACTTGATGCCGCGAAACAGGTAGCTCGCGACCCACAGGGAAACGGCCGTGATGGCCCAGCGCAGGAGGAAGGGCGCGAAGGAATGCAGCATGTCGGGGCTCGGGTGGAAGGGAGCGCCGATCATATCGGCGCCCCGGCATGCCTGCCGGCGAGGTGCGCGCCCAACCTGTACGTGAACGTTCACGTTGAGGTACAATCCGAGCCTGACCGAAACCATTCACCGAACGCCGTGGCCACCGCTCCAGACAGCCTCACCGTGCGCGATGCCGCCGCCCGGCTCGGCGTCACGCCGCGCACCCTCAAGTACTACGAGGAACTCGGTCTGGTGGTGCCGGTGCGCAGCGCCGGCCGCTACCGCCTCTACGAACAAGCCGACCTCGAGCGCCTCGGCCGCGTGCTGCGGCTGCGCTCGCTCGGCTTCTCGCTCACCGCGATCACGGCGATGCTGCAGCAGCCCTTCGAGGCACCGGCCGAAGGCGGCCGCCCGCGCCTGTCGAACTCTTCATTGAAGTCGCTGCGCGTCGCGCTGGCCGAGCAGCTGGCCGCGATCGACGCGCGGGTCACGCAGGTGCGGCGCGAGCTGCGCGAAGCGGCCGCGCTCCAGGCCCAGCTGCGCCGCGACATCGACTACGTCGAGCGCCGCATCGCCGGCGAGCCGCTCGAAGAGGCGCTGGAGCAGCACAGCCGCGGGAGGAAGACCTCATGAGCGCTTCGGCTCTCGCCGCGCCTGCCGCATCGTCGCGCTGGCGCATCGACGTCCTCGCCGTGATGCCCTGGGTCATCGCGCTGATCGTCGGCATCGACTACTTCGACAACGCGCTGTTCGCCTTCTTCGCCAGCTACATCGCCGGCGGCATCAGCGCCACCGCCGACGAGCTGGTCTGGGCCTCGAGCGCCTATGCGCTGGGCGCGGTGCTCGGCATCCTGCAGCAGCACGTCTGGGTCGAGCGGCTGGGCTACCGCCGCTACCTGGCGCTGTGCATGTTCGCCTTCGCGATCTTCGGCGTCGCCGCCGGCCTGTGCGAGAACTCGGTGCAGCTGATGATCGCGCGCGGGCTGCAGGGCTACTTCGTCGGCCCGATGCTCGGCGCCTGCCGGATCCTGGTGCAGATCGGCATCGCGCCGGCGCGCCGGGCCAAGGCCTTGCGCGCCTTCATGGTGTGCATCGTCTTCGGCGGCGGCCTGTCGTCGATCGTCGGCGCCTGGCTGGTCAGCCACTTCGAATGGCGCGCGCTCTTCTTCTGCAGCGCGCCGGTGGCCGCGCTGGTCGGGCTGGCCGCGTTGTGGACGCTGCCCGACATCGGCGACGTGGCGCGCGAGGAGCGAACCGAGCCGCACTACGTGGCCTACGTCGTCTTCGCGCTGGCCCAGGCCGCACTGCAGGTGGTGCTGACCCGCACGCACTTCGAGCTCTTCACCGGCTCGCCAAGCCTCATCGGCCTGGCGATCGCCGCGGCCGCCGGGCTCGGCTGGTTCGTCCAGCAGCAGTGGCGGCACCCGTCGCCGCTGGTGCGCTTCGACGCGCTGCGCCAGACCACCTTCCAGGTCGGACTCGCGCTCTACGTCGTCTACTACTACCTGTCGACCGGCTACAGCTACCTCCTGCCGCGTCTGATGGAAGGCGGCCTCGGCTTCACGGTCGAAGACACCGGCTACTTCAGCGGCGCGACCTCGCTCTTGTCGGCGACGCTGCTCTTCGTCTACCTGAAGTACGCCTCGCGCGTGACCCACAAGAAGCGGCTGATCGTGCCGGGCTTCGGCATCGCCGCCGCGGCCGCCTGGTGGTTCGCGCAGATGTCGCCGCAGGTCGGCCGCCTGCAGCTCGCCGGCCCGCTGCTGCTGCGGGGCCTGATGATGCTGTTCGTGGTGCTGCCGGTCGCGAACCTCACCTTCCGCTCCTTCGAGGCCGAGGCCTTCGCCCACGGCTACCGGCTGAAGAACCTGGTCCGGCAGCTGGCCATCTCCTTCGCCACCGCGAGCGCGATCGCGATCCAGCAGCACCGGCTGGCGCTGCACGAGAGCCGGCTGGCCGAGTTCTCCAGCCCGACCAACGCCACCTTCACGCAGGCGCTCGACGCGCTGACCCATGGCTTCGTCGCCTCCGGCCACGCGCTCGGCGAGGCCCATGCGATGGCGCTGGTCACGCTGCAGCGCACCTTCGAGCAGCAGGCCACCTTCATGGCCTCGCTCGACGGCTTCCAGGTGATGGCGGTGGTGGCACTGGCCGCAGGCATCTTCGCGGCCTGGCAGCGCAGCATCGACTGAGCCGGCCTGAAGGGTCTACAGGTCGGCGAAGCCGGTGTTGCCGCTGTGGTCGCGCGACTGCCACTCGACCAGCCAGAGCCCGATGCGGGTCGCGACCCGGGCCAGGGCGACCTGGCGATCGCGGTCGAGGTGCGACAACTGCATGCGACAGCGCGCCGCGTCGCCCTCGAACAGCTCGGCCGTGCCGCCGTGGAAGCCGTCGTCGCCGCGCCGCAGCTTCAGGGCGAGGCGCCAGCCCGGCGGCAGGGCGATCGCGGCTGCGTCGCCGCAGTCGTCCTCGGGCATCGAAGGACCGGGAAATGTGCTGGGCCGCATGGTCGTCAGGCCGCGTGCGGATGCCGCGCCGCCTCGTAGAGCTGCCGCGCGAGGTCCCGGTGCCGCGCCAGCAGCGGCGCCAATTCGAGCCCGGTGAAGCGGCCGTCGCGGATGCGAACCCGGCCGTCGATCACGTTCAACGACACATTGCCGGGCTGGCAGAAGACCAGCGCGGCCACCGGATCGTGCGCGGCGCCCGCATGGCCGACGTCGCGCAGGTCGAAGGCCACCACGTCGGCCGACATGCCGGGCGCCAGCGCGCCGATGTCGTCGCGCCCGAGCACCGCGGCGCCGCCGAGCGTGGCGATCTCCAGCGCCTCGCGCGCGGTCATCGCGGCCGGGCCGAAGCCGACCCGCTGCAGCAGCAGCGCCTGGCGCGCCTCGCCCAGCAGGTGCGCGCCGTCGTTGGAGGCGCTGCCGTCCACGCCCAGCCCGACCGGCACGCCGGCGCGCCGCATGGCGCCGATCGGCGCGATGCCGGAGGCCAGCCGCATGTTGGAGCAGGGGCAGTGCGCCACGCCGGTGCCGGTGCGCCCGAACAGCGCGATGCCGGCCGGGTCGAGCTTCACGCAGTGGGCGTGCCAGACGTCGCGGCCGACCCAGCCGAGGTCTTCCGCGTATTCGGCCGGCGTCATGCCGAACTTCTCGCGCGAGTAGGCGATGTCGTTGTCGTTCTCGGCCAGGTGCGTGTGCAACGACACGCCGCGCTCGCGCGCCAGCACGGCCGACTCGCGCATCAGCTCGCGCGAGACAGAGAAGGGCGAGCAGGGCGCCAGCACGATGCGCCGCATGGCGTGGCGCGAGGCGTCGTGCCATTGGTCGATCAGCCGCTCGCTGTCGCGCAGGATCGCGGCCTCGTCCTCGACCACCTCGTCCGGCGGCAGGCCGCCCTTGCTGCGGCCGACGCTCATGCTGCCGCGGGCCGCATGGAAGCGCAGTCCCATCGCGTCGGCGGCCTCGATCGAATCGTCCAGCCGCGAGCCGTTCGGGTAGAGGTAGAGATGGTCGCTGCTGGTGGTGCAGCCCGAGAGCATCAGCTCGGCCATCGCGGTCTGGGTCGAGACGCGGATCATCTCGGGCGTCAGCCGCGCCCACAGCGGGTAGAGGCTGCCGAGCCAGCCGAACAGCTCGGCGTCCTGGGCCTCGGTCACGGCCCGCGTGAGGCTCTGGAACATGTGGTGGTGGGTGTTCACCAGGCCCGGCATCGCCACCTGGCCGTGCAGGTCGATCACCTCGGCGCGGCCGTTGCGCAGCGCGTCGGCGTACGGCGTCGGCAGTTCGGCGGTGGCGCCGACCCAGGCGACGACGTTGTCCTCGACGACCAGCGCACCGTCGGCGATCTCGCGGCGGGCGGCATCCATCGTGACCAGCACCTCGGCGTGGCGGAGGATCAGCGGGCGGTTCGGCGCGGGCGGAGTGTTCATGGTGCGGACATTTTGCAACGCAAGGCGCGCGCCAAAGGCCCGTGGGAAGATCGCGCCGTGTCATCCCCCGTCTCCACCCTCGCCGCCGACGCCAGCGACGCCCGTGCGCGTCCGTTCCTGCTCGGGCTCAGCCTGATCCTGATCGCTTTCAACCTGCGGCCGGTCTTCGGCAGCCTGTCGGTGCTGCTGCCGGAAGTCATGCGCGACACCGGCCTCACGGCGACCGGCGCCAGCCTGCTGACCACCTTGCCCTTGCTCTGCCTCGGCCTCTTCGCGGCGCCGGCACCGGCGCTGGCGCGGCGCTTCGGGCCGGAACGCGTGCTGCTCGGCGCGCTGGCGCTGATCGCCCTGGGCAGCCTCTTGCGCGGCACCGGCAACCTGCCCGTGCTGTTCCTGGCCTCGGCGATGGCCGGCGCCGGCATCGCGGTCGCCAACGTGCTGCTGCCGGGCCTGGTGAAACGCGACTTCGCCAGCCGCGCGGCGATGATGACCGGCTTCTACACGCTCTCGATCTGCGCCGGCGCCGCCAGCGCCGCGGCCTTCACGGTGCCGCTGGAGCAGCGCTTCGACGGCGCCTGGACCTGGGCGCTCGGCTTCTGGGGCCTGCCGGCGGGGCTGGTGCTGCTGCTGTGGGTGCCGCAGGCGCTGGCCGCCCCGCTGCGACCCGCGCCGGCCAGCGTCCATGCCGGCAGCCTGTGGCGCGACCGGCTGGCCTGGCAGGTCACCTGCTTCATGGGCCTGCAGTCCTCGCTGGCGTACATCGTGATGGGCTGGCTGGCGCCGATGCTGCGCGAGCGCGGCCTCGACAGCGCCGCCGCCGGCTACCTGGTGGCGGTGACCATCCTGGCGCAGCTCTTCACCTGCCTGGTCACGCCCTCGATCGCGGCGCGCTGCCGCGACCAGCGCGGCCTGGCGGTCGGCTTCACCGCGATCATCCTGGTCTCGATGCTGGCCTTCCTGTTCGCGCCGCTGGGCGGCCGCTGGTTCTGGGCACTGCTGCTGGGCATCGGCCAGGGCGGCGGCTTCGCGCTGGCGCTGAGCCTGATCGTGATGCGCTCGCCCGATGCCAACGTCACCGCGCGGCTGTCGGCGATGGCGCAGGGCTGGGGCTACGTGCTGGCCGCCTTCGGGCCGCTGCTGGCCGGCCTCTTGCGCGGCTGGAGCGGCGGCTTCCGCTCGTCGGCGCTGCTGATGGTGGCGATCGCCGCCGCCATGGCCTGGAGCGGCTGGGGCGCGGGCCGCAAGCTGCTGGTGCGGCCGCGCGGCTGAGGGCCTCTCAGAGGCCGAGCGCGCTCAGGCCCGGATGGTCGTCGGGCCGGCGGCCGAGCGGCCAGTGGTACTTGCGATCGCTCTCGGGGATCGGCAGGTCGTTGATGCTGGCATGCCGGTGCGTCATCAGTCCGCTCTCGTTGAACTGCCAGTTCTCGTTGCCGTAGCTGCGGAACCAGTGGCCGGAGTCGTCGTGCCATTCATAGGCGAAGCGCACCGCGATGCGCGCGCCGTCGAAGGCCCAGACCTCCTTGATCAATCGGTAGTCCAACTCGCGTGCCCACTTGCGCTCGAGGAAGGCCTGCGCGGCGGCGCGGCCGACGATGAACTCGGCGCGGTTGCGCCAGCGCGTGTCCTCGCTGTAGGCACCGGCGACGCGGACCGGATCGCGCGAGTTCCAGCCGTCTTCGGCCAGTCGCACTTTCTGGGTCGCGGTCTCGAGGGTGAAGGGCGGCAGGGGCGGGCGGGTTTTCATGCGACGGGCTCCAGGAGGGGTTCGGACGGGTTCGGATGTGGTCGTCAGTCGGCCGCGAACCGCGCCTTGAAGGCTTCGCAGAAGGCCGGCGTGCCGCTGATCGACAGGCTCACAGTGTGCCTCGTGACGACGACCGGATCGGTATCGACTTGCAGCCGGCGGCTGTCGGGGTCGAAGTGAAGCGTCTCGGTCGACGTGCGCTCCTGCAGGCCGGTGAGGTCGCAGTCCCAGTCGCCCTCCTCGCCGACGGCACCGCGCGCGGGGAAGTGTTCGTGGGCCCAGCCGAGCACCTGCGCGATCTCGGCGTGCAGCGCCGGCAGCCGCGACGCCGCCACGCTGGCCATGGCGTCGAAGACGCCGATGCCCTCGGCGTCTTCGCTGTAGTCGAAATCGAGGTAGTCGAGGCTCATCGGGGTTCCTTGGAAGCGGCTTGCTTGAGCAGCCAGTCGCGAAAGAGGCGCAGGGCCGGCCGCGCGTCCTGCGCGGCCGGCGTCACCAGGAAGTAGCTGCGCTCGCCGCGCAGCGGGCGGTCGCAGGCCACCACCAGTTCGCCGCGCGCCAGTTCGGGCTCGATCAGCATGCGCGGCATGAGCGCGACGCCGAGGCCGTGCGCCGCGGCGATCGCCAGCATCGAGAACAGCTCGTAGCGCGGGCCGCTGCGGGCGCGCGGCGCGTCGACCTGCTGGGCGTCGAACCACTGGCGCCAGCCGTCGGGCCGGGTGCTCTGCTGCAGGAGCGGCAGCCGGGCGATGGCGGCCGGCGCGAGCTGCCGGCGCGGCGCGATCAGGGCCGGGCTGCAGACCGGCAGCACGTCCTCGTTGAGCAGCACCGTGGCTTCGGTGCCGGCCCAGTTGGCGGTCTGCGCCGCGGTGCCGGCGTAGAGCGCGGCGTCGAAGGGCGTGTCGTTGAAGAGGAAGGGCCGCGTGCGGGTCTCGATGTGGACCGTGATGTCCGGATGCATCGCCGCGAAGCCGGGCAGCCGCGGGATCAGCCAGCGCGTGGCGAAGGTCGGCACCGCCGCCAGCTGCAGCGAACCGCCGAGGCCTTGCCGGGCCATGGCGTCGAGCGTGTCGCGTTCCATGCTGTCGAGCTGGCGGGCGATCTGCCGCGCATAGTCGGCGCCGGCCGCGGTCAGCGCGACGCCGTGGCGGGTGCGGCGGAACAGCGCCAGGTCGAGGAAGTCCTCCAGCGCGGTGATCTGGCGCGACACCGCGCTCTGGGTCAGCGCCAGTTCCTGCGCGGCGCGGGTGTAGCTTTCGTGGCGCGCCGCGGCCTCGAAACACACGAGCGACTGGGTCGACGGGATCTTGCGGCGCATGGTATGCGGACTTTACATAGTTGCTGCGGGTCGCCTTGCAGGAGAGGGCGCCTCGGCATCGGCGGCTTGACGTGCGCAAAGAGCATAACTGGATGTCGAATCGTCGTTTGCGCTCGTCATCCCTCGCGCTTAGGATCGAAGGCTGTTTTTCAGCACCTCACCTCGGAGACCTCGGATGGCCCACGCCGCTTTTCAATGGGACGACCCCCTTCTGCTCGACCAGCAACTCACCGACGACGAGCGCATGGTGCGCGACGCGGCCAACGCCTACTGCCAGGAGCGCCTCGCGCCGCGCGTGATCGAGGGCTTCCGCACCGGCGAGACCGACACCGCCATCTTCCGCGAGATGGGCGCGCTCGGCCTGCTCGGCCCGACCATTCCCGAGCAGTACGGCGGCCCCGGCCTCAACTACGTCTGCTACGGCCTGATCGCGCGTGAGGTCGAGCGGGTCGATTCCGGCTACCGCTCCATGGCCAGCGTGCAGAGCTCGCTCGTCATGGTGCCCATCAACGAATTCGGCACCGAGACGCAGAAGCAGAAGTACCTGCCCAAGCTGGCCACCGGCGAATGGATCGGCTGCTTCGGCCTCACCGAGCCCGACCACGGCTCCGACCCCGGCAGCATGGTCACCCGTGCCAAGAAGGTCGCCGGCGGCTACGCGCTCACCGGCGCCAAGATGTGGATCAGCAACAGCCCGATCGCCGACGTCTTCGTGGTCTGGGCCAAGGAAGTCAGCGAGAGCGGCAAGGTCGGCCCGATCCGCGGCTTCGTGCTCGAGAAGGGCATGAAGGGCCTGAGCGCCCCGGCGATCCACGGCAAGGTCGGCCTGCGTGCTTCGATCACGGGTGAGATCGTGATGGACAACGTCTTCTGCCCCGAAGAGAACGCCTTCCCCGAGGTGCAGGGCCTCAAGGGCCCGTTCACCTGCCTCAACAGCGCCCGCTACGGCATCTCGTGGGGCGCGCTCGGCGCCGCCGAAGACTGCTGGCACCGCGCCCGCCAGTACACGCTCGACCGCAAGCAGTTCGGCCGGCCGCTGGCCGCCAACCAGCTCATCCAGAAGAAGCTGGCCGACATGCAGACCGAGATCACGCTGGGCCTGCAAGGGTGTCTCCGCCTCGGCCGCATGAAGGACGAAGGCACCGCCTCGGTCGAGGTCACCTCGCTGCTCAAGCGCAACTCGTGCGGCAAGGCGCTCGACATCGCCCGCCTGGCGCGCGACATGATGGGCGGCAACGGCATCAGCGACGAGTTCGGCGTGGCCCGCCACCTCGTCAACCTGGAAGTCGTGAACACCTACGAAGGCACGCACGACATCCACGCGCTGATCCTCGGTCGGGCGCAGACCGGCATCGCGGCCTTCGCCAACTGATGGCCGCGCCGTCCCCGAACCCCGGCGCCCTCGCGGGCCTCAAGGTCCTCGATCTGTCCCGCGTGCTCGCGGGGCCGTGGTGCACGCAGATCCTCGCCGACCTCGGCGCCGACGTGATCAAGATCGAACGCCCGGGCACCGGGGACGACACCCGCACCTGGGGCCCGCCCTTCCTGAAGGACCGCGACGGCAACGACACCGACCAGTCGACCTACTTCACCTCCTGCAACCGCAACAAGCGCTCGGTCACCATCGACATGGCCACGCCCGAAGGCCGGGCGCTGCTGCAGCGCATGGCGGTCGAAAGCGACATCCTGGTCGAGAACTTCAAGACCGGCGGCCTCGACCAGTACGGCCTCGACCACCGCACGCTGCGCGCGCTCAACCCGCGCCTCATCTACTGCAGCGTGACCGGCTTCGGCCACGACGGCCCGCACGCCACGCGCGCCGGCTACGACCTGATGATCCAGGCCACCAGCGGCATGATGAGCATCACCGGCAAGCCCGACGAGCTGCCCGGCGGCGGCCCGCTGCGGGTCGGTGTCGCGCTGACCGACCTCTTCACCGGCGTCTACGCCAGCACCGCGATCCTGGCGGCGCTCGAGGTGCGGCATCGCACCGGCGAGGGCCAGCACATCGACATGGCGCTGCTCGACGTCGGCATGACCATCCTGGCCAACCAGGCGAGCGCCTTCCTCAACACCGGCGTCGCGCCCACGCGCCAGGGCAACAGCCATCCGAGCCTGGCGCCCTACCAGGACTTCCGCACCGCCGACGGCTCGATGCTGCTGGCGATCGGCAACAACGGCCAGTTCGCACGCTTCTGCGAAGCCGCCGGCCATGCCGAATGGGCGTCCGACCCGCGCTACGCGACCAACACGCTGCGGGTGAAGCATCGCGAGGTGCTGATCCCGCAGATGGAAGCCCTCACCCGCACCCGCAGCACCGCCGACTGGATCGCGCTGCTCGAGGACAAGGCCGTTCCCTGCGGTCCGATCAACGACATCGCCCAGGCCTTCGAGGACGAGCAGGTCAAGGCGCGCGGCCTCAAGGTGAGCCTGCCGCGCCAGGCCGGCGACGGCATCGACCAGATCGTCGGCGTCGCCAGTCCGTTGCGGCTCGCGGCCACGCCGCCGGTGCTGATGCGCGCGCCGCCGCGGCTCGGCCAGCACACCGACGAGGTGCTCGAAGAGCTCGGCATCGATGCCGGGCAACGCGCCGCACTTCGCCGCGGGGGCGTTCTTTGACCGCGGCGGGGCCTGCCGCGTCGGACCGCTTCCACCGCGCGGCCGCGGCGCCGGCGCCCGACACGCTGACTCCCGCCGACCGCTACCAGGAACTGTTCACCGCGGTGCAGTCCTCGCACGTCTTCGCCGACAGCAAGACCTTCGTCGACTGCGCGCCGCGCGACGAGCCCGAGACCATCCTGGCCGCCTACCGCACGCAGAGCGAGCAGCCCGGCTTCGACCTGGCGGCTTTCGTCGACGCTCACTTCGAAGTGCTCCAGCCGGGCGCGAGCGACTACGTGTCGGTCGCCGGCCAGCCGATCGCGGCGCACATCGAGGACCTCTGGCCGGTGCTCACGCGGCACCCGCAGGACCATCCGCCGAGCTCCTCGCTGCTGCAGCTGCCGCACCCGTACCTGGTGCCGGGCGGCCGCTTCGGCGAGCTCTACTACTGGGATTCCTACTTCACCATGCTCGGGCTGATCGGCGAAGGCCATCGGCAGCTGATGCGCGACATGGTCGAGAACTTCGCCTACCTCATCGACACCTACGGCCATGTGCCGAACGGCACCCGCACCTACTACCTCAGCCGCTCGCAGCCGCCGGTGTTCGCGCTCATGGTCGAGCTCGCGCAGCAGCACGGCGCGGTGCACGAGGCCGACTTCCTGCCGCAGCTGCGCCAGGAGCACGCCTACTGGATGAACGGCAGCAAGGACCTGGAAGAAGGTCATGCCGCGCACCGTGTCGTCCGCATGCCCGGCGGCGCGCTGCTCAACCGCTACTGGGACGAGCGCGACACGCCGCGCGAGGAATCCTGGATCGAGGACGTCTCGACGGTGCGGGCCTGCCGGCGCGAGCCGGCCGAGGTCTACCGCGACATCCGCGCCGCCTGCGAATCGGGCTGGGACTTCAGTACCCGATGGCTGAGGGAGCCCACGCATGCGCAGACCGGCGCCGCGGGTCGTGGCCGCCGCGACCGCTGGCACCAGCGCGCGGCCACCGCGGCCTCGCTCACCAGCATCTGCACCACCGACATCCTGCCGGTCGACCTGAACGCCTTCCTCTACAAGCTCGAGGACAAGATCGCGAAGCTGGCCGCGCAGACGCACGACGTCGAGGCGGCTTCGCACTTCGAGGCGCTCGCCGAGGCCCGCAAGGCGGCGCTCACCGAATTCTTCTGGGAGCCGCACCAGGGCGTCTTCCTCGACCGCGACTGGCGGCTGAACCAGCTGCGCAGCGGCCTCACCGCGGCCTGCGTGGTGCCGCTCTTCGTCGGCGCCGCCGACGAGGCCCAGGCGCATGCGGTGTCGCTCGCGGTGTCCAAGCGCCTGCTGGCGCCCGGCGGCCTGTCGCCGACCGAGCACATGAGCGACCAGCAATGGGACCAGCCCAACGGCTGGGCCGGCCTGCAATGGATGGCGATCCGCGGCCTGGGCGACTACGGCCAGCACACGCTGTCGCGCAGCCTCGCGCGGCGCTGGCTGGCCACCGTCGCGGCGGTCTACGAACGCGAAGGCAAGCTGGTCGAGAAATACACGCTGCGGCATGTCGAGCACGAGGCCACCAGCGGCGGCAGCGGCGGCGAATACCCGCTGCAGGACGGCTTCGGCTGGACCAACGGCGTCACCGCGGCGCTGCTGGCCGAGCATCCGCAGCACACGGCGCATGGCAGCGTGGCGCATTCGAGGGTGCCGAAGCATCCTTGAGGCGGCTTGCCGAAGGCCGATCCGGCGCACGGCAAAATACGCAACATCGCGATCGCCCCAGGTCGCATCGCACTGCCTGCATGAAGCCTGATCCCGCCCTGAAGTTTTCCGTGTTCATCGCCGCCAGCATCGACGGCTTCATCGCCCGGCCCGACGGCGCGCTCGACTGGCTCCCGGCCGACGGCGATGCCGAAGGCGGCGACTTCGGCTTCAGCGATTTCCTCGCTTCCGTCGACACCGTCGTCATGGGCCGGCACACCTACGAGAAGCTGCTGAGCTTCGACGTGGGCTGGCCCTTCGACGGCAAGCGCGTGGTCATCCTGAGTTCGCAGACGCCGAACATCCCGGCGCCGCTGGCCGGCCGCGTGTCATGGCTGGCCGGCGATCCGCACCGTATCGCGGCCCAGCTCGCGGCCGAGGGCGCGCAGCACGTCTATGTCGACGGCGGAACGACCATCCAGGCCTTCCTGCGGGCGCGGCTGATCCGCCGGCTCACGCTGACCCGGGTGCCGGTGCTGCTCGGCGCGGGCATCCCGCTGTTCGGGCCGGTGGCCTACGACCTGCCGCTGCAGCACCTGCGCACCGTGAGCTACTCGAACGGCGTGGTGCAGAGCGACTACGCCGCGTAGCGGATCGGCGGGGCCGCCTTCAGCCGACCCGGCCCAGGGCCGCGAGCACGAACACCGCCACGCCCAGCACCAGATTCACCGTGACCAGCTTGCGGATCGAATCCAGCTGGGCCGCGGCCACCGGCCATTCGCGCGCCGCGACCGCGCGCAGCAGCCGCGGATAGGGCGCGAAGCGGATGTGCAGGAAGAGCGCCATCATCACCAGCCCGAGCGCCAGCATCGCGTGCACGCTCCAGCCCACCTGCGAGAAACCGCCGAGCGCCCAGACCATCAGCAGGCCGGTGGCCAGCAGCAGCACGATCGCGGTCGAGACGCCGACGAAGAAGCGCGCGAGCGTCCCGGCCATGAAGGGAAGACGCTGCGGCGGCGCGAGCGTCGCGACGGCGGTGGGTCGCACCGCGAAGTGCATCAGTGCCATGCCGCCGACCCACCACGCGGCGCTCAGCAGATGAAGGACCAGGAGGAAGGCGAAGAGCATGGTGCGAGGTTAGACCTTTTGGGGCTTCAGCGCGGCCGCTCGTAGCCGCTCTCGATCCAGGCCTCGGCGTTGGCGGTGCTGAGCCTGAAGTCGGCGCGCACGCGCACCTCGGCCAGCGCATCGCCCGCGTCGTCGTGCGCCCGCAGGAAGGCATGCGGGTTGTCCTCGTCCGGCACGATCTGCAGCGACACACGCACCCGCTGCGATCCGGCGCCCACGCTCAGGCTCTTGTTGAGCTGCGCATGCAACTGCTGCTCATGCCGGCGCAGCACCTCCGACGCGGTCTTCACCAGCGTGTGGAAGGCCGGTGCATCGAGCGGCTTCGGATTCTTCTTGTCGCGGCCCATGGTCCACGGGCCGACCAGCGCAGGCTCGGCTTCGCCATGGCGGGTCATGGCGACCGCCCAGCCGTCGTCGTCTTCGTTCTTGATCACGCGGGCGGTCCAGAGCTCGTCGCTCCACAAGGTGGGTTGCTGGACCGGTTGGTTGTCTTCTGTCACGGGAAACTCATTTCTGGGAGATGACGAAGTCACCTTTTGAGAACAGTCGCATGTTGTGCGCGACGCATTGCCAATCAAATAGACGCTCAGTCAGCGATCCATCGAGTAATTGAAAACACTCGCTGAATTATCTTCCCATTCAACAAGCATCGATTCCCAATGAAGCACAAGCTCCTCTCCGCCTTCGTCCTGGCCGCCACCGCGATGGTCGCCCAAGTCGCATCCGCCGCCGACGGCACGATCACCTTCACCGGCTCGATCACCGACACGACCTGCAGCATCAACGGCGGCGCCACCGGCAGCTTTGCCGTGGTTCTGCCCCAGGTCTCGACCTCGTCGATGGCCGGCGTCAACGTCACCTCGGGCCGCACGCCCTTCAAGATCGCGCTGACCGGCTGCACGGTGCAGGCCGGCAAGGTCCACGCCTATTTCGAATCCGGCGCAGCGGTCGATACCGTCACCGGCAACCTCAAGAACACCGGTGCAGCGCAAGGCGTCCAGATTCGCCTGCTGAATGCCGACGAATCGAAGATCAACGTCGGCAACGCCGACGCCGCGCAGAACTCGCAAGTCGCCGACCTGGTCGCCGGCGCCGCGACCCTGCCGTATTTCGCGGAATACGTCCGCACCGGCGACATCACGGCGGGCTCCGTCAATTCCGCGGTGATGTACTCGATCGTCTATCAGTAATCAAGCGCGAGTGGGGCGTGCAATGCGCCCCGCGACTTCGCCCTTCGCTGCCGCGTCCCGAAGAATCGGCGCGGCGGCGGCTAATGTTTCGGGCTTCGGCTTCGATCCCGTTCGACCTCCTTCCATGATGCGCAAGCTCCTCTCCGCCCTGATCCTCGCCGGCATCGCGTGGGCCGGGCAAGTCGCCTTTGCCGCCGACGGCACCATCACGTTCGCGGGCGCCGTCTCGAGCGACACCTGCACCGTCAACGGCGGCGTGGCCGGCAGCAGCTTCACCGTGGTCCTGCCGCCCATCGCCAGCGCGTCGCTGGCGGCCGTGAGCGCGAGCGCCGGCCGCACCCCGTTCGACATCGTCCTGAGCGCCTGTTCGACCCCCTCGGGCGCGGTCCACACCTTCTTCGAAGCCGGTCTGTCGACCGACAGTGAAACCGGCCATCTCAAGAACACCGGCGGCGCCGGCACGGGGGTCCAGATTCGTCTGCTGAACGGCGACGAGACCCGCATCAACGCCGGCTTCACCGACGCCTCGCAGAACTCCAGGTCGGCCCGGCTCGTGAGCAATGCGGCAACGCTTTCGTACTTCGCCGAATACGTTCGCGTCGCCGACATCGTCCCCGGCACCGTCGCTTCCAGCGTGGTGTATTCGATCGTCTACGAGTAGCCGCATCGCGCCTGGCGTCACCCATGAGTCATCCATGAAGCAACTCATTCGAACCTGTCTCGCACTCGGCGCCCTCGCGTTGGGCGTCTTCGCCGTGGCCGATGTGCAGGCTTCGGTCGTGATCGCCAGCACGCGCGTCATCTACGACGCCAAGGAACGCGAGACCACGGTCAAGCTCAGCAACAACGGCACCACGCCGGCGTTGACGCAGACGTGGATCGACAAGGGCGATCCGCGGGCCACGCCCGCGACCATCGACGTCCCGTTCACCGTGACACCGCCCGTGGCACGCATCGACGCCGGCAAGGCCCAGACGCTGCGCATCCTCTACACCGGCGAGCCGATGCGGCAGGACAGGGAATCGGTCTTCTGGCTCAACGTGCTCGAGGTTCCGCCCAAGCCCACGTCCGAGGACAGCGAGACCAACAAGATCCAGTTGGCCTTCCGCTCGCGCATCAAGCTCTTCTTCAGGCCCGTCGGGCTCAAGGGCAACGCCGACGAGGCGCCTGCGCAGATCCGCTGGCGTCTGGTTCGAGAGGCCGATCGGCCGGCGATCGAAGGGCGCAACCCCAGCCTCTTCCACGTGAGCTTCACTGAAGTGCAGCTCACGGGAGGCGGCAAGACCGCTCACAACATCGAAGGCGGAATGATCGCGCCCGGCGAAACGAGGTCGTTCCCGCTCACCGGCGAGGTGCCGCAGGGCACTTCGACCACGGTGAAGTACCAGTACATCAACGACTACGGCGGCGCTGTCGCGGGCGAGTCGACGGTGTCCACCTCCGCCGGCTCGCCGCCTTCCTCGGCGCGCTAGAAGCCGCTTCCCCCGACCCGACGATTTCCAGTCACGGCTGCGCGCGTCGCGGCAGGGGATTCGTTCGCCACCCGTTTCTTCGAGGCCGCAGATGCAGCAACTTCACCCGGGCCATCGACCCTGCCGATTCCGATTCCGATTCCGATTCCGATTCCGATTGCGAAAGACCAGCGCGTTGATGCTGTCGCTGTTCGCCGTTTCGCCTGCCTGGGCCGACGACGTCGCGCCGGTCGAGTTCGACGACTCGTTCCTCCAGCAGCCCAGCGGAGCCCGGATCGACTTCAGCCGCTTCAACAAGGGCAACGTCGCGCTGCCCGGCGTGTACCGGGTCGACCTTCACGTCAACCAGACGTGGCTCGGCCGCGCCGAGATCACCTTGCGCCAGGCGGCCGACGCCACGGGCGATGCGCGCCCCTGCTTCGACTGTCGACTCCTCGACCGGATCGGCGTCGATGTCGAGAAGCTCGGCGCCGAAGCGAAGGCGATGCTCCTCGCCACGCCCGACTGCGTTGCGCTGCCGCAGTTGATTCCGGAAGCCACCGCCTCCTTCGACCTCGGCGAGCAGCGCCTGGACATCGGCATCCCGCAAGTCGCGATGAACCGCTCGGCCCGCGGCTACGTCGACCCGCAATACTGGGACGAAGGCATTCCCGCGGCGCAGCTGCAATACAACGCGAGCACCTATCGCGCGCAGTCGGCCGGCCAGTCGTTCACCCAGAACTTCCTCGGGCTGAATGGCGGCGTCAATGCCGGCGCCTGGCGGCTGCGTCACTCGGGCAACGCCAGCAGCGGGGACCTGGCCGGAACCCGCTACCAGAGCGTGCAGACGAACCTGTCGCGCGGCATCCCTGCGCTCCGGAGCCAGCTTGTCATCGGCGACGGCTTCACCGATGGCACCGTCTTCGACAGCGTCGGCTTTCGCGGCGTCCAGCTTGCCAGCGACGACCGCATGGTTCCGGAGTCGCAGCGCGGCTACGCGCCCATCGTGCGCGGCATCGCCAACTCCAATGCGCGGGTGCAGGTGCGCCAGAACGGCAACGTCATCTACGAGACGACCGTGGCGCCGGGTCCGTTCGAGATCGACGACCTCTACCCCACCGGCTACGGCGGCGACCTGGAAGTGGTGGTCACAGAGGCCGACGGCCGCGTGCTCGTCTCGCGCGTGCCCTATGCCGCGGCCGTCAATGCCTTGCGGCCGGGCGTCACGCGCTATGCCCTGACAGCGGGGCAGTTCCGCAGCGCGATCGTCCATGCGACGCCGATGATCTACCAGGGGACGGTCCAGCACGGCATCAACAACCTGCTCACCGGCTACGGCGGCCTGTCCGCGACCGAAGGCTACGCGGCGGTCGTTGCCGGCGCCGCGCTGAACACCCGCTTCGGGGCCTTCGGCGCCGACGTGACGCATGCCCGGACGGCGCTTCAGAACCAGCCCGACCGCGATGGCCAGAGCGTGCGCCTGGCCTACACCAGGCTGCTCGAACCGACGAACACCAGCATCTCCGTCGCGGCCTATCGCTACTCCAGCCGCGGCTACCTGAACATGGCGGATGCGGTGGCGCTGCGTGCCCTCGAGGCACGCGGATTCGGCTTCGCGGAGAACGATGCGCAGAAGGGGCGGCTGCAACTGGTGCTGAACCAGGCGCTGCCCCAGGGCTACGGATCGTTCTTCACTTCTGCATCGCGGCAGAACTACTGGAATCGCGACGGCGCCGACACGCAATTCCAGGTCGGCTACAGCAACAACCACAAGCGGCTCAACTACGGCGTGACCGCGGCTCGGCAATTCAACCCGGCCAGCCGGAGGTGGGCCAACACCGTGATGCTGACGCTCAGCGTGCCGTTCGGCAGCGACCGGAGCCCGGTGTTCTCCACCACCAATTTCCAGCGCGACGCCCGCGGCGGCACCAGTGTCCAGCAGGCACTGAGCGGGAGCCTGGGCGAGGACCAGGCCGTCACCTACGGGCTGAATGCGAACCGCGATTCGCGCGGCGGTGCAGAAGGCGGCAGCGCGACCACGGTGGGCGGCAACATCGCCTATGCGTCGCCGGTGGCGAAACTCACTGCCAACGCCAGCCGGAACGGCTCCTTCACGCAGGTCGGCGTGGGCGCGTCGGGCACCGTGGTGGCCTATGCCGGCGGCGTGGTGCTGTCCCCGAATCCCGGGGACACGATCGCGATCGTCGAGGCCAAGGACGCCGCGGGCGCCCGCGTCAGTGGTGGCAGCGGCCTGCAGGTCGACCGCTGGGGCCACGCCGTGGTCTCGAGCCTGGCGCCTTTCGCGGTCAACACGATCGACATCGATCCGAAGGGCCTCCCGCTCAACGTCGAACTGAAGTCCACCGAGGCCCGCACCGTACCGACCGCGGGTGCCGTGGTGCTGGTGAAGTTCGAGACCGACGACGCGGGTCGCGCGGCCATCATCCGCGCGACCGATGCCAACGGTGCGCCGCTGCCCTTCGGCGTGGAAGTGTTCGATTCGGCGGGCACGTCGGTCGGCAGCGTCGCGCAAGCCGGCCGGATCATGGCGCGCGGCCTGAAGAGCGACAGCGGCACCTTGGCCGTGCGATGGGGCGAAGCCGCCGCCTCCAACTGTTCGATCCACTACGTGCTGCCGCCGGCAGCCAGGGACTCCGCCGCGTACACCGTGGTGGATGCCGTTTGCCGCTAGGTGCGAAGCATGAAAACTCTCGGTCAGATTCTTCGGGCGATCTCCATGGCGTTCAGGAAACGACGCAACGTCCGATCGGCCAGAGCCGCCTCGCGCGGCTCGGTGGCGCGCCATCGGGCGACTCTTTCGCTGGCCCTGATCGTGGGCGCCGTTGTTCCTGCGGTCGCGAGTGCGCAGTCCTGCGTCTGGACCAAGGACAACGTGAGCTACTCGAGCGTTCCCTTCGTCTACACGGCGACCAATTTCAGTCCGCCCTCGATCGACTTCACGGGCACGAAAACGGGCGACCTGCTCACACCCTTGCAAGCCGTCACGGTGACAAGCCCTGTCGTCTGATTCATCAACTGCTCCACGTCGGGTGCTGGAGGCGGGAACATCGACCAGGCCTTCGATGGTGTCGGGGCCTTCGAGAACGCATCCTCTTCCTTCATCACGAACATTCCGGGCGTGGGTCTCCGGATCTACAGCGGACCCAAGGGCCCGTTCGAAGGCGGGGGCAGCAACACGCGGTGGCCGACCACGCCTTCGCTTCCGATCGGCTTCACGCTGCCTGCCCAGATCACCATCTACATGCAGCTGGTTCGCACGAGTGCGGCGGCGACGACCTCGGGCGGCGTGCTCAGTGGCGAGTTCGGCCGCATGACGCCATGGGGCGGGACCCGCCCTGGTGTCTCGTTCGTGTTCGGTGCGCCGATCCCCGTCAAGCCGGTGTTCCCGACCTGCGCCGTGGTCCAGAAGAGCATCGGCGTGCCGCTCGGCAACGTGGAGCTGAGCAAGTTCTCGGGTGCGAATTCGACTGCCGGAAACATCGCCTCGTTCAACATCGCGCTCACATGCGGCGGCGGTTCGGCCGGGACCTCCGTCGATGCCTACATCACCCTGAGCGACCAGACCGTGCCGGGCAATCGCTCCAACGTCCTGTCGCTCACCGCCGCTTCCACCGCCACCGGCGTGGGCATCCAGTTGCGCAACGGCCAGGACAAGGCCGTGGGCTTCGGCCCGGATTCGGACGCGGCAGGCAACGTCAACCAATGGCTGGTCCAGTCGTCGATCGGCGTCGGTAGTCGCTCCTTCAACATTCCGATGACCGCGCGCTACGTGCAGACCGGAGCCCGCGTCACGCCGGGGTCCGCCAACGGCGTCGCGACGTTCACGATGAGCTATCAGTGAGCGATCGCTGAACCTGCTGTCGGGCCGTAAAGACGATCGCCTCGATTCTCCAAAATTGTCGCTCCTCAGGGCCTCGCGTCGAGGCCGACGCAGATGATCGATCCGCCGCAGGCCGATGCGCCGCGGATTGCTGCCACTAAGTCCCTGAGGAGGCGCCATGGATCTCGTCGCTGTCGTCGGTGCTGTCGCTCTCGTTGACCGTGCAAGCCCGTGCGGTGGGCCGAAGCAGCCATTCCTTGCTGCTGTTGGAGGGCCTTCATATGCGAAAGCGCCTTGTCGCCACTCACTCTCGGACTTGTCTCATTCCAAGTTTCCCCCCGCCTTCATAAAGTCATAGACCGCTGATCGGCTCGCCTTTCTTGCGCGCGTTCGGTCACATGTCGTCGGCGAATGAAGGTGCGCACCTTCGAATCCCCGCACATCGCAGTCCATTGCGTCGCGCTCCGCATGTCCAGGTCCGGGTCGCCGTGTCGGTGTCCTGACCTTTGGCCTGCATCCCGCAGGTCGGCGTGTCGCATCGCTATCGAATTTTTATCTTTCAAGTGAATTGGAGTTTCCCGTGGCTAAGAAGAAAACACAGGTCGTCGTCAACAAGAATGGCAAGCAGGCGGGTGACGCCATCGAACTCGACGGCGCTGCGCCGGTGAGGGTCAAGGCGCTGTCCGGCGTCAAGTACGTGCTCAAGGGCGAGGGGGACGTCGGCCCCGAGACCGCGACGCTGACCCGCGTCGGCGACGACCTCTGCATCACGCTCGAGGGCCAGACCACGCCGGCGCTGGTGCTCGAAGGCTATTTCACGCTGTCCGAACCGTCGGGCCTCTATGGCGTGGCGGAAGACGGCCAGCTTTATGCCTACGGCCGCACCGACGGCGGCGACATCTTCTCCCTGGCCATCGGCGACGCCGAGACGGTCGCGCTGGCGGGCGATCCGGTGCCCGCGGGCGACGACGATCACCACTACGCCTTCCTGCCGTTGTTGGCCGGTGGCGGTCTGGCCGCTGCGGGCATCGGCATGGCCTTCGGCGGCGGCGGCGGTGGCGGCAACAAGTTCGTGCTGCCGCCTTCCGAAGAGCAGAAGCGCAACATCATCGACCGCGATGCGCCCGACGCGGTGAAGGACCTCGTGGTCACTGACGACGTGGGCGACAAGCAAGGCCCGCTGGCCCGCGGCGACATCACCGACGACGCACGCCCGACCTTCTCGGGCACGGCGGAGCCGGGTTCGACGGTGACCGTCTCGGACAACGGCACGGTGCTCGGCAAGGCCGCGGTCGACGCCAACGGCAACTGGAGCTTCACGCCGGGCGCCGACCTCGCAGACGGCAAGCATGTGTTCACGACCACGGTCACCGACGCCGCCGGCAACACCAGCAAGTCTTCCGATCCGTTCGTGATCGACGTCGACACGCTCGCGCCGACCCGGCCCGAGATCGGCGAAGTCATCGACAACGCCGGCCCGATCGTCGGCCCGATCCACAACG
>NZ_LMUW01000132.1:62844-69392 GCF_009765735.1 Xenophilus sp. L33
CGGCGACGGTACGTGGACCGTCAAGCCCGACACCGACCTCGGCGACGGCAAGCACGAGATCACGATCATCGAGACCGACGAGGCAGGCAACAAGAGCGACCCGTCGAGCCCGATCATCATCGACGTGGACACCACGCCGCCGGCCAAGCCCGAGATCGGCGAAGTCATCGACAACACCGGCCCGATCGTCGGCCCGATCCACAGCGGCGACATCACCGACGACAAGCGTCCGGAATTCTCCGGCGACCGCAGCGAGCCGGGGTCGATCATCACCATCCTCGACGGCGACAAGCCGATCGGCTCGACCGTGGTCGAAGAGGACGGCACCTGGAACGTCAAGCCCGACACCGACCTGGGTGACGGCAAGCACGAGATCACGATCATCGAGACCGACAAGGCGGGCAACAAGAGCGATCCGTCGGACCCGTTCGTGATCGACATCGACACCACCGCGCCGACCAAGCCCGAAATCGGTGAAGTCATCGACAACGCCGGCCCGATCGTCGGCCCGATCCACAACGGCGACGTCACCGACGACAAGCGCCCTGAATTCAACGGCGGCGGCAGCGAGCCCGGCTCGATCATCACCATCCTCGATGGCGACAAGCCGATCGGCTCGACCGTGGTCGAAGAAGACGGCACCTGGAATGTCAAGCCCGACACCGACCTCGGCGACGGCAAGCACGAGATCACCATCATCGAGACCGACAAGGCGGGCAACAAGAGTGACCCGTCCGATCCGTTCGTGATCGACATCGACACCACCGCGCCGACCAAGCCCCAGATCGGCCAGGTCATCGACGACCAGGGCCCGATCCAGGGCGAGATCGCCAACGGCGGCGCCACCGACGACACCCAGCCCGAGATCCGTGGCGGCGGCAGCGAGCCGGGCTCGACGATCATCATCTCCGACAACGGCGAGCCGATCGGCTCGACCATCGCCGACAAGGACGGCAACTGGAGCTTCACGCCCCAGGACCCGCTGGACGAAGGCAAGCACGAACTGAGCGTCACCGAGACCGACAAGGCCGGCAACACCAGCAAGTCGTCCGACCCGTTCATCATCGACGTGGACACCACCGCGCCGGATGCGAGCAAGCTGGCGATCACCGGCGTGTACGACGACGTGGACGTGCCGGGCAACGTGGCCCCGGGCGGGCTGACCGACGACAGCATGCCGCTGATCTCGGGCACCGGCACGGCCGGCGACACCGTGGTCGTGTGGGTCAAGCACCCGACGCTGGGCAGCTACCGCCGGCAACGTCGGCTCGACCGATCACCAGACCGTCATCGTCGACACGACGCCGCCGGACGCCAGCCTGGTGATCCACATTGCGTCCATCACGGACGACACGGGCGTCGTGGGTGACTTCGTCACCAGCGACAAGACGCTGACCATCAACGGCACGCTGGCCGGCACGCTCGGCGCGGGCGAGAAGGCATCGGCGCAAGCGCAGAGGCCTCTGGAATCAATTCCACCTCCGTCGGCATCCTGTCCAAGGCCTTGGCCACGAGCTCGACGGCCCTGGGCTGGAACGCCGGCGTCGCGGCGAGTGCCACCGGCGGCCTCGCATTGGGCGGCGGATCTTCGGTGACAGCCTCCGGCAGCATCGCGCTTGGCTACCTCTCGGTCGCCGACCGCATCAACACGGTTTCCGTAGGCTCTTCCGCCTTCCAACGTGCGATCACCAACATGGCGGCCGGCACGGCCGACACCGACGCCGTCAACCTGGCCCAGCTGAAGGCCAACGCCCAAGCCACGGCGAACGCCCTGGGCGGCGGCGCCGCGGTGTCGGCCAGCGGCGCCATCACGGCGCCGAGCTACTCGATCGGCGGCACGAACTACAGCAACGTCGGCGCCGCGATGACGAACCTGGACGGCCGCACCACCAGCAACGCCACCGCGATCGCCGGCAACACGACCGCGATCACCAACGTCACCAACCGCGTCGGCACGGCCGAGACCAACATCACGACCCTCCAAGGCGATGTGAGCACGGCCAAGACCAACATCACGACCTTGCAAGGTGACGTCAGCACCGCCAAGACCAACATCACGAACCTGCAAGGCGACGTGGCGACGAACAGCACCAGCATCACCAACCTGACGACCACCCTCAACAACGGCAGCGTCGGCCTGGTCCAGCAGGACGCGACCACCAACGCCATCACGGTGGCCGGCGACAAGGCCGGTAGCTCGGTGAACTTCGCCGGCATGGGCGGTGCCGCCCGCACCCTGACCGGCGTGGCTGACGGCCAGGCGGCCAACGACGCGGTCAACGTCCGCCAGCTGCAGAGCGCCGGCGTGCTCGATTCGAACGGCAACGCGCTGGACGTGCTGTCCTACGACGCCGGCTCGAGCAAGAGCCGCATCACCCTCGGCGGCGCCGGCGGCACGCAGATCAAGAACGTGGCCGACGGCACCGACAACGGCGACGCGGTCAACCTCGGCCAGCTCAAGAAGACCGGCCTCGTCGACGGCAGCGGCAACACGCTGGACGCCGTGACCTACGACGCCGGCTCCCGCACCCGGGTCACCTTCGGTGACGTGGGCGCCCCGGTGGTGCTGTCGAACGTGGCGGCCGGCGCCGCGGCGACCGAAGCGGTCAACGTGGGCCAGCTGCGCGGCGTGGTCTCCGCCCTGGGCGGCGGCGCCGACATCGACGCCAGCGGCAAGGTCATCGCGCCGACCTACACGGTCAACAACGCCTCGTACAACAGCGTGAACGACGCGCTCCAGGGCCTGGCCGGCACCATCGACCAGAACGGCAACCGCCTGACCGTGGTCGAGAAGATCACCAACAACGGCAGCGGCAACTCGCAGCTCGCCACCTCGGGCGGCAGCGGCAACGCGGCCATCGCCAGCGGCAAGGACGCCGTGGCGATCGGTTCGGGTGCCACCGCCTCGGCCGACAACAGCGTGGCGCTCGGTGCCAACTCGGTGGCCGACCGTGCCAACACGGTGTCGGTCGGTTCGGTGGGCAACGAACGCGCCATCGCCAACCTGGCGGATGCGGTCAACGCCACCGACGCGGTCAACAAGCGCCAGCTTGACGCCGTGTCCGACGGTGCCCGCACCTACACCGACCAGCAGGTCGGCCAGGTGCAGCAGCAGGTCAACCAGATCCAGCAGCAGGTGAACGACGTGGCGAAGAATTCCTACGCCGGTGTCGCCGCCGCCACCGCCCTGACGATGATCCCGGGCGTCGACGTGGGCAAGAAGTTCGCGATGGGCATGGGCGTCGGCACCTTCAAGGGCAGCACCGCCACCGCCATCGGCATGAGCGCCCGCCTGCACGAGCGCCTGGTCGTCAAGGCCGGCGTGGGCACCAGCGGTGCCGGCACGACCGCCGGTGTCGGCGCCTCGTTCCAGTGGTAAGCCACTGAGCCGGGAGACCGGCGAGTTGCGTCGAAGGTAGGACCCCTGTGGCTGGACCGCAGGGGTCTTTGTCATTGGGGCCGTGCGTGCAGCCGGACGAAGTCGGTGGCTCGCGCCAGGGCGGCGGCCAGCTCGGCGCGCAGCGGCGGATAGCCCGCGGCCACGGCTTCTTCCAGCCCGATGGCGTCCTCGTCGATCAGCCGCTCCATCGCCCGCAGGGCATCGACCGCGGCATGCTCGTCGAGCTGGTGGCAGGCCGAGCTGAGCCGGTGCACGAGCTGCCGCAGCTCCGGGTGGTCCTCGCTTTCGGCCGCCGCGTCCATCGCCCGCAGGTCGACCTGGGTGACATCGACGAAGACTTTGACCAGTCGCGCGACCTGCGACAGGTCGCCGCCGCACAGCAGCGCGAGGGCGGGGTAGGCGACCGCGGACACCGGCGGCGTCGCCGGTGCCGGCGCCGAGGCGGGAACGCTCCGCGCATCCAGGATGCCGGCCAGCGCATCCTGGAAGTCCTGCAGCTGCAGCGGCTTGGTCAGGTACACGTCCATGCCGGCCGCGCGACAACGCTCTTCCTCGCCCTCGAGCGCGTTGGCGGTGAGCGCCACGATCGGCAGGCGCGGCAGCCCTTCGGCGGCTTCGTGCGCGCGCAGGCGCTCGGCCAGGTCGTAGCCGTCCAGGCGCGGCATCCGGCAGTCGGTCAGCAGCATGGCGTAGTGCGCGGCGGGCGCCATGAGCATCTCCCAGGCTTCCTCGCCGTCTCCGGCCAGGTCGCATTCGAAGCCGAGCTTGGCCAGCTGCAGGGTGATGACCTCGCGATTGACTTCGTGGTCCTCGGCCAGCAGCAGCTTCAGGCCGACGCCGATCTGCGCCCTCGCGGCGGCGGGAACGGCCGTCGGCCCCGACAGGCTCTCCGCGCGCAGGGCGGCGTTGGGGGTCAGCCAGGGGCGCATCGGCAGCGTTACGGTGAAGGTCGTGCCTTGCCCTGGCGCGCTCTCGCAGCGGACCTCGCCCTGCATCAGCTCGACCAGCTGCTTCACGATGGTCAGGCCCAGGCCGGTGCCGCCGAAGCGCAAGGTGCTGCCCTCGGCCTGGTAGAAGGGCTCGAAGAGCCGCGCGGCCGCCTCGGCCTCGATGCCGATGCCGGTGTCGCGCACCACCAGCTGCAGCGACGCGTCCGACAGCGGGCGCGCCGAGACATCGACGCTGCCCTTGCTGGTGAATTTGATCGCGTTGCCGACCAGGTTGGTCAGCACCTGCCGCAGCCGCACCGAATCGCCGAGGACGAACTGCGGGATCTCAGGGTCGACGTGGTGCGACAGCTCGATCGCCTTGCGCGCCGCTTCGGGCGCCAGGAAGGCGCAGACGTCGCCGACCAGGCTGACCAGCGACAGCGGCCGGTCCTCGATGTCGAGCTTGCGTGCCTCGATCTTCGAGAAGTCGAGGATGTCGTTGATGATGGTGAGCAGCGCGATCGACGACTCGCGGCTGCGCTGCAGCATCGAGCGCTGCGCCTCGGTGAGCGGCGAGTCGAGCACCAGCTCGACCATGCCGAGGACGCCGTTCAGCGGCGTGCGCACCTCGTGGCTCATCATCGCGAGGAACTGCGCCTTGGCCTCCTCGGCCGAGCGCGCCTCTTCCGCCTTGTGCAGCAGGTCGAAGCGAAGCGCCTCGTCCTTGCTGATGTCGCGCACGATGCCGGTGAAGAAGACCTGCACCTTGCCGTCCGCGTCGTCCGGCTCGGCGGTCGACTTCACCACGCCCTTGACGTCGACGGTGCGCTCGACGCCATCGTGCGCGCAGATGCGGAACTGGTCGCGGTAGGTGCTGTCGCGCTCGCCCAGCGCCAGGCCCAGCGTGCGCACCGCGCGCGAGCGATCGTCCGGATGCAGCAGCGAGAGAAGGCCGCGATAGGTGATGTCGGCATCGCCGGCCACGCCGATGATTTCGCGGATCTTGACGTCGGCCGTGAGCCTCGTGTCGAGAAACTCGGAGGGCCGGGACCTTTGCGTCGCCGGCACGCGGGTGACCGATTGCCAGACGCCGAGGCCGCCCACGCTCAGCGCCAGCTCGAGGTCGAGCTGCGAAGCTTCCAGGGCGGCCAGCACGCGATCGGTGCGCCGCTTGGCCTCGGCCAGCGCGATCTCGTCGAGGCGGCGCCGGGTGATGTCGCGGCTGACGCCGATCAGGTATTCGCCGCTGTCGCGCCGCAGGTTCGGCAGCGAGAAGCCCTCGATCCAGCGCACGGCGCCCGAATCCTCGACCACCCGGAACTCGTAGGTCATCACCTCGGCCTGGGTGCGGCTCGCCTGCATGCGCTGCCGCACCTCTTCCTCGTCGTCGACGTGGATCCGCGAGAAGGCGCTGCGCAGGTGGTCGTCGTCGCTGCGCAGGCCCAGCACCTCGCGGGCCCGTCGGTCGGCATCGATCTCGCCGGTGCCCAGGTCGCATTCCCAGGTGCCCATGCGCGCCGCCTCGAGCGCCATCGAGAGCCGGTCGTGCGCGGTCTCGAGCTGGCGCTGCAGCTGCACCTGTTCCGTCACGTCGATCGACACGCCGACCACGCCGCGCAGCTTGCCGTGGCGATCGTTCACCGGGCTCTTGCGCGTCTGGATGACGCGCGGTTCGCCGCCGAGGGACAGCCGGTCGTCGAAGGTGCGCGCCTCGCCCGAGCGCATCAGCTCCGCGTCCTGTGCGTTGAAGCGCCGGCTCTCCTCGGGACCGAAGAGCTCCAGGTCGGTCTGGCCGAGCGCGCTCTTCAGGTCCCGCGCGAGGAAGCGCATGAATTCGGCGTTGGTCTGCCGATAGCGCAGGTTGGTGTCCTTGAAGAACAGCGAATGCGGCACCGCGTCGAGCACGGCCTGCAACTCGTCGTCGCGGCGCCGCGTCTCGCTGGCGCGGACGAATTGCGCGATCGGCAGCGCGACGATCGACAGCGACAGCAGCGCCATCCAGAACCAGTGCAGCTCGATGGCCATCGGCTGGCCGAAGAAATAGCTGGCGATGCCCAGCAGGCACGTCGTCGAAAGCACGAAGGTGCTCGAGCCGAGGGCCCGCCGCGCGTACTGCCTGATCCTGTTCAACATGGTCTCTCCTGGCATGCATGCCAATGCAGGAGAAGACTAGGGCCTGTTAACACAAACGGAGTCCATCGGCGATCAGCGCGAAGCTG
>NZ_LMUW01000133.1 GCF_009765735.1 Xenophilus sp. L33
AACAGGCCGCCGAAGCCCTGGGCCCGGCCGCCCAGCGCCGAGGACAGCAGCGGGCCGGCCATCTGCCCGATCGCGAAGGCGGCGGTCATGCGGCCGAGCGCCCGGGTCGGGTCGCCGGTGGCCTCCTGCCGCGCCGCCTGCATGCCCGCCATGGTGGCGACCATGAAGGTGCCACCGACGCCGATCGCGGCCGCCAGCACCGTGGCCGCCGACAGTTGCAGCACCGGCAGCAGGCAGCCCGCCGCCATCACGAGCAGGCTGCCGGCCAGCATGCGGCGCCGCGGCGCCTCGCCCAGCAGCGCGCTGGCGAAGAGGGTCGAGAGCGCCGCCGCGGCGCCGAACAGCGGCCAGGCGGCGCCGAACACCGACGGGTCGTCGACCACCGCGCGCGCCAGCACCGGCAGGAAGGTGGCCGGCAGGATGTAGCCGAAGCCCAGCGCGCCGTAGCAGGCGACCAGGCCCCAGGGCGTGGCGGCGTTCGCGTCCGCGACTGGCACGGCGACACGACAGCTCTCAGGAGGCATTTGCCGCGGCATGCACAGCGCCGCCACCACGCCGCCAACCAGTGCGATCGCGCCGAGTTGCAGCCAGAGCCCATCCGGCGAGCCACCCGCGACACCGGCGCGCCAGCAATAGAGGCCGGCGAAGGCGATGCCCGCACCGACACCGGCGAACAG
Source organism: Xenophilus sp. L33 (assembly GCF_009765735.1). GTDB lineage: Bacteria > Pseudomonadota > Gammaproteobacteria > Burkholderiales > Burkholderiaceae_C > Variovorax. The sequence goes on from NZ_LMUW01000133.1 coordinate 678, forward strand.
CACGCCGGCGGCGCTCGGCCGCTGCAGCCGCGCGAACCAGGCCAGGCACCAGACGCTGGTGCTGACCAATGCCCAGGCGCTGGCGGCGCCGGCGACGAAGCGCAGCAGCAGCCACAGCGGCAGCGATCCGCCAAGGCCCATGCCGGCGGTCGATGCGGCGATCAACGCCAGCGCCAGCAGACTGGTGCGCGGCGGCGCGAAGGGCAGCCGCGCGGTGCTGAGCGCGCCCAGCAGGTAGCCCGCGTAGTTGGCGCTGGCCAGCCAGCCGGCGGCGCCGACGTCGACGCTGCCGGCGCGGATCATCAGGGGCAGCATCGGCGTGAAAGCGAAGCGCCCGATGCCCATGGCGACGGCCAGCACCAGCACGCCGGCGCAGCAGGTGGCGAGGAAGGAAGGCGGCTTCGGGTTCGACATGGGAGTCGATTGGACGCAGAATGCGGACCTCGCACAAATGAATAATTCAGAACGATCATTCTTTCCATGAGAACCATCGACCTGGAATCCCTGGAGATCTTCCGCAGCGTCGTGACCGAGGGCGGCGTCATCCGCGCGGCCGACAAGTTGCATCGCGTGCAGTCCAACGTCACCACCCGCATCCAGCAGCTGGAGGAGCGCCTTGGCCACAAGCTCTTCCATCGCCAGGGCCGCACGCTGGCCCTCTCGGCCGCCGGCCACAAGCTGCTGCCCTATGCCGACCGCCTGCTGCGGCTGGCCGACGAGGCCGAGAGCGAACTGCGCAGCGACCTGCCGCTCGGCACCTTCCGGCTCGGCTCGCTCGAAAGCACCGCCGGCAGCCGGCTGGCGCCGGTGCTGTCGAAGTTCCACCGGCTCTACCCGGGCGTGGTGGTCGAGCTGGTCACCGGCACCACCGGCGCGCTGCTGAAGTCGATCCAGTCCTTCGAGGTCGAGGCGGCCTTCGTATCGGAACCCTTCAGCGCACCCGAGCTGCAGAGCCTGCCGGTGTTCGAGGAAGAGCTGGTGCTGGTCACGGCGCGCAGCGTCGCCTCGGTGGCGGCGCCGTCGGACCTGGCCGGCGCCACGCTGATCGCCTTCGCGCAGGGCTGCTCGTACCGGCGTCTGCTGGAGCAGTGGCTCGGCAAGGGCGGCGCGATGCCGACCCGCTCGCTCGAATTCGCGTCCTACCAGGCCATGATCGCCTGCGTCGCCGCGGGCACCGGCTTCGCGATCGTGCCGGTCTCGGTGCTGAAGGCGCTGCGCGCCACCGCCGACGTGCGCCAGCACGCGCTGCCCGAGCGCATCCGCATGAGCACCACGCACCTGGTGTGGCACGGCACGCCGTCGGTGGCGCTGGCGCGGCTGATCGAGATGATGGCGAAGAAGGCTTGAAAGAAGCCTAGACCAGCCTGAAGTCCTTCGGCGCAACCCCCGCGAACACCCGATCCAGCTGCGCCGGCGACAGCCCGTACATGCGCTGGAAAAGTCCACCCAGCACCGCGCGGTATTCGTTCAGCACCGGGTAGTCGCGGTTCTGGAACAGGTTGGCCTGGGTCAGCTCGACCTGCTCGCCCAGCACGCGCCCACCGGCCTGCGCCGAGAGGCCGCCGCCCAGCACCCAGTAGACGGTGCCGTGCCCGTGGTCGGTGCCGCGGTTGCCGTTCTCGCGGAAGGTGCGGCCGAATTCGCTGATGACCACGACCACCGTGTCGCGCCAGCCGTCGTCGCCCATCTCGGAGGCGAAGCCGGAAAGGCCGCGACCGAGTTCCTCCAGCCGGTTGGCCAGGTAGCCGGTGGCGCCGCCCTGCCCCACGTGCGTGTCCCAGCCGCCGACGTCGACGAAGCCGAGGTCGAAGCGCTCGCGCATCAGCCGCGCCATGCGGCGGGCCACCGCCTCGAAGCCCTTGGGCGACATCGCGTTGCGGCTCGCCGCGTCCATCTCGGCCTGCACCGCCTGTCGCACCTCGTCGCGCACCTCGAAGCCGTCGGCCACCGGCTGCGCCAGCGCGGTGTTGCGGTACATGGCCTGGATGACCTTGGCCTGGCGCTCGTCGATGCCCGGGCGCCCGACCGCGCCGAGTGCCATGTTGGCGGCCTTGGCTTCGCCGCGCATCGAGATCGGCAGCTGGTCGGTGAAGGCGATCGGCGCGACCGACGTCAGGGGCCCGCCACCGAGCACCACCGCCAGCCGGTTGAGGAAGCCGGAACGGTAGTCGCGCGTGCGGTCGAGCGCCTGGCCGAGCTCGATCGAGTCCTGCGTCTCGAAATGGCTGCGCGTGAGGTCGTCGGTGCCGGCGAAGGCGACGAAGGCCAGCTGCCTGTTGTCGTGCAGCGGCTGCAGGCTGGGCACCAGCGCCGGATGCAGGCCCCAGTGGCCGTCGAGCGCCAGCGCGCCGTTGGGCTCGCCGGGCCGCGCGATCGCGATGTTCGGCCGCGAGGCGTAGTAGAAGTCGCTGCCGGTCGGCACCAGCACGTTGGCGCAGTCGTAGGCGCCGCGCAGGAACACCACCAGCAGCTTGGCCTGGCCGGCCGCCGGCGCGGCCAGCAGGCGGCCGGCGGCGCCGGCGAGCGGCGCGGCGGCCATCAGTTTCACGAGATCACGGCGCTGCATGGCGGTCTCCACGGTTCATCGATGCATCAGTTCGGGCGAGGCCAGCAGGAAGGTGTTCCAGTCCTGCGGCGAGCGGGCCTGCGACAGCGCATCGCGGGTGTCGGGGCTCAGCCCCGGCAGGCTGGCCTGCACGGTGCGCGAGTCGGCCAGCTGCGGGAAGGCGGGCTTCTCGAGCGGCGCGGCGCCATCGGCATCGGGCGCACGGAACAGCACCGCGCCGTTGGCGCCGATGGCGCGCGCGATCTCGAAGCGGGTGGTCATCTGGCCGGCGCTGGCCCAGGCTTCCTGCTTGAGCGGATAGCCGTCGGGCGTCTCGTGGCCGTAGAGCGGCTCGCCCATGCGGTTGATCCAGTTGAGCATCGGATTGACGTTGGCCACCACGCGGCCGTCGTAGGCCAGCCGCACGTCGGCCAGCACGTAGTGCACCGGGTCGCGGAACTGGTGGCCGAGCGAGGCGCTGAATTCGGGCGACTCGAACATCGTCTGCAGCACCGCGGCGATGTTGCCTTCGCTGCGCTCGTAGGTCTCGGCCATGCGCGCCACCAGCGCCGGCGACGGATCGTCGGCGACGAAATACTCCGCCAGCTGGGTCGAGATGAAATGCGCGGTGGCCGGCGCACGGGCCAGCCGGTCGAGCGCCTCGTCGGCCTCGGCCAGGCCGCGCTGGGTCATCGGGCGGCCGAGGAAGGTCTTGGGGCCGTAGTCGTGGCGGTTCGGGTTGAATTCGAAGAGGCCCTGCTGGACATAGTCGGCCTGCAGCTCCGGCCGGATCCTCGGCTCCGGCGCATCGGGGCGCCGCACCCGCACGCCGACGCCGGTCAGCACCCGCGCCAGCTCCTGCACGTCGGCCTGCGAGTAGCCGCTGCCGACGCCCAGCGTGTGCAGCTCCATCAGCTCGCGGGCGTAGTTCTCGTTGATGCGGTTGACCGCGTTCTGCGCGTTGTCCAGGTAGACCAGCATCGCCGGGTGGTGCGCGGTGGCCCGCAGCAGGTCGCGGAAGCGGCCGAGCGCATGCGGGCGGATCGCGGTCTCCTCGTAGTCGCCGACCAGCGCACGCAGGTTGTTCTTGCGGCCGTTGACGTTGAAGTGGTTCATCCAGAACCAGGTCATCTGCTCCTGCAGCTGGTTCGGCGAGTAGAGCGCCCTCAGCATGAAGCGCTGCTGCGCCTCGCGCTCGAGCTGGCCGAGCTGCTGCTGGTAGGCCTTGCGGGCGTCCTTCTTCTGGTCCTCGTCGGGCAGCGCGTCGGCGGCGCGGAGCTGCTGCTCGAGGTCGGCCGCCAGCTGCGCCATGGGCGTGCGCGAGATCGTCATCGCGTCGATCTGGGCCTGGGCCGCGGGCGGCAGCGGCGCCGGGCGCGGATGGAGCTGGCCCTGCAGCCAGGTCGGCAGTCCCTGGCGCTCGAGCTGCGCCTCGCTGCTGGCGTTGGCGCCCCAGGTGACCCGGTCGAGCCAGCGCAGCCGGGTCGCCTCGTCCGCGGCCGCGACCTTGGGCGGCGGTCCCTGCGGGACGCGGCCGGCGCAGGCGCCCAGCAGCACGGCGACCGCGAGCACGAGCGCGGTGGCGGCGGGGTGTCGGTGGGGGGTCATCGGGGGCTCCTGGCCCCGGATCGGCGGGGCTGCCACCTTCAACCGGCGAGCGCGGCCGGCGGTTGACCGGCTTTACCTGGGGTTGACCGTTCAGGCCTCGGCCACCGTGGCCGGTGCCGCGCCGGCGATCTGGCGCAGCGCGCGCTCGAAGACCTCGACCGGCTGGCCGCCGGAGATCAGGTGCCGGTCGTTGATGATGATCGCCGGCACCGAGTGGATGCCGGCGTCGGTGTAGAGCCGCTCGCGCTGGCGGGTCTCGGCCGCGAATTCGTCGCTCTCGACGATCGCCCGGGCGCGCTGCGGATCGAGTCCCGCCTCGCCGGCCAACCTGACCAGCAGTTCAGGATCCGACGGATTGCCGCCATCGGTGTGGCAGGCCTTGAGCAGCAATTTCTTGAGCGCCGCCTGCTTGGCCAGGTCTTCGAGTTCGGCCCAGTGCAGCAGCCGATGGGCGTCGAAGGTGTTCCAGATGCGGCCGCGCCCTTCCTCGCTGAACGGGAAGCCGACTTCGGCGCCGCGGGCCCGGATCGCGGCCCGTCCCTGGGCCTGCTGCTCGCGGCTGGAGCCGTATTTCTGGTTCAGGTGCTCGAAGGCGTCCTGGCCTTCGGGCGGCATCTGCGGGTTCAGCTCGAAGGGCTGGAAGTGCAGCTCGGCGGTGACGTCCGGCGCCACCTTCTTCAACGCGGCTTCGAGGGCGCCCAGGCCGACGGCGCACCAGGGGCAGGAGACGTCGGAGACGAAATCGATCTTGAGGCGGGAGGTCATGGGTTCGGTCCGGTGAAAAGTCAGGACGGGATGATGGGGTCGGCGGCGCCGCTTTCAACCGCCGCCGGCCAGATCACCCCACTGGCGGCGCGGCTGCCTGCGGGCCTTCAAAGGCTGCGCCAGAAATCGATCAGCAGCGCCACGAATTCGGCCGGCTGCTGCACCGCGCTCAGGTGGGCGGTCGGCAAGGTCGCCAGGCGCGCATGCGGGATGGCCGCGACGATCTCGTCGGACATGGCCGGCGGCGTCGCATCGTCGCGGCTGCCGGCGATCACCAGGGTCGGCCGCTCGATGCGCGCATTGCCCGCACGCAAGTCGATGGCGGCGACCGCCTCGCAGCAGGCGATGTAGGGCTCGGGGTCGTTGCGCACCAACGTGTCGTAGAGCGAACGCGCGGCCGCGGCGCCGGCCGGCGTGGTGACGTGGTCGTGGGTCAGCCAGCGGTCGACCGCGCCCGGCGCGATCGCGGCGATGCCCTGGGCGCGGACCGTGTCGATGCGGCTCCGCCACGGCGCGACGTCCGGATAGTGCGAGGACGAATTGGCGACCACCACGCTCCTGAGCAATTCGCCGCGGTGGGCCGCGAGCGACTGCGCCATCATCCCGCCCATCGACAACCCGACCAGGTGCACCGGCTCGCCCTCGGCTTCGCGTGCGATCAGCTCGGCGGCATCGTCGGCGAGCGTGCGCATCGTCAACGGGCCGGCAACGCGTTCGGAGCCGCCGTGGTTGCGGTGGTCGTAGCGCACCACGGTGTGGGCGCGCGCGAGCAACTCGGCGACGCCGTCCCACATGTGCAGGTCGCAGCCCAGGGCGTGGCTCAGCACGACGAACGGGCCTTGGCCCTCGCGAACGACATTCAGGCGGATCAAGGCGTTTCCTTTCGAGGCTGCGTGGTGCGCGGGGATTGCAGCGATTGCAGGGCCAGCACCTGCGCCAGCGCCAATGCGCCCGCCGGCTCGGCCAGCGAGGCGTCGAAGCAGGCCCGGCCACCGTCGCGGGCTGCGGCTGCATCGATGTTGGCCCGCATGCGCGCCGCATCGACCTGCAGCGCCGGCAACGCCAGCGCCAGCGCGCGCACGCTGCCGTGCGCCGACATCAGCAGCT
>NZ_LMUW01000134.1 GCF_009765735.1 Xenophilus sp. L33
CCCACGGCGGGCAGGCCAGCACGACCCGGTCGAAGCGGGCCTCGTCGGTGCCGTCGTCGAGCAGCCAACCGTCACCTGCGCGGTGGATCGCCTGCACCCGACGGCCGAGTTCGCAATGCGCGCCGCGGCCACTCAGCCAGCGCTCGGCCGCGACGGGGAAGAGCGCGCCGAGGTCGACCCGCGGCAGCAGCAGCTGCGAGCCGCCGGGTGTCTTGAAGAGCGAGTCCTCCAGCACCCGCAGGAAGACCTGGCCGCTGGCCTCGGCCGGCAAGGTGTTGAGCGCCGACAGGCACAGCGGCTCGGTCAGCTCCACGCGGACGCGATCGGTCAATCCGGCGCAGAGGTCGGCCACGCTCACGTCCGGCGTGCAGCGAAAGCCCTGGCGCTGCCATTGGCCGGAGGTTCGCAGCAGCGAGCGCTTGTCGCGCCACGACCAGCCGCGCGCGCCCAGCACGCCGGCCAGCACGTCGAGCGGCAGCAGGCGTCGCGTCGCCGCGTCGAGCCATCCGGGCAGCGCGGGCAGCGCGAGGCCGCCGCCGTCGGGGAAGCACAGCCGCAGCGGCATGCGCAGCAGCGCGGCGTCGCCGTCGATGCCGACCTCGGCCATCAGCGCCAGCGTCTCGGTGTAGGCGCCGATGAGGATGTGCTGACCGTTGTCGAGCACCACCGGCGCACCGTCCGGCAGCGTGGCGGCGACGGCGCGGGCGCGGCCGCCCCAGCTGCGCGCCGCCTCGAGGACCGTGACCGTATGGCCGCGGCGGACCGCGTCGACCGCGCAGGCCAGGCCGGCCCAGCCGCCGCCGACGATCGCGACGCGGCTCAACTCAGAGCTTCCCCAGGGCCTGCACGCGCCAGGCCAGCCAGAGCTTGCGCACCGGCGTCAGGCTGACCCGGCGGTCGAGCACCTGGAAGTCGTCGGCCGCGATCTCCTCGAGCAGGGTGCGGTAGATGCTGGCCATCATCAGGCCGGGCTTCTGCATGCGGCGGTCGGCCTCGGGCAGCAGCGCCAGGGCTTCGGCGTAGAAGCCGCGGGCGCGCTCGGCCTGGAAGTTCATCAGCGCCACGAAGCGCGGCGAGTGCACCCGGTTCAACACTTCGTGCGCCTTGACGTCGAACTGCTGCAGCTCGTTGACCGGCAGGTAGATGCGCCCGCGCATCGCGTCCTCGCCGACGTCTCGGATGATGTTCGTCAGCTGCAGCGCCAGGCCCAGCTTGTGGGCGTAGTCGGTGGTGCGCGGGTCGGTCTGGCCGAAGATCCGCGCGGCGCCTTCGCCCACCACGCCGGCCACCAGGTGGCAATAGCGCTGCAGGGCCTGGAAGTCGAGGTAGCGGGTCTGGTCGAGGTCCATCTGGCAGCCGTCGACGATCTGCTGCAGCTGGCGTTCCTCGATGCCGTATTCGGCGGTGTGCGGCATCAGCGCCTGCATCACCGGATGGTGCGGCTGGCCGGCGAAGGCCTGGGCCACCTCGCTGCGCCACCAGGCCAGCTTGGTGGCCGCCACGCCGGGATCGCTCACCTCGTCGACCACGTCGTCGACTTCGCGGCAGAAGGCATAGAAGGCGGTGATCGCCGCGCGGCGGGGCTTCGGCAGGAACAGGAAGGCGTAATAGAAACTGCTGCCCGATCCGGCGGCCTTTTCCTGGACGTACTGCTCGGGGTTCATCGGACGCTGCTTTTCATGCGGGCGATTGTCTCCGCATCCGAAGCGCCCGCCAGGCCAGCCGCGGCGCGTCGCGCTTGCCGACCTTCGGGCGCTCCGAGAAGCTGTCAAAACCCTGGGCCTCGATCTTGTCCAGGATCCGGCTGCCGCCCTGGACCACCAGCCGCGGTTCCCA
>NZ_LMUW01000135.1 GCF_009765735.1 Xenophilus sp. L33
ACCGCCGGCTCCACCCGCACCGCCAGCACCTCCGGCCCCGCATGCACCGCCGGCGCCTCCGGCCACGGTCCTGTTCCGCAGCGAAGTGCCGCTGGTCGCCGCCCTGCCCGAGCAACTGCGCCAGGGCGCGCTCAACATGCTGGGCAACATGCACCAGCGCGTCGGCGACGACCAGACCGCGATGCCCGGCGACCCGGCCACCGATGGCCAGGGCCCGACACGCCGCGCGTGGGGACGCCTCATCTCCACCGACATGGACGTCAGCCAGGGTGGCACCGTCAACCAGAACAGCAGCGGACGGCTGAACGGCTTCCAGGCCGGCACCGACCTCTGGGCCAACACCCACTGGAACGCGGGCGTGTACGTCGGCCAACTGGACGGCGACATCAACGTCAGCGGCTTCGCCCGCGGCATCGCCAACCTGGGCGTCGGCTACAACGACCAGCGCAGCCAGTACCTGGGCGGCTATGCCACCTGGCACAACGACACCGGCCTCTATGTCGACAGCGTGCTGCAGGCCAGCCGCGACCGCTACGAGATCAACCCGATCACCAACTTCAGCGTCAACGGCAAGGCTTCCACCCTGCTGGCGTCGGTCGAGGTCGGCCAGAGCTTCAACCTCGATGCCGCCGGCCGCTGGAAGATCGAACCGCAATTCCAGCTGGTGCACGAGCACGTCAGCGTCGACGACCTGTACCTCACCGGCGCCACGCTGGTGCAGCAGCATCCGGACAGCGGCTGGCTCGCGCGTCTCGGCGTGCGGGTCAAGGGATCGTTCGCCACCGGCGCCGGCGAGCTGCAGCCCTACGCGCGGGTGAACGTCTATCGCGCCGGCAGCGGCACCGACGTCGCCAGCTTCATCGGCCCGGCCGCGATCACCGCAATCAGCAGCGCCACCGGCAGCACCAGCACCGAAGTGGCGGGCGGCGCCACGCTGTTCCTCAACAAGACGACAAGCCTCTACGGCGAGATCGGCAAGCTGTGGGATTCGGGCGGCGACGCCTCGGTGCGCAGCGGCGTGCAGGGTTCGCTGGGTGTGAAGGTGCGTTGGTAACGGACGCAAGGAGCGGCCTTTCGGGCCGCCTCTTCATGCGCCGCAACCACGCGCGCGAAAAAGCCACCCTCGGGTGGCTTTTTTGCATGCGTGATTCCGACGCGCGTCGCGCCTTCGGCGTCAGGGAATCAGTCCGCACTCGAACAACTTGTTCGCGATCGGTGCGGCGATCCTGTTGATGAAGGCGGCGCGCGCGGTCGGGTCGTTGTGCAGGAACTGCACCGCCCTCTGCTGCTCGGGCGTCTTCGGCGCGGCGCGCTGCATCGCGAGCTGCTCGCAGCTGGCATTCTGGTAACGGGTGATGACCTTGTTCGCCGCCATGTCCAGCAGCATCTCCTGGCCGATGGCCACGCTGCCCAGGCAGAGCGCCGGCACCAGGATCAAGAGAGGAATCCGCTTGTTCATTGCCTGTTCCTTTTCGGAGAGTGAATCAGGGGAATGACGTCGCGCCTGCGCGCGCTCCTCGGCCCGCGGTCTCCCCCGACACCGCGCACCTCGCCGACGCTGCGAAGACTTCTTCAGCCCCCGCCGGCGGCGCCCGGATTCTGCGCCAGAGGCCGCAATTTCGCGAGCCGTCGTCGGGATCACGCGCAGCAAAGAAAAAAGCCGCTGCAAATGAGGATTTGCAACGGCTTTTCGCTTCGACTGGCGGAGTGGACGGGACTCGAACCCGCGACCCCCGGCGTGACAGGCCGGTATTCTAACCAACTGAACTACCACTCCTGGTAGACAACGTTCGCTCCGAACGGAGCCGAGTGCTGCGACTCGTGCCGGCTTCATCTTGCGATGAAACTGGCGACCCTACGGGGATTCGAACCCCGGTAGCCACCGTGAAAGGGTGGTGTCCTAGGCCTCTAGACGATAGGGTCAAAACCTTAGGAATCCGCGCTGCGATCAGCGCTTCGAACTCTTCAACTCGACAACCTGTTGGTGGAGGTAAGCGGGATCGAACCGCTGACCTCTTGCATGCCATGCAAGCGCTCTCCCAGCTGAGCTATACCCCCTTGAGGTTTCCCTGGTTCAGCCTTTTCAGACTGCCCCGTGTGGGTGTCGAGCCTCGAATTATAGCCTGAAAAATCAAGCGTTCTTGAGACGCTGCAAAACAGTTTCGCGAGAAAAGAGTGCGAGCACCGCGTCGAGCGACGGCGTCTGCGGCGTGCCCATCATCAGCACGCGAACCGGCATGGCCAGCGCCGGCATCTTGATGCCGTGCGCCCCCAGCACTTCCTTGATCGCGGCGGCGATCGACGCCTTGTCCCAGGCGACGGTCGCGAGCTTGTCGGCCAAGGTGGCCAGCACCGGACGAACCCCATCGGTGACGTGCTGCGTGCGGTCGGCCTCGCTGGCCGCGACGTCCGCGTAGAAGGCGGCGGCCCAGCCGGCCAGCGCCGCCGTGGTGTCGCAGCGGTCCTTGAAAAGGCCGCAGATGGCGGCAAGCCGCTCGTCGGCCACGAAGCCGCGCTGCTTCAATTGCTCGGCCACCAGCGGCACCAATGCCTCGTCGGCCATCGCCTTCAGGTGCTGGGCGTTGACCCAGCGCAGCTTGGCCTCGTCGAATTGCGCGGCGCTCCGGCCCAGGTGGTCGAGGTTGAACCACTCGACGAACTGCGCACGCGAGAAGATCTCGTCGTCGCCATGGCTCCAGCCGAGGCGCGCCAGGTAGTTGACCATGGCCTCCGGCAGGAAGCCCTCGTCGCGGAACTGCGTGACGGGCTTGGCGCCGTTGCGCTTGCTCATCTTTTCGCCCTGCTCGTTCAGCACCGTCGGCAGGTGCGCGTACACCGGCGGCTCCTTGCCGAGCGCGCGGAAGATGTTGATCTGCCGCGGCGTGTTGTTGACGTGGTCGTCGCCGCGGATCACGTGCGTGATCGCCATGTCGATGTCGTCGACCACGACGCAGAAGTTGTAGGTCGGCGTGCCGTCGGGCCGCGCGATCACGAGGTCGTCGAGCTCGTCGTTGCCGATCTCGATGCGGCCCTTGACCTTGTCGTCCCATGCGACCACGCCGCCCTGCGGGTTCTTGAAGCGCAGCACCGGCTGCACGCCTTCGGGAATCGCCGGCAGGGTCTTGCCCGGCTCGGGGCGCCAGGTGCCGTCGTAGCGCGGCTTCTCCTTGGCGGCCATCTGCTTCTCGCGCAGCGCGTCGAGCTCGGCGATGCTCATGTAGCAGGGATAGACCAGGTCGGCCGCCTGCATCTCGGCGAGCACCGCCTTGTAGCGGTCCATGCGCTGCATCTGATAGAACGGCCCTTCGTCGTGGTCGAGCCCCAGCCATTGCATGCCTTCGAGAATGACGTCGACCGCGGCCTGCGTCGAACGCTCGACGTCGGTGTCCTCGATGCGCAGGATGAAGTCGCCGCCGGTGGAGCGCGCGAAGGCCCACGGATAGAGCGCCGAGCGGATGTTGCCGAGGTGGATGAAGCCGGTCGGCGAGGGAGCGAAACGGGTGCGGGTCTTCTGTTGTGTCATGCGAGGGTGCCGAGGCCGCGGAGCAAGTCGGCCTTGATGTCGTCGATATGGTCGAGGCCCACCGCGACGCGGATCAGGCCCTGGCCGATGCCGGCCGCCTGCCGCTGCGCTTCGCTGAGGCGCCCGTGCGAGGTGGTCGCCGGATGGGTGATGGTGGTCTTGGTGTCGCCGAGGTTGGCGGTGATGCTCAGCACGCGGGTCGCGTCGATCACCTGGAAGGCGTTCTCGCGCGCCGTCTCCGGGCTGTCGCCGACGACGTCGAAGGACACCACCGCGCCGCCGAGTCCCGACTGCTGCCGCATCGCCAGTTCGTGCTGCGCATGCGATGCCAGCCCCGGGTAGTAGACCCGCGCGATGCCCGGCTGCGCCTGCAGCCACTGCGCCAGCGCCAGCGCACCGGCGCAATGCGCCTGCATGCGGATGCCCAGCGTCTCCAGTCCCTTGAGCACGACCCACGCGTTGAAGGGCGACAGCGCCATGCCCGCGGTGCGCACCACCGGCGCGAAGACCTCGTTGACCAGCTTGGCCGATCCGCAGATCGCGCCGGCCAGCACGCGGCCCTGCCCTTCGAGGTACTTGGTGCCGGAGTGGATCACCAGGTCGGCGCCGAACTCGACCGGCCGCTGCAGCGCCGGCGAGCAGAAGCAGTTGTCGACCGCCAGCAGCGCGCCCGCGCCATGCGCCAGGTCGGCCAGCGCGCGGATGTCGCAGACGTCGGTCAGTGGATTGGTCGGCGTCTCGGCGAACAGCAATTTCGTCCTGCCCGGCACGATCGCGGCCTGCCATTCGGCAACATCGGTCTGCGAGACGAAGGTGGTCTCGACGCCGAACTTCGCGAACTCGCGGCCGATCAGGTTCAGGGTCGAGCCGAACACCGAGCGCGAGCAGACCACGTGGTCGCCGGCCTTCAGGAGGCCCATGCACATCATGAGGATCGCGCCCATGCCGCTCGACGCGCCGATCGCGGCCTCCGTGCCTTCGAGCGCGGCCAGGCGCTGCTCGAAGCTGGCCACCGTCGGGTTCGAGGTGCGGGTGTAGGTGAAGCCTTCCTCGGTGCCGGCAAAGCGGCGCGCCGAAGTGGCGGCGTCGGGCTGCACGAAGCTGCTGGTGAGGAACAGCGCCTCGGAGTTCTCGCCGTACTGGCTGCGCTCCAGCGCGGTGCGCACCGCCAGCGTGTCGCGGTGCAGGCCGGCCGGCAACGGTCGATCGGTCACGCGCTCACTCCGCCAGGTTCGGCAGCGCGAGGCGAGAGGAGTCTTCCTCGTTCTCCTCGACCCGCGGCCTGTTGCCGTTCATGCGCGAGATGGCTTCGGTGTCGATGTCGCCGGTGACGTAGACGCCGTCGAAGCAGGACGCATCGAAGCCGTCGAGCTTGGCGTTGAGCGAGCCGATGGCGCGCTTCATCGCGTCCACGTCCTGGTAGATCAGCGCGTCGCAGCCGATCAGCTCGCGGATCTCCTCGATGGTGCGGTCGTGCGCGACCAGTTCGTCCTTGGTCGGCATGTCGATGCCGTAGACGTTCGGATAGCGCACCGGCGGCGCCGCGCTCGCCAGATAGACCTTGCGGGCGCCGGCGTCGCGCGCCATCTGGACGATCTCGCGGCTGGTGGTGCCGCGCACGATCGAATCGTCGACCAGCAGCACGTTGCGGCCCTTGAATTCGCTGGCGATCACGTTGAGCTTCTGGCGCACCGACTTCTTGCGCACGCCCTGCCCCGGCATGATGAAGGTGCGGCCGACGTAGCGGTTCTTGACGAAGCCTTCGCGATACGGCACGCCCAGCAGGTGCGCGAGCTGCGTCGCGCTCGGCCGGCTCGATTCGGGGATCGGGATGATCACGTCGATCTCGCTCGGCGGCACGGTCGAGACCACCCGCTTGGCCAGCGTCTCGCCGAGGTTCAGCCGGGCCTGGTAGACCGAGATGCCGTCCAGCGTCGAATCGGGCCGCGCCAGGTAGACGAATTCGAAGATGCACGGATTGAGCGACGGCGCATCCGCGCACTGCTCGGCATGCACCCGGCCCTGCAGGTCGATGAAGACCGCCTCGCCCGGCGCGACGTCGCGCTCGAACTTGTGGCCGGAGCCTTCGAGCGCCACCGATTCGCTGGCCACCATGACCGTGCCGTCGGCGCCGCGGCCGATCGCCAGCGGACGGATGCCGTACGGATCGCGGAAAGCCAGCAGCCCGTGGCCGGAGATCAGCGCCACCACCGCATACGAGCCGCGCAACCGCCGCTGCATGTTGCGCACCGCGGCGAACAAGGTGGTCGAGTCGAGCGAGCCGCCGCGGGTGGCGCGGTCGAGCTCGTGCGCCAGCACGTTCAGCAGCACCTCGGAATCGCTCTCGGTGTTGGTGTGGCGATGGTCGGTGGAGAACAGCTCGGCGCGCAGCGCATGCGCATTGGTGAGGTTGCCGTTGTGCACCAGCACGATGCCGAAGGGCGCGTTCACGTAGAAGGGCTGCGCCTCTTCCTCGCTGTAGGCGTTGCCGGCGGTCGGATAGCGCACCTGGCCCAGCCCGACGTTGCCGGGCAGCCCGCGCATGTTGCGGGTACGGAAGACGTCGCGCACCATGCCCTTGGCCTTGTGCATGAAGAACTTGCGCTCCAGCAGGGTGACGATGCCGGCCGCGTCCTGGCCGCGGTGCTGCAGCAGCAGCAGCGCGTCGTAGAGCAGCTGGTTGACGGGCGCGTTGCTCACAACGCCGACGATTCCACACATGAAGCGATCCTCTCAGGGCAGGAAGCCCGCCAACTTGTCAGGCAGCGCGGGTTTCAGGCCCTGCAGCGCCGCATCGAGAACATAGGCGCTGCGCGTTCCATGCCACCAGGCACTGTCGCTCAACACCAGCAAATGAACAACCACCGCCAGCGCCAGCAGCGCCAGCGCACCGCGCGCCACGCCGAAGACACCGCCCAGCACCCGATCCACCGGCCGGAGCCCGATCGCGGTGACCAGCCGCCGGATCAGCGCCGCCACCAGCCCGATCGCGAAGGCGACGCCGACGAACACCAGCACGAAGCCTGCCGCGTAGCGCCAGCTGGCCTGGGCGTCGCCGAACGGCAGCCACTGCCCGACCGGCTCCGCCAGGTACTGCGCCAGCACGAAGGCCGCCACCCAGCCCACCAGCGAAATCACCTCGAACACCAGGCCTCGCATCAGGCCCACCACCATCGAGAACACCAGCAGCGCGACAGCGATCCAGTCGAAGGGGGCCACGACGGGTTCGCGAGGCCTACAAGCTGAGGACGGACGCCGGCAAAGACAAGCCCTTGACCTTGCCCGCCGCGCGGTCGGCCTCGGCCCGGCTGGAGAAGGGACCCACCCGCACCCGGGTGCGTTCGCCGTCCGCGGTCTTGGCGACGTTGGTGAATGTCTTGAGGCCGGCCTTCTCGAGCTTCTGGCGCACTTCCTTGGCCTTGTCGGCGTCGGCGAAGGCACCGACCTGGATCACGAAGCGGCCGTTGTCGTCGCCGGCAGCGCTGCTGCTCGGGCTGCTGGCCGCGGCGGCCGCGGATGCCACGGCGACCGACTTGCCTTCGAGCAGCGCCCGCGCGCGGTCGCCGTCGTCGGCCTTGGGGGCCGGCTTGACGGCGGTCTTGGTGTCCTTGGTGTCCGGCTTGGTTTCGGGCTTCTTGGCCTCGGGCTTGGGCGCGGCGACGACCGCCGGCTTGCCGTCCGGCGCCGGGTCCGACTTCGGCTCGGCACCGGCCTGCTTCGACGGCGGGATCTCGCTGCCGTCGGCGGCCTCGGTGATGATCCCGTCGCCCACCGGCGCGGCGGCATTGGCGGCGCTGGCCGCGGCGGCGTCTGCCTTGGCTTCGGCCTTGGCGTCGGCCTTGGAATCAGGCTTCGCGTCGGTCTTCGGATCGGGCTTGGCGGCGCTGGTGGTGGTCGTGGTCGGCGGTGTCGGCAGCGCCAGCGGCTTGGCCTTGGTGCGATCGGGAATCTCGATCGGGATGTCGACCGAGATCGGGCGCGGCTGGGTGTCGAACAGGAGCGGGAAGCCGATCACGCCCAGCAGCACCAGCACGGCCGCGCCGAGCAGCCGGTGGCGGGCCCGCCGACGCAGCGCCTCGACGCTTTCGGTCGGCACCGCGGCGACCGCGCCGCGTCCTTCGTTGCCTTGAGGACCGCCTCTGCGGAACTTGAAAAAGGCCATGAAATTCGGTTTCCTGATGGTGTGCAGCGGGAGTGGAAAGAGAACGGAAGGCGCTGTGGAATCAGGCCTTTTCAGGGCTTGTCGGCCAAGTGCCTGGCTCGCAGACGGGGAGTTCCGTGCTCGAGCACACCACCCACGGTGAAGAACGATCCGAAGACGACGATTCTATCAGCGGGGTCCGCGCGATCGATGGCCGCCTGAAGGGCTTGCATCGGGTTCGCGAAGACCTCGCCGGCGGTGTCCTTGCGCGTGTTCTGGGCCTGCCAGCGGGTCAGCAGCGCGTCGGCCCGGGCGGCCCGGGCGGTCGGCAGGTCGGTGAAATACCAGCGGTCGACGAGCGGGCCGATGCGGGCGAACATCGGCGCCAGGTCCTTGTCGGCCATCACGCCGAAGATCGCGTGGGTGGTCGGGTAGAAGCCCATCGCGTCGAGGTTCTCGGCCAGCGCGGCCACCGAATGCGGGTTGTGGGCGACGTCGAGCACCAGGGTCGGCTCGCCCGGCACGATCTGGAAGCGGCCCGGCAGCTCGACCGTCGCGAGGCCGGTGCGCACCGCCTGCGCGGTGATCGGCAGCCGCTGGCGCAGCGACTCCAGCGCCGCCAGCACGCCGCCGGCATTCACCAGCTGGTTGGCGCCGCGCAACGCCGGATAGGCCAACCCGCTGTAGCGCCGGCCGCGGCCGCTCCAGCCCCACTGCTGCGGGTCGCCGGCGACGTTGAAGTCGCGCCCGACCAGCCACAGGTCGGCGCCGATCGCCTCGGCGTGGTCGATCACGCTCTGCGGCGGCACCGGGTCGCCGACGATCGCCGGCCGGCCGGCGCGCATCACGCCGGCCTTCTCGAAACCGATCTTCTCGCGGGTGTCGCCCAGGTACTCCATGTGGTCGAGGTCGATGCTGGTGATGAGCGCGCAGTCGGCGTCGACGATGTTGACCGCGTCCAGCCGGCCGCCCAGGCCGACCTCGAGGACGGCGACATCGGGCTTGCTGGCGGCCATGCACAGCAGGATCGCCAGCGTGGTGAATTCGAAGTAGGTCAGCGCGATGTCGCCGCGGCCTTTCTCGACGATCTCGAAGAAGCGCGCCAACTCGGCACCGTCGACCGGCTCGGACGCGAGCCGCAACCGTTCCTCGAAATGCACCAGGTGCGGCGAGGTGAAGACCGCCGTGCGGTAGCCGGCGTGGCGCAGGATCGATTCCAGCATGGCGCAGCTGGAGCCCTTGCCGTTGGTACCGGCCACGGTGATGACCGGGCAGTCGAAGGCCAGGCCCAGCCGTTGCGCGACCGCGCTCACCCGGTCGAGCCCGAGATCGATGTTTTGGGGATGCAGGTGCTCGGCGTGCGCGAGCCAGTCGGCCAGGGTTTTCATGGAGGCCGGAATTGTCGCCGACGCGCAGCGCGTGCATCATCGCGTCATGACGACGTTGTATGGCATCACGAATTGCGACACGGTCAAGAAGGCCCGGGCCTGGCTGACCGAGCACGCGGTGGACTACCGGTTCCACGATTTCAAGAAGGAAGGCGTGCCCGAGAAGGCGCTGGACCAGTGGCTGCGCGCACCCGGCTGGGAAGCGCTGGTCAACCGCCGCGGCACCACCTGGCGCCGACTGGACGACACGACCCGCGACGGGATCGTCGACGCGGCTTCGGCACGGGCCGCCCTGCTGGCCAACCCGAGCCTGATCAAGCGGCCGGTGGTCGAATGGAGCGGCGCGGCGGACGCCACGACGGGCTTCGATCCTACCGATTGGCAGCAGCGGGTTTCGTAAACCTTTGAACTTGTGGAGGTGCGCGCACCTCCAAAACGGTGGTCGGGGCGAGAGGCCCCCACATTCTTCAGGAGTCTTGAAATGAACACCCAGATCGTCAGAAAAATCACCACCGTCGCGTTGCTGTCGCTGCTGGCCGGCGGCGCCAGCCTGGCGCAGGCGCAGCAGGTGCAGGCCCGGGTCGTCACCACGTCGCCGGTGACCTTGCCGAACGGCGGCATCGCCTACAACGTGACCTACGAATACGCGGGCAAGCAATACAACACCCGCACCAACACGCCGCCCGGCGCCAGCATCATGGTCAACGCCACCGACTACGGCGCGACCACTTCGCCGGTGGCGCCGCAGCCGCAGCTCTACGCCAACGATCCGCAGCAGCCGCAGCCCTATGGACAGGGCTACGCCCAGGGCGGCGACCCGCAACAACAGCAGCAACCGCCGCAGGGCTGGGCCAACGTGGTGCCCGAACCCGGCATGGTGGTCGGCACCGGCGGCGGCGACATGCCGCCCCCGGGCTACGTGCAGGCCGCGCCGGTCGCCTACGCTGCGCCGGTCGTGTACCCGGCGCCGGCGGTCTACCCGGCCTACTACCCGGGCTACGTGGCGCCCTACGCCTACCCGCCGATCGGCATCTCGCTCGGCTTCGGCTACTCGCGCGGCTGGGGCGGCGGCTACGGCGGTTACGGCCACTGGCGCTGATCGGCCGAGCGCCTAAAATCACGGGTTTGCCCTTCCATCGCAAGGGCGCGTCTCCCAGGGGACGCGCCTTTTTTGCTGCCCTCCCTCCCATGAGCACTACCGAATTCCTCCAGAACGCCACGGTCTCGACCAAGGCGAACGTGTATTTCGACGGCAAATGCGTCAGCCACAACCTGACCCTGGCCGACGGCCGCAAGGCGTCGGTCGGCGTGATCCTGCCCTCGACCCTGCGCTTCAACACCGGCGCGCCGGAAAAGATGGAAGGCGCCGGCGGCGAATGCGAATACCTGCTGGACGGCAGCGACACCTGGGTGAAGTCAGCCGCCGGCCAGAGCTTCAGCGTGCCGGGCAACTCGAGCTTCCAGATCCGCGTCAGCGGCGAGCCCTACAGCTACATCTGCCACTTCGGCTGAACCGGAACTTCGCGCATGTCCTCCACCATCCTCCAGAACGTCCCGGTCGGCCAGAAGGTCGGCATCGCCTTCTCCGGCGGCCTCGACACCAGCGCCGCCCTGCACTGGATGCGCGGCAAGGGCGCGGTGCCCTACGCCTACACCGCCAACCTCGGCCAGCCCGACGAGCCCGACTACGACGAGATCCCGCGCAAGGCGATGCTTTACGGCGCCGAGAAGGCCCGCCTCGTCGACTGCCGCACGCAACTGGCCGCCGAAGGCATCGCCGCGCTGCAGGCCGGCGCCTTCCACGTCACGACCGCGGGCCTGACCTACTTCAACACCACGCCGCTCGGCCGCGCGGTGACCGGCACCATGCTGGTGTCGGCGATGAAGGAGGACGACGTCCACATCTGGGGCGACGGCAGCACCTTCAAGGGCAACGACATCGAGCGCTTCTACCGCTACGGCCTGCTGACAAACCCGGCGCTGAAGATCTACAAGCCCTGGCTCGACCAGACCTTCATCGACGAGCTCGGCGGCCGCAAGGAGATGTCGGAGTTCATGCAGAAGGCCGGCTTCGCCTACAAGATGTCGACCGAGAAGGCCTATTCGACGGACTCGAACATGCTGGGCGCCACCCACGAGGCGAAGGACCTGGAGTTCCTGGCGAGCGGCATGAAGATCGTCAACCCCATCATGGGCGTCGCTTTCTGGAAGGACGAGGTCGCAGTCCAGCGTGAAGAGGTCACGGTGCGCTTCGAGGAAGGCCGTCCGGTGGCGATCAACGGCGTCGAATACGCGAGCCTGGTCGACCTCATCCTCGAAGCCAACACGGTCGGCGGCCGCCACGGCCTGGGCATGAGCGACCAGATCGAGAACCGCATCATCGAGGCCAAGAGCCGCGGCATCTACGAGGCGCCCGGCCTGGCGCTGCTGTTCATCGCCTACGAGCGCCTGGTGACCGGCATCCACAACGAGGACACCATCGAGCAGTACCGCGACCACGGCCGCCGCCTCGGCCGGCTGCTCTACCAGGGCCGCTGGTTCGATCCGCAGGCGATCATGCTGCGCGAGACCGCCCAGCGCTGGGTGGCGCGCGCCGTGACCGGCGAGGTCACGATCGAGCTGCGCCGCGGCAACGACTATTCGATCCTCGACACGAAGAGCCCCAACCTCACCTACGCGCCCGAACGGCTGTCGATGGAAAAGGTCGAGGACGCGCCCTTCTCCCCGCTCGACCGCATCGGCCAGCTCACCATGCGCAACCTGGACATCGTCGACACCCGCGCCAAGCTGGGCATCTACACCCAGGCCGGGCTGCTGTCGTCGACGCAGGGCGCGTCGCTGCCGCAGCTCAAGAACGACGAGAAGAAGTAGTCAGACCACGACCGGTTCGGGCTCCAGCCGGATCCCGAATCGCTCGTAGACGCTGGTCTGGATCGCCTTGGCCAGCGTCATGACCTCGCCGCCGGTCACCGGGTGCGCGGTGCCGCCACGGTTGACCAGCACCAGCGCCTGGCGCTCGTAGACGCCGGCGTTGCCGACCGACTTGCCCTTCCAGCCGCAGGCGTCGATCAGCCAGGCGGCGGCCAGCTTGATGCTGCCGTCGGCCATCGGGTAGTGCACGATCTTCGGGTCGCGGGCGATGATGTCGGCGCACTGCTCCGGCGTCACGGTCGGGTTCTTGAAGAAGCTGCCGGCATTGCCCAGCACGCGCCAGTCGGGCAGCTTGGCGCGGCGGATGGCGCAGATCCAGTCGAAGATTTCCATCGGGCTCGGCTGGAAATTGCCGCTCTCGGCCATCTTGCGTTCGAGGTCGACGTAGCCGAGCACCGGCTTCCAGGGCCGCGGCAGCCGGAAGCGCACTCGGGTGATCAGCGCGCGGCCCGCCAGGCCGAAGTCGTTGTCGCCGCTGGCCGCGTGCTTGAAGACCGAATCGCGGTAGCCGAAGGCGCACTGGGCGGCGTCGAGCGTGAAGGCGCGCCCGGTCTCGAGGTCGACCGCGTCGAGCGACTCGAAGCGGTCCTGCAGCTCGACGCCGTAGGCGCCGATGTTCTGCACCGGCGAGCCGCCGACGGTGCCGGGGATCATGGCCAGGTTCTCCAGCCCGGCGTAGCCCTGCTCCAGGGTCCAGCGCACGGTTTCGTGCCAGTTCTCGCCGGCGCCGGCCTCGACGATCCAGGCCTTCGGCGTCTCCTCGACCAGCCGGAGGCCGCGGATCTCGACCTTCAGCACCAGCGGCTTGACGTCGCCGGTCAGCACGATGTTGCTGCCGCCGCCGAGCACGAATTTCGGCGCGTCGCGCCAGGCGGCGTCGGCCAGCACCGCGGCGACGTCAGCCTCGCTCGCGATGCGCGCCAGGTGCTGCGCGCGCGCGACGATGCCGAAGCTGTTGTGCTGCTGCAGCGGTATGTTGTGCTCCACGATCATGGGAGAATTGTCGCATTCACGCGCCGCGCTTCGCACACGCGGCGCAGCTCCGTTTCCTGTTGTTTCCGAGGTCTCTCCATGCCATCTTTCGACGCCGTTTGCGAACCCAACCTGCCCGAGGTCAAGAACGCGGTCGAGAACACCGCCAAGGAAATCGGGACGCGCTTCGACTTCAAGGGCACCGCCGCCGCTGTGGAACTCAAGGACAAGGAAATCACGCTGATCGGCGACGCCGAATTCCAGCTGGTGCAGGTCGAGGACATCCTGCGCGCCAAGCTGACCAAGCGCAGCGTCGACGTCCGCTTCCTCGACAAGGGCGACGTGCAGAAGATCGGCGGCGACAAGGTCAAGCAGGTCATCAAGGTCAAGAGCGGCATCGAGACCGAGACGTCCAAGAAGATCCAGCGCCTCATCAAGGACAGCAAGCTCAAGGTGCAGGCCGCGATCCAGGGCGACGCGGTACGGGTCACCGGCGCCAAGCGCGACGACCTTCAGGCAGCCATGGCGCTGATCAAGAAGGACGTGCCCGACATGCCGCTCAGCTTCAACAACTTCCGCGACTGAGCCACGGCGCATGAAGGCCCTGCTCCCGCTGCTGCTCGCCGCAGCCTGTTCATTGGCGAGCGCGCAGTCGGTCACTCTCACCGGCACCATCGGCAGCCGGGCGATCCTGATCGTCGACGGTGCCGAGCCCAAGACGGTGGCGGTCGGCGATTCCTACAAGGGCGTGAAGCTGGTGTCGCTGCAGGGTGAGCGCGCGACCATCGAGGCGGGCGGCAAGAAGATCGCGCTGGCGATGGACACGCCGGTCAGCGTCGGTGGCTCGGGCGGTGGTGGCGGCAGCGGCAATCGCATCGTGCTGCAGGCCGGAACCGGCGGCCATTTTTTGACTGCGGGCATGATCAACGGCCATGCGGTGAACTTCATGCTGGACACCGGCGCCACGACGGTGGCGCTCTCGGCCGCCGATGCGACGCGCATCGGCCTGGACTTCAGCAAGGGACAGGTGGGGATGGTCGGCACCGCCAACGGCAACGTGCCGGTCTACCGGGTGCACCTCGATTCGGTGCGGGTGGGCGACGTCGAGATCCATGACGTCGAAGCCAACGTGACGCAGCAGTCGATGCCCTTCGCGCTGCTGGGCAACAGCTTCCTCAACCACTTCTCCATGCGGCGCGACGCCGACCAGATGGTGCTCGAGAAGCGCTACTGAAGCGGCTAGCGAGCGGCCCCGGTCACCACGATCTCGATCTTGTAGCCCTGCTTGGCCATCTGGGCCTGCACCGTGGCCCGCGGCGGCGTCTGGCCGGCCGGGATCCAGGCGTCCCAGACCTCGTTCATTGCGTCGATGTCGGTGATGTCGGACAGGAAGATCTGCGCCATCAGGATGCGCGACTTGTCGCCGCCGGCCTCGGCCAGCAGGCGCTCGACCATGCCCAGCACCTGCGCGGTCTGGCCGCGGATGTCCTGCGACAGGTCGTCGGCGACCTGGCCGGCCAGGTAGATGGTGCCGTTGTGCACCGCGGTTTCGGAGAGGCGCGGGCCGACGTGGAAGCGCTGGATGGAAGCCATGGAAGTTCGTCCCTCAGGTTTTCTTGGCGCCGAGCCGCGACTCGGTGCCGGCAGCGAGCCGGCGGATGTTCTCGCGATGGCGCCAGATCAGGAGCAGGCTGATCGCCACCATCGACAGCAGCACGATGGGGTCGAGCGGCCAGGCGATGCGGCCGCCGATCAGGTAGTAGGCCGGCGCGAAGAAGGCCGCGACCATCGAGGCGAGCGACGAATAGCGGAAGAACACCGCGATGATCAGCCAGGTGGTGCCGGTCGCCAGACCCAGCAGCGGCTCGATGCCGAGCAGCACGCCGGCCGCGGTGGCGACGCCCTTGCCGCCCTGGAAGCCGAAGAAGACCGGATAGAGGTGGCCGAGGAAGGCGGCGAAGCCGGCCAGCGCGGCGACGCCGGCGCCCAGGCCCCAGCGCCCGCCGAACTGCTGCACCAGGAAGACCGGCAGCCAGCCCTTGAACGCATCCAGCAGCAGGGTCGCGAGCGCGGCGCCCTTGCGGCCGGAGCGCAGCACGTTGGTGGCGCCCGGGTTCTTGCTGCCGTAACTGCGCGGGTCGGACATGCCGAGCATGCGACTGACGATCACGGCGAACGAGAGCGAGCCGAGCAGGTAGGACAGCAGCAGCGCGATCAGCGGGGGAAGGTAGGAACTCACGGTGTCTCCGGGCCGGCGAACCCGGCGGCGCCTTCGTGGCGAGGCCCGGCTATTCTGCCAGCGCGCACTGCACTTCTTGGGCGCCGAGCAGCCGCACGCACACCTGCGGATCGATCCCCACCAGGTAGCCGCGGCGGCCGCCGTTGATCGCGATCCGGGGCAGCCCGAGGATGGTCGACTCGATGTAGACCGGCATCGCCCGCCGGGTGCCGAAGGGCGAGGTGCCGCCCACCAGGTAGCCGCTGTGCCGGTTGGCGACCTCGGGCTTGCAGGGCTCCACCGACTTGGCGCCGATCTGCCGCGCCAGGTTCTTGGTCGACACGGTGCGGTTGCCGTGCATCAGCACCAGCAGGGGTTTGGCGTCCTGGTCCTGCATGACCAGCGTCTTGACCACGCTGAACGGGTCGAGCCCGAGCACCGCCGCGCTGTGCTGGGCGCCGCCGTGCTCCAGGTACTCGTAGGGATGCTCGGTGAAGGCGACGCCGTTCGCCCGCAGCAGCTGGGTGGCGGGGGTTTCGCTGACGTGCTGTTTTTTGGCCACGATGCTCGTGGCCGGTCAGGCCGGCGCCGGGCCGCCCCAAGGCGGCCTGCGGCCCCCTCGGGAGGCAGAGACCCACGCGAAGCGGGGGAACGTGAGGGCCATGCTCACGCTGCCGGATCACGCATTTCCCAGCGGATCTTGTCGATCTCCGCCAGCAGCTCCGGCGACAGCGTGGTGCCCCAGGCGTCCAGGTCCTCGTCCAGCTGCGCGACCGAGGTGACGCCAATGATGGTGCTGGCGATCTGCCACTTGGTGTAGCAGAAGGCCAGCGCGAGCCGGGCCGGCGTCATGCCGTGGTCGCGGGCGAGCGCGTTGTAGCGGCGGGCCGCCTTCAGCGCGTCGGGCCGGCCCCAGCGTTGCTTGCGCACCGATTCGTAGCTGGCGATGCGGGCGCCCTTGGGGGCGTCGGGGCCTTCGGTACCGCCCAGGTCGTACTTGCCGGTGAGCAGGCCGAAGGCCAGCGGCGAATAAGCCAGCAGCGAGACGCCCAGGCGGTGCATGGTCTCGTCCAGCCCGTTCTCGAGCGCCCGGCTGACCAGGCAGTAGACGTTCTGCACGCTGGCGATGCGCGGCAGGCCGTGTTCCTCGGCCAGGCGGACGAACTCGTGCACACCGTAGGGCGTCTCGTTCGACAGGCCGATCTCGCGCACCTTGCCGGCCTTCACCAGGCCGGCCAGCGCTTCCAGTTGCTCGCGGATCGGCGTGGTCGAGGTTTCCTT
Source organism: Xenophilus sp. L33 (assembly GCF_009765735.1). GTDB lineage: Bacteria > Pseudomonadota > Gammaproteobacteria > Burkholderiales > Burkholderiaceae_C > Variovorax. The sequence goes on from NZ_LMUW01000135.1 coordinate 16,455, forward strand.
CTGCGGGTCGTAGGCCAGCTGGCCGAAGGACGGCGTGTGGCGCTCCGGCCAGTGGATCTGGTAGAGGTCGATGACGTCGGTCTTCAGGCGCTTCAGGCTGGCCTCGCAGGAGGCGACGATGTCGGCGCCGGTCATGCCCTTGCCCTCACGCACCCAGGCCATGCCGCGCGAGGGGCCGGCCACCTTGGAGGCCAGCGTGATCTTCTGGCGCAGGCCCGGATGCTTGTCGAACCAGCGCCCGAGGATGGCCTCGGTCGCGCCGTAGGTTTCCTTGCGCGTGGGCACCGAATACATCTCGGCGGTGTCGATGAAGTCGATGCCGCGCTCGAGCGCGCGGTCGAGCACCGCGTGCGCGGTGGCTTCGTCGACCTGCTCGCCGAAGGTCATGGTGCCGAGGCAGATCGGGGTGACGTGGAGGTCGCTCTGCCCCAGTCGGACTTTTTCCAGTTGGATTTTTTGCATGGGCGAAATGCTACCTGCTGACACCGACGGCCGCCCTGCCCTGTCGTGCAGCGGACTTCGCGGCCGCCGCCGGGTCCTTATCATCGGATTCGATGTACCAAGCCCTCCGCGCGTCGCGCAGCGAATTCGTCCCGATCCGCAACCTCAGCTACCACCTGCGCCTCTGGGGCGAGCCGGAAGCCGGCAAGCCGCCGCTGGTGCTGCTGCACGGCTGGATGGACGTCGCCGCCTCCTGGCAGTTCGTGGTCGACGCGCTGGCCGGGTCGCGCTACGTGGTGGCGCCCGACTGGCGCGGCTTCGGCCTGACCGACGGCCGCGGCGTCGACAACTACTGGATGCCCGACTACCTGGCCGACCTCGACCTCCTGCTCGACCACGTTGCCGGCGACGTCCCCTGCGACATCGTCGGCCACAGCATGGGCGGCAACGTGCTGATGCACTACGCCGGCGTGCGGCCGCAGCGCGTGCGGCGCGCGGTCAACCTCGAAGGCTTCGGCATGCCCGCCGTGCAGCCGACCCAGGCGCCGGAGCGCTACGGCAAGTGGATCGACGAGATCAAGCGGCTGCACCGCGGCGAGATGGGTCTGGCCGGCTACGCCGGCGTCGAGGGCGTCGCGCGCCGGCTCATGAAGACCAACCCGCGGCTCGGCCAGGACAAGGCCGACTGGCTGGCCGCCCACTGGTCGGCACCGCGCCTCACCGACGCCGGCGAGCGCTGGGAGATCCTCGGCGACCCGGCGCACAAGATCCTCAACGCCAACCTGTTCCGGGTCGACGAGATGCTGGCGCTCTATGCCGCGATCACCGCGCCGGTGCTGGCCGTCGAGGCCGCCGACGACAGCATGAGCAAGTGGTGGAAGGGCCGCTACGACCTGGCCGAATACCACGAGCGCCTGAAGAGCGTGCCCGACGTGCGCGTCGAACAGGTGACCGACGCCGGCCACATGCTGCACCACGACCAGCCCGCCAGGATCGCCGCGCTGATCGAGGAATTCCTGGCCTGACCCCGCTCGCGCCAGGCGCAACGCCAGGCATGAGAAAATGCGCGGTTTCCCCCGAACACCGTCAGGACACGTCATGGATGCAGAACAAATCAACCAGATCGCCGCCAAGCTCGCAGACCTGAGCGCTCGAACGGTCGATCTCCGGAGGTATCTTTGACTACGATGCCAAAGCCGAACGCCTGAGGACGGTCAACGCATCGCTCGAAGACCCGAAGGTCTGGGACGATCCCAAGAAGGCCCAGGAACTGGGCCGCGAGAAGAAGTCGCTCGACGACGTGGTCGTCACGCTCGACCGCCTCACCAGCGGCCTTTCCGACAACACCGAACTCTTCGAGATGTCGAAGGAAGACGGCGACATGGACGGCCTGCAGGCCATCGCCGATGACGCCGGCACGCTCGAAGCCGACATCCAGCAGCTCGAATTCCGCCGGATGTTCAACAACCCGGCCGACCCGCTGAACGCCTTCGTCGACATCCAGGCCGGCGCCGGCGGCACCGAGGCCTGCGACTGGGCCAGCATGCTGCTGCGGCAATACCTCAAGTACGCCGAGCGCAAGGGCTTCAAGACGCAGATCGAGGACGAGACGCCGGGCGACACCGCCGGCATCAAGGGCGCGACCATCAAGGTCGAGGGCGACTACGCCTTCGGCCTGCTGCGCACCGAGACCGGCGTGCACCGGCTGGTGCGCAAGTCGCCCTTCGATTCGTCCGGCGGGCGCCACACCAGCTTCGCCAGCATCTTCGTCTACCCGGAGATCGACGACTCGATCGAGATCGACATCAATCCGTCGGACGTGCGCGTCGACACCTTCCGCGCCAGCGGCGCCGGCGGCCAGCACATCAACAAGACCGACTCGGCGGTGCGGCTCACGCACATCCCGACCGGCATCGTGGTGCAGTGCCAGGACGGCCGCAGCCAGCACAGCAACCGCGACGTGGCCTGGAAGCGGCTGCGCTCGCGCCTGTACGACCACGAGATGCGCAAGCGCCAGGAAGAGCAGCAGAAGCTCGAAGACAGCAAGACCGACGTCGGCTGGGGCCACCAGATCCGCAGCTACGTGCTGGACAACAGCCGCATCAAGGACCTGCGCACCAACGTCGAGGTCTCGGCCACGCAGAAGGTGCTCGACGGCGACCTCGACGTCTTCATCGAAGCCTCGCTGAAGCAGGGCGTGTGATGGCGAAGGTGCAAGCCCTGATCTTCGACATGGACGGCACGATGGTCGACTCGATTCCCTGGCACGGCAGGGCCTGGGCCGAGTTCGGTCGCCGCAACGGTGTCGACATCGACCCGGTGGACTTCCTCGCCCGCACCAACGGCCGCACCGCCTACGAATGCGCCTGCGAGCTGATGGGCCGCGAGGTCACCGAGGCCGAGTGCGCCGACATCACGCACCAGAAGGAATCGATCTACCGCGAGCTGTTCGCGGCCGAATTCCGCGAGATCGCCGGCTTCACCGACTTCGCCCGCTCAGCGGCCGAGCGCGGCCTGAAGATCGCGGTCGGCACCGCCGGCGACCGCCACAACATCGCCTTCACGATGTCGCGCCTGCGCTTCGAGCCGCCGCCGATGGCGATCGTCGGCGGCGACGAAGGCCTGCCCGGCAAGCCGCAGCCGGCCATCTTCCTGGAGGCGGCGCGCCGCCTCGGCGTGGCGCCCGAGCGCTGCATCGTCTTCGAGGACGCGCCCTTCGGCATCGAGGCCGCCCGCCGCGGCGGCATGCGCGCCGTGGCCGTCTGCAGCAGCCACAGCCCGGCCGAACTGGCCGGACCGCACGTGATGACCGCGGTGAACGACTACAACGAACTCGCCCATTCAAATTTCCTGGAGACTCTCGATGCTGTTGCGTGATGCACAAGGCCAAACGGTCGCGATCCGTCGCGAGAACTACAGCGCGCCGGCCTGGTGGGTCGACACGGTCGACCTCACCTTCGACCTCGACCCGGCCAAGACCCGCGTGCTCAACCGCATGCGGCTGCGCCGCAATCCCGACGTCGCGCCCGAGCCGCTGCGCCTGGACGGCGACGAGCTGAACCTGGCGCGGGTGCTGGTCGACGGCCAGGGCGCCTCGTTCCGCATCGACGCCGACCAGCTGGTGATCGACAACCTGCCCGAAGCCTTCGACCTCGAGATCTTCACCACCTGCTGCCCGATCAAGAACACCAAGCTGATGGGCCTGTTCGTGAGCGAGGACACCTTCTTCACGCAGTGCGAGGCCGAGGGCTTCCGCCGCATCACCTATTTCCTCGACCGTCCGGACGTGATGGCCAGCTACACGGTCACCCTGCGCGCGGCCAAGGACGCCTACCCGGTGCTGCTGTCGAACGGCAACCTGGTCGAGCAGGGCGAACTGCCCGAAGGCCGCCACTTCGCCAAGTGGGTCGACCCCTTCCGCAAGCCCTGCTACCTGTTCGCGCTGGTCGCCGGCAAGCTGGTGGCGCGCGAGCAGCGCATCCAGGCGCGCAACGGCCGCGAGCACCTGCTGCAGGTCTACGTGCGCGCCGGCGACCTCGACAAGACCGAGCACGCGATGAACTCGCTCATCAACTCGGTGCTGTGGGACGAGGTGCGCTTCGGCCTGCCTCTGGACCTCGACCGCTTCATGATCGTCGCCACCAGCGACTTCAACATGGGGGCGATGGAGAACAAGGGCCTGAACATCTTCAACACCAAGTACGTGTTGGCGAACCAGGCGACCGCGACCGACGCCGACTACAGCAACATCGAGAGCGTCGTCGGCCACGAATACTTCCACAACTGGAGCGGCGACCGGGTCACCTGCCGCGACTGGTTCCAGCTGTCGCTCAAGGAAGGCCTGACCGTCTTCCGCGACCAGGAATTCAGCCAGGACCTGTGCGCCGACGCCTCGGCCCGCGCGGTCAAGCGCATCGAGGACGTGCGCGTGCTGCGCACCGCCCAGTTCCCGGAAGACGCCGGCCCGATGGCGCACCCGGTGCGCCCCGACAGCTACATCGAGATCAGCAACTTCTACACGGTCACCATCTACGAGAAGGGTGCCGAGGTGGTGCGCATGATGCAGACGCTGGTGGGCCGGAAGGGCTTCGAGCGCGGCATCACGCTGTACTTCGAGCGGCACGATGGCCAGGCCGTGACCTGCGACGACTTCGCGCAGGCCATCGCCGACGCCAACCCCGACACCGAACTGGCGCGCCTCCTGCCGCAGTTCAAGCGCTGGTATTCGCAGGCCGGCACGCCGCGCCTGGCGGCGCACGGCAGCTACGACGCCGGGGCGCGCAGCTACACGCTCAAGTTCGTGCAGAGCTGCCCCCCTACACCGGGCCAGCCGCCGAAGGAACCCTTCGTCATCCCGGTCAACATCGGCCTCCTGTCCGCGGACGGTGCCGAACTGGCGCTGCAACTCGAAGGCGAAGCCGAAGCCTCGAACGGCACCCGCACCCTGGTGCTGACCGAGCCGGCCGAGCAGTTCAGCTTCGTCGGCCTCGACGCCGAGCCGGTGCCGTCGATCCTGCGCGGCTTCAGCGCGCCGGTGATCCTCGATTTCGACTACAGCGATGCGCAGTTGCTGACCTTGCTGGCACACGACCTCGATCCGTTCAACCGCTGGGAAGCCGGCCAGCGGCTGGCGCTGCGCGCCGCCATGCGCGCCATCGCCGCGCCCTTCGGCGCCAGCGAGCCGCCGCTGGACGACGCCTTCATCGAAGCCATGCGCAACGTGCTGAACGATCCGCAGCTCGACTCCGCCTTCAAGGACCTGGTGCTGACCGTGCCTTCGGAGACCTACATCTCCGAGCAGCTCGAAGTGGTCGATCCGCAGCGGGTGCACGCGGTGCGCGAAGCGATGCGCGCGCAGCTCGCGACCGCCCTCTTCGCCGACTGGGAGCGCGCCTACGAGCACAACCGCGACACCGGCGCCTACGCGCCCGACCCGGTGTCGTCGGGCCGCCGCTCGCTGGCCGGCCTGGCGCTGACCAACCTGTGCCTGGCGGCGCGCGCCTCGGGCGACAGCGTCTGGCCGGGCAAGACGCTGCAGCGCTTCAAGGACGCCGGCAACATGACCGACCGCTTCAACGCCCTGGCGGCGCTGGTGGCTTCGGGCCATGCGCTCGCGGCCCAGGCACTGGCGCGCTTTCACGAGATCTTCAAGGACGAGGCGCTCGTGATCGACAAGTGGTTCTCGCTGCAGGCCGGCGCGCCCGACCGCGGCGGCGACGTGCTGCCGCTGGTCAAGCAGCTGATGAAGCACCCGGACTTCTCCATCAAGAACCCGAACCGCGCCCGCAGCGTGATCTTCAGCTACTGCAGCGCCAACCCCGGCGCGCTGCACCGCCCGGACGCGGCCGGCTACGTCTTCTGGAGCGACCGCGTGATCGAGCTCGACGCGATCAACCCGCAGGTCGCGGCCCGCCTCGCCCGTGCGCTCGACCGCTGGAACAAGCTGGCCGAGCCCTACCGCAGCGCCGCGCGCGAAGCCATCGCCCGCGTCGCCGCCCGCCCCGACCTCAGCAAGGACACCCACGAGGTCGTCACTCGCGCACTCGCCGGCTGAACCGGCAAGGATTCATTCGATGTCATCACCCAAGATCTCATTCACCCGCTTCCTGGTCGAGCAGCAACGCGCCGACGGCCTGATCCCGGGCCAGCTGCGCCTCCTGCTCGAGGTGGTCGCGCGCGCCTGCAAGAGCATCAGCCAGGCGGTCAACAAGGGCGCCCTCGGCGGCGTGCTCGGCACCGCCGAGAGCGAGAACGTGCAGGGCGAGGTCCAGAAGAAGCTGGACATCATCGCCAACGAGGTGCTGATCGAGGCCAACGAATGGGGCGGACACCTCGCGGCCATGGCCAGCGAGGAGATGGACAGCATCTACGTGGTGCCCAACCGCTACCCGCAGGGCGAATACCTGCTGCTGTTCGATCCGCTCGACGGCTCGAGCAACATCGACGTCAACGTCAGCATCGGCACCATCTTCAGCGTGCTCAAGAAGCCCGACGACACGCCCGGCGTGCAGGAAAGCGACTTCCTCCAGGCCGGCACCCAGCAGGTCGCGGCCGGCTACTGCATCTACGGCCCGCAGACCACGCTGGTGCTGACCGTCGGCAACGGCGTCTCGATGTTCACGCTCGACCGCGAGCAGGGTTCCTTCATCCTCACCCACGAAGACCTGCGCATCCCGGCCGACACCCAGGAATTTGCGATCAACATGAGCAACATGCGGCACTGGGACGCCCCGGTGAAGCGCTACATCGACGAATGCCTGGCCGGCAAGGAAGGCCCGCGCGGCAAGGACTTCAACATGCGCTGGATCGCCAGCATGGTGACCGACGTGCACCGCATCCTGATGCGCGGCGGCGTCTTCATGTACCCCTGGGACAAGCGCGAGCCGGGCAAGCCCGGCAAGCTGCGCCTCATGTACGAGGCCAACCCGATGAGCTGGCTGGTCGAGCAGGCCGGCGGCGCGGCCACCAACGGCAAGCAGCGGATCATGGAACTGCAGCCGGGCAAGCTGCACGAACGCGTCGCGGTGATGCTGGGGTCGAAAAACGAGGTCGAGCGCCTGACCGGCTATCACAACCCGCTATAATCGAGGGCTTAGCCGGTGTAGCTCAGTCGGTAGAGCAGCTCATTCGTAATGAGAAGGTCGGGTGTTCGATTCATCTCTCCGGCACCAAGTACAGCAACAAAAGTCCGCTATCAAGTTGGTAGCGGACTTTTTTGTTTGCGGTGCCGGATGTGGCCAGGCAGCTAGTTGGGCCCGGGGCTTCCCTCCCTGACCTGCTCGTGCTCCACCACCTCCTTGGTGGCCTCCAAGGGATCCCGTGCGAGGGGCTTCGGTGAGCGTTCGCTCTCTTCGAGCTCCGCAGCCCGCTTTTCAGCCTCCGTGGGCATGAGGTCAGGAAGCGGAACGCCGTCGTTGATGTCGGGTGGTGGCTGGGTCATGGTGGTCTCGCAAGAGCAGTGGATCGTTGCGTTTATGCAAGCAATCGCGAGGGCGTCCCGGTCTCAGCGGCGCGCGACTTGGTCGAAGACATGTCCTACACGGCACCAGCTTGCACCCTTCTGGCGCACCGCTGCGCCAACCTGACCGTTGGTTGACCGGGATCCCCCGTATTTTTTTCCGCACGAGACGCCCTAAGCTCCCGCCATGGTCGAAAAGAACAACAAGTCTGTTTTCCAGAAGCTCCGCGCCGGGATGAGCCTCGTCGCGTGCGTCCAGCTCGCCCTGATCGCCGTCATGGTGACCTCGCTGACGTTCTTCTCGTCGATGCAGCAGCCGCAGAAGAAGGTCATCGGAAGCACGGTCAAGCCTGCCCCGCTGGTGCCGGCGAACGCGCACAAGAAGGCCTGAGACACACGCACGCCTCATGAAGCCAGAGCGTCGAGAGTTATCTTTCGGCTAGCAGGCTTTCTTCTTACTTGGTGAACCGCGTCTTCAGCCACTCCGCCGAAGCGTGAATATTTCCCGCTTTGCACGGGCACGCAAACCCTGAATCGGTCGCTGCCGGGGCCCGCCGGCCAGAATCCGCGCCATGACTGAAACAGGCTTTCGAAGCACCATCGCGCACCTTCACCCGTCCAGCCAATCGGTCGGGCCCACGGTGGCGCAACTGAAGGCATTCCGTCGGCGGGCCCTGCGCGAGGGCCGCCAGGAAGACGCGGAAGAATACGAACGCATGGCGCGGCTCTTCACCGACCGCACGCAGGAGCAGCAGAAGCAGGTTCCGCTGGGGATCAAGGCGGCGTTCGCGAGCGTCCTGGCGCTGGTGCTGGTGCTGGCGATCCACTACCTGATGTGACGGCGCTCCGGTAGCCCGTCAGGCCCCGAAGCTCGGCTTCCTCTTCTCCACGAAGGCCCGCACCGCCTCCTCGTGGTCCGGCGTCATGTGCGCGATCGCCTGGTAGGCCGCCGAGGTTTCCAGCAGCGACTCCAGGCTGCTGCGCTCGCCTTCGCGCAAGAGCCGCTTGGTCATGCGCAGCACGCCGCCCGGATTGGCCGCGATGCGTTCGGCCAGGCGCTTCGCCTCGTCCAGCAGCGACTCGTGCGGCACCACGCGCGACACCAGCCCGCAGGCCAGCGCCTCCTGCGCGTTCAAGGCGTCGCCGGTGAAGGCCATCTCGGACGCCTTGGACATGCCGACGACGCGCGGCAGCAGCCAGGCGCCGCCGTCGCCCGGGATGATGCCGACCTTCACGAAGCTCTCGGCGAAGGTGGCGCGGTCCGACGCGATGCGGATGTCGCACATGCAGGCCAGGTCGAGGCCGGCGCCGATGGCCGGGCCGTTGACCGCCGCGATGACCGGCACGTCGAGGTGGTAGAGCGCCTTCGGGATGCGCTGGATGCCGTTGCGGTATTCGTCGCGGATCGCATCGGGCGTGATCTTCTGGGTGAAGAAGCGCTGCATGTCCTTGACGTTGCCGCCCGAGCTGAAGACCGGGCCCTCGGCCGCCAGCACCACCACGCGCACGCTGCGGTCGAGCGCGATGTCGGCGCAGGCCTGGACGAATTCAGCCACCGCCGTGTTGCCGGTCAGCGCGTTGCGCGTCTCGGGCTGGTTCATGGTGAGGGTGAGGATCGCGCCGTCGCGCGTGGAGCTGAGGAAGGTCACGGTTTGCCTTTCGGGTTCAGGAGATGTCGGTGACGGCGCGGATCGACTCGAGCGCCAGCGCCGGCCGCGCGACCAGCGCCTCGCCGGCCACGTCGTGCCAGTGCGATTCGGAGCCGCCGACCCGGCGCCAGGCGTGCAGCCGGCGGGTGTGCAGTTGCAGGTCGAAGGCCTCGGTGAAGCCGATCGCGCCGTGGATCGAATGGCTGGCCGCCGCCACCTCGAGCGCGGCCTCGCTGGTGCGGGCCTTGGCCACGGCGACGCGCAGGCGGTCGGGCGACAGGCCTTCGGCCTGGCATCCGATCTGCGCGGCCATCCGCGCCGCGAAGGCATGCTCGGCGATCACCGCGAGCTGATGCTGGATCGCCTGGAACTTGCCGATCGGCCGGCCGAACTGCACCCGCTCGTTGGCGTATCGCAGCGTGCCTTCGAAGACGTGCATCGACGCACCCGCCAGTTGCGCCGCGTAGATGCAGGCCAGCAGCAGGCGGACCTCGCAGCTTCCATGCAGTTGCGGTGCGGCGGCCACCGCGTCCGCCGGCCAGTCGAGCGCCGCGTCGAGCGGGAAGGTCGCGGGCCTGCGTCGCGCAAGCTTGGCATCGAGCAGCAGGCAGCGATCGCCGACGCTCACCAGCGCCCGCTCGGCCACGCGTCCACCGGACACCGGCCCGCAGGCGACGCCGCCGTCCGCCGCCCGCTTGCCCTCGGCCAGCGCGATGCTGCCGGCCGGCCGCGCCACGCCGCCAGCTGCCAGCAGCGCGCGCGCCAGCATCGTCTCGCCGAGCGGCAACGGCAGCGCATGGCGCCCGCACAGCAGCAACAGCGGGAACGCATCCGCCAGCGCCAGGCCGGCGCCGCCCTCGGCCTCGGGCAGCAGCGCATCGGCGAAGCCGGCGTCGTCGATGGCCTTCCAGAGCGCTTCGGCCGAAGCGCCCGCCTCGATCTCGCGCACGACTTGCGGCGTGCAGTGATCGGCCAGCAAGCGGCCCAGCGCGTCGGTGAAGAGGTCGTCCATGGTGTCGTCTTTCGTCAGCGCAGGCCGAGGCCGCGGGCGATCATGCCGCGCAGGATGTCGCGGGTGCCGCCGCGCAAGGAGAAGGACGGCGCGACCTGGGTCACGTAGTCGAGCGTGCGCAGCAGCTCGAGCGGCACCGCGCCGGCGTCGCGCGAGAACAGGTCGTCGGCGATCGCGGCCGGGATCTCCTGCTCGACGCCGGTGCCGAGGTCCTTCACCAGCGCGGCCTCGACCACCGGGCTCTCGCCGCGCGCCAGCTTCTCGGTCACCGCCAGCGACATCGCGCGCAGCGGCGCGAGGCGGCTGAAGATGCGGCCAGCCAGGCGCTCGGCCTCGGGCGTGCGGCCAGCGTCGGTGCGCACGAAGGCCAGCCACTCGTCGAACAGCACGATGCTCGAATAGAGCCGCTCGGGGCCGCTGCGCTCGAAGGCCAGCTCGGCGGTCACCTGCTCCCAGCCCTTGCCCTCGGCGCCGATCAGCGCGTCCTCGGCGAGCTGCACGTTGTCGAAGAAGACCTCGCAGAAGTGGCTGTCGCCCGCCAGGTCGGAGATTGGCCGAACTGTGACGCCGGGCAGCGACAGGTCGACGATCACCTGCGACAGGCCCTGCTGCCGATCGCCCGCGGCACCGGAGGTGCGCACCAGCGCGATCATGTAATGGCAATGGTGGGCCTGCGTGGTCCAGATCTTCTGGCCGCTGAGCGACCAGCCGTTCGGGGTGCGGGTGGCGCGGGTGCGCACCCCGGCCAGGTCGGAGCCGGCCTCGGGCTCGCTCATGCCGATGCAGAAGAAGGATTCGCCACGGCAGATCGGCGGCAGGTAGAAGCGCTTCTGGGCCTCGGTGCCGTACTTGAGGATCAGCGGGCCGCTCTGGCGGTCGGCGATCCAATGGGCGCCGACCGGCGCGCCGGCGTTGAGCAGTTCCTCCACCAGCACGTAGCGCGCGAAGGGGCTGCGGCCGGCGCCGCCGTAGGCGCTCGGCAGGGTCAGGCCGAGCCAGCCGCGGCGGCCGAGTTCGCGGCTGAAGTCGCTGTCGCGGCCGCTCCATGAACGCGCGCGGATCGAAGCGGGCACCTCGCGCATCGCCTCGGCCAGGAAGGCGCGCACCGGCGCACGCAGCGCCTCGTCCTCGGGCGGGATCGCGGTCAGGGCCAGGGAGTCGAGCGCGCTCATGGTGTGTCTCCTGCAATGCGGCACCGACCCTATCAGAAGCGCGCCGGCCGCAGCGCCGGCGGCTTTACAGGCCTCTGGCAAAATCGGCGCCCCGGGCCCGTGCCCTTTCCCGCAGCGCTGCGCCGATGGTCCTTCGCGGTCCACGGCGCCTTCGAGGCACGCGACGATTCGCCGTCTCCCGCCGCTGCAAGACCCTGTCGATGTTGTTCCGCTCCCCGAATCCGATGCCGTGGCGACTGCGCGCGGTCAGTCTGGCCGCCATGCTGTGGGGCTTCGTGCTGTTCATGCCGGTCGGCATGAACTACCTGGCCGCCGGCCTGACCCTGATCGCCATGGCCGTGGCCGGCGACTGGCGCGCCCGCACCGAGCGCTTCCGGCGCAGCCCCCTGCGCTGGCCGCTGGCGGCACTGGCCGCCTGGGTGCTCCTCATCCTGCTGCTGCGGCCGCACTACGAGGAAACCGGCATCGCGCTGTGGCACCACTTCCGCATCTGGATCACGCTGGTCTCCACGGTGCTGCTGTCGGCCGACGAGGCAAAGGCGGCGGTGCGCGGCTTCATGGCGGCCACCTTGCTGGCGCTCTTGGCGGTGCTGCTGCAGCTGGCCGGCCTGCCCGACCTCGGCGTGCTGCACCACGTGACGGTCATGAAGGGCAACAAGTCGATCAACGACGCGCTGCTCTTCACGCTGGCCGGCGCTTCCGCCGCGGTCTTCGGGCTGGCCCAGTTCGGCCCGGACCGCTGGCGCTGGAAGCCGGCGACGCTGGCCTTCGCGCTGACCATCGTCGCCGGGCTGCTGGCGGCCTTCGCGCTGCCGTCGCGCACCTCGCTGGTCGGGCTGGTGATCGCGGTGCTCGGCGCCTGCGTGCACCAGTGGCGCGGCCATCTGCGGGCCCTGCTGGTGGCGGTCTGCGTGACCGGCGCGCTGGCGGGCGGGCTGATCTGGGCGACGCCCTCGGTGCAGCAGAAGTTCACGCTGGGCGTCGAGGAACTGAACGCGGCCCGCGCCGGCGAGGTGTCCGAGGGCAGCTGGGTGGTGCGCTCGATCATGTACCGCGAGACCGCGCGGATGATGCTCGACCGCCCGCTGGCCGGCTGGGGACTCGGCAGCTGGACGCCCCAATGGCACAGCCGCGGCCCGGCGCTGCTGGCCAACTACAACATGCCGCACGACGACTTTCTCTGGATGGGTGCCGAGATGGGCCTGCCGGGCCTGCTGGTGCTGCTGTCCATCTTCCTCGCCGGCATCGCGATGGCCTGGCGGCGGCGCGACCTGACCGGGCGGATGGGCTTCGCCGCGATCCTGCTGATGTCGGTCGCCACGCTGGTCAATTCGGCCCTGCGCGACGCTGCGATCGGCCTGAGCCTGCCGTGGATCGTCTTCGTCTACCTGCGGCTGGTGCAGGCCGAAGGGCAGCCGTGGCAGGTGCTGCTCGGGCGGGCCGGCGCCGGTCCGGTCGTCGCCATCCCGGTCGTCCAGCCCCTGCGGGCCGGCCGGTAAAATCCCGGGCCTTGCCTTTCATCCGACTTTCGTCCGGTCAGCCTCCGGACAGGTCTTTCGAGACACCGCCCGCGGCCCTTCGAGGCCGCCGTCGCCCACTCCCTTGCATCCCTCGCATTTCTTGCAGACAGGTTCTCCTCGCGTGCTGACCTCTTCCCCCCGATCGGACCGATCGGCCGCCGTTGCCGCGGCTGCCGGCGAGCCGGCGCTGCCGCGAGGCCTTCTCTACCTGCTGTTCGCGGTGCTGGTGGTGGTCTGGTTCGGCGACCTCGCCGGCCGCGCGCTGATCGATCCCGACGAAGGCCGCTACGCCACCTTGGCCTGGGGCATGGCCCGCAGCGGCGACTGGGTGACGCCGCGGCTGAACGGCCTGATCTATTTCGAGAAGCCGCCCTTCCAGTACTGGGTCGGCGCCATCTTCTTCAAGCTCCTCGGTTTCAACGTCTTCGCCGCGCGCCTGTGGCCGGCGCTGGCGAGCTTCCTGACCGTGCTGATGGTCGGCCTGACCGCCAGCCGGCTCTGGGGGCGCGACACCGGCATCCGCGCGGTGGCGGTCGCCGCGTCGATGACCTGGATCTTCCTCAACGGCCATTTCCTCACGCTCGACGCCGGGCTGACCCTGTTCCTGACGATCGCCCTGTGCGCGGTGCTGATCGCCGAATACGGTGGCGCCGCCGGCCCGGAGCGCCGCCGCTGGATCTGGCTGGCCTGGGCCGCGATGGCCGGCGCGGTGCTCAGCAAGGGGCTGGTCGGGCTGCTGATCCCGGGCGCGGTGCTCTTCGTGGCCAGCGTCTGGCGGCGCGACTTCGGCCTCTGGCGCGGCATGCACTGGCTGTCGGGGCTGGCGATCTTCCTGGTGCTGGCGGCGCCCTGGTTCGTGCTGGTGTCGATGCGCAACCCCAGCTTCGCGCACTTCTTCTTCATCCACGAGCACTTCGAGCGCTACCTGACGACGGTGCACGAGCGCACCGGCGCCTGGTGGTATTTCCTGCCGCTCTTCGTGCTCGGCATGCTGCCTTGGACCGGCAGGCTGCCCTGGCTGTGGCCGAAGCGCGCCGCCGGCGAGCCGGGCCGCGGCGTCGCCGCCGGCGACCTGCTGGTGGTCTGGTCGGCCTTCGTGCTGCTGTTCTTCAGCGCCAGCGGCTCCAAGCTGCCTTCCTACATCCTGCCGATGTTCCCGGCCATCGCGCTGCTGGTCGCGCTGCGGCTGCGCGGCGCGCCGCCCGAGGCGCTGCGCTGGCACCTTGCGCTGCCGGTGCTGCTGTGGCTGGCGGCGCTGGCCGCCTCGACGCAGGTCGGCCGCGTGGTCAACCCGTGGACGCCGATCGAGGCGGTCGCGCCGATGGGCATGGGCCTGCGCATCGGCGCGCTGGTCTTCCTGGTGGGCGCCGGCCTCGCGGCCTGGGCGCTGCGCAGGCGCCGGGTCACGCTGGCGGTGCTGGCGGTGTCGCTCGGGCACCTGATCGCCTGCGCGGTGGTGCTGCAGTCGCACGACGCCTTCGGCCGCCTGAAGAGCGCCGCGCCGCTGGCCGCCGCCCTGGCGCCGATGATCGACGCCGGCACACCGGTGTTCGCGGTCCGCGACTACGACCAGACGCTGCCCTTCTACCTGCAGCGCGACGTCACGCTGGTCGACTACGAAGACGAATTCACGCTCGGCGAAGGCCTGGAGCCGGATCGTTATATTCCGACCCTGGACGCTTTCGAGGCCCGCTGGCGCGCGCTGCCGCAAGCGGCCGCATACATGAACTTCCCGAGCTTCCTCGAACTCCAGAAGCGCAATCTGCCGATGCGCGTCGTTCTCGGCGATCCGCGACGGGTTATGGTGGTGAAACAATGAAGGCACTGGATTTCGCTTGGGTTCTGACCGGCGTGCTGCTGAACGCGATCGCGCAGCTGCTGCTCAAGGCCGGCGCGCGCAGCGTCGGCGAGATCTCGATGTCCGACGGCACCGCCGCGCTGTGGCGCACCGCCGGCGGGCTGGCGCTGCATCCGGGCATCATCGGCGGCCTGGCCTGCTACGCGATCAGCGTGGTGGTCTGGATCGTGGCGCTGTCGCGAGTCGAGGTCAGCATCGCCTACCCGATGCTGTCGATCGGCTACGTGGTCAACGCCGCCCTGGCCTGGTGGCTCTTCAACGAGCAGGTCAGCCTGCAGCGCTGGCTGGGCATCGGCGTCATCATCATCGGCGTGATCCTGGTGGCACGCAGCGGGAGCACACATTGAGCGAGCCGACCTTCCTTCCCTTCACCCGGCCGTCGATCGACGAGCGCACCATCGCCGAAGTGGGCGAGGTGCTGCGCTCCGGCTGGATCACCACCGGCCCGAAGTGCCAGGCGCTCGAGGCCGCGCTCACCGAGCGCTGGGGCCGGCCGGTGCGGCTGGCCAATTCGGGCACCGCCACGCTCGAGCTGGCGCTGCGCCTGGCCGGCATCGGCCCCGGCGACGAGGTCATCACCACGCCGCTCAGCTGGGTCGCCACCGCCAACGTGGTGCTGGCGGTCGGCGCGACGCCGGTCTTCGTCGACGCCGACGCGGCCACCCGCAACATCGACCTCTCGCGCATCGAAGCCGCGATCACGCC
Source organism: Xenophilus sp. L33 (assembly GCF_009765735.1). GTDB lineage: Bacteria > Pseudomonadota > Gammaproteobacteria > Burkholderiales > Burkholderiaceae_C > Variovorax. The sequence continues at coordinate 31,770 of NZ_LMUW01000135.1, forward strand.
GCGCACCCGCGCGCTGATCCCGGTCGACCTGGCCGGCCTGCCGGTGGACCGCGACCGCCTCAACGCACTGGCCGGCAAGCATCGCCTGCGGGTGGTGGAAGACGCGGCGCAGTCCTTCGGCTCGCAGTGGAAGGGCCGCGCGATCGGCAGCTTCGGCGACCTGGTGTCGTTCAGCTTCCACGCCAACAAGAACTTCACCTCGGCCGAAGGCGGCTGCCTGGTGCTGAACGACGCCGAAGAGGCCCGCGCCTTCGAGAAGCTGCGGCTGCAGGGCGTCGAACGCTTCCCGGACGGCAGCCTGGAGGTCGAGGCCTGGGGCGCCAAGTGCAACATGACCGACGTCGCGGCCGCCATCGGCCTCGGCCAGCTGCGCGGCATCGAGGACGCCAATGCCCGGCGCCACCAGCTGGCGCGCCGCTACTTCGAACGCTGGGACCGCTCGCTCGGCTTCGAGCTGCCGCCCGAAGACCTCGAGAACCACGGCAACTGGCACATGTTCCAGCCGCTGCTGCCGCCCGACCTGGCGACGCGCCGCGGCGACTTCCTCGCGGCGATGAAGGCGCGCGGCATCGGCGTCGGCGTCCACTATCCGGCGATGCACCTCTTCGCGCTGTTTCGCCGCATGGGCCACGCGCCCGGCGACTTTCCGGTGGCCGAGGACGTCGGCGCGCGCACCCTGACCCTGCCGCTGTTCCCGGCGATGAGCGACGCCGACGTCGACCGGGTCTGCGCCACGTCGAGCGCCGTGGTCGCCGAACTGCGCGGAAGGACGGCATGAGCTTCCAGAAAGCCGTCGGCTCGGTCGACGTCGAGAACTTCACCCGCGCGCCGGACGACCCGGCGCTGAGCGTCGTGATTCCGGTCTACAACGAGGAGGCCGGCCTGGCAGCGCTCTTCGACCGGCTCTATCCGGCCCTCGATGCGTTGAACCTCAGCTACGAGGTGGTCTTCATCAACGACGGCAGCCGCGACCGCTCGGCTGCCATGCTGGCGCAGCAGTTCGAGCGCCGCCCGGACGTGACGCGCGTCATCCTCTTCAACGGCAACTTCGGCCAGCACCGCGCGATCCTGGCCGGCTTCGAGCACTGCCGCGGCGACCGCGTGGTGACGCTCGACGCCGACCTGCAGAACCCGCCCGAAGACATCAAGCTGCTGCTCGACGCGATGGACCTGGGCCACGACTGCGTCGGCTCGATCCGCCGCGACCGGCAGGACGCCGCCTGGCGCCGCTGGGCCTCGCGGGCGATGAACAAGCTGCGGCACCGGCTGACCGGCATCGTCATGACCGACCACGGCTCGATGCTGCGCGCCTACAGCCGCAACGTGGTGCAACTCATCAACCAGTGCAACGAGATGAACACCTTCATCCCGGCGCTGGCGCTGCAGTTCTCGCGCAACCCGACCGAGGTGGTGGTCAACCACGAGGAGCGGCACGCGGGCGAGTCGAAGTATTCCTTCTACAGCCTGGTGCGGCTCAATTTCGACCTGGTCACCGGCTTCTCGCTGCTGCCGCTGCAGGCCTTCTCGATGATGGGCATCGTGGTGTCGCTGCTCTCGGGCCTGCTGTTCGTGGTGCTGGCCGCCCGGCGGCTGATCCTCGGGCCGGAAGAAGGCGGCGTGTTCACCCTCTTCGCGCTGATGTTCCTGCTGATGGGGCTGACGCTCTTCGGCATCGGGCTGCTCGGCGAATACATCGGGCGCATCTACCAGGAAGTGCGGGCGCGGCCGCGCTATGTCATCAACGCGGTCCTGGAGCGCAAGCGTCGAACATGAGCGCCAAGGCCATCGTCTTCGCCTATCACGACGTCGGCGTGCGCTGCCTGCGCGTGCTGCTGGACGCCGGCGTCGAGGTGCCGCTGGTGGTCACGCACGCGGACGCGAAGGCCGAGAACATCTTCTTCGGCAGCGTCGCGCAGGTGGCCGCCGAGCACGGCCTGCGCTGGGTCACGCCGGCCGATCCGCACCTGCCCGAACTGCTCGCTGAGGCGCGCGCTGCGGAGCCCGACTTCCTCTTCTCCTTCTACTACCGCCACATGCTGAAGGCCGACTGGCTGGCGGTGCCGCGGCGCGGCGCCTTCAACATGCACGGCTCGCTGCTGCCGCAGTACCGCGGCCGGGCGCCGGTCAACTGGGCGGTGCTCGACGGCGCCAAGGAAACCGGCGCGACCCTGCACCGCATGAACGAGAAGCCCGACAACGGCGCGATCGTCGACCAGTGCGCGGTGCCGATCCTCGGCGACGACACCGCTCACGAGGTCTTCGCCAAGGTGGTGGTGGCGGCCGAGATCGTGCTGGCGCGCAGCCTGCCGCGGCTCGTCGACGGCAGCGCGGTCGAGCGCAAGCAGGACCTCTCGCAAGGCCGCTACTTCGGCGGCCGCAAGCCGGAAGACGGGTTGATCGCCCCGCAGGCCGGCACGCAACGGATCCACGACCTGGTGCGCGCGCTGGCCGCGCCCTATCCGGGCGCCTTCGTGCGCATCGGCGGACGCCAGCTCTTCATCGACCGCACGCGGATCACGGCGGCCCCGGGCGGTGAAACGACGCCCGGCCTGCGCGTGGCCAGCGATGGCGGCGCGCTCCGGCTGCTGGCGGCCGACGGCGGCCGGCTCGAGGTGCGGGCGGCGCACGTCGCCGCACCGGAAGCGAAAGGCGGCGTCGAAGCCGTCGACGCCCTCGCCTTCGAGCGCCTCTTCGGCGGCCGCAACCTGCCGGTCGACCCCTGAACCCTTTTTTCCTGGACGAACTCCCATGCTCAAGATCCTCATCCTCGGCGTCAACGGCTTCATCGGCCATCACCTCACCCGCCACATCCTCGAACACACCGACTGGGAGGTCTACGGCATGGACATGCAGTCGGACCGGGTCGAGCCCTGGATGGGCGATGCGCGCTTCCACTTCTTCGAAGGCGACATCACGATCAACAAGGAGTGGATCGAATACCACGTGAAGAAGTGCGACGTGGTGCTGCCGCTGGTGGCGATCGCCACGCCCGCCACCTACGTGCGCGAGCCGCTGCGGGTCTTCGAGCTCGACTTCGAGGCCAACCTGCCGATCGTTCGCCAGTGCCTCAAGTACAACAAGCGCGTGGTCTTCCCGTCGACCAGCGAGGTCTACGGCATGTGCACCGACGACGCCTTCGACCCGGAAGAGTCGAACCTGGTCTACGGCCCGATCAACAAGCCGCGCTGGATCTACGCCGCCGCCAAGCAGCTGATGGACCGCGTGATCCACGCCTACGGCCAGCAGGAAGGCCTGCGCTACACGCTCTTCCGCCCCTTCAACTGGATCGGCCCGGGCCTGGACAGCCTGCACACGCCGAAGGAAGGTTCGAGCCGCGTGATCACGCAGTTCCTCGGCCACATCGTGCGCGGCGAGCCGATCAAGCTGGTCGACGGCGGCAGCCAGCACCGCGCCTTCACCTATGTCGACGACGGCATCGCCGCGCTGGTCAAGATCATCGCCAACAAGGACGGCGTCGCCGACCAGAAGATCTACAACATCGGCAACCCGGGCAACAACCATTCGATCCGCGACCTGGCCGAGATGATGGTGGCGCTGGCCAAGAGCCTGCCCGAATACCGCGACGCCGCGGCGCACGTCGAGCTGATCGACATCTCGGCGGCCGACTACTACGGCCGCGGCTACCAGGACGTGACGCACCGCGTGCCCGACATCCGCTCGACCATGCGTGACCTCGACTGGAAGCCCGAGGTCGAGATGCAGGACGCGCTGAAGGCGCTCTTCGCCTACTACCGCGACCAGGCCGAAGCCGCGACCGACCTCGCGCTCTGAGGTCGATGGCCCGCATCGCACTCAAGGTCGACGTCGACACCCTGCGCGGCACCCGGCTCGGCGTGCCGCCGCTGGTGGCCGCGATGCAGGCGGCCGGCGCGCAGGGCACCTTCCTCTTCAGCCTCGGCCCGGACCACACCGGGCGCGCCATCTTCCGGGTCTTCCGCCCGGGTTTCCTGAGCAAGGTGTCGCGCACCTCGGTGGTCGAGCACTACGGCGTGCGCACGCTGCTCAACGGCACCCTGCTGCCCGGCCCCGACATCGGCCGCGGCGCGGCGCAAGTGTTGCGCGACGTGCGCGACGCCGGCTTCGAGGTCGGCGTGCATTGCTGGGACCACGTCAAGTGGCAGGACCATGTGCTGAAGCGCGACGCGGCCTGGACCACGCAGCAGATGAAGCTCGCGGTCGAGCGCCACCAGGACATCTTCGGCACGCCGCCGAAGGTGCACGGCGCGGCCGGCTGGCAGTTCAACGACAACGCCGCGCGCTCTGAAGCGCAGCTGGGCATCACGCTGGCCTCCGACGTGCGCGGCAGCCATCCGTTCCTGCCGGTGGCCGCCGACGGCCGGCCGCTCGGCCCGCCGCAGTTCCCGACCACGCTGCCGACGCTGGACGAGCTGATCGGCATCGACGGCATGGACGAATCGAACGTGCACCAGCACCTGCTCGGGCTCACCACCGATCCGGCGCGCGACCAGGTCTACACGCTGCACGCGGAGCTCGAAGGCATGAAGCTCCTGCCGGTCTTCGAGCGGCTGCTGGCCGGCTGGAAGGCGCAGGGCCATCAGCTCGTCTCGATGGGCCAGCTCGGCGACGCCACCGACCTGGCGGCGCTGCCGAAGCACCGGCTGGCGCTCGGCGAGGTGCCCGGGCGCTCCGGCCTGCTCGGCCTGCAGGGCGCGGCCTTCGCCTGACGCGCCGCGACGGCGCAGCGCGTCCCTTCAGACCTCGAAGCCGTGCGCGAGGCTCTCGCGCAGGTGGCGCACGAACAGCGTCACCGCCCGCGGCACATGCAAGGCATGCGGCCGGATCGCATGGATGCGGTCGGCGAAGCTGCCGACCGGCGTCCAGTCCGGCAGCACCTCGACCAGCTGCGCCGCCTTCAAGGCCGCCTGCGCGCTGAAGTCCGGCACCAGCGCGATGCCGAGGCCGGCCTGCGCCGCGTCGCGCAAGGCCTCACTGTTGTTGGCCGCCAGCGGCCCGGCGATCGGCACGGTCACGCGGCCGTCGGCCCGCGCCCGGCCGCTGCGCGGCTCGAAGGACCAGACATTGCCGTCCGGGCCGCGCGGATAGTGCAGGCAGGCATGCGTCGCCAGGTCGTCGGGCGTGGCCGGCACGCCCTGGCGGCGCAGGTAGGCGCGGCTGGCGACCAGCACCGAGCGGGTCTTGCACAGCAGCCAGGCGACATGCGTGTCGGGCGCGCTCGCCGCATGCCGGATCGCCAGGTCGAAACCTTCGGTGGCCAGCGAGCTGAGGCGGTCCGACAACTCCATCTCGACGCGGATCGCCGGATGGGCGCGCAGGAAGTCGGCGATGCGCGGCAGCAACTGCTGGCGCCCGAGCGCGACCGGCGCGGTCACCCGCAGCAGCCCGCGCGGCGCGCCGGCCTGGTCGCGGCTGCCGAGAAAGCTGTGCTCGATCTGCCGGAACGGCTCGCGGGTCTCGTCGACCAGCCGCTGGCCGGCTTCGGTGAGCCGCATGCTGCGCGTGGTGCGCCGCACCAGCGCGATGCCGACGGCACGTTCCAGCTCGGCGACGTGCTGGCTCATCGCGGCCTTGCTGACGCCCAGCCTTGCGGCCGCGGCGGTGTAGCTGCCCTGTTCGGCCAGCACGATCAGCCAGTGCAGGTGCGACCACAGCGCATCGATCTTCTTGTCGTCCATGCATCC
>NZ_LMUW01000014.1 GCF_009765735.1 Xenophilus sp. L33
CCGGCGTCGTTACCGCGGGGGCACCCGGCGTCGCCGGTGCCTTCACGGCGCCCGGCGCAGCGGAGGCTCCCGCAGCCGCCGCGGCCGGCGCGGTCGTGCCGCTGGCTGCCTGCAGCTTGTTCAGGTCGGCGATGTTCTTCGACAGTTCGGCGACGCGGTCGTTGCTGGCCTGCGCCTGGCGCGATTGGGCGATCTGCTCGTCGGTCGGCTTGCCCGGGGCGATGCCCTGGGAAATCTTCAGCTTGTCGGCCGCGGCGTTGGCCGCGTTGCGGTCCTCGACATTGGCCTGCAGCTTGCCGGAGCTCTGGCGGCTGGCATCGGCCTGCTGCGAGGTGGGCGCGTTGTCGGCCAGGCGGCGCCGGTAGTCGCCGAAGTCCTGGCTCTGGGCGGTCACGGTGCGGTGGGCTTCGTCGGGCGGAACGGCCTCGGCCTGCGGCGCCGCGGGCACCTGCAGCACCGCGCCGGCCTTGATCCGGTTGACGTTGCCGCCGATGAAGGCATTGGGATTGGCACGCAGGAGCGCTACCAGCATCTGGTCGAGCGACACGTCGGCTGGCTTGTAGGTGCTGGCGATCTTGCCGGCGGTGTCGCCGGACTGCACGCGGACCTGCTCGCCACCGGCGCTGGTGGCGCTAGTGCCGGCACCACTGCCGGCCGCGCTGCCTGCGTTCGTGCTGCGCGGGGCGGGCGCGGTGGTGGCCTCGACCGGCGCCGGCGCGGCCGGACGCTCCCGGCGCACGACCGGTGCCTGCACGACGCGCGGCGCCGGGCTGATCTGCGGCGCGGTCGGTGCGATCGGGGCGGCGGCCTGGCGGCTGGCGGGCGGATCGAGCAGCACCGTGTAGTCGCGCACGATGCGCCCGGAACTCCAGTTGGCTTCGAGCAGCAGGTCGACGAAGGGCTCGCTGACCAGGTGATTGCTGGTGAGGCGCACGACGTAGCGGCCGTCCGGACGCTTCTGCACGCCGACGCGCACATCGGACAGCACCGCGTTGTAGGGCACACCGGCGGCGTTGAAGGCTTCCGGCGAGGCGATGTTGACCTTCAGGCCGTCCGCGTCGGCGGCGGTGATGTCGGTGACCTCGATCTCGGCGCGCAAGGGCTCGCCGAGCGCCGACTGCACGTTCAGCCGTCCCAGCGCGACCGCACCGGCGTCGACCGCGAGGGCGCTCAACGCCATGGCGACCGCGGCGCTCAACAGTGTCAACTGGCTCCGCACCGGCGTCGGGGTCGAAGTGGTGGCCGAGAGGCGGCCCGCAGGCAACGGATGTCGTGTCATGCTGGTGAGGGGCAGCTCGGCCCAAAAGTGTAAGAGGACGTTAACATCAAGACCCTGCACTGACAAGGCGACAAGGCTTATCTACCCAGTGCGTGCAAACTTCGTCATGCATTCCCCGTTGCTAGCCAGCAACGGGGCACCCCGCAACCCGCCAGTTTTACGCTTCCAGCAGGATCCGCAGCATGCGGCGCAGCGGTTCGGCCGCGCCCCACAGGAGCTGGTCGCCGATCGTGAAGGCGCCGACATAGTCCGGGCCCATCGCCAGCTTGCGGATGCGGCCGACCGGGATCGTCATCGTGCCGGTCACGGCCACCGGTGTCAGGTCCTTGACCGTGGCTTCGCGGGTGTTCGGCACCACCTTGACCCAGGCGTTGTCTTCGGCGATCAGCGCCTCGATGTCGGCCACCGGCACGTTCTTCCTGAGCTTGAAGGTCAGCGCCTGGCTGTGGCAGCGCATCGCGCCGATGCGCACGCAGAAGCCGTCGACCGGCGTGGCGGCCGTGCCGAACTGGGCGCCTTGGCCCAGGATCTTGTTGGTTTCGGCGCCGCCCTTCCATTCTTCCTTGGACATGCCCCACTCTGCATCGTCCGAGTTCTTGCCGATACCCAGATCCTTGTCGATCCAAGGGATCAGGCTGCCACCCAGCGGAGCGCCGAAGTTGGCGGTCTCCGCTGCCGACAGCGACTGCTGCCGCGCCAGCACCTTGCGGTCGATCTCCAGGATGGCCGACTTCGGGTCGTCGAGCAGCGAGCGCACCTCGGCGTTGAGCGTGCCGAACTGGGTCAGCAGTTCGCGCATGTGCTGGGCACCGCCGCCGGACGCGGCCTGGTAGGTCATGCTGGTCATCCACTCGACCAGGCCGGCCTTGAAGAGCGCGCCGACGCCCATCAGCATGCAGCTGACGGTGCAGTTGCCGCCGATCCAGTTCTTGCCGCCCTTGGCGAGCGTGTTCTGGATCACCGGCAGGTTGACCGGGTCGAGCACGATGATCGCGTCGTCGTTCATGCGCAGGGTCGACGCGGCGTCGATCCAGTGGCCCTTCCAGCCGGCCGCGCGCAGCTTCGGGAACACCTCGGTCGTGTAGTCGCCGCCCTGGGCGGTGATGACGATGTCGCACTTCTTCAGTGCGTCGATGTCGGTGGCGTCCTGGAGGGTGGTCTCGTTCTTCGCCATCGCCGGGGCCTTGCCGCCGGCGTTGGAGGTCGAGAAGAAGACCGGTTCGATGAGGCCGAAGTCGCCTTCGGCCTGCATCCGGTCCATGAGGACCGAGCCGACCATGCCGCGCCAGCCTACGAGGCCGACCAGAGGTTGATTTGCATTCGCCATTTCAGAATTGCCCTTGTGAAAAAAGAAAAACTTTCTCTTTGCGCCCGGCTCGTCAGAGCCGGGGGAGGGCGTGACGAATCGGGCTGCGGCTAGCCGGTGATCGTCTTTTTGGTGATGGCAGCCACCACGGCGTCGCCCATCTCGCGGGTGCCGACCTTCGTCGTGCCCGCGGACCAGATGTCTGCCGTGCGCAATCCTCGTGCCAGCACGGACTTGACCGCCGACTCGATACGGTCGGCAGCCTCGGGCTGGTTGAGGGAGAAGCGAAGCATCATGGCAGCGGACAGGATTGTAGCCAAAGGATTGGCAATGCCCTGGCCGGCGATGTCCGGCGCACTGCCGTGGCTGGGCTCGTAGAGGCCCTGGTTGCTGGCGTTCAGCGAGGCCGAGGGCAGCATGCCGATCGAGCCGGTGAGCATCGCGGCTTCGTCGGAGAGGATGTCGCCGAACATATTGCCGGTCACGACCACGTCGAATTTCTTCGGCGCCTTGACCAGCTGCATGGCGGCGTTGTCGACGTACATGTGGTCGAGCTCGACGTCCGGATATTCCTTGCCGACCTCGGTCACGACGTCCTTCCAGAACTGGAAGGTCTCCAGCACGTTGGCCTTGTCGACGCTGGTCACGCGCTTGCTGCGCTTGCGGGCCGCCTGGAAGGCGACGTGGGCGATGCGCTCGACCTCGGGGCGCGAATAGCGCATGGTGTCGAAGGCTTCCTCGGCGCCCGGGAAGTGGCCGTCGACCGCGGTGCGGCGGCCGCGCGGCGCGCCGAAGTAGATGTCGCCGGTCAGCTCGCGGATGATGAGGATGTCCAGGCCCGCGATCAGCTCGGGCTTCAGGCTGGAAGCGCCGACCAGCTGCTCGTAGCAGATGGCCGGGCGGAAGTTGGCGAAGAGGCCGAGGTTCTTGCGCAGGCCCAGGATGGCCTGCTCGGGCCGCAGCGACCGTTCGAGCTTGTCGTATTTCCAGTCGCCGACCGCGCCGAACAGCACCGCGTCGGATTCCTTGGCCAGCTTCAGCGTGGCCTCGGGCAGCGGATGGCCGTGCGCCTCGTAGGCGGCGCCGCCGACCAGCGCGGTTTCCATCTCGAAGGAAAGGTCGAGCGTGTCGAGCACGCGGATCGCCTCGGCGACGATTTCGGTGCCGATGCCATCACCGGGAAGGACTGCGATTTTCATGTCGTTGGTTTTCGAGAAAAGGAAAGGGAAATCAGGCGTCGAGCATGGTGTGGGCGAGCCACGGCTTCTGCGTCAGGCGTTCGGCCTCGAAGGCCTTGATCTTGTCCTTGTGGCGCAGGGTCAGGCCGATGTCGTCCAGGCCGTTGACCAGGCAGTACTTGCGGAAGGCCTGCACGTCGAAGGCGAATTCCTTGCCGTCGGGCTTGATGACGACCTGGCGTTCGAGGTCGATCGTCAGGCTGTAGCCCGGGAAGGCGAAGGCCTCGTCGAACAGCTGCGCGACCTGCGACTCCGGCAGCACGATCGGCAGCAGGCCGTTCTTGAAGCTGTTGTTGAAGAAGATGTCGGCGTAGCTCGGCGCGACGATCGCCCGGAAGCCGTACTGGTCGAGCGCCCAGGGCGCATGTTCGCGCGACGAGCCGCAGCCGAAGTTCTTGCGCGCCAGGAGGATCGAGGCGCCGGCATAGCGCGGCTGGTTGAGCACGAAGTCCGGGTTGGGCTTGCGCGACTTCGGGTCCTGGCCCGGCTCGCCCGGGTCGAGGTAGCGCCAGGCGTCGAACAGGTTCTCGCCGAAGCCGGTGCGCTTGATCGACTTCAGGAACTGCTTCGGGATGATCGCGTCGGTGTCGACGTTCTCGCGGTCCATCGGGGCCACGAGGCCCTTGTGCACGGTGAATTTCTGCATGTGTATCTCCTGGGATCAGACGAAGGCGCGCACGTCGACGAAATGGCCGTGCACCGCGGCGGCGGCGGCCATCGCCGGGCTCACCAGGTGGGTGCGGCCGCCGGCGCCCTGCCGGCCTTCGAAGTTGCGGTTGCTGGTGGAGGCGCAGCGCTCTCCCGGCTCCAGCCGGTCGGCGTTCATCGCCAGGCACATCGAGCAGCCGGGCTCGCGCCATTCGAAGCCGGCGGCCTTGAAGATCTGGTCGAGGCCTTCGCGCTCGGCCTGTTCCTTCACCACGCCGGAGCCCGGCACCACCATCGCCAGCTTGACGTTCTTGGCGACCTTCTGGCCCAGCTTCTTGACCACCGCGGCCGCCTCGCGCATGTCCTCGATGCGGCTGTTGGTGCAGGAACCGATGAACACCTTGTCGATGAAGATGTCGTTCATCGGCTTGTTCGGCTCCAGGCCCATGTAGACCAGCGCGCGCTCGATCGCGTCGCGCTTGCCGGCGTCCTTCTCGCGGTCCGGATCGGGCACGCGGCCGTCGACCGGCACCACCATCTCGGGCGAGGTGCCCCACGTGACCTGCGGCTTGACCTGGCTGGCGTCGATCTCGACCACGGCGTCGAAGTGCGCGCCCGGGTCGGACTGCAACGTGCGCCAGTAGCTCACCGCCTGGTTCCATTCGACGCCGGTCGGCGCCAGCGGACGGCCCTTGACGTAGGCGATGGTCTTCTCGTCGACCGCCACCAGGCCGGCGCGGGCGCCGGCCTCGATCGCCATGTTGCACACCGTCATGCGGCCTTCCATGCTCAGCTCGCGGATCGCCGAGCCGGCGAATTCGATGGTGTAGCCGGTGCCGCCGGCCGTGCCGATCTTGCCGATGACGGCCAGCACGATGTCCTTGGCGGTGCAGCCCGCCGGCAGCTTGCCTTCGACCTTCACCAGCATGTTCTTCGCCTTCTTGCCGAGCAGCGTCTGCGTGGCCATGACGTGCTCGACCTCGCTGGTGCCGATGCCGTGCGCCAGCGCGCCGAAGGCGCCGTGCGTGGAGGTGTGCGAGTCGCCGCAGACCACGGTCATGCCGGGCAGGGTCGCGCCCGACTCGGGGCCGATCACGTGCACGATGCCCTGGCGCTTGCTCAGGAAGGGGAAGAAGGCGGCGGCGCCGAATTCCTTGATGTTGCTGTCGAGCGTGGTGACCTGCTCCTTGCTGGTCGGGTCGGCGATGCCGTCGTAGCCGCGCTCCCAGCCGGTGGTCGGCGTGTTGTGGTCGGCGGTCGCGACCACCGAGCTGATGCGCCAGAGCTTGCGGCCGGCCACGCGCAGGCCTTCGAAGGCCTGCGGGCTGGTGACCTCGTGCACCAGGTGGCGGTCGATGTAGAGGATCGCGGTGCCGTCTTCCTCGGTGTGGACGACGTGTTCGTCCCAGATCTTGTCGTAGAGCGTGCGTGCCATGGAAGGTCTCTTTCGTGGGGGATGATTGCTATGCGACGCGCTGGACCGGCGCCGCCTCGGGGGTGTGAAGGTGCTCGACCAGCATGCGCGCGGCCACCGGCAGGGTGGAGAAGTCGCGCGCCACCAGCCGGATGTGCCGCCGGGCCCAGGGCTCGTCGAGCGCCACGCAGACCAGCGCCCGGCCGAGGCCGCCCTGCATCAGCTCGAAGGCGCGCAGCGGCATGACGCCGACGCCCAGGCCGTTCTCGATCATGCGGCACATGGCGTCCAGGCCGGTGACGTGGATGCGCAGGCGGATGGTGCGGCCCGCCTCGGTCGCGGCCTGGTGCATGGCCACGTGGATCGAGCTGTTGGTGTGCAGGCCGACGTGGTCGTAGTCGAGCGCGTCGACGAAATCGATCGGGCCGCGCGCCGCCAGCGGATGGCCGGCCGGCACCACCAGCACCAGCGTGTCGTCGCGGTAGGGCAGAGACTGCAGTTCGCCGCCGCCTTCGGCCAGGTGGCACACGCCGAGGTCGGCCGCGCCTTCCTGTACCGCGCGGACGATCTCGCTGCTCAGGTGCTCCTCGAGGTCGATCTTGATCGCGTCGTGGGCGCGCGAGAAGGCGCCCAGGTCTTCGGGCAGGAACTGCACGATGGCCGAGATGTTGGCGTGCACCCGCACGTGGCCGCGCACGCCGTCGGCGTATTCGCTCAGCTCGCCCTGCATCTTCTCGAGGCTGTAGAGCACCGAGCGGGCGTGGTGCAGGAGGCTCTCGCCGGCCGGCGTCAGGTCGACGCCGCGCGCGTGGCGGTAGAGCAGCGGCGTGCCGAGCGTGCCTTCGAGGTCCGACAGCCGCTTGCTGATCGCCGAGGCGGCGATGAATTCGCGCTCGGCCGCGCGCCCGATGCTGCCCAGTTCGCAGACGGCCACGAACAGCTGCAGCGACGTGAGGTCGATGCGGCGGGCGAAGGCGCGTTCGGAGGCGGTCATGGGGCTTGGCATCTCGGCTGGAGATGGAGCCTGCTATTTTCCCCTTGTTTTTCCTGGCAAGTCATCGCGATGCGCGATGGCTTTGCTGCCGGAGGGCGATGAGCGACCAAAAAAAAGCTGCCCGAAGGCAGCTTTTCGTCGAACGCGGAGCGCGGATCAGCGCTGAGCGATCGGCTTGACGTCGCGGCGGGTCGAGCCTTCGAAGAGCTGGCGCGGGCGGCCGATCTTGTAGTCGGGCTCGGCGATCATCTCGTTGAGCTGGGCGATCCAGCCGACCGTGCGGGCCAGCGCGAACACCGCGGTGAACAGCGGCACCGGGATGCCGATCGCGCGTTGCACGATGCCCGAGTAGAAGTCGACGTTCGGGTAGAGCTTGCGCGAGACGAAGTATTCGTCTTCCAGGGCGATCTTCTCGAGCGCCATCGCCAGCTTGAAGAGCGGGTCGTTTTCCAGGCCCAGTTCGCCGAGCACTTCCTTGCAGGTTTCCTGCATGAGCTTGGCGCGCGGGTCGTAGTTCTTGTAGACGCGGTGACCGAAGCCCATCAGCTTGACGCTGGAGTTCTTGTCCTTGACCTGCTTGATGAACTCGCCGATCTTCTCGACGCCGCCGGTCTTCTGGATGTCGTAGAGCATGTTGAGCGCCGCCTCGTTGGCGCCGCCGTGGGCCGGGCCCCAGAGGCAGGCCACGCCGGCCGCGATCGCCGCGAACGGGTTGGTGCCCGACGAGCCGCACAGGCGCACGGTCGAGGTCGACGCGTTCTGCTCGTGGTCGGCATGCAGGATGAAGATGCGGTCGAGCGCGCGCTCCAGCACCGGGCTCACCTTGTAGTCCTCGCACGGCGTGGCGAACATCATGTGCAGGAAGTTGCCGGCGTAGCTCAGCTCGTTCTTCGGGTACATGTAGGGCTGGCCGACCGTGTACTTGTATGCCATCGCGACCAGCGTCGGCATCTTGGCGATCAGGCGGATCGCCGAGATCTCGCGGTGCTTCGGATTGCTGATGTCGGTGCTGTCGTGATAGAAGGCCGACAGCGCGCCGACCAGGCCGGTCATGATGGCCATCGGATGCGCGTCGCGGCGGAAGCCCCGCAGGAAGAACTGCATCTGCTCGTTGACCATCGTGTGGTTGGTCACGAGCTTGGTGAATTCGACCTTCTTGTCGGCGTTCGGCAGTTCGCCGTACAGCAGCAGGTGACAGGTCTCGAGGAAGTCGCAGTTGGTGGCGAGTTGCTCGATCGGGTAGCCGCGGTACAGCAGCTCGCCCTTGTCGCCGTCGATGTAGGTGATGGCCGATTCGCACGAGGCCGTCGACATGAAGCCCGGGTCGTAGGTGAACATGCCGGTCTGGGCATACAGCTTGCGAATGTCGATCACGTCGGGGCCGAGCGTGCCCTTGTAGATCGGTAGATCGACGTTCTGGCCGCCGTTGCTGAACGACAAGGTGGCCTTGGTCTCGGATGCTTTCATTTCGAGGGTCTTTCTAAGGATTGATCAGGAAAATTGGGAGTGCGCGCCGTCAGTGCGCATGAGCTGCAACAAACGGACCACCTCGGCCCCGGCCCATCCGGGCTCGGGCTCCTTCCGGGCGAGCAGGAGGTCGAGCAGGTCGTTGTCCGACAGGTCCATCAGGGTTTCCAGGGCCTGCGCCTGGCCGACGGTGAGGCCGGCTTCGTGCCGGTCGAAGAAACGCGCGATGAAAAGGTCGTTCTCGAGCAATCCGCGGCGGCAACGCCAGCGCAGCTTGCTCAGCGCGCGGGCGCCGATGGGCGGCGATAGGTCGTCGACGGCTGGCATACAGCGATATTTACACTAAATGGTGCGGCGCACCATCAGTTCCTTGATCTTCCCGATAGCCCGTGTCGGGTTCAGGTTCTTCGGGCACACGTCGACGCAGTTCATGATCGAGTGGCAGCGGAACAGGCGGTACGGGTCTTCGAGGTTGTCCAGCCGCTCGCCGGTGGCCTGGTCGCGGCTATCGGCGATGAAGCGGTAGGCCTGCAGCAGGCCGGCCGGGCCGACGAACTTGTCGGGGTTCCACCAGAAGCTCGGGCAGCTGGTCGAGCAGCTGGCGCACAGGATGCATTCGTACAGGCCGTTCAGCTCGTCGCGCTCCTCGGGCGACTGCAGGCGTTCCTTCTCGGGCGGCACCGTGAAGTTCTGCAGGTAGGGCTTGATCGAGTTGTACTGGGTGAAGAACTGCGTCATGTCGACGATCAGGTCGCGGATCACCGGCAGGCCTGGCAGCGGCTTGAGCACCACCGTGCCCTTGAGCGTGTTCATGTTGGTGAGGCACGCCAGGCCGTTCTTGCCGTTGATGTTCATCGCGTCGGAGCCGCAGACGCCTTCGCGGCAGGAGCGGCGGAAGGACAGCGACGGGTCCTGCTTCTTGAGCTTCATCAGGGCGTCGAGCAGCATGCGTTCGTGGCCGTCGAGCTCGATCTCGACCGTCTGCATGTAGGGCTTGGTGTCCTTGTCCGGGTCGTAGCGGTAGATCTGGAATGTGCGCTTCATCGTGGGTGTCCTTGTGATGCTTTTTTCGGCGGCGAGTTCAGAAGGTGCGGACCTTCGGCGGCACCGAGGCGACCGTCAGCGGCTGCATCCGGACCGGCTTGTAGGACAGGCGGTTGTCCGCGCTGTACCAGAGCGTGTGCTTCATCCAGTTGGCGTCGTCGCGGCCGAGCGGCGCGACCGGATCGTCCGCCGGCTTCTCGTATTCCTCGACCGTGTGGGCGCCGCGGCATTCGTGGCGGGCGGCGGCCGAGACCATGGTGGCCTGCGCCACCTCGATCAGGTTGTCGACTTCGAGCGCCTCGATGCGGGCGGTGTTGAAGACGCGCGACTTGTCCTTCAGCGTGACCGCGTTGACCCGCTGGCGAACCGCGGCGATCTTCGCCACGCCTTCGTCCATCGAGGCTTGCTTGCGGAACACGGCGGCATGCTGCTGCATGACGGTGCGGATCTCGTTGGCCACGTCCTGGGCGTATTCGCCGTCGGTGCTGGCTTCGAGTTCGTTCAGGCGCTTGAGCGAACGGTCGGCGGCATCGGCCGGCAGTTCCTTGTGTTCCTTCAGCTTGTCGTTGAATTCGACGATGTGGTTGCCGGCCGCGCGGCCGAACACCAGGAGGTCGAGCAGCGAGTTGGTGCCCAGGCGGTTGGCGCCGTGCACGCTGACGCAGGAGCATTCGCCGACCGCGTAGAGACCGTTGACCACGGCGCTGTGCTCGTCGCCCTTCTGGATCACGACCTGGCCGTGGATGTTGGTCGGCACGCCGCCCATCTGGTAGTGGATGGTCGGCACCACCGGGATCGGTTCCTTGGTGATGTCGACGTTGGCGAAGTTGATGCCGATCTCGTAGACCGAGGGCAGCCGCTTGTGGATCGTCTCGGCGCCGAGGTGGTCGAGCTTGAGCAGCAGGTAGTCCTTGTTCGGGCCGCAGCCGCGGCCTTCCTTGATTTCCTGGTCCATCGAGCGCGAGACGAAGTCGCGCGGCGCCAGGTCCTTCAGGGTGGGCGCGTAGCGCTCCATGAAGCGCTCGCCGTTGCTGTTGAGCAGGATCGCGCCTTCGCCGCGGCAGCCTTCGGTCAGCAGCACGCCGGCCCCGGCGACGCCGGTCGGGTGGAACTGCCAGAACTCCATGTCCTGCAGCGGGATGCCGGCGCGTGCCGCCATGCCCAGGCCGTCGCCGGTGTTGATGAAGGCGTTGGTCGAAGCCTGGAAGATGCGACCGGCGCCGCCGGTGGCCAGCATCACCGACTTGGCCTGCAGGATGTGCAGGTCGCCGGTTTCCATCTCGAGCGCGGTCACGCCGACCACGTCGCCTTCGCTGTCGCGGATCAGGTCGAGCGCCATCCATTCGACGAAGAACTGGGTGCGGGCCTCGACGTTCTTCTGGTAGAGCGTGTGCAGCATCGCGTGGCCGGTGCGGTCGGCCGCGGCGCAGGCGCGCTGCACCGGCTTCTCGCCGTAGTTGGCGGTGTGGCCGCCGAACGGACGCTGGTAGATGGTGCCGTCCGGGTTGCGGTCGAAGGGCATGCCGAAGTGCTCGAGCTCGTAGACGACCTTGGGCGCTTCACGGCACATGAACTCGATCGCGTCCTGGTCGCCGAGCCAGTCGGAGCCCTTGATCGTGTCGTAGAAGTGGTAGTGCCAGTTGTCCTCGCTCATGTTGCCGAGCGAGGCGCCGACGCCGCCTTGCGCCGCCACGGTGTGCGAGCGGGTCGGGAACACTTTGGAGAGCACGGCCACGTTGAGGCCGGCGCGCGCCAGCTGCAGCGAGGCACGCATGCCGGAGCCGCCGGCGCCGACGATGACGACGTCGAACTTGCGCTTGGTGATTTGGTCTTTGGTGTATGCGGTCATAAAGAGTTCAGAGCCTCCAGAGCACTTGAATGGCCCAACCCGCGCAACCGACAAGCCAGACGATGGTGAAAACCTGGCACACCAGGCGGATGCCGATCGGCTGGACGTAATCCATCCAGACGTCGCGCATGCCGACCCAGACGTGATAGAGCAGCGAGGCGATGACGACGAAGGTGAGCACCTTCATCCATTGGGCGGCGAAGATGCCGGCCCAGAGGTCGTAGCCGATCGGGCCGCGGCTGATGAGCAGCTGGGCCAGCACGATGATCGTGAACAGCGCCATGAGCGCGCCGGTGATGCGCTGGCTGAGCCAGTCGCGCAAGCCGTAGTGGGCACCGACGACGATGCGCTTGGAGCCGTAGTTGACGGACATTTTGTTTGGTTCCTGGTCAGTGGCGGCCGGCCCCGAGGCGCCGGCCCGCGGAGGTTGTCAGTAGAGCCCGAACAGCTTGGCGCCGAGGATCACGGTCAGCAGGATGCTGATCGCGAGCGTGGCCAGCGCACTGCTGTTGCCGACCTTCTTGTCGACCGCGTGGTGGTTGACGTCCATCCACAGATGGCGCAAGCCGGCGATGAAGTGATGCAGGAAGGCCCAGATGAGCGCCAGCGCCACCAGCTTGAGGAACCAGCCCGGCAGGAAGCCGGCGCCGTTGTTGTTGAAGGTGTCCTTGAAGCGCGCGAAGGAGATCTCGGAAGACACCGAGGTGTCGAACATCCAGATGATGAAGGGCAGCAGGACGAACATCAGCACGCCGCTCACGCGATGCAGGATCGACACGATGCCGGCCGGCGGCAGCCGGTAGGTCGTGAGGTCGGTGAAGGCGTTGATGTTGCGGAACTCGCGCCGCTTGGGTCTGGGTGGTGTGGCCAACTCTGTCATGGGGACTTTCGGTTTTTATCGGGGGCTTCTCGTGCTGGGCGGATATGCAAACAACTCAAAATTCTATTGCAATGCACCATCATTCCGCTTGAGAGTATCGGGCAGGGCGCATCGCCGTCATCCGAGCTGGTTGCGGTAGTGATGGGTGTCGGTGCGGTAGAGGCCGCGGCGCAACTCCATCGGGATGTCGTGGTAGGTGAGTGCGAGCCGCTCGACGCTCAGGAGCGGCATGGCCGCCGGCACCGCCAGCAACTCGGCTTGCGCGCGGTCCGGCAGCACCGCGCGGATCTTTTCCTCGGCGCGCACCATGCGCACGCCGAACTCGGTCTCGAAGAGCGCGTACATCGGCCCGCGCCAGGCCCGCAGGCGCTCGGCGGTGAGACCCTTGAAGGGCGTGCCGGGCAGCCAGAGTTCTTCCAGGATGGTCGGCACGCCGCGGTAGGCCAGCACCCGCCGCACCTGCAGCACCGCGTCGCCGGTGCGCAGCGCCAGCGCGCGGGCGACGTCGGCGCTGGCGCGCTGGCGCCGGCAGTCGACGATCTCGCGCTGGGCCGGGCCTTCGGCCTCGATGTCGCCGCTGTCGGGCACCAGCTTGAGGAAGCGGTACTGCACGTGCTGCTCGGCATGCGTCGCGACGAAGGTGCCGACGCCCTGGCGCCGCACCAGCAGGTTCTCGGCGGCCAGCTCGTCGATCGCCTTGCGCACCGTGCCCTGGCTGACCCGGAAGCGGCCGGCCAGTTCGATCTCGCTCGGGATCGGCTCGCCCGGCTTCCATTCGCCGCCATGAAGGCTTTGCAGGATCAGCGACTTGATCTGCTGGTAGAGCGGGCTGAACGACGGCGTGGTCGACGAGGTGCTCGACGGCGCGGTGTCGGCGGCTGCGGTGGGGGAGGTGGACATCGGTGGGATCGGTGCACCGCGACGGTGCCTCGGGGCTACATCTTATATAAGACATAAGACGCGCGCCACCGACGGCGCAAATCGGCATAAAATCATCGACGCCCGAAACCGGCGCCTTGACGGACCGGTTCCCGCCTGCCCTTGTCACGTGGCCGCAGTCGGGCCACGTATCGTTTCACCCTTCCTGGAGTTTTTCCCATGAGCAAAAAGCCTGTTCGCGTTGCCGTCACCGGTGCCGCTGGCCAAATCGGTTACGCCCTGCTGTTCCGTATCGCCTCCGGCGAAATGCTCGGCAAGGACCAGCCGGTGATCCTGCAACTGCTCGAGATTCCCGACGAGAAGGCCCAGAAGGCGCTCAAGGGCGTGATGATGGAACTCGACGACTGCGCCTTCCCGCTGCTGGCCGGCATGGAAGCCCACGGCGACCCGATGACCGCCTTCAAGGACGCCGACTACGCACTGCTGGTGGGCTCGCGCCCGCGCGGCCCCGGCATGGAACGCGCCGAGCTGCTGGCCGTCAACGGCGCCATCTTCACGGCGCAAGGCAAGGCGCTCAACGCGGTCGCCAGCCGCAACGTCAAGGTGCTGGTGGTCGGCAACCCGGCCAACACCAACGCCTACATCGCCATGAAGAGCGCGCCCGACCTGCCGCGCAAGAACTTCACCGCCATGCTGCGCCTGGACCACAACCGCGCCGCCAGCCAACTGGCCGCCAAGACCGGCAAGCCGGTGGCCGACATCGAGAAGCTCACCGTCTGGGGCAACCACTCGCCGACGATGTACGCCGACTACCGCTTCGCCACCATCGACGGCGAAAGCGTCGCCAAGATGATCAACGACCAGGAATGGAACGCCAACACCTTCCTGCCGACCGTCGGCAAGCGCGGCGCCGCCATCATCGAGGCCCGCGGCCTGTCGTCGGCCGCCTCGGCAGCCAACGCCGCCATCGACCACATGCGCGACTGGGCGCTCGGCACCCAGGGCAAGTGGGTCACGATGGGCATCCCGTCGGACGGCCAGTACGGCATCCCGAAGGACGTCATGTTCGGCTTCCCGGTCACCTGCGAGAACGGCGAATACAAGCTGGTCGAAGGCCTGGCCATCGACGCCTTCAGCCAGGAACGCATCGACAAGACGCTCAAGGAACTGCAGGACGAACAGGCCGGCGTCGCCCACCTGCTCTGATCCCTCCGAGCATGCTCGACTGGAACCCCGAGCTCTACAGCCGCTACGAGGACGAGCGCACGCGCCCCGCGCGCGAGCTGCTCGCCCGGGTGCCGCTGGCCGAGGCGGCGCAGGTGGTCGACCTCGGCTGCGGCCCCGGCAACTCGACCGAGCTGCTGGTGCAGCGCTTCGACGGCGCGACCGTGCTGGGCACCGACAACTCGGAGCCGATGCTGGTCAAGGCGCGCGAGCGGCTGCCGCAGGCGCGCTTCGAGCTGAGCGACATCGGCAGCTGGGAGCCGGAGATGCGGCCCGACCTCATCTACGCCAACGCCGCGCTGCAATGGGTGCCCGACCACGAGCACCTCATTCCCCGGCTGTTCGCCGCGCTGGCGCCGGGCGGCGTGCTGGCCATCCAGATGCCCGACAACCGCCAGGAGCCGACGCATCGGCTCATGCGCGAGGTCGGCGGCGAGGCGCCCTGGGCGCAGGCGATCGGCAATCCCGAGAAGATGCGCACGCCGCTGCTGTCGATCGAGGGCTACTACGACCTCTTGGCCGACAAGGCCGCGATGGTCGACGTCTGGCGCACCGCCTACCAGCATCCGATGGAATCGGCGGCCGCGATCGTCGAATGGGTGCGCGGCACCGGCCTGAAGCCCTTCGTCGACCCGCTGCCCGGCGAGCTGCAGTCCAGCTTCCTGGCGGAATACGAACGGCGGGTCGCGCTGTCGTACCCGAAGCGCAGCGACGGCCGGCTGCTGCTGGCCTTCCCGCGCATGTTCATCGTCGCGCAGCGGGCCGCATGAGCCTCTCGACAGCGACCCTCCATCCGCGCGAGGTGCTGCTCGGCGCCCAGGCGGGCGCGGTCCTGCTGCCGGTCTGCGACCACTACAGCGGCGTCGAGGCGCGCATGCGCAAGAGCCTGGCGCTGCAGCAGGAGATGGCGACCGAGTTCGGCACCTGCGTCTTCGACGTCACGCTCGACTGCGAGGACGGCGCGCCGGTCGGCGGCGAGGCCGAGCACGCGGCGCTCGTCACCGAACTGGCGCTGGCCGCCGCCCCCGCGATGCGGGTCGGCGTGCGGGTGCACCCGGTCGACCATCCGTCCTTCCCGAGCGACCTGATGACCATCGTCGGCCGCGCCGGCCACCGGCTGAGCCATCTGATGGTGCCCAAGGTCGAGTCGCTCGACGACGTGGTCGAGGCCGCCGGCGCGCTCGATGCCGCCGGCGCCGAGGCGCTGCCGCTGCACGTGCTGATCGAGTCGCCGCTGGCGGTGCACCACGCTTTCGCGATCGCCGCGCATCCGCGCGTGCAGTCGCTCAGCTTCGGGCTGATGGACTTCGTCTCGGCGCACGGCGGCGCGATCCCGGCCGACGGCATGGGCGCCAAGGGCCAGTTCACGCATCCGCTGGTGGTGCGCGCCAAGCTGGAGATCGCCTCCGCCGCGCACGCCCACGGCAAGGTGCCTTCGCACTGCGTGGTGACCGAATTCAACGACGTCGACGCGATGCGCGCCGCCGCCCGCCGGGCCGCCGACGAATTCGGCTACACCCGCATGTGGAGCATCCACCCGAGCCAGATCCGGCCGATCCTCGAGGCCTTCGCGCCCGACGAGCGCCGGATCGACATCGCCACCCGCATCGTCGATGCCGCCGTCCGCGCCGCCTGGGCGCCGGTCAGCATCGACGGCAGCCTGCACGACCGCGCCAGCTACCGCCACTTCTGGCAGGTGCTGGAGCGCGCGCATGCGACCGGCCGCCCGCTGCCCGCCGAGGCACGCGCCTGGTTCGCACCCGTTTCCTCCTGAAGACCGAAGACTCCACCCCTCGAAAGAAGCATCCATGAAGACATTCGCGCTGATCGCCGCCACCGCCATCGCCCTGCCGATGGCCGCGCTGGCCCAGAACACCACCGCCCCCGCGTCCTCGGCCGCCGCGCCCGCCAAGCCACCGCTCAGCCAACGCGTGAAGACCAACACCAAGAAGGTCGTGCAGAAGGTCGTGCCGAAGAAGATCATCAAGCACGTCGAGGAAAACACGCCGATCAACGACGACACCGACGTCACCCTCACCGAAGCGCAGATCAAGGAAGCCGAAGGCATCTACACCGGCGTCATCAAGTGCGAACTCGGTGCCAGCGTGAACATCGAGGCCGACCCGAAGAAGCCGGGCTTCTTCACCCTGACCCACAACAACATCAAGTACCGCCTGCATCCGGTCGACAGCCGCACCGGCGCGGTTCGCCTGGAAGACCCGCGCCAGGGCGCGATGTGGCTGCAGCTGGGCAACAAGTCGATGCTGATGAGCCAGAAGCAGGGCGCCCGCCTGGCCGACGACTGCCAGGCCGCCAAGCAGCTCGAAGTGGCCGAGGACATGAAGGTGCATCCGCCGAAGGGCCTGCTCGACGACGTGAACACCACGCCGCCCGCAGCCGCCGCCGCCCCTGCGACCAAGAAGCAGTAAGCAGGACCCGAGGCGCGGCTCTTGCTTGCATGGCAGGGCCGCCCTCCTTTTGAGTTTTCGGAGAGAAAAAGATGTTGCAAGCCTACCTGGACCATGTCGCCGAACGCGCCGCGCTCGGCATTCCGCCGCTGCCGCTGTCGGCCAAGCAGACTTCCGAGCTGATCGAGCTCATGAAGACGCCGAACGTCGACAAGCCGGACTTCCTGCTCGACCTGCTCACGAACCGCGTGCCGGCCGGCGTCGACGACGCGGCCAAGGTCAAGGCGAGCTACCTCGCGGCCGTGGCCCATGGCACCGAGAAGAGCGCCCTGCTGAGCCGCGCCCGGGCGACCGAGCTGCTCGGCACCATGCTCGGCGGCTACAACATCGGTCCGATGGTCGACCTGCTGGACGACGCCGAAGTCGGCGCCGCGGCGGCCGAAGGCCTCAAGAAAACGCTGCTGATGTTCGACCAGTTCCACGACGTCAAGGAAAAGGCCGACAAGGGCAATGCGAACGCCAAGGCCGTGCTGCAAAGCTGGGCCGATGCCGAATGGTTCACCAGCCGCCCCGAAGTGCCGCAGAGCATCACGGTCAGCATCTTCAAGGTGGCGGGCGAGATCAACACCGACGACCTGTCGCCGGCGCCCGATGCCACCACCCGCCCCGACATCCCGATGCACGCGCTGGCGATGCACAAGAACGCGCGTCCCGGCATCGTGCCGGAAGAAGACGGCAAGCGCGGCCCGGTGAAGTTCATCGAGGACCTGCGCGCCCGCGGCCACCTGGTGGCCTACGCCGGCGACGTGGTCGGCACCGGCTCCTCGCGCAAGAGCGCCACCAATTCGGTGCTCTGGTTCACCGGCGAGGACATTCCCTTCGTGCCGAACAAGCGCTTCGGCGGCGTCTGCCTGGGCGGCAAGATCGCGCCGATCTTCTACAACACGATGGAAGACTCGGGCGCGCTGCCGATCGAACTCGACGTCAGCCAGATGAACATGGGCGACGTGGTCGAGCTGCGTCCCTACGACGGCAAGGCGCTCAAGGACGGCAAGGTGATCGCCGAGTTCACGGTCAAGAGCGACGTGCTGTTCGACGAGGTGCGTGCCGGCGGCCGCATTCCGCTGATCATCGGCCGCGGCCTGACCGCCAAGGCGCGCGAGGCGCTTGGCCTGCCGGTTTCCACGCTGTTCCGCCTGCCGGTCAGCCCGGCGGACACCAAGAAGGGCTTCTCGCTGGCGCAGAAGATGGTCGGCCGCGCCTGCGGCCTGCCGGAAGGCCAGGGCGTTCGCCCCGGCACCTACTGCGAGCCGAAGATGACCTCGGTCGGCAGCCAGGACACGACCGGCCCGATGACCCGCGACGAACTGAAGGACCTGGCCTGCCTGGGCTTCAGCGCCGACCTGGTCATGCAGTCGTTCTGCCACACGGCGGCCTACCCGAAGAAGGTCGACGTCAAGATGCACCACGAGCTGCCCGAGTTCATGGCGAACCGCGGCGGCGTCTCGCTGCGTCCAGGCGACGGCGTGATCCACAGCTGGCTCAACCGCCTCTTGACGCCCGACACGGTCGGCACCGGCGGCGACAGCCACACCCGCTTCCCGATCGGCATCAGCTTCCCGGCCGGCTCCGGCCTGGTGGCCTTCGCGGCCGCCACCGGCGTGATGCCGCTGGACATGCCCGAATCGGTGCTGGTGCGCTTCAAGGGCAAGATGCAGCCCGGCGTGACCCTGCGCGACCTGGTCAACGCGATTCCGCTTTACGCCATCAAGGACGGCCTGCTGACAGTCGAGAAGAAGGGCAAGAAGAACATCTTCTCCGGCCGCATCCTCGAGATCGAGGGCTTGCCCGACCTGAAGGTCGAACAGGCCTTCGAGCTGAGCGACGCCTCGGCCGAACGCTCGGCCGCCGGCTGCACGGTGCACCTGAACAAGGAACCGATCATCGAATACATCAACAGCAACATCACGCTGATGAAGTGGATGATCGCCGAGGGCTACGCCGACGCCCGCACGCTGGCCCGCCGCATCGCCGCGCAGGAAGCCTGGCTGAAGGACCCGCAGCTGCTCAAGGGCGACGCCGACGCCGAATACGCCGCGGTCATCGAGATCGACCTGGCCGACATCCACGAACCGATCGTGGCCTGCCCGAACGACCCGGACGACGTCAAGACGCTGTCGGACGTCTCGGGCGCGAAGATCGATGAGGTCTTCATCGGCTCGTGCATGACCAACATCGGCCACTTCCGCGCGGCTTCCAAGCTGCTCGAAGGCAAGCGCGACATCCCGGTCAAGCTGTGGATCGCGCCGCCGACCAAGATGGACGCGCAGCAGCTCACCGAGGAAGGCCACTACGGCGTCTTCGGCAATGCCGGCGCCCGCACCGAAATGCCGGGCTGCTCGCTGTGCATGGGCAACCAGGCGCAGGTGCGCGAAGGCGCGACGGTCATGTCGACCAGCACCCGCAACTTCCCGAACCGCCTCGGCAAGGGATCGAACGTGTACCTGGGCAGCGCCGAGCTGGCGGCCATCTGCTCGCGCCTGGGCCGCATCCCGACCAAGGCCGAGTACATGGCGAGCGTCGGCGTGCTGGACGCGTCGAGCGAACAGATCTACCAGTACCTCAACTTCGACAAGATCGACGAGTACAAGGACATCGCGGCCTCGCAGCCGGCCTGACCTTCTTTCACTCGCAGAAAAGCCCCGCTCGCGGGGCTTTTTTTCGTTTGTCGGGGCGGCAGCGGGTCAGACCGCGCCGACCTTGCGGTGCTCGCCCATGTCGGTCGGCGGCTTGCCGGTGACCGCGGCCTTGGCCATCTTCAGCATCTGGACCATCTTGCTGTCGTTCACGTCCCAGTATTCGGCTTCGACGATGTGCACCGCCAGCAGGCCCAGGTTCGGGTCGGTCACGCCGGCCGGGAACCAGGACTTGGCCATCGTGGTGAAGAGCTCTTCCTTGCGGGCCTGGTCCTCCAGCAGCCGGGCCTGGCCCGAGATGGAGACGTAGCTGTCGTCGTCGGTGTTGGCGTAGGCCAGGTTGACCGTGCCGTCGCTCGCAACGTGGCGGACGATCTCGCCGTTCTTCGGCACGAAGAAGTAGAGGACCGAGCCCTCGTCGAAGGTCTTGTTCTGGGTCGTCAGCGGGTGGCTGTGCAGCTGGCTGTCGCCGTGGCGATGGGTCAGCATGGCGTAGCGGGTGCCCTTGATCAGGTCCCAGAGCTTGCTGTGTGCGTCGGTGGTTGTGGTGCTCATGGTTGCTCCGATGGTGTTTGCGGTTGGGAAGGCTCGACCCTGCGACCGCCGCGACGGCGCCGGCGCGCTGACATGGCGCGTGAGCGTGTGGGCCGGCACCGACGCCGCGGCGCGGAATCCGACGCGCGCTGGCGTCGTCGACCGTCCGTCCGCGGCGTCCCGGCGTCCGACATTGGTCGATGACGGCGCATCGCCTGTGCCGAGGAGACGAAACCATGAGCCTGGCATCCTGGATCGGCCGCAAGGCCATGAAGCCGTTCGCCGCGGCGCTGCCGCCGCTGGGCGACACCGAGCGCGCGGCACTCGAGGCCGGCACCGTCGGCTTCGAAGGGCAGCTGTTCGCCGGCCGGCCCGATTTCGATGCCCTGGCGGCGGTCGGGCCGAACCGGCTGAGCGAACGCGAGCGGGCTTTCCTCGGGCACCAGGTGCCGACCTTGTGCCGCATGCTCGACGACCACGCGATCGACCAGGCGGGCGACCTGCCACCGGAGGTCTGGCGCTACCTGCGGGAGCAGCGCTTCTTCGGGATGATCATCCCGCCGGAATTCGGCGGCCTCGGCTTCGGTCATTTCGCGCATGCCAGCGTGGTGGCACGCATCGCAACGGTGAACGTGGCGACCGCCGTGACCGTGATGGTGCCCAACTCGCTCGGCCCGGCCGAGCTCCTGATGCGCTACGGCACCGACGCCCAGAAGCAGCACTACCTGCCGCGCCTGGCCGACGGCCGCGACCTGCCGTGCTTCGGCCTGACCTCGCCCTACGCCGGCTCCGACGCGGCGTCGATCCCGGACCGCGGCGAGCTGGTCGAGCGCGACTTCATGGGCCGGCGCAGCCGCGGCTTCCTGGTCGACTTCGACAAGCGGTACATCACGCTGGCGCCGGTCGCGACCGTGGTCGGCCTGGCCTTCCACGCGCACGACGGCGAGCGCGACCTCGGCATCACCTGCGCGCTGATCCCGGTGCCGCACGAAGGCATGGAGATCGGCCGCCGCCACCGGCCGATGGACAGCGCCTTCATGAACGGCCCGATCCGCGGCCGCCAGGTCTTCGTGCCGATGGAGTGGGTGATCGGCGGCGAGGCGCAGGTCGGCCAGGGCTGGCGGATGCTGATGGAATGCCTGGCCGCCGGCCGCGCGATCTCGCTGCCGGCGCTGGGCTCGGCGATGCAGCAGAGCGCGCTCTACGTGAGCAACGGTTATGCGCAGGTTCGCCAGCAGTTCGGCCTGCCGATCGGCCGTTTCGATGCGATCGCCGGCGTGCTCGGCGGGATGGCGGCCGAGCTCTACGCGAGCGACGCGGCGCGCCGCTTCACCGCCGCCGCGCTCGACCGCGGCAAGCGGCCGAGCGTGGCCAGCGCGATGCTCAAGGTGCAGCTGACCGAGGCCGGGCGCCGGTCGGTGAACCACGGCATGGACATCCTGGGCGACAAGGGCATCATCGCCGGCCCGTCGAACCTGCTGGGCATCGCCTACCGGCAGGCGCCGATCGCGATCACGGTGGAGGGCGCCAACCTCCTGACCCGTGCGCTGATCGTCTTCGGGCAGGGCGCGGTGCGCTGCCATCCGCAGGTACTGGCCGAGATGGCCGCGGTCGAGGCGCACGACGAGGAAGCGCTCGGCCGCGCCCTGATCGCGCACGGCCGGCACGTGGCACGCAATGCCTGGCACAGCCTGTTCGGCGCGCCGCTGGTCGGCCAGCCGCCGCCGGAACTGCTGCACGAGGCGAGGCTGCTGGCCCGGCTGAGCGCCAGCTACGCGCTCACCGCCGACCTGGCGATGGGCCTGCTCGGCGGCCGGCTCAAGCGCATGGAGCTGCTGTCGGCGCGGCTCGGCGACGTGCTGGCGCACCTCTACCTGGCCAGCGCCTGCGTCTGGCGCTACCAGGCGGAGGCTGCGCCCGAGCTGCTGCCTTTCGCGCAAGCCGCGATCCGCCTGCAACTGGCCGAGGCGGCCGACATCCTGCGCGACCTGCATGCCAACCTGCCGACCGCGCGGCGCCGCTGGATCGGCGCGATGGTGCTTCGCCGCACGACCCGCCTGGCGCCGCTGCGCGACCTGCAGCTGCTGGCGCTGGCCGAGACCTTGCGCCCCGAGCCCGACGTGGTGGCCCGGTTGTGCCCCGACCTGAGCGAACCCGCGGCGGGCGGCCTGCTGGCGCTGATGCAGGCGCTGCAGGCGGCCGAACGGCTGGGCAGCGAATCGCGAGCCGCGCTCGACAAGGCACTGCGCCAGGGCCGCAGCTTCGAGGAGGCGACGGCCGGAATGCCAGACCCGGCACTGGCGCTGTCCTGGCTGCGCGCGGCCGATCGGGTGATCCAGGTGGACGATGTCGCCGGTCCGACGCAGCACCAGGGCGCGGACGACGACCTCAGCCAGCCGCCCGCGCCGCGATCGCCGTCAATGCCTGCGCCGTCTTCGTATCCGCCGGAAAGAAGGATTCCACGGCCAGCTCCTGCAGGGTGACGTCGACCGGCGTGCCGAAGATGGTGGTGGTGCTGATGAAGCTCAGCACGCCTTCTGGCGTGACCAGCTGGAAGGGCACCAGCACGTGCGCCAGCTCGCCGCCGGCCGCCGGCGCGTCGTGGCTGGTCGAGGGCTGCGGATAGGCCGCCAGCTCGTCGTGCAGCGCCGCCAGGGTGCCGTCGCCGGTGGCCGCGATCTGCTGCTGCAGCCGCTCCAGCAGATGGGCGCGCCATTGCGCCAGGTTGGCGATGCGAGGCGCCAGGCCCTCCGGATGCAGGCTGAGGCGCAGCACGTTGATCGGCGCCTCGAGCAGCGCCGGCGCGGCGCCGGCCATCAGCAGCGGCACCAGCGCGTTGTGCGCGACCAGGTTCCAGTGCCGGTCGATCGCCAGCGCCGGGAAGGGCTCGTGTCCTTTCAGCACGCGCTCGACCGCGCGCCGCGCCGCCGCCAGCGCCGGGTCGTCGAGCGAGCGCTGGCGGTACATCGGCGCGTAGCCGGCGGCCACCAGCAGCGCGTTGCGCTCGCGCAGCGGCACCTCGAGCCGCTCGGCCAGCCGCAGCACCATCTCGCGGCTGGGCTCGGCCCGGCCGGTCTCGACGTAGCTCAGGTGGCGGGTCGAGACCTGCGCCTCGTTGGCCAGGTCGAGCTGGCTCAGGCGGCGGTGCTGGCGCCAATGGCGCAGGTGGGTGCCGAAGGGATCGGCGGCGGTCGGCGAGGCGCTGCGAAGGGTCATGGGCTGCATCGTAGTGAGCGGCCGGGCTGGCGGCCATGACCTCCCGCGTCATCGATTCGCGGCCGATCGGGTTGCACCATGGCCGTCAGCAAGGAGCCCAGCCATGTTCGACCAAGCAACCACCTTCTTCACCCGCCTGATGACCGGCGGCCCGGACTGCCGCGCGGCCATCGCCGCCTTGCAGCTCTTCGTCGTCGGCGACCTGTCGCGCCTGACCGGCCTGCCGTCGTCGATGCTGATGACCGGCTGCGCCTTCCTGCTCGCGTATGCGTGTACCGTGGCCTGCACCGCTGCCTGGACGGCGGGCCGGTCGCTGGGCCGGCTGGCGCGGTGACGGAGGGGGCACGCCCTGCGACTACAGCCGATGTCATCGAAGCCTGCTATCTTCGTTGGGCGACCACGAAAAACAGGAGTTCTCCCATGGCCCAAGCCCCGGCGCATGCCTTTGCCGCCCTCCAGAAAACCTTCAAGACCGCATCGGGCCAATCCGGCAAATACTGGTCGCTCAAGGACCTTGCGAAACGCTTCCCCAACGTCGACAAGCTGCCGGTCTCGATCCGCATCGTGCTCGAATCGGTGCTGCGCAACTGCGACGGCCAGAAGGTCACGGCCGAGCATGTCGAGCAGCTGGCCAACTGGGCGCCAAACGCCGAACGCACCGAGGAGATTCCCTTCGTCGTCACCCGCGTCGTGCTGCAGGATTTCACCGGCGTGCCGCTGCTGGCCGACCTGGCGGCGATGCGCAGCGTGGCGAAGTCGCTCGGCAAGTCGCCCAAGACCATCGAGCCACTGGTGCCGGTCGACCTGGTGGTCGACCATTCGGTGATGGTCGACTACTACGGCACGCCCAAGGCGCTCGACCTCAACATGAAGCTGGAATTCCAGCGCAACAACGAGCGCTACCAGTTCATGAAGTGGGGCATGCAGGCCTTCGACACCTTCCGCGTCGTGCCGCCGGGCTTCGGCATCGTGCACCAGGTGAACCTCGAATACTTCGCGCGCGGCGTCTACAAGGCGCCGGGCGACAACGCCGACGTGCCGACCTGGTACCCGGATTCGCTGGTCGGCACCGACAGCCACACGACCATGATCAACGGCGTCGGCGTGGTCGGCTGGGGCGTCGGCGGCATCGAGGCCGAGGCGGCGATGCTCGGCCAGCCGGTCTACATGCTCACGCCCGACGTGGTGGGCTTCGAGCTCACCGGCCAGCTGCGCGAAGGCGTCACCGCCACCGACCTGGTGCTGTACGTCACCAACATCCTGCGCGGCGAGAAGGTGGTGGGCAAGTTCGTCGAATTCTTCGGCCCTGGCGCCGCTTCCATCGCGGTGCCCGACCGCGCCACCATCGGCAACATGGCGCCCGAATACGGCGCCACCATGGGCTTCTTCCCGGTCGACGACAAGACGATCGACTACTTCCGCGGCACCGGCCGCACCGACGCGGAGGTCGAGCGCTTCGAGGCCTACTACAAGGCGCAGGGTCTCTTCGGCATGCCGGCGCCGGGCCAACTGCACTACACCAAGGTGGTCAAGCTCGACTTGGGCACCGTGTCGCCGAGCGTGGCCGGCCCGAAGCGGCCGCAGGACCGCATCGACCTCGGCCACCTGGCCACGAAGTTCAGCGAGCTCTACAGCAAGCCGAACGAGGCCAACGGCTTCAACCAGCCGGCAGACCATCTGAAGCTGCGCCACCCGCTGACCGCGGCCGGCCACGATGCCGACACCGAGGCGCCGCCGCCGCGCCCCGGCTCGCCACGCGAGCTGGAAGAAATGGTCGCCAACCGCTCCACGCCGGCCGCCGCGCACGTCGGCGCCACCGCGCCGCCGGCGCCCAAGGGCGCTGTCAGCATCGGCAACGGCGACGTGCTGATCGCCGCGATCACCTCCTGCACCAACACCTCCAACCCGAGCGTGATGCTCGCCGCCGGCCTCCTGGCCAAGAAGGCGGTCGAGGCCGGCCTCACCGTCAAGCCGCACGTCAAGACCTCGCTGGCGCCCGGCTCGCGCATGGTGACCGAATACCTCGAGAAGGCGGGCTTGCTGCCCTACCTCGAGAAGCTCGGCTTCTACCTGGCCGGCTACGGCTGCACGACCTGCATCGGCAACACCGGCGACCTCACGCCCGAGATCAACGAGGTGATCACCGGCAACAACCTGATCGCCGCCGCGGTGCTCTCGGGCAACCGCAATTTCGAGGCGCGCATCCATCCGAACATCAAGGCCAACTTCCTGGCCTCGCCGCCGCTGGTCGTGGCCTATGCGATCGCCGGCAACGTGATGGTCGACCTCATGACCCAGCCGGTCGGCAAGGGAAGCAAGGGCCAGGACGTCTACCTCGGCGACATCTGGCCGAGCGCGCAGGAGATCGACGAGAACCTGCGCTACGCCATGAACGCCAAGGCCTTCCGCCAGAACTACGACCAGATCAAGGACAACCCGGGCAAGCTCTGGAGCAGCATCAAGGGCACGCAAGGGCAGGTCTACGACTGGCCGGCGTCGACCTACATCGCCGAGCCGCCCTTCTTCGAGGGCTTCGCGATGAAGCCGCACGCCAGCGACGCGGGCTTCACCGGCGCGCGCATCATGGCGCTCTTCGGCGACTCGATCACCACCGACCACATCTCGCCGGCCGGCTCGATCAAGGAAAGCTCGCCGGCGGGCATCTGGCTCAAGGCCAACGGCGTCTCGAAGGCCGACTTCAACAGCTACGGCTCGCGCCGCGGCAACCACGACGTGATGATGCGCGGCACCTTCGCCAACGTGCGGATCAAGAACCTGATGATCCCGGCGGGCGCCGACGGTTCGCGCGAGGAGGGCGGCCTCACGCTCTACCAGCCCGGCAACGAGAAGATGTTCATCTACGACGCCGCGATGAAGTACATCGCCGCCGGCGTGCCGACCGTGGTCTTCGGCGGCGAGGAATACGGCACCGGCTCCTCGCGCGACTGGGCCGCCAAGGGCACGCAGCTGCTGGGCATCAAGGCGGTGGTGGCGCGCAGCTTCGAGCGCATCCACCGCGCCAACCTGGTCGGCATGGGCGTGCTGCCGCTGCAGTTCCGCGGCGCCGATTCATGGGAAAGCCTGGGCCTGACCGGCGACGAGAAGATCGACGTCGTGATCGGCGGCGAGCTGAAGCCGCAGATGGACGTGAAGATCGTGGTGCATCGCCCGGACGGCAGCCACCAGGAAGTGACGGTGCGCCTGCGCGTCGACACGCCAATCGAGGTGGATTACTACAAGCACGGCGGCATCCTGCCCTTCGTTCTGCGGCAGTTGCTGGCTGCCTGACCGCGATCTGACCGGAAGGGTCAGGCGGCTTTGCAAAAGGGAATCGCGGAGGCGTCGCGCCAAACGCGATGTTTTCGAGAATAATTCTCATTTTGCAGATTCGGATTACAGGGTGACGACAACGACAGGCGCGGCATCGGCCGCCATCAGCCTCGACCAGCTTCCCAACCATCAATGGGCCACGGTGCTCGACGTGCTTCGGCCCAGCGATGCCGAAGGCCGGGAACTGGTGCTGCGGCTGACCGAGATCGGCTTCGTGCCCGGCGAAGCGGTGCGCATCGTCGCCACCGGCGTGCCCGGACGCGAGCCGCTGGCCGTGCGCCTCGGCCACACCACCTTCGCATTGCGCCGCCACGAGGCGGCGCTGGTCCGCGTCACGCCCGGAGCGGCCGGCCATGGTTGAAGCCACCCTGAGCTTCCGTCCCGCCGCAGCGGCGGCCGCCAAGCCGCCGGGGCGCATCGCGCTGCTCGGCAATCCGAACTGCGGCAAGACCGCGCTCTTCAACCTGCTGACCGGCAGCCGCCAGAAGGTCGCCAACTACGCCGGCGTCACGGTCGAGCGCAAGGAAGGCCAGTTGCGCACCGCCGCCGGCCGCCGCGTCTTCGTGCTCGACCTGCCGGGCGCCTACAGCCTCAACGCGCTGTCGGCCGACGAGGCGGTGACCCGCGACGTGGTCACCGGCAAGAGCCGCGAGGCGCTGCCCGACCTGCTGGTCTGCGTCACCGACGCCACCAACCTGCGGCTCAACCTGCGCCTGGTGCTGGAGGCCAAGCAGCTCGGCCTGCCGATGGTGGTCGCGCTCAACATGACCGACATGGCCAGGAAGCTCGGCATCAAGGTCGACGTGGCCAAGCTGTCGCGCGAACTCGGCCTGCCGGTGATCGAGACGGTCGGCGTGCATGCCGGCGGCGCGCAAGGCCTGCTGGAGGCGCTCGACGCGCCGGTCGCCGCCGCCTCGCCGCTGCCCTGGGAAGCGCCGAACCTCGACGAGGTGCTCGACACCCAGCGCGAAGTGCGCCGGATCCTCTCCATCGCGGTCAGCGAGCCGGTCGGCAGCCTGGCCACCAGCGACCGCATCGACCGGGTCGTGATGCATCCGATCTGGGGCATGGTGGTGCTCGCGGTCACCATGTTCCTCATGTTCCAGGCGGTCTTCAGCTGGGCCGAGGTGCCGATGGACGCGATCAAGGACGCGACCACCGCCTTCGGCGAACTGATCCGCCATCACCTGCCCGACGGCATGCTGCAGAGCCTGCTGGTCGACGGCATCGTCGCCGGCGTCGGCGGCGTGATCGTCTTCCTGCCGCAGATCCTGATCCTGTTCTTCTTCATCCTGGCCTTGGAAGATTCGGGCTACCTGCCGCGCGCGGCCTTCCTGCTCGACCGGGTGATGGGCACCGTCGGCCTCTCGGGCCGCTCGTTCATCCCGCTGCTGTCCAGCTTCGCCTGCGCCATCCCCGGCGTCATGGCGACCCGCACCATCAGCAACTGGCGCGATCGCATCACCACGATCATGATCGCGCCGCTCATGACCTGTTCGGCGCGGCTGCCGGTCTACGCGCTGCTCATCGCGGCCTTCATCCCGGCGCGCACCATCGGTGGCGTCTTCAACCTGCAGGGGCTGGTGCTGTTCGCGCTGTATCTCTTCGGCATCGTCTCGGCGATGGCGGTGGCCTGGGTCATGAAGCGCTTTCGCGACAACCAGCAGCAGTCGCCGCTCATGATGGAGCTGCCGGCCTACCGCTGGCCCAATGCGCGCAACCTGGCGCTCGGCCTTTACGAGCGCGCCTGGATCTTCATCCAGCGGGTCGGCACGATCATCCTGAGCCTGACGATCATCCTGTGGTTCCTGGCGACCTTCCCGTCGCCGCCCGACGGCGCGACCGGCCCGGCGATCCAGTACAGCCTGGCCGGCATGATCGGCCGCGGCCTCGAACACGTCTTCGCGCCCATCGGCTTCAACTGGCAGATCTCGATCGCGCTGGTGCCCGGCATGGCCGCGCGCGAGGTCGCGGTGGGCGCGCTCGGCACGGTGTATGCGCTCTCGGCCACCGGCGACGACGTCGCCGGCCAGCTGCTGCCGCTGATCGCCGGGAGCTGGTCGCTGGCGACCGCACTGTCGCTCCTGGTCTGGTATGTCTTCGCGCCGCAATGCGTCTCGACCCTGGCCGCCGTCAAGCGCGAGACCGGGTCCTGGCGCTACGTCTGGATCATGGCCGGCTACCTGTTCGCGCTGGCCTACATCGCCTGCTTCGTGACCTACCGTGTCACACTGGCGCTCTCGGGAGCATGACATGACACAACAAATCCTGGTCGCCCTGATCGTCGGCTTTGCCGCCCTCTACGCGCTCTGGCGCTGGATGCCCGCCGGCTGGCGCCGTGCCGCCGCCGGCACGGTCGCGGCCGGCTCGCAACGCGCCGGCCTGGTCGACGAAGAGGGCGCGCAGCGCCTGGCCAGCTCGCTCGGCAAGGCCTCGGGCTGCGGCGCCTGCGACAGCTGCGACAGTTGCGGCACCGCCAAGGAGGCGCCCTCGGCGCCGATCGGCAGCGACACGTCCCTGAACCACCCGCGCTGAGCCATCGGTCGATGCCGGCCCACATCCTGATCGCCGGCGGGGGCATCGCCGGGCTCGCGAGCGCGCTCGCGCTGGCGCAGCGCCGCCACCGGATCGACCTGCTCGAGCAGGCGGTCGCTTTCGGCGAGGTCGGCGCCGGCATCCAGCTCGGTCCCAACGTCACGCGCCGGCTGCAGACGCTCGGCGTCTGGCAGGCGCTGGTGCGGGTCGCGGCGCGGCCCGAGGCGCTGGTGGTGCGCAGCGCGGTCGACGGCGGCGAGATCGCCCGGCTGCCGCTCGGCAACGCGATGCTGCACAGCTACGCGGCGCCCTACCTCTGCGTGCATCGGGCCGACCTGCAGGCGCTGCTTCTGGCGGCGGTGCGCGGCAGCGGCGCGGTGCGCCTCACCACCGGCGCGCGGGTCACCGACGTGGTCGAGCGCGGCGACGCGGTCTGCGCCT
>NZ_LMUW01000136.1 GCF_009765735.1 Xenophilus sp. L33
CCCCGGCGCCCCCTTGCCGGTGCCGCCGGCCACCGCGGCGGTCGCGCCGCCGCCTGCGCCGGCACCGATGGTGGTGATTCCGGGCCTCAACAGCTGAAGAGAGCCGTCAGCGGCGCCAGCCGCCCGCCAGCAGCCACTGGCTGGTGCCGCAGGCGAGCACCAGCGCGCCGTAGGTCGCCATGCGGCCGTCGTGCCCGAAGACCACCAGGCCGGCCACCAGCACCGCCGCGCCGACGACCGCGTTGACCGCGGCCTGCAGCCACCAGGACCGGCCGCCGCGGCGCCCGACGAAGCGGCCGAAAAGCGCGCACAGGCCGCCGACCGCCAGTGCCGGCAGGACGAAGTTGAACAGGTGGTTGGCGATCTGGAGCGGTGTCATCGCAAGCGCGCCAGGCACGCAAAAGGAAGCTGAATCGAATCGGAATCGATCGCGACCGCGGCCTTTGGAAGGCGCGCGGACCGGGTTCGGCCGCTGATTTTATAATCCGTGGTTATGTCAGTCTGGGCCCTCGGCTTGAACCACACGACCGCGCCGCTCGACCTGCGCGGTCGTTTTGCGTTCGCCATCGACCAGATCGCCCCCACGCTGCAGAACCTGCGCCGCTCCTTCGGCTCGAATCGCCACCCGGATGTCGAGGCCGCGATCATCTCCACCTGCAACCGCACCGAGATCTACTGCGCCGCCGACCACGTCGCGCTCGACCACACGATCGAGTGGCTGGCCCAGAGCGGCGGCGTGGCGCCGAACCTCTTGCGCTCGCACGCCTACGCGCTGCACGACGACCAGGCCGCGCGCCATGCCTTCCGGGTCGCCAGCGGGCTGGATTCGATGGTCCTCGGCGAAGCCCAGATCCTCGGCCAGATGAAGGACGCGGTGCGCGCCGCCGAAACCGCCGGCGCGCTCGGCAGCACGCTCAACCAGCTGTTCCAGCGCTCCTTCGCGGTCGCCAAGGAAGTGCGCACCGCCACCGAGATCGGCGCCCACTCGATCAGCATGGCCGCCGCCGCGGTGCGCCTGGCCGCGCAGCTCTTCGAGGACCTGCGGCAGACCCGCGTGCTCTTCGTCGGCGCCGGCGAGATGATCGACCTGGCGGCCACCCATTTCGCGGCCCGGCAGCCGAAGTCGATCGTCATCGCCAACCGCTCGCTGGAGCGCGGCCAGAAGCTCGCGGCCCGCTTCGGCGGCGAGGCGATGCGCCTGGCCGACCTGCCGGCGCGGCTGGCCGAATTCGACATCGTGGTCAGCTGCACCGCCAGCACCCTGCCGCTGATCGGCCTCGGCGCGGTCGAGCGGGCGCTGAAGGTGCGCCGCCATCGCCCCATGTTCATGGTCGACCTGGCGGTACCGCGCGACATCGAGCCGGAAGTCAAGGCGCTCGAGGACGTCTACCTCTACACCGTCGACGACCTGGCGCAGGTGGTGCAGCAGGGCCACGCCAGCCGCCAGGCCGCGGTGGCCGAGGCCGAGGTCATCATCGACGCCGGCGTGCAGAGCTTCATGCACTGGCTCGGACAGCGCGAGACGGTGCCGCTGATCCGCCAGCTGAGCGCCCAGACCGACGAGTGGCGGGCCGCCGAACTGGCCCGCGCCCGCAAGCTGCTGGCCAAGGGCGAGAGCGTCGACGCGGTGCTCGAGGCGCTCTCGCGCGGCTTGACGCAGAAGATGCTGCACGGCGCCCTCGCCGAACTGCATGCGGGCGACGCCGCCGCGCGCGAGCAGACCGCGCAGACCATCTCCCGCCTCTTCCTGCGCAGCGAACCGCGCAAGGAACGTTAGCGACGCTGGTTCGCGCCGGCGAAGGCCCAGGGCCCCGCCATCCTGTCGCCGCCGGCGACGCTCCCTTCCTTCCGCGAAACCCGAACAGAGCCCGTGAAACCCTTCCTGCGTCACCAACTCGAGCGCTACGCCCAACGCCTGGGCGAGCTCGACTTCCTGCTCTCGCGCGAGGACATCATGTCGGACATGGCGCAGTACCGCACCATCTCGCGCGAGCATGCCGAGGTCACGCAGATCGCCGGCCGCTACGCCCGCTACCGGCAGCGCGAGGCCGACCTCGCCGGCGCCCGCGAGATGCTGGCCGATCCCGAGATGGCCGAGATGGCGCAGGAGGAAGTCGCCGGCGCCGAGCAGGAGCTTGTGCAGATCGAGGACGAGCTGCAGCGCCTCCTGCTGCCCAAGGACCCGGACGACGCCCGCAATGCCTTCCTCGAAATCCGCGCCGGCACCGGCGGCGACGAATCGGCGCTGTTCGCCGGCGACCTGCTGCGCATGTACACGCGCCATGCCGAACGCGCCGGCTGGCGCTGCGAGATCGTCAGCGAGAGCGAGAGCGAATTGGGCGGCTACAAGGAAGTGGTGGTCCGCATCGTCGGCGACGAGGTCTTCGGCCGGCTGCGCTTCGAGTCCGGCGGCCATCGGGTGCAGCGGGTGCCGGCCACCGAGACGCAGGGCCGCATCCACACCAGCGCCTGCACGGTCGCGGTGCTGGCCGAGCCGGACGAGGCGCAGGCGGTGCAGATCAACCCGGCCGACCTGCGCATCGACACCTACCGCGCCAGCGGTGCCGGCGGCCAGCACATCAACAAGACCGACTCGGCGGTGCGCATCACGCACATCCCGACCGGCATCGTCGCCGAGTGCCAGGACGACCGCAGCCAGCACCGCAACAAGGCCAAGGCGCTGCAGGTGCTGTCGGCGCGCATCCAGGAGAAGGACCGCAGCGAGCGGGCCGCCAAGGACGCCGCCATGCGCAAGGGCCTGATCGGCACCGGCGACCGCTCCGACCGCATCCGCACCTACAACTTCCCGCAAGGGCGCCTGACCGACCACCGCATCAACCTCACGCTCTACAAGCTGCTGGCGATCATGGAAGGCGACCTGGGCGACGTGCTGGACGCGCTGCAGTCGGCGCGCGAGGCGGAGCAGCTGGCCGAGCTCGAGGCCAGCCTGCCGGCATGAGCGCGCCCGCCGCGCCGATGACCGCGCAGACCCCGGCGCAGCTGCTCGCCGCGGCCGCCGCGCTCGGCATCGACCGGCTCGACGCCCAGCTGCTGCTGCTGCACGCGCTCGGCCGCGCGCCGGATCAGCGCGCCTGGCTGCTGGCCCACGACACCGACCTGCTGG
>NZ_LMUW01000101.1 GCF_009765735.1 Xenophilus sp. L33
TGGGCGCGGTCGGCGAGGCCGAGGCCCTGCCCGGCGACGCCGCGCTGCGCACCGGCATCGAGGTGCTGGTGGTCGAGGACAACCTGGTGGTGGCCGACAGCATCGCCGCGCTGCTGCGGCTCTGGGGCGCACGCCCGCGGCTGTGCGCCTGCGCGGCGGAAGCATTGGCGCTGCCCGGGCTGGACGGCTTCGACCTGGCGTTGTGCGACATCCGGCTGCCGGGTGAGCTCGACGGCATCGCGCTGGCGACCGAGCTGCAGCGGCTGCAGCCGAAGCTGACGATCGCGCTCATCTCGGCCGACATCGACGACGCCACCCAGCAGCTGGCCCGCGAGCGGGGCTGGCTGGCCTTGAAGAAGCCGGTGCAGCCGGCGACGCTGCGGGCGCTGCTGCTGCAGGCGCGCGCCGAAGCCTAAAAAAAACCTAGAGCGCCTTGCGCAGGTTGGCCGGCGCGATCCGCAGCGCCTCGCGGTACTTGGCCACGGTGCGTCGGGCGCACTCGATGCCCTGCTCCTTGAGCATCTCGGAAATCTGGCTGTCCGACAGCGGCTTCTTCAAATCTTCCGCGCTCACGAACTGCTTGATCAGCGCCCGCACCGCGGTGCTCGACGCGTTGCCGCCGGTCTCGGTGCCGAGCGCCGAGCCGAAAAAATATTTCAGCTCGACCGTGCCGTAGGGCGTCGCCATGTACTTGGCGGTCGTGACGCGGCTGATGGTCGATTCGTGCAGCCCCAGCTCGTCGGCGATCTCGCGCAGCACCAGCGGCCGCATCGCCAATTCGCCGTGCACGAAGAAGCTCTTCTGGCGTTCGACGATGGCGTTCGACACCCGCAGGATGGTGTCGAAGCGCTGCTGGATGTTCTTGATGAACCACCGCGCCTCCTGCAGCCGCTGCGACAGCGCCTGGCTGCCCTCGCCCTTGTGCTGCCTGAGCGCGCCGGCGTAGATGTCGTGCACCCGCAGGCGCGGCATCACCTCGGGGTTGAGGATGACCCGGAACTTGACGTTGGTGCCGTTGCCGCCGATGCGGGTGACGATGACGTCGGGGATCACCACGTTGCGCTCGACGTCAACGAAGCGGCGGCCCGGCTTGGGCTCCAGCCGGGCGATCAGCTGCAGCGCGGCACGGACTTCTTCCTCGTTGCTGCGCACCAGCGTGG
Organism: Xenophilus sp. L33; assembly: GCF_009765735.1. Classification (GTDB taxonomy): domain Bacteria; phylum Pseudomonadota; class Gammaproteobacteria; order Burkholderiales; family Burkholderiaceae_C; genus Variovorax. Next base: position 1,161 of record NZ_LMUW01000101.1, read on the forward strand.
CCAGCCGCTTGAAGTCGCGCCGCGCGAGCAGGTCCATCGACTGCTTGCAGATCGCGATCGCGGTCTTGCGCACCTGCGCGTCCTCGGCGCTCTCGCCCGGCCGGGCCAGCGCCTTCAACTGGATCGACAGGCATTCGCCCAGGTTGCGGGCGCCGACGCCGACCGGCTCCAGGCTCTGCAGGAGGCCGAGCGCGACCTGGAAGTGGTGCACCAGGTCGTCGAACTGGTCGTTGTCGTCACCGGCCAGGCCGGAGGCCAGCGCGGGCAGCGAATCCTCCAGGTAGCCGTCGTCGTTGAGGGACTCGATCAGGAAGCGCAGCGCGGCGCTGTCGTTTTCGTTGAGCCGCAGGCCCAGCGCCTGGCGGTGCAGGAAGGACTGCAGCGACTCCTGGCTGCGCGCCAGCTCGGTGGCGTCGGTGCGCTCGTCGTCGCCCAGGTTGTTGGCGCGTGCCGGCGCGTCGCCGCCCCATTCGCTGTCGTCGGGCGCCAGGTCGATGGTGCCGTCGCCTTCCCAGTCGGGCTCGCCATCGGACGGGCTGTCGGCGGTGGCCGGTTCGCTCTCGGTGGTGCTGGCGGTGCTCTCGGTCGACGACGGCGCGGCCGGGCCGGGCGTGAAGTCGCCGTCGCCCTCGGCCAGACGGTCGTCGTCGCGCACCGGGGCATCGGCCGCATCGAGCCCGAATTCCTCGCGCGCCGCTTCCTCGGCGGTGCGTTCGAGGAAGGGGTTGTCGTCCAGCATCTGCTCGACTTCCTGGCTCAGCTCGAGCGTCGACAGCTGCAGCAGCCGGATCGACTGCTGCAACTGCGGCGTGAGCGCCAGATGCTGGGAGACGCGAAGCGAAAGCCCCTGCTTCATCGAGTGTGCTGCCCCTACATCCGGAAATGTTCGCCCAGGTACACGCGTCGTACCTCGGCGTTGTCGACGATCTCCGAAGGCGTGCCTTGTGCCAGCACATGCCCGTCGCTGATGATGAAGGCGTGGTCGCAGATGCCCAGCGTCTCGCGCACGTTGTGGTCGGTGATCAGCACGCCGATCCCGCGTTCCTTCAGGAAGCTGATGATCCGCTGGATCTCGATGACCGCGATCGGGTCGATGCCGGCGAAGGGCTCGTCCAGCAGGATGAAGCGCGGCTGGGTCGCCAGCGCCCGGGCGATCTCGACCCGCCGGCGCTCGCCGCCGGACAGCGACAGCGCCGACGAATCGCGCAGGTGGTCCACCCGCAGGTCGGCCAGCAGTTCGCTCAACCGTTCCTCGATGCGGACCTTCGACAGCGGCACCAACCGGCCGTCGCCGTCCGGCTCGAGCTGAAGCTCGAGCACCGCGCGGACGTTCTCCTCGACCGACAGCTTGCGGAAGATCGAGGCCTCCTGCGGCAGGTAGCTCAGGCCCATGCGGGCGCGCCGGTGGATCGGCATGTGGGCGATCGGCTCGCCGTCGATCGTGATGTTGCCGGCGTCGGCCCGCACCAGCCCGACGATCATGTAGAACGAGGTGGTCTTGCCGGCGCCGTTCGGCCCCAGCAGGCCGACCACTTCGCCCTTCTGCACCGCCAGCGAGACGTCCTTGACGACCATCCGGCTGCCGTAGCTCTTTTCCAGGTTGCGCGCCTCGAGCCGGCTGCCCGGGGCGTCGCCTTCTGCCAGGCCTGCGGCTTCGATCACGGGGTCGGGCCTCCGCTGAGCGTGGTGGTCGGGCGCAGGCTGCTGCCGCTCGGCGCCGGCGCGGCGGCGGGCGCCGGCTTGGCGCCCGCTGCCGGTGCCGGCGGCGCCTGCGGCTTGGGCGTCAGCACGGCCCGCACGCGGCTGCCGGCCTGGGCGTCGACCGCGGCGTTCGGCGGCAGGTTCGAGCCATTGACCGTGAAGGTGTCGTTGCTCTGGTCGTAGACGATCAGCGGGCCGGTGCTCTCGTCGTTGACCTTGGTGCCGATCAGCCGGCGCATGACGGCCCGGCGGATGAACTTGACGTTGTCGGCGCGGCTGTCGTAGTCGATCTCCTCGCCCTGGCCCTCGATCCACTCGTCGACACCGGTGCTGCGCTTCTGCTTGAAGTAGGCCAGCTTGTCGGGGCTGTTCATGGTGACCACGCCGTACTGATAGCCCTCGGGGTCCTGGCGCACGTCGATGCGGTCGCCCCGGACGATGATCGTGCCCTTGGTCGCCACCACGTTGCCGGTGAAGACGCTGGTCTGCTTGAGGTCGTCGTAGCGCATGTTGTCGGCCTCGATGTTCATCGGCTTGGCCCGGTCGGCCTGCTCGGCCTGCGCCACGCCTGCCGCGCCGACCAGGCCGGCCAGCGCCAGGGCCAGGCCGAGCGCGCGGACCGAATGTCGAAGGGTGGTGGAGAGGTGGGGGGATGTCATAGAGGCACGAAACTTGCTGCGCGATTGTAAGCGGCCGCCGGAGGACGAGTCGGACGCATCGGCCGGCGCGGCCGAAAAAAGCCCGCGGAAGCGGGCTTCATTGGCGGTTCGGGCCTTTCGCGGGCCCTCGATGCCGGCCTTCCACCGACCCGCAGCCAACGCCCGGTCGATGAAGGCAGCGAAAGACGCGGCGATCAGGACGCCTTGTGCGCTTCGGCGGCCAGGAAGTCGGTGACCTTGAGCGCCTTGTCGAGCGAACCGGCGGTCTCGCCGTCGACATACCAGCGGCCGGCCACGCCGATCGCCGGGACGCCCGCCACCTGGAAGTCGGTGGTCAGCTGGGCCGCGCGCTTGGCCTTGCCCGAGATCGAGAAGGACTTGAACAGCTCGGCGAACTTCTTCGCGTCGAGCCCCGGCTGCTTGCCGACCCAGGCCAGGATCGCGTCGTCGCCGGTGAGGTTCAGGCGCTGCTCGTGGATGGCCTTGAAGATCTGCGGCTGGAATTCGTCGACCTTGCCCATCGCCTCGAGCGTGTAGTAGAGGCGCTGCTTGGCTTCGGTGTCGTTGCCCACGAAAGGCACCGGGATGCGCTTGAAGCTCACGTAGGGCGGCAGCGTCTTGAGCCAGGTTTCGAGCTGCGGCTCGAAGGCGGCGCAGTGCGGGCAGTTGTAGGAGAAGAATTCGACCACCTCGACCTTGCCCGGCGGCACGTCGGTCGGCACCGGCTTGCCCAGCACGATGTAGTCGGTGCCGGCCTTGGGCGCGGCGCCCTGCGCCTGCGAAGCCAGCGGAAGCAGGCCGACCGAGGCGGCGGCGAGCGAGAAATGACGACGGTTCAAGTTCATGCGGTAGGTTCTCCTGTGCGCTGAAAGAGCGCGCGGAGCGGGATTCGGTTCCCCGCGCGCGCAAATGGGTGGAAGGTCAGCGCTGGACGCGGACCAGGGCGGTCTCGAGGCCGCCGCCATCGAGCCGATCCTTCAGGTGGTCGGCTTCGTCCTTGAGGTTGAACGGGCCGGCGCGCACCCGGTAGACCGTCCGGCCGGCCTGCTCGCGCTCGGTCACCCGCGCCTCGACGCCCATCAGCGACAGCTTGGCGCGCTGGGCCTCGGCGTCTTCCGGCGTGCGATAGGCGCCGGCCTGCACGAAGTAGATGAAGGGGTCGGGACCGCCGGCGCCGGCGCGCGCGAAGTCGCCGATCGGGTCGCTCGAATGGGGCAGCGCGCTGGCATCGACCGTCGGCGGCGTGCGCGGCGTGCTGGCAGACGCGACCGTCACCGGCACCGGCGGCGTGCTGGGCGGATTGATGGTGCCCTGGCTGGCCGGCTGCGAGGACGGCACCGAGGCGGTCACCCCGGGCACCGCGCTCTGGGCGGTGGCGGGCGCCGTGGCC
>NZ_LMUW01000138.1 GCF_009765735.1 Xenophilus sp. L33
GCCAGCGCCAGCGCGCCGGCGCCTGCACCGGCCTCTGCGCCGGTTTCCGCTCCGGCTTCCGCGCCGGCGGCCGCACCCGCGGCCCACGATCCGACCGTGCCGCCGAGCGGCAAGATGCCGCACGCCTCGCCTTCGGTGCGCAAGTTCGCGCGCGAGCTGGGCGTGCCGATCGAGGAGGTCAAGGGCACCGGTCCCAAGGGCCGCATCACGCTGGAGGACATCCAGTCCTTCACCAAGGCGGTGATGAGCGGCGCGGCCAGCACCAAGGCCGCGGCGGCCAAGGCGCCGGCCGGCGGCGGCGGTGGCGAGGCACTGGGCCTGCTGCCCTGGCCGAAGGTCGACTTCACCAAGTTCGGCACCGTCGAGCGCAAGGACCTGTCGCGCATCAAGAAGATCAGCGGCGCGAACCTGCATCGCAACTGGGTGATGATCCCGCACGTCACCAACAACGACGAGGCCGACATCACCGAGCTGGAAGCCTTCCGCGTGTCGACCAACAAGGAGAACGAGAAGTCGGGCGTCAAGGTGACGATGCTGGCCTTCGTGATCAAGGCCATGGTGTCGGCGCTGAAGAAGTTCCCGGACTTCAACACCAGCATGGACGGCGACCAGTTGGTCTACAAGCAGTACTACAACGTCGGCTTCGCGGCGGACACGCCGAACGGGCTGGTGGTGCCGGTGCTCAAGGACGCCGACAAGAAGGGCGTGCTGCAGATCAGCCAGGAGATGGGCGAGCTGGCCAAGAAGGCGCGCGACGGCAAGCTCGGCTCGGCCGACATGCAGGGCGGCTGCATCTCGATCAGCTCGCTGGGCGGCATCGGCGGCACCCACTTCACGCCGATCATCAATGCGCCCGAAGTCGCGATCCTGGGCCTCTCCAAGGGCCAGATGAAGCCGGTCTGGGACGGCAAGCAGTTCGTGCCGCGTCTGGTGCTGCCGCTGTCGCTGTCCTACGACCATCGCGTCATCGACGGTGCCGCGGCGGCGCGCTTCAACGCCTACCTGGGCCAGGTCCTGGCGGACTTCCGACGCGTCCTGCTATGACGACGGTGGTGGCCGTCCGCAAGGGCGGCCAGGTGGTGATGGCGGCGGATTCGCTGGTGACCTTCGGCGACACGCGGCTCTCGCACAAGGCCGAGGCCAACCGCAAGCTGTTCACGGTCGACGACGCGAGCGGCGGCCGGAGCGTGTTCGCGCTGGCCGGCGCCGCGGCGCATCTGCTGGTGCTGCAGCATGCGCTGGCGGCGCAGCCGGCGGAGGCGCTGCGTCTCGGCAGCAAGGACGAGATCTTCCGCACCTTCACCCTGCTGCATCCGGTGCTGAAGGACTCGTTCTACCTGCAGGGCAAGGAAGACGAGCACGAGCCCTACGAATCCAGCCAGTTCACGATGCTGCTGGCCAATTCGAGCGGGATCTACGGCATCTACAGCTACCGCGAGGTGTTCGAGTTCAAGCAGTTCTGGAGCATCGGCTCCGGACGCAGCTTCGCGCTCGGCGCCATGCACGCGGTCTACGACAAGGCGCGATCGGCGCGCGACGTCGCCGAGGCCGGCGTCGCCGCCGCCTGCGAATTCGATCGCAATTCGGCCGGACCGGTCGACTCTCTCTCACTCAAACTGAAGGTGTCCCAATGAGCGAACTCCAAGTCAAGGTGCCGGACATCGGCGATTTCGACGAAGTCGCGGTGATCGAGGTGCTGGTCAAGGCCGGCGACACGGTGAAGGCGGAGCAATCGCTGATCACCGTCGAATCCGACAAGGCGTCGATGGAAATCCCGTCCTCGCATGCCGGCGTGGTCAAGTCGGTGGCGGTGAAGGTCGGCGACAAGGTGAGCGAAGGCTCGGTGGTGCTGACCCTCGACGCGGTCGAGGCCACCGCCGCCGGCGCCGCGCCCGCGCCTGCCTCCCCGCCGCCCGCCTCGCAGCCCAACGCGGCCAGCGCGC
>NZ_LMUW01000139.1 GCF_009765735.1 Xenophilus sp. L33
CTGCGAGGCGGCGGCGTCGAGCGAGGCCGCGCAAGCCGCCGCTTCCCTGCCGCCGGGCGGTGACGCCGCCGCCGCGCCGCTGGTCGAGCTGCGCGGTGCCGGCCTGCGCTATGCCACGCGACGCGGCCTCTGGGGCCGCGTGAACACCGACGCGGTGAGCGAGCTGTCGTTCAAGGTGCAGCCCGGCGAATTCGTCGGCATCGTCGGCGAGAGCGGCAGCGGCAAGACCTCGGTCGCGCGGCTGATCGTCGGCGCCGAGACGGTCACCAGCGGGCAACTGCTGATCGCGGGCCAGGACCGCGCGCAGGCGCCGGCCGCGGTGCAGCGGCTGACCCGCGAGCAGGTGCAGATGGTCTTCCAGGACCCGCATTCGGCGCTCAACCCGCGACGCACCGTGCTGCGCCTGCTGACCCAGGCCTACGAGGTCGAGCCGCTGCCCGACGTGGCGCCGCGGCCGCCGCGCGAGGAACGCGCGCTGGCGCTGGCGCGAGACGTGGGGCTGCCGGCCGATGGCCTCGCTCGCTTCCCGGGGCAGCTCTCCGGCGGCCAGAAGCAGCGGGTCAACATCGGCCGCGCGCTGTGCGTGATGCCGCGGCTGCTGGTGGCCGACGAGATCGTCTCCGGGCTGGACGTGTCGGTGCAGGCCCAGATCCTCAACCTGCTGCTGGCGCTCGGGCGCGAGCACGGCATCGCCCTGCTGCTCATCTCGCACGACCTGTCGGTGGTGCGCTACCTCTGCGCGCGGGTGGCGGTGATGCAGGCCGGCCGCATCGTCGAGGAAGGCCCCACCGAGGAAGTCTTCGCCGATCCGCGCCATCCCTACACCCGGCTGCTGCTGGCCTCGGTGCCGCCGGCCGACCCCGGCGCGGCCTGGCCGCCTCCTCTTCACGCGGGAACCCCATGACCACCTCCATCGAAGCGCAACTGATCGCGGGCATGCCCGCGCACACGGTCGTCCTCGGCGCCGCGATCGAGCCGAAATACTGGCACGACTGGAGCGGCCTGCCGCCGGTGCAGCCGGTCGCCCTGCTGCGCCCGCGCAGCACCGAGGAGGTCGCCGCCGCGATGGCGCTGTGCGCCCGGCTCGGCCTGCCGGTGGTGCCGCAAGGCGGCCTCACCGGCCTGGCCGGCGGCGCGCAGCCGGTCGCCGGCGGC
>NZ_LMUW01000140.1 GCF_009765735.1 Xenophilus sp. L33
CCGAGATGGGCCAGCCGGTGTGGATCGCGAGCGCCGTCCGGCCCGGCGCCGAGGCGGCGCGTCATCCGGGCGATGCCCAGCGCGCCACCGAACCAGCAGGCCGCGATGCCGGCACCGCCCTGCCAGAAGCCGGGTCGCCGCACGTAGTCGCCGGGCTGGCCGATCGCGCGGGCCTCGGCGCCCTCGAAGCGGACGTCGACGCTGGCGCTGGCGGCCATGCCGACCGCATGCCAACCGTCGCCGGTCACGGTCACGCCCGGCTGGTCGAGCGCCACCGCCGCCAGCCAGGGCTGTCCGGCCGCGTTCCAGCCGCTGACCACCGCGTGCGTGACGGCGGCCGCGCCGGAGCACCAGGACTTGGTGCCGTGCAGGCGCAGACGGGCGGGATCGGCGGCGTCGTGGCTCTCGAAGGCCAGCCGGGCCTGCGGCGGTTCGGCGCACCAGGTGCCCCATCGGCTGCCGGCCGCCGGCTCGGGCGCACCCAGCTCGGCCTGGATCGCCAGGGCGTCGCAATGGCCTTCGAAGAGCTTGACCAGCGAGAGGTCGTGCGCCGCGACTTCGCTGAAGGCGCGCCAGCGGTCCAGCGTCCGGCCCGCGCCCGGCAGCGGCAGGCGATCGAGGCCGGCCTCGACCAGGTGCGCGAGCGCGAGCCGGTCGCCGTGTTGCAGCCGCAGCCGCTGCAGGGGTTCGTCGATGACGGGAGCGAGCATGGCGCAGCGTAGACAGGCCGGGGCGCGCAACGCGTCAGTGCGCGGCCTCGGCCTCTGTAGGAGCGCCGGGCTCCTCGGTCTTGAAGAGGCCGCGCACGTTGAGCGCCGCCAGGCAGACCTGCAGCGCGATCAGGGCCCAGGCGTCGGTGTGCAGGCCCCAGGCGATCCACAGCGCATTGCTCAGCAGGAAGATCCAGAAGCCGACGTTGCGGCGCGGCCTGGTGTTGGATGCGACCAGCCACGCGGCGGCGACCGAGGCCGCGAAGGCTGGCCACTGGATGAGCGAGAGGATGTCCATGCCGTCACGCTAGCGCCCGCCTTTGTCGGTGCGAGTCGGCCCGTTGGTCGGCGCGCGTGTCGGACGAAATGGACAGCCGGATGCGGCCGTCCATGCGCCCTTGACCGGCCGCGCGCCTACAGCATCCACGGGGCGACGGCGTAGCTTGCACACAAACTCCAGGAGTTTGTCATGCCGCTCGCCTTGCCCGCACCGGATTTCGACTACGTCGCCGCGCTGCCGCGAACGCCCGAGCCGCAAGGCGGCCCGGCGCCCGGGACGACGCCCGCTGCCACTCAGCCTGCCGGCGTGATTGCCGCGTCGACGATGCTCTGCGCCTCGCCGATGATGAGCTTCAGGTGGTCCGGGCCCTGGAAGCTCTCGGCGTAGATCTTGTAGATGTTCTCGGTGCCCGACGGCCGCGCGGCGAACCAGCCGCTCGGCGCGATCACCTTGATGCCGCCGATCTTCGCGTCGTTGCCCGGCGCGTTGCTCAGCACGCGTTCGATCTTCTCGCCGGCCAGATCGGTCGCCTTCAGTTGCTGCGGCGTCAGCGCACCCAGCTGCTTCTTCTGCTGCGGGCTGGCCGGCGCATCGATCCGGTCGGCCACCGGGCTGCCGAACTCCTTGCCCAGCTCGGCGTAGATCGCCCCCGGGTCGCGGCCGATGCGCGCCGTTATTTCCGCCGACAGCAGCGCCGGGATGAGCCCGTCCTTGTCGGTGGTCCAGACCGTGCCGTCGCGGCGCAGGAAGGAGGCGCCGGCGCTCTCCTCGCCGACGAAGCCCAGCGACGCATCCACCAGGCCGTCGACGAACCACTTGAAGCCGACCGGCACCTCGTAGAGCCGCCGGCCCAGCCGCGCCGCCAGCTTGTCGATCAGGCTGGTCGACACCACGGTCTTGCCGATCGCGGCCGAGGCCGGCCAGCCCGGCCGGTGCTGGAACAGGTAGTCGATGCAGACCGACAGGTAGTGGTTCGGCGGCAGCAGCCCGGTGCTCGGCGTCACGATGCCGTGGCGGTCGTGGTCGGTGTCGCAGGCGAAGCCGACGTCGAAGCGGTCCTTGATCTCCAGCAACCGCTGCATCGCGTACGGCGACGACGGGTCCATGCGGATCTGGCCGTCCCAGTCGCAGGTCATGAAGGCGAAGCGCGGATCGACCGACTCGCTCACCACCGTGAGGTCGAGCTTGTAGTGATCGCGGATCGCGCCCCAGTAGTGCACGCCGGCGCCGCCCAGCGGATCGACGCCCATGCGCACGCCCGCCGCGCGGATCGCGTCCATGTCGATCACGTTGCCGAGGTCGGCCACGTAGAGATTCAGGAAGTCGTGCCGGTGCGTGGTCGACGCCTTCAGCGCCTGCGCCAGCGGCATGCGCTTCACGCCGGCCAGCTTCTGCGCGAGGAAGCCGTTGGCCGCCTGCTCGACGCCGCTGGTGATGTCGGTGCCGGCCGGGCCGCCGTTGGGCGGGTTGTACTTGAAGCCGCCGTCGCGCGGCGGGTTGTGCGAGGGCGTGACCACGATGCCGTCGGCCAGGCCGCTGGTGCGGCCGCGGTTGTACGTCAGGATGGCGTGCGAGAGCGCCGGTGTCGGCGTGAACTCGTCATTGGTCGCCAGCATCACCTCGACGCCGTTGGCCGCCAGCACCTCCAGCGCGCTGTGGCCTGCCGGCGCCGACAGCGCGTGCGTGTCCAGGCCGAGGAACAGCGGCCCGTCGATGCCCTGCGCCTTGCGGTGGTCGCAGATGGCCTGCGTGATCGCCAGCACGTGCCATTCGTTGAACGAGCGGTCGAAGGCCGAGCCGCGATGGCCGAAGGTGCCGAAGGCCACGCGCTGCGCCGCCACCGACGGATCGGGCTGCGCGTCGAAATAGGCCTTGTGGAGCGCGTCGACGTCGATCAGCGAGGCCGCGGGTGCCGGCTTGCCGGCCAGGGGATTGATTCGGGAGGTCATGGGTTTCCTTGCGTGGCGAGGGGAACGATTCAGGGCGTGGCGACGGCCGGCCGCGCGCGCGTCAGCTCGGCCAGCGAGAGGGCGCGCAGGTCGGCAACAGCCTCGACCGTGAGGTCGGCGGCCGGATAGCTGGCGATCGCATTCGGGTCGTGCGCATAGCTGCCCTGGCGTGGGAATACCGTGGTCAGCCGGTCGCCGAGCTGCTTCTTCATCGCGGCCAGGATGCGCAGCTTGTCGTCGACCGCGACGTAGTGGCGCGCCGGATAGCGCCGCTCGACCGCGTCCAGGCTTAGCTCCTTGTGGACGTAGATCAGCACCTCGCCGTCGGCCGCGTCCCAGATGCCCGAGCGCCGCACCTTGCGCGGCTGGAAGACGGCATCGCCGTCGGTGAGGATCACGGTCGGCGCGAGTTGCTTCAGATGGGCGAGGGCGCCCAGCGCGTCGGGATAGAGGCGGTCGGCGAAGGGGTAGTCGATCAGGAAGGACGACATCTGCAGCAGCGACCGGTCGTTGATGTGGTCGCCGTCCTGGTCGAGCCGAAAGCGCTGCAGGGCGCCGAGGTAGTCGGTGTAGCCGAGCTCCTCGCGCAGACGGTCGAAGAAGTGCCAGTAGCGCTCGGCCCTGACGTGGCCGAACTCGCGCAACAGATGGTCTCTGAGGTCGGCGATGACGCCGTCGTTGTCGAGCAGCGTGTTGTCGACGTCGACCAGGAACACCACATCCTGCATCTTGGAATCTCCGGCTTGGGATCCGGCCATCGTAGCCGGGCGCTCGCGCTCGCGTGCGACAGCGCCATGAAAAAAGGCCTGCGCGCGGCAGGCCTCGTTCGGGGAGCGCGAAGGCGTCAGAGGCCCGCGGCGGCGCGCAGCGCCTTGGCGTTGGCGGTGCTTTCCCAGGTGAATTCCGGCTCCTCGCGGCCGAAGTGGCCGTAGGCGGCGGTCTTGCCGTAGATCGGGCGCAGCAGGTCGAGCATCTGGATGATGCCCTTCGGGCGCAGGTCGAAATGCTCCTGCACCAGCGCGGCGATCTTGTCGTCGGGAATGACGCCGGTGCCTTCGGTGTAGACCGTGACGTTCATCGGCTTGGCCACGCCGATGGCGTAGGCGACCTGGATCTGGCACTGGCGCGCGAGGCCGGCGGCGACGATGTTCTTGGCCACGTAGCGCGCCGCGTAGGCGGCCGAGCGGTCGACCTTGCTCGGGTCCTTGCCCGAGAAGGCGCCGCCGCCGTGCGGGCAGGCGCCGCCGTAGGTGTCGACGATGATCTTGCGGCCGGTGAGGCCGCAGTCGCCCTGCGGGCCGCCGATGACGAAGCGGCCGGTCGGGTTGATCAGGTAGCGGGTGTCCTTGAGCCACTCCTTGGGCAGCACCGGCTTGATGATCTCCTCGATCACGGCCTCGACGAAGGAAGCCTTCATCTTGGTCGCCGACTCGCTCTGGTCGGGATGGTGCTGGGTCGAGAGCACCACGGTGTCGATGCTGTGCGGCTTGCCGTCGACATAGCGCATCGTGACCTGGCTCTTGGCGTCGGGACGCAGGAAGGGCAGGCGGCCGTCCTTGCGCAGCTGCGCCTGGCGCTCGACCAGGCGGTGCGCATAGTAGATGGGCGCGGGCATCAGCTCGGGCGTCTCGTCGCAGGCGTAGCCGAACATCAGGCCCTGGTCGCCGGCGCCGGTGTTGAGGTGGTCGTCGCTGGCATGGTCGACGCCCTGGGCGATGTCGTTGGACTGCTTGTCGTAGCAGACCATGACCGCGCAGCCCTTGTAGTCGATGCCGTAGTCGGTGTTGTCGTAGCCGATGCGCTTGATGGTGTCGCGCGCGACCTGGATGTAGTCGACGTGCGCGTTGGTCGTGATCTCGCCGGCGAGCACCACCAGGCCGGTGTTTGTCAGCGTCTCGGCGGCGACGCGGGAGCGCGGGTCCTGTTCGAAGATCGCGTCGAGGATCGCGTCGGAGATCTGGTCGGCGACCTTGTCGGGGTGGCCTTCGGAGACGGATTCGGAAGTGAAGAGAAAGTCGTTCGCCATGTCGATGAAGCTCCAAGCAAAGGTCAATTGGCGCGTTGCCAACCTCTGATGGAAGTCTTGGCGAACGCTTTAGCAGAGTTGTTTAACGTCGCCCTGCAAGTAGTTCCATAACTCAGCGACAATTTGCATTCTATTCGAGCCGCGCGTTAACCTGCGCGCGCGTCAAGGCTTCAACCCCCCTGCGTCGATGATCTTTCTGTTCCGTCTGCTTGCCCGCGTGCCGCTGCCAGTGATGCATGTGGTGGGCGGCTGGCTCGGCTGGCTGGTCTGGTGGACCGCGCCCGACTACCGCCGCCGCTTCACCGAGAACGCCGAACGCGCCGGCTTCAGCCCGGCCGAATACCGACCGGCGATCGCCGCCGCCGGCCGCATGGTGGGCGAGCTGCCGATGGTCTGGACCCGGCCGCAGGGCCAGAGCCTGCTGCCCTTCATCGTCCGCTGGGACGGCATCGAGGTCTTCGAGGCCGCGCTGGCCGAGCGCCGCGGCGTGATCCTGGTGTCGCCGCACCTGGGCAGCTGGGAGACCTTCGGCCAGGCGGTCGGCGAGCGCTTCCTCGAGACCTACGGCCCGATCACCGCGCTGTTCCGCCCGGCCCGCAAGAAGTGGATGGCCGAGCTGATCGCCGGCTCGCGCGACCGGCCCGGCATCCGCACCCTGCCGACCACCGTGGCCGGCGTGCGCGGCCTGATCCGCACCCTGCGCGGCGGCGGCTACACCGGCCTCTTGCCCGACCAGGTGCCGCCGCTCGGGCAGGGCGTCTGGGCGCCCTTCCTCGGCCGGCCGGCCTACACGATGACCCTGCTGCCCCGCCTCGCGCAGCAGACCGGTGCGCGCGTCTTCCTCGGCGTCTGCGAGCGGCTGCCGCGCGGCGCCGGCTACGCCATCCGCTTCGTGCCCTTCGACGGCACCGCGATGAGCGACCCGAAGGCCACGCCCGAGGCCGCCGCCAGCGCGATGAACGACGGCATCGAGAAGCTGATCCGCAGCCTGCCGGGCCAGTACGTCTGGGACTACGCCCGCTACAAGCAGCCGCGCGCCGAAGCCGCGGCCGAAGTGCAGAACGCCGGGGCCTAGATGAGTTTTTCTTCCAGGCTCGGCATCGGCTTCATGCGTTCGCTGGCCCACGTACCCTTTCCGCTGGTGCGTGGCTTCGGGCGGGCGCTCGGCGGGCTGCTGCATGCGGTCGCGCTGTCGCGGCGGCGGGTGGTGGACGTCAACCTGGCGCTGTGCTTTCCGGCGCTGTCGGCGGACGAACGGCGGCGCATGGCGCGCGAGACCTTCGTCTTCGTGGCGCAATCCTGGCTCGACCGCGGCTGGCTCTGGCATGCGCCCGAAGAGACGGTGGCCGAGCGCCTCAAGGTGGTCGGTGCGGCCGCCGAGATCGACGAGATCGCCAACGGCCACGAGCCGATGATCCTCTTCGCGCCGCACTTCTACGGCCTCGACGCCGCAGCCACCGCGCTCACGATGCACACCGCGCGGCCCTCGACCACCATCTACACCACGCAGCGCGACCCGATGGTCGACCAGTGGGTGAGCGAAGGCCGCAAGCGCTTCGGCAACGTCATCACGCTGAACCGGGTCGACGGCATCAAGCCGATCGTCGCGGGGCTGCGCAAGGGCGGCCTCCTGTACCTGCTGCCCGACATGGACTTCGGCCGCGACCAGACGGTGTTCGTGCCCTTCTACGGCGTGCAGGCGGCGACGGTGCCTTCGCTGTCGCGCTTCGCGCGGCTGGGCCGCGCCAAGGTGGTGCCGGTGGTCTCCAAGCTGACCCGCGACGGCTACGAGATCGAGGTGCTGCCCGCATGGACGAACTTCCCGAGCGACGACGCGGTGGCCGACACCGCCCTGATGAACCAGCGCCTGCAGGGCTACATCGACACGATGCCCTCGCAGTATTACTGGGTGCACCGCCGCTTCAAGACGCGGCCCGAGGGCGAGCCGCCGGTCTACTGAGTCGCCTGGGTGCGCTGCAGGAAGGCGGCGATCTCGCCCGCCACGAAGCGCGGCTGCTCGTGCACGATCCAGTGCGTGGCGCCGGGCACCTTGCGCACCTCGAGCTTCGGCACGAAGTCCTCCAGCCCTTCCAGCAGGCCCGGCAGCAGCGCCAGGTCGTCGAGCGCCCACAGCACCAGCGTCGGTGCGGCGACCGTGAAGCGCTCGCGCGGCAGGTCGGCCAGCGGCGGCGGCGGCTCGCCGGGGGCGGCCGGCTTCAGCGGCGTCACGCGGTAGAGGTTGCAGCCGCCGGTGAGACCGGCGCGCCAGACCGCGCGGTACTGGTCCTTGACCGCTTCGGTGAGCCAGCCGAAGCCGTCCGGGCCGGCCCGCATCGCCTCGAAGAAGGACCACAGGTGCCTGAAGTCGTCCTCCGCCAGGCGCGCTTCGGCGTCCGGTTGGGCCAGGAAGTTCATGTAGGCGCTGGCGGCCTGCTGCGCCGGGTTGTGCAGGAGCTCGCGCGCGAAGGTGCCGGGGTGCGGTGAATTGATGATCACCAGCCGGCCGAGCCGGTCGCCGTGCTGGTTCGCGAAGCCCCAGCCGAAGGCGCCGCCCCAGTCGTGCGCCACCAGCACCTCGATGCGGCCATCGGGCCGCTCGCTGCGGGCCAGCTGCTCGACGTCCTGCACCAGCAGGTGCGGTCGGTAGGCGGCCACCTCGGCCGGCGCGCTCGACTGCTCGAAGCCGCGCAGGTTCGGTGCCACGCAGCGAAAGCCGCCGTGCTCGGGCTGGGCGAAGTGTTCGAGCAGCGCGTCCCAGACGAAGGCGGCTTCCGGGAAGCCGTGCAGGAACAGCATCAGCGGCCGGCCGGGCGTGCCGGCGGCGCGGCAGCTCAGGGTGATGCCGTTGGGCAGCTGGCGCGCGAAGGTCTCGATCACGGGGCGTCTCCTGGATCCGGTTCGGCGGCGGGCTCGGTGGCCGGCGCGGCGTCGGCCTGTGCAGGCTCGGCAGCTTCGCCAACTTCGGCAGCTTCATGCGGATGGGCCCAGCGCCAGAGCAGCTCGGCCGCCTCCTCGACGCCGTGGCCCTTGAGCGCCGAGAACAGCTTGACCTCGCCGCCGCCGGCCTGAAGCCTGGCGATCGACAACGCCTTGGCGCCTTCGGAGCGGGTCAGCTTGTCGGCCTTGGTCAGCAGCACCAGGAACTTGAGACCTTCCTGGACCCGCGGCCGGATGACGTCCAGCAGGATGTCGTCGAGCTCGGTCAGGCCGTGGCGCGGGTCGCACATCAGCACCACGCCGCGCAGGTTCTCGCGGGTCATCAGGTAGTTGCCCATGACGCGCTGCCAGCGCAGCTTGGCCTCGCGCGGCACCGCGGCGTAGCCATAGCCGGGCAGGTCGGCCAGCACCGCGTCGTCGACCTTCTGCTTGCCGACGCCGAAGAGGTTGATGTGCTGCGTGCGCCCCGGCGTCTTCGAGGCGAAGGCCAGCCGGTGCTGCTGCGTGAGGGTGTTGATCGCGGTCGACTTGCCGGCGTTGGAGCGGCCGACGAAGGCGATCTCGGGCAGCTCGAAGGGCGGCAGGTGCTCCAGCTGCGGCGCGCTGGTGAGGAAGTGCGCGGTGTGCAGCCAGCCGCGTGCGGTGCGGATGCGTTCGGCAGCCGCGGGGTCGACGACGGGTGCCGGGCGCGAGGAGGGTGCGGCGGTCTTGCGCGGCGGGGAAGTCATCAGTGGGCTTTCGAATCGGGGCGCCATTGTAGAATCGCCGGGTTTTGCGCCATAAAACCAAGCCCCCGATATGAAGTTGTTGCCCCATTTTCTGCTTGCCGCCCTCCTGGGCCTTGCCGCCAGTGCCAGCTTCGCGGCCGACGAGCCGCCCGCACCGGGGGCTGCGCCAGCGGCTTCAGCAGGGGCCCCGGCCGCCCCTGCGGCGGCTGCCGAGGCGCCCGCCAAGGCCAAGCCGGACCCGGCCAAGGGCGACACGGTCTTCAACGCCACGCCGGCCAACAGCCAGAGCTGCGCCTCCTGCCACAACGCCGACGGCAACTCGGCGATCGCGGCCAACCCCAAGCTGGCCCAGCAGCACCCCGAATACATCCTCAAGCAGCTGCAGGACTTCAAGTCCGGCAAGCGCAAGAGCGCGATCATGAAGCCGATGGCTTCGGCGTTGTCGGAAGACGACATGCGCAACATCGCCTGGTTCGTGGCCTCCAAGACCATCAAGCCCGGCTTCGCCAAGGACAAGGACACGATCGCCCTGGGCGAGCACATCTTCCGCGGCGGCCTGGCCGACCGGCAGGTGCCCGCCTGCGCCGGCTGCCACAGCCCCGACGGCGCCGGCATCCCGGCCCAGTACCCGCGCCTGGGCGGCCAGAACGCCGACTACACGGTGCAGCAGCTGACCCTGTTCCGCGACGGCGTGCGCCTGAATTCACCGCAGATGACCGGTGTCGCCGCCAAGCTCAGCGACAAGGAAATCAAGGCGGTGGCAGACTACATCGCCGGTCTGCGCTGAGCGCCGGCCCTGGCGCCCCGATGCGCCTGAACTAACCGCCGACAACAAACTCCACTAAGAGGCGGGCCGGTCCGGCAGGATCGCCCGCCTCTTCGTGTTTTCCCCCGCCCCGACGTCCCATGTCAGTTTCCACCCACGGCCTTCGCGTCCGTCGCGGTCCCCACGTGGTCCGCGCGGCGGTGGAACTGATGTCGTCGATGCGCTTCGCGATCGCGCTGCTGACCATCATCTGCGTCGCCTCGATCATCGGCACCGTGCTCAAGCAGCACGAGCCCTTCGGCAACTACGTCAACGAGTTCGGGCCCTTTTGGGCTGAGCTGTTCCACACCGCGCGCCTCGACACCATCTACAGCGCCTGGTGGTTCCTGCTGATCCTGCTGTTCCTGGTGATCAGCACCTCGCTGTGCATCGCCCGCAACACGCCGCACATCCTCAAGGACCTGCGCAACACCAAGGAAGGCATCCGGGCGCAGAGCCTCAAGGCCTTCGGCCAGCGGGCCGAGACGGTGCTGGCCGAGGCGCCCGAGGCGGCGGCGCGCCGCATCGGCCAGTTGCTCGCGAGCGGCGGCTGGAAGGTGAAGCTGCAGCAGCGTGGCGATGAAACTGGCAATGGCGGCAAGGGCGCGGCCGGCTGGATGGTCGCCGCGCGCGCCGGCGGCGCCCACAAGCTGGGCTACATCGCGGCCCACGGCGCGATCGTGCTGGTCTGCATCGGCGGGCTGCTCGACGGCGACCTGGTGGTGCGGGCGCAGACCTGGTTCAACGGCAAGAGCGTCTACACCGGCGGCGGGCTCATTTCCGACGTCGCGCCCGAGCACCGGCTGTCGCCGGGCAACCCGACCTTCCGCGGCAACATTCTGGTGCCCGAGGGCGGGCAGTCGAGCGTCGCGATCCTGAACCAGGCCGACGGCGTGCTGCTGCAGGACCTGCCGTTCTCGATCGAGCTGAAGAAGTTCATCGTCGACTACTACTCGACCGGCATGCCGCGCCTCTTCGCCAGCGAGGTGGTGCTGCACGACCGGGTCACCGGCGAGGCGTTTCCCGAGCGCATCGAGGTCAACCATCCGGCCAGCTACAAGGGCGTCGAGATCTACCAGTCGTCCTTCGACGACGGCGGCTCCAGCGTCAAGCTGAAGGCGGTGCCGATGGCCGCCGCGGCCAAGCCCTTCGAGATCGACGGCACCATCGGCGCCAGCACCGAGATCACCAACGGCACCGACCACCTCACGCTCGAACTGGTCTCGCTGCGCGTCATCAACGTCGAGAACTTCGGCGATGCCGGCGCCATGACCAGCGGCACCGACACCCGCAAGGTCGACTTCCGGCACGAACTGGAATCGCGCCTCGGCGCGGCCAACAAGCCGAACCAGCCGAAGGTGCTGCGCAACATCGGCCCGAGCATCGGCTACAAGCTGCGCGACGCCTCGGGCCAGGCGCGCGAATACCAGAACTACATGGTGCCGGTCGACACCGGCGATGGCCAGCCGGTGTTCCTGCTCGGCGTGCGCGACAACCCGGAAGACGCCTTCCGCTACCTGCGGGTGCCGGCCGACGACCAGGGCTCGATGGAAGGCTTCGTGCGCATGCGCGCGGCGCTGGCCGATCCGGCGGTGCGGGCCAAGGCCATCGCCCGCTATGTGGCCCGCGCCACCGATCCGAAGCGGCCCGAGCTGGCGCAGCAGCTGGGCGGCTCCGCGGCCCGCGCGCTGGCGCTCTTCGCCGGCGCCGAGCGGGCCAAGGAAGACGCGGTCAGCACCGGCGGCTGGCAGGCGATCGCCGAGTTCATGGAGGCCAACGTGCCGGTGGCCGAGCGCGAGCGGGCGGCCTCGGTGCTGGTGCGGATCCTCAACGACGTGCTGTTCGAGCTGCTCAACGTGAGCCGCGAGCAGGCCGGGCTGGCCGATCTGCCGGCCGACGACCATTCACAGACCTGGCTGACGCAGGCGGTGCTGGCGATCAGCGACGCCCACTTCTACCCGGCGCCGGTGGCGATGATGATGACCGACTTCAAGCAGGTGCAGGCCAGCGTGTTCCAGGTCGCGCGGGCGCCGGGCAAGAAGATCGTCTACCTCGGCTGCCTGTTCCTGATCGTCGGCATCTTCGCGATGCTGTATGTTCGCGAACGCCGGGTCTGGGTCTGGCTGGCACAGGACGACGCGCATCCCGACAGCGCCGCGGCCAGCATGGCCTTCTCGGTCAACCGCAAGAACATGGACAGCGATCGCGAATTCGAGCATCTCAAGGACCGGTTGCTCGCCCTCAGGAAAGACAACGCGTCATGACGACCACCACGCTCTCCCTCAACGACAGCTGGCTCTCCCGCCGCAACACCTTCGACTGGGTGTTCGCGCTGCTGGTGCTGGCCGGCGGCGCCTTCGCCTTCTCGCGCTATCACGCGTCGATGGACTATTACGAGAAGCCGATCCTGCTGGCCGCGATGGCCGGCGGCATCTCGCTCGGCTGGTTCTGGCGGCCGCTTCGGATCCTCGCGATCGTCGTGGCCTGCGCCTCGCTGCTGGCGGTCAGCGCCTACCAGGGCGACCTCGGGCGCGCCGACAACGTCTTCTGGCTGAAGTACTTCCTGTCGAGCCAGTCGGCCATCCTGTGGATGAGCGTGCTGTTCTTCATGAGCACGCTCTTCTACTGGTTCGGCTTCTTCGGCGGCAAGCAGGGCGACGCGATGGACCTGATCGGCTCGCGCCTGGCCTGGGCCGCGGTGACGATGGCGTTGATCGGCACCATGGTCCGCTGGCACGAGAGCCACCTGCTCGGCCCCGACATCGGCCACATCCCGGTCAGCAACCTCTACGAGGTGTTCGTGCTGTTCTGCTGGCTGACCGCCACCTTCTACCTCTACTTCGAATGGCGCTACCGCACCCGCGCGCTCGGCGCCTTCGTGATGCTGGTGGTCAGCGCCGCGGTCGGCTTCCTGCTCTGGTACACGCTGGTGCGCGACGCCCACGAGATCCAGCCGCTGGTGCCGGCCCTGCAGAGCTGGTGGATGAAGCTGCACGTGCCGGCCAACTTCATCGGCTACGGCACCTTCTCGCTGGCCGCGATGGTGGCTTTTGCCTACCTGATCAAGGAGCAGGCGCAGGAAACCCGCTGGTTCAAGCTGACCCCGATCTGGTTGCTCGGCGTGGCGCTGTGCTTCGTGCCGGTGGCCTTCCGCCAGCGGGCGCAGGAAGCCGGCGGCAGCTACTGGGTCGGCTACGCGATCATTTCGTCGCTGATCGCCGCGGGCATCCTGCTCGGTCGCAAGCGCATCGCGGCGCGGCTGCCGGCCAACGAGGTGCTCGACGACATGATGTACAAGTCGATCACCGTCGGCTTCGCCTTCTTCACCATCGCCACGGTCCTCGGCGCGCTCTGGGCCGCCGACGCCTGGGGCGGCTACTGGAGCTGGGACCCGAAGGAGACCTGGGCGCTGATCGTCTGGCTCAACTACGCGGCCTGGCTTCACATGCGGCTGGTCAAGGGGCTGCGCGGCACGGTCGCGGCCTGGTGGGCGCTCGGCGGCCTCGCGGTCACGACCTTCGCCTTCCTGGGCGTGAACATGTTCCTCTCGGGCCTGCACAGCTACGGCACGCTGTAGCCGCGCCGGCCCGACGGGGCTTCAGGCGCCGTCGGGGCGCTCGCTGCGCAGCTGGTCCTCGATCGATTCCCGGCGCCGGATCACGCTGGCGTTCGTTCCGCTGACCAGCACCTCCGCGGCGCGGCCGCGGCTGTTGTAGTTGCTGGCCATCGCCATGCAGTAGGCGCCGGCGGACAGCACCGCCAGCAGGTCGCCCTCGGCCACGCGCAGCGCGCGGTCCCGGCCGATCCAGTCGCCGCTCTCGCACACCGGGCCGACCACGTCGTAGGTCTGCGAGTCGCCCGCGCCTTCGCGCACCGGCACGATGGCGTGGAAGGCCTGGTACATCGCCGGCCGCGGCAGGTCGTTCATCGCGGCGTCGATGATGCAGAAGTTCTTCTCTTCACCCGGCTTCAGGTAGAGCACCTCGGTGACGCAGACGCCGGCATTGCCGACCAGCGAGCGGCCCGGTTCGACGATGAGCCGGCGCCGGCCGAAGCCGCGGGCGTCCAGCCGCGCGAGCAGCTGGAGCCATAGCGAGTCGGCGGCCGGCGGCGTCTCGCCGTGGTAGTCGATGCCCAGGCCGCCGCCGAAGTCGAGGTGGTGCAGCGGGATGCCGGCGGCCTCGATCTGCTCGACCAGGTCGAGCACCCGCTCCAGCGCTTCGAGGTAGGGCGCGGCCTCGGTGATCTGCGAGCCGATGTGGCAGTCGATGCCCACCACCTGCAGCCCGGACAGCGACGCCGCATGCCGGTAGGCGGCCAGCGCGCGGTCGTGCGCGATGCCGAACTTGTTGCCCTTGAGGCCGGTGGAGATGTAGGGATGCGTCTTCGGATCGACGTTCGGATTGATGCGGATGCTGACCGCCGCGCGCACGCCCGTCTCGGACGCCACCTGGTGCAGCACCTCCAGTTCGGCCTCGCTCTCGACGTTGAAGCAGCCGATCTTCGCGGCCAGCGCCTGGCGCATCTCGGCGCGGGTCTTGCCAACGCCCGAGAAGATGACTTTCGCCGGATCGGCGCCGGCGGCCAGCACGCGCGCCAGTTCACCGCCCGAGACGATGTCGAAGCCGCAACCGGCCTCGGCGAAGACGCGCAGCACGCCGAGCGACGAATTGGCCTTCATCGCGTAGCAGACCAGCGCGTCGCGGCCTTCGAAGCCGCGCTGGTAGGCGGCCAGGGCGTCGAGCATCCACTGCTTCGAGTAGACGAAGAGCGGCGTGCCGTGTTCCTTGGCCAGCGCGTCGAGCGCGACGCCTTCGACCTGCAGCAGGCCGTCGCGGTGGGCGATGTGGGGATGGCCGGGCAGCCGGGTGTCGCCGTTCGTCATGGCGAATCCTCGATCGGCGACGGGTTCATGCTGGGAACGACCGAAGGGCCGTACGGAATCGCCGGTTGAAGAATGCCTTCGGAGGTGCTGGCGGCAGCATTGCCGGATGTGCTTGTGGCCGCGCTCGCGGCGCCGGCGGAAGGCGTCGCGCCCGCGGTCGGCTTGCTCGACATGCCGGGCAGCACGGTCTGGGGCAGGGTGGCGCGGCCCTTGGCGGCGGGGTCGGTCGGCAGGTACAAGCCGCCGCGCTGGCCGCAGCCGGCGAGGCCGCCCGCGAGCAGTGCGAGGCCGATCGCGCTGGCGACGGTTTGGCGAACATTCAACATGGGCGAAATTGTACGGGTCGCCCCCGAGGCGAATCGGCGCCGACACGGCCGCCGGGGGAGGGGCTCACACGTGCAGATGCCGCAGCAATTCCTCGCGGTCCATCGACGCGGCCGGCCCGTGACGCACGCAGCGTCCCTGGTCGATCACCAGGTAGTGGTCGGCCAGCCGGGTCGCGAACTCGATGTTCTGCTCGACCAGCACGAAGGCGACGCCACGGGCCCGCTGCGCGTCGATGAGCGCGGCCATGTGCAGGATGTTCTCCCACTGCACGCCTTCGCTCGGCTCGTCGAGCAGCACCACCGGCTGGGCCTCGGCCAGGCAGCGCGAGAAGGCCAGGATCTTCTTCTCGCCGCCCGAGAGCGTGCCGGCCTGCTGCGCCAGGCGCCGCTCCAGCACCGGGAAGCGTTCGAAGAAGGGCTTCATGTCGGCCGGGCTCGCGGCCTTCATGCCGAGCGCCAGGTTGTCGCGCACGCTGAGGCTGTCGAACACGGGCCGCTCCTGCTGGCAGTAGGCGAGGCCGAGCGCATGGCGCTCGGCCGGGCGCAGCCGCTCGACCGGCTTGCCGAGCAGCGCGATGCCGCCGCGCCAGGCCGGCAGGTGGCCGCCCAGCACCTTGAGCAGCGAGCTCTTGCCGACGCCGTTGCGCCCGATCACCGCCAGCACCTGGCCGGGCGCCACTTCGCCCGACAGGCCGCGCAGCACCTCGGCCGAGCCGTAGCCGCTCGCCAGGTCCTTGAAGGCCAGCGCGGCCGGCGCGCTCATTTGCGCGCTCCCACGTACACCGCCTGCACCGAGGGCTGCGCCTGCACCTCGGCCAGCGTGCCTTCGGCCAGCAGCGCGCCCTGGTGCATCACGAAGACGCGCTCGGCCAGTTCGCGCACCAGCGTGATGTCGTGCTCGATGATCAGCACCGTGTTGCCCAGCTCGCGCTGGGCCCAGCGCACGGTGTCGATCACCAGCGCCGTGTCCTGCGGCGACAGGCCGGCGCAGGGCTCGTCGAGCAGCAGGATGTCCGGCTCGGTCAGGAGCGCCATGCACAGCTCGAGCACCTGCTTCTCGCCGTGCGCCAGGTCGGAAGCCAGCCGCTCGCGCTCGGCCAGGAAAGGGTAGCGGGCGCAGAGCGCCGCCAGCATCGGGCTGTGCCAGCGCAAGAGGCGCAGGTCGAGCAGCGCGCGCCGCCGCGCCCGTCCGCTCCACAGCGCGATCGCGAGGTTATCGCCGACGCTCAGCGCGGCGAACACCGCCGGCACCTGCAGCTTGCGCACGACGCCCAGGCGCGCGATGCGATGCGCCTTCCAGCGGCCGACCGGCTGCTCGCCGATGCGCACCTCGCCCTGCTGCGCCGGCAGCTCGCCCGTCACCAGGTTGAAGACCGAGGTCTTGCCGGCGCCGTTCGGGCCGATCAGGCAGAAGATGCCGGGGCCCTGCAGCCGCAGGCTCAGCGATTGCAGGATCCGCACCGGACCGCGTTCGAGCGTGATCGAGTCGACGTCGATGCGCGCATCCGGCCGCCGCGGCAGCAGCCGCGGCGGCGCGGCCTCGCCGCGGCCGGCGGTGCGTGCGGGCCAGAGCCAGCGCCGCAGCGGCTGCAGGAGCCCGACGAGGCCCTGCGGGAACAGCAGCACCACCGCCATGAAGAGCAGCGCCACCATCACTTCCCAGTAGACGAAGCTGTCCTTCAGCACGCTGGTCAGCGCGCCGATGAGCAAGGTGCCGAGCACCGGGCCCAGCAGCCGCCCGCGGCCGCCGACCGCGGCCCAGACCACCAGGTCGGCCGACAGCAGGAAGCCGCAGGCCTGCGGCGTGACCAGGCCCTGCTGCGGCGCGTAGAGCGCGCCGCCGATGCCCGCGAAGAGCCCGCTGAGGCCGAAGAAGGCGGCCTTCAGGTGGTTGGTGTCGAAGCCCATCAAGGCCGCGCGCCGCTCGTTGCCGGCCAGCGCGCGCAGCAGCACGCCGCTCGGCGCCGCCAGCAGCCAGCCGCCGATCGCGAGCACCGCGACGATGGCGCCGGCGGCGACGAAGTAGTTGGCCAGGTAGCTGTCGATGCCCGGCATCGACGGGATGCTGCCCAGCCCGTTGAAGCCGCCGGTGACCGACTGCCAGGTGGTCGCGATCTGCGAGGCCAGCAGCGCGAGCGCCAGGATGATCATCGAGAAGTAGGGCCCGCTCTCGCCCTGACTGCGGAACACCAGCCGGCCGATCGCGTAGGCCAGGAGGCCGCTCGCGGCGGCGCACAGCGGCACCAGCAGCCAGAGCCACCAGGCGCCGTCGAAGCGGATCAGCGCGAAGCCCGACAGGTACGCGGCCAGCCCGAAGAACAGCGCCTGCCCGAGCGGCAGGAAGCCGCCCTGGCCCCAGCACAGGCCGACGCCGACCGCCGCGCAGGCGTAGAGCAGGTAGAGCGCCAGCTGGTAGGCCCAGTAGTCGCCGAGCGCGAAGGGCGCGGCGACCAGCAGCGCGATGCCGAGTCCGGCGCGAAGGGCGAGCGCCGGCATCGTGGGGATCTGCCTGCGCGCGTTCGAGCTTGCGGCAGCCGGCCGTTCGATCGCGGCGCCTTCGGCGACCATCGCTTCAGGTTCGCGCATAGAGGCCCCTCGGCCGCAGCCACATGAAGGCGATCGCCACGCCGAGCACCGCGAAGTAGCCGTAGCTGCGGTCCAGCACCGTCGCCACGATCGCGCCGGTGCCGCCGACCACGCCGGCGCCGGCCACCAGCCCGACGAGGCTGCCCAGGCCGCCGACCACCAGCGAGAAGAACGCGTCCAGCACGAAGTCGATGCCCATGAAGGGCTGCACCGTGGTGGTCGGCGCCAGCATCACGCCGGCCAGGCCGGCCAGCGAGACGCCGACCACGAAGGTGGCGCTGGCCAGCCGCTCGGTGCGGATGCCGAGCGCCTGCGCCAGCGCCGGGTTGTCGACCATCGCCTGAATGCGGGTGCCGGCCAGGCTTCGCCGGTACCAGAGGAACAGCACCGCGATCAGCCCGGTGCTCGCGACGATGAGCAGCAGCCGGTAGGCCGGATAGTCGGCGCCGAGCAGGTGCAGCGTCTGGGGCAGCGGCACGCTGACGTTCTTGTAGCCGAGGCCGAAGACCGCCTCGACCAGCTTGCGCAGCAGGAGGCTCACGCCCCAGGTGGCGATCAGCGTGTCGAAGGGCCTGCGGTAGAGCGCGCGGATCAGCCAGCGCTCCAGCGCCCAGCCGATCGCCGCGCACACCGCCAGCGCCAGCGGCACCGCGGCCCACATCGACAGGCCGTGCGACTGCACGAACCACGCGCTGTAGGCGCCGATCATCACGAACTCGCCGTGCGCCAGGTTGAGCACGCCGAGTAGCCCGAAGACGATGCCCAGCCCCAGCGCCACCACGGCCAGCGTGGAGACGGCGTAGAGAAGGTTCAGAAGGTCGGTCAGGCCCATCGATGCGCGGCTTCCGGGTTCGGGTGCGAAGGTCTCAGGCGGTCTTGCAGGTCTGGCCGTGCTTGACGTCGGCGAAGGTCTGGATCACCTGGAACGTGGTGCCCTTGCACAACGCCAGGTACATGGTCTTGTCGACGTGCTGCTGGCTCATGGTCATCGGCGCAGGCACCGCGTCGAAGTGCAGGCCCTGCGAGGCGGCCATCATCGCGGCCGCGCCGGTGCCCTTGGCCGCGGTCACCAGCGCCTTGGCGGCGACCACGCCGTTGTAGCAGTCGACGCCGAGCAGGCTCAGCGGCGGCGCCTTGTCGCCGAACTTGGCGAAGTAGGCGGCCTTGAACTGCTTGTTGGCCTCCGAGTCGATCGACGCGAAGTACGACATGCACGAATAGAGGTTCTCGCTGCTCTCGGCGCCGATGCCGGCCAGCGTGTTCTCCTCCAGCAGGTAGGAGACGCGCGAGATGTCCTTGGCGAGCCCGAAGCTGGCGAAGGTGCGGTTGAAGTTGATGTTGTCGCCGCCCACGCAGGTGCTGATCACCAGGTCCGGCCTGGCCGCCTTGATGCGGCCGACCACTTCCTCGAACTTGTTGGCGGCGCCCAGCGGCAGGTATTCCTCGCCGAGCACCGTGCCGCCCTGTGCGGCGATCACGCCCTTGGCGAACTCGTTGCACTTGCGCGGCCAGACGTAGTCGTTGCCGACCATGAACACCTTCTTGGCCTTCGGGCCCTGCGTCATCAGCCATTCGAGCGACGGCTTGATCTGCTGCTGCGGCGTGTCGGCCAGCACGTAGGTGTTGGGGGCGCATTCGCCGCCTTCGTAGACCGGCGTGTAGATGTACGGCACCTTGCCCTTGATCGTGCCGATCAGGGTCTGGCGGGTCGCGCTGTCGTGCGAGCCGACCATCAGGTCGACCTTCTCTTCGAGCATCAGCCGCACCGCCGACTTGGCCGAGTCGGCAGGCGGTCCACCCGCGTCGACCACCACCAGCTGGATCGGCCGGCCCAGGATGCCGCCGGCCTTGTTGATCTGCTCGACCGCCAGGTCGGCGCAGGCCCGGTCGGTGGCAGCGAACAGCGAAGCGGGGCCGCTGATCGGGATGAACAGGCCGATCTTGAAGGGCTTGCCACCGGCCTGCGCCCAAGACGGCAGCGCCGCGGCCGCGGCCAGCGCGGCGCCGAATTGCAGGGCGCCACGGCGGCCGATGCCGGTGGCGGTGGAGCGGGGGTCTTGCAGGGTCATGGAAGGTCTCCGGAAGAAAAGGTGAAGGCGATGGCGATCGGGCAGGGCGCTGGCGCGCTTCAGCGCGGCGGTGGCGTCGCCGGCAGCACCGACTCGATCGCCAGCGCCACCGCCAGCAGCCGCGCGTCGCTGCCGACCGGGCCGTCCAGTTCCATGCCGACCGGCAGGCCGTCGGCGCCCAGGCCCACCGGCAGGCTGATGCCCGGCAGGCCGGCGAAGGCGCCGGGGCCGGTGTTGCGCACGAAGGTCGGGAAGGTCGGCACCTGCTCGCCGGCCAGCTCGACGGTCTGGTCCTCGCCGATCGGCGCCGCCGGGCGCGGCGTGGTCGGAAAGAGGATCGCGTCGATGCGGTTCGATTCGAAGCAGGCGGCGAAGGCGGCCCGCAGCTGCGGCCGGACCGTGTCGAGCGCCTGTCGATAGGCCGCTTCCGGGATCGCGCCTTCGCCCTGCAGGCTCTCGTACACGCCGCGCACGTCCGGGCTCTCGATGGCGTCGCTCACCTTCCGGGCGTCGAAGGTCCAGCCGTGGGCCTCGTGATGCGCCTGCAGCGTCGGCAGCGTCTCGTACATCGCGACCGGGAACATGCCGGCGGCGGTCAGCTCGGCGACCTGCGCCACCTCGCAGGGCACCAGCTCGACGCCGGCGGCTTCGAGCCGCGCCAAGGCGGCCTCGGCGACTTGCGCCAGGCCGGCGTCCAGCGGCGACCAGTAGTAGGCGCGCGGCACGCCGATGCGCAGGCCGCGCAGGGCCGCCGGCTGCGGCGCCGCGGCGCCGGTGACCACCTGGTCGAGCAGCACGCAGTCGGCGACGTCGCGTGCCATCGGGCCGGGCGTGTCGAGGGTCGACGAGATCGGCACCACGCCGGCGGTCGGCCAGCGGCCGGTGCTCGGCCGGAAGCCGACCAGCCCGCAGAGCGCGGCCGGGATGCGCACCGAGCCGCCGG
>NZ_LMUW01000141.1 GCF_009765735.1 Xenophilus sp. L33
CTTAAGTTCAGCGGGTATTCCTACCTGATCCGAGGTCAACATTTCAGAAGTTGGGTGTTTTACGGACGTGGACGCGCCGCGCTCCCGGTGCGAGTTGTGCAAACTACTGCGCATGAGAGGCTGCGGCGAGACCGCCACTGTATTTCGGGGCCGGGATCCCGTCTTAGGGGTTCCCGATCCCCAACGCCGGACCCCCGGAGGGGTTCGAGGGTTGAAATGACACTCGAACAGGCGTGCTCCCCGGAATACCAGGGAGCGCAAGGTGCGT
>NZ_LMUW01000142.1 GCF_009765735.1 Xenophilus sp. L33
CTCGTCGTCCATGTAGGCCAGGTCGCCGGTGTCGAACCAGCCTTCGGCGTCGAAGGTGCGGATCTCCGGTCGCTTGTAGTAGCCGACGAACATCTGCGCGCCGCGCACGAGCAGGCGGCCGGTCTGGTTGACCGGCAGCGGCTGGTGGTCGTCGTCGCCGATGCGCAGCTCGACGCCGGGCAGCGCGCGGCCGTCGGTCTTCGACGACTTGTCGGCCGAGCGCGAAGGCTCGGTGAGCGCACTGGCCAGCGTCTCGGTCATGCCGTATTCGGAAGACACCAGCAGGCCGAGCTCGCGCGCCGCGCGCTCGATCAGCACCGGCGGGATCGGCGCGCCGCCGCACAGGAAGGTGCGCAGGCGGCCCGGCCGCTCGGCACCGGCGGCCACCGTGTCGCAGACGTCCGCGAGGAAAGGCGTCGAGGCCACGATGTGGGTCACGCCCTCGCGCGCCATGATCTCGACCCCGCGCCGGGGCTCCCACACGTCCTGCAGCACCAGCGTGGCGCCCAGGCGCATCGCCTGCAGCAGCACGGCAGCGTAGCCGGCCATGTGGCCGAGCGGCATCGAGCACAGCAGCACGTCGTCCTCGGTCAGGCCGAAGCCCGCGCCGAGCGCGTCGGTGCAGGCGACCAGCGCCTTGCAGGTGTGCATCACGCCCTTGGGCTCGCCGGTGGTGCCGGAGGTGAACA
Source organism: Xenophilus sp. L33 (assembly GCF_009765735.1). GTDB lineage: Bacteria > Pseudomonadota > Gammaproteobacteria > Burkholderiales > Burkholderiaceae_C > Variovorax. The sequence goes on from NZ_LMUW01000142.1 coordinate 690, forward strand.
TCAGCAGCGCGAGGTCGTCGGGACGCAGCGCCGCATCGGCCGGCAAGGCAGCGGCGGCCGCGCCTTCGTCGAGCAGCCGGTCGAAGGCCTGCTCTCCCTCGCCGTCGGATACCAGGACATGGCGCAGCGCCGGCAGCGCCGGCTGCAGCGACGCCGCCATCGCGGCATGGTCGAAGCCGCGGAAGACGCGCGGCACCATCAGCACCTTGGCCTCGCTCATCGCCAGCATGAAGCCCAGCTCGCGCTCGCGGAAGATCGGCATCAGCGGGTTGATGACCGCGCCCACGCGCGCGCAGGCCAGCGCGGCGACTACGAACTCCCACCAGTTGGGCAGCTGCACGGCCACGATGTCGGCACGCCCGACGCCGCGGGCCGCCAGGGCGGCGGCGACCTGCTCGACCCGCCGGCCCAGTTCGCGGAAGTTCATCCGCAGCGGCGGCGCATCGGGCCGGTCGGCGCGGTAGGAGACGACGGCGTCCTTGTCCGGAAAGCGCGCGACCGCCTGGTCGAGCATGCCGCTCAGGGTGAGGTCGGTCCAGAAGGCCTCCCAGGGTGCGGCTTGGCGGGTAGCGGTCAAGAACGGGCTCCTTGCCGGCGGCGCTCAGGCGCCCCTGGCCTTCTTGCGGCGCGCGACCATGGCGGCCGCGCGTGCGTTGATGGTGGTGCCAGGCACGCTGGCGTTGTTGTCGAGCGAGGCCTGGCGCTCGAGCGCCAGCGCTTCCTTGAGCGGCAGCGCCCATTCGTCGTCGAGCAGGCGCTTGTAGCGAATCAGGGTGTCGGGCACCGCGGCGGCCATGTCGGCGGCGATCGATTCGGCCTTGGCCAGCAGCTGGTCGGGCGCCACCACGTGGTTGACGAAGCCCCAGGCCAGCGCTTCCTCGGCATGCAGGAAGCGCCCGGTCAATGCCAGCTCCTTGGCGCGCGGCAGGCCGATGAGCCGCGCCATGCGCACCGAGCCGCCCCAGCCCGGCAGCAGGCCGACGTGCGCATGCGTGTCGGCGAAGCGCGCCTCGGTCGAGGCCACCAGCAGGTCGCAGGCGACCGCGATCTCCAGGCCGCCCGTCACCGCGAGGCCGTTGACCGCGCCGATCACCGGGCCGCTGAAGGACTGCAGCGCCTTCACCGGATCGTTCTCGTAGGCGCCGGCGGCGACCTTCTCGGAGACCGCCCACTCCTCCAGGTCCATGCCGGCGGTGAAGGCCTTGCCGGCGCCGGTGAGGATCAGCACCCGCACCTCGGGGTCGGCTTCCAGCTCGGCGATGGCGCCCGCCATCTCGGCGCGCAGCTCGTTCGAGAGCGTGTTGAACTTCTCGGGCCGGTTCAGCACCAGGGTCGCGAAGCCGTCCGGATGACGGCGCACCAGCAGGGTCTTGTAGCGCGCGTCGGCGCCGCTCGCGTGCGTCGCCGCCGTCACAGCTTGCACTCCGCGCTGGGTGGCGGGAACAGCGCCGAGCCCGGCTCGATGTCGCGCATCACGAAGGTGGTGCCCTTGCCGTCCTCGGTCTTCACCACCTGCGCGACGCCATGCTGGCGGATCAGCGTGTGGTCGGCCGCGCGCATCTCGACCGTGCCGTAGATGGTCGGGGCCTTCAGGCCCGCCAGCGCGGCGCGCACCGCCGGCACGTCGGTGCTCTTGGCCTTGACGATCGCCGCGCGGAGCATCTCCAGCGCGACCATCATGTCGGCGTCGGTGTAGATGGGCTTGCGCTTGTAGGCGGTCTCGTAGGCCTTGACGAAAGCCGCGTTGTCCTCTCCCGGCATGTCGTAGTGGTAGCTCAGGCCGTTCAGCACGCCGAGCACCGAGTCGCCCTGCGCCGACAGCTGGAACTCGGTGGCGAAGCCGTTGCCCAGCACCGTCTTGTACTTGTCGAACAGGCCGAACTGCTTTTGCTGCTTGGCGAAGGAATTGCCGTCGGCCATGTAGAGCGTGACCATCAGCGCGTCGGCCGGCTTGGACAGCTGGGTGATGTAGCTGCCGAAGTCGGTGGTGCCCTGCGGCGCGAAGAGGCTTTCCTGCACCGTGCCGCCTTCGGCCTGGACCATCTCGGTGAAGCGGGCCGCGAAGGTGTGGCCGACCGCATAGTCGGGCGAGATCAGGTTCCAGGTCTTGGCGCCGGACTTCTTGACGAAGGCGCGCAGCATCGCGGCGTACACGCTGTCGGGCGTGGTGACCCGGAAGAAGTTCGGCTGGCAGGCCTTCGTCATCAGGTCGTCGCCCTGCGAATACATGTCGATCATGATCGCGTTGAGGCTGTCGAGCTTGGGCGCGATGGCGAGCGAATGCGACGTCGGCGTCTGGCCGGTGATGAAGCTGCAGCCGCCCTGCTGCACCAGCTTGGTGGCCGCCGCGATGGCGCTGGCGGGCGTGCCGGAATGCGCCTGGATCACCGCCTCGAACTTGCGGCCGAGCGCGCCGCCGTGGGCGTTGAGATAGTCCACGCCGACCTTGGCGGAGTCCTCGACGAGGCTGGCGTAGAGGGCGAAGGGGCCGCTGTCGATGGTCAGCACGCCGACCTTGATCGTGCCCGAGTCGTCGGCCCGGGAAACCATCGGCAAGGCCATCGACAGTGCACCGGCAGCCGCGCCGCCGAGCAGGGTTCTTCTCGAAACGGGGGTCATTGTGTTGTCTCCACGTCCTGCGACGATTTTTCTACACTAGCTTACGATAAGCATGCAAATCTATCGCGAATCTAACGCACCGTTGGCGGCTGTCAAGGGCGGGACTGCCGGACTAGGGAATGTCCTGAAGCCCCGCGGCGCTCAGTCCTCGCTGCCGCTCGACATCTCGGCGAAGAGCGGCCGCGGAGAATTCTTCAGCTCGATCGCGAGCTCGGCCCGCATCGCGGTGCGCAGCTGTTCCTCGACGGCGGCGGCGGTCTCCGGCCCGAGCGCCGCGCGCTTCGCATCCAGCCAGCCGAGCAGCTGGCCGATCGCCTGGTTCTGGCTGTCGCGCAGCGCCAGCAGGTCCGCGATCGGCACCGCGGCCGGTGGAGCGGCCGCCGGCAGCGCCGGCAGCGACGCCGACTCCGCCCGATCCTTCAGCAGCGCGGCGACGCCATCCAGCGCGGCACGCTGCACCGCGATCTGCTCGAGCAGGAAGCCGGCCGACCAGTCGGCCCGCACCTTGAAGGTGTTGAGCAGGTTGATGACGCCGAACACCTGGCCGCGCGCGAACTCGTCGTCGAGCCGGCTCAGCACTTCCTTGCGCAAGGTGGCGTTCATGCCGTCGATCAGGCGGGCGAAGCTGTTGTTCATCGGATGCCTTCGATCGTTTTTTCCATTTGCCTCAGGCAGGTCGCGATCTGGCTGCCCATCGCCGGCATGCGCATGTCGCTGAAGCGGCCTTCCTCGAAGCAGCGCGCCGCCGCCATGTGGGTGGCGGCCAGCTTGAGCAGCGACAGCGCCTGGTAGTAGCGCACCGACTCCATCGACACCTGGAAGCCGACCTTCTCGCTGTAGCGGGCGTAGAACCAGTCGGGTTCGGCCAGCCGGCTGATCAGCTTGCTGCCGCCCATGTACATCGGCAGGCTGGCCCAGCCGAGGTCTTCGTGCGGGTCGCCCAGGTGCACCAGCTCCCAGTCGAGGATCGCAGTGATGCGGCCGTCCTGCTCCAGGAAGTTGCCGGTGCGGTAGTCGCCGTGCACGATCGCCACGCGCGGCGCCTGCGGGCAGTGCGCCTTCAGCCAGCGGATGCCCCATTCGGCCTGCGGCCAGGGCCGCATCGCCCAGCGCGCGATCTGCGCTTCCCAGTATTCGACGTTGATCCGCGCCGCGTTGTCGACGGTGATGCCGTGCGCCATCTCGGCGATCGGCTTTTCCTGCCAGGGCACGCGGTGCAACGCGGCCAGCGCGTCGATGAACTGCTCGGCCAGACGGCGCCGGTAGCCCTCTTCCAGGCCCGGCTCGTTGGCCGACACCCAGGGCACCACCGCATCGCCCGAGACCTTGCTGCAGAACATGAAGGGCGCGCCGAGGATCGACGCATCGTCGCTGCTCCAGAAGGCGCGCGGCACCGGCACGGCGCTGCCCTCCAGCGACCGCATCGACAGCACCTGCGGCTTGGCGCTGTAGGGCGCGAAGAGGCCGTAGTCGGGGCCGAGCCGGAGGATCAGCTCCTCGGTCTTCGCACCGCCGTCGATGCCGGTCACCGGCACCGAATAGGTCAGCCAGGAAAAGCCGACCGGGAAGCGCTTCACCGTGCCGACCTGCACCGCATGGCCGAGCTGCTGCGCCAGGTAGCCGGCGATCTTCGGCGCCAGCGTGGTGTCGTCGATGAGCGTGGTCATCGCCTCAGCTCGGCAGGTACTGCACCGCGACCCGGCCGATGCGCTGGCGCGCGATCACCAGCTTCATGATGCCGGCGGTGCCGTCGCCGATCTCCAGGCCCATCACGTCGCGCATGCGCTGCTGGTGCGGCAGGTCCTTCGACCAGCCGTAGTGGCCGAAGGTCAGCAGGCATTGGTGGATGACGTCGAAGGCGGTCTTCGGGCCCATCCACTTGACCATCGCGGCCTCGGTCGTGTGCGGCTCGCCGGCGTCGCGCAGCGCCAGCGCGTGGTAGGACAGCTGGCGCACCGCGGCGATGTGCGACTCGCCCTCGGCCAGCGGAAAGGTCACGCCCTGGAACTGGCCGATCGGCCGGCCGAAGGCCTCGCGCTCCTTGGCATAGGCCCAGGCTTCGTCGAGCGAGGCCTGCGCCGCGCCGCAACACTGCAGCGCGATCAGCGCGCGGCTGTAGTCGAAGCCCTGCATCACCTGCGTGAAGCCCTTGCCCTCGTCGCCCAGGCGATGGCTGGCCGGCACCCGCACGTCGTCGAAGAAGACCGAGCCGCGGCCGATGATCGCGCTGCCGACGTCGTCGAAGTGGGTGCGCTGGATGCCCGGCGAGGTGGCCGGGATGAAGAAGGCCGAGACGCCCTTGGCGCCGTCTTCCGGGCGGCCGGTGCGGGCGAAGATCAGGTAGGCGTCGGCGCGGTCGGCGAAGGTGATCGAGGTCTTCTCGCCGTTGATGATGTAGTCGTCGCCATCGCGCCGGGCCTTCAGTTGCAGGTTGCTGGCATCGGACCCGCCGCGCGGCTCGGTCAGGCAGATCGCCACCACCGCCTCGCCGCGGATCATGCGCGGCACCCATTCCTCGACCACCTCGGGCGTCGCATGGCGGATCAGGATCGCGGCATTGAGAGAGACGCCGACCGGCACCGCGCTGATGTTGAAGTCGCCGTAGGCCAGTTCCTCGGCGATGAGGCCGGTGGTGACCGCATCGGCGCCGAGGCCGCCGAGCCGCTCGGGCAGGTCGACGCCGATCAGGCCGAGGCTGCCCATCTCGGCCAGCAGTTCACGGTCCAGCACGCCGAGCTTCTCGCGCTTCTGGTAGTCGGGCAGGAGGCGCTCGCGGGCAAAGCGGCGGGCGGATTCCTGCAGCGCGCGCTGGTCGTCGGTCAGAACCATCGGTGTGTGTCTCCGTAATATCGTTCGCTAGTGTACTAGATGAAGCACGGCAGGTTTCAGATCTTGCGGTCGTAGCCGACCCAGTAAGGGTCGCGCAGCACGTTCTTGCGCACCTTGCCGACCGGCGTGACCGGCAGCGGTTCGGCCCGGAACTCGATGCTGCGCGGGCACTTGTAGCCGCCGATCAAGGTGCGGCAATGGGCGATCAGTTCCTCGGCCGTGGCGCTGGCGCCGTCCTTCAGCACCACCACCGCATGCACCGCCTCGCCCCACTGCTCGCTCGGGATGCCGATCACCGCGGCCTCGCGCACCGCCGGGTGCAGGAACAGCGCGCGCTCCGGCTCCACCGAATAGACGTTCTCGCCGCCGCTGACGATCATGTCCTTGACCCGGTCGGCCACGTAGAGGTAGCCGTCGGCATCGAGGTAGCCGGCGTCGCCGGTGTGCATCCAGCCGTTGCGCAGGGCCGCCGCGGTGGCGGCCGGGTTGTTCAGGTAGCCCTGCATCAGGTAGTCGCTGCGCACGATGATCTCGCCGATCTTGCCGGTCTCGGCGTCCGTGCCGTCGGGCAGCACGACGCGGATCTCGCTGCCGAAGGCGGCCTGCCCGGCGGATCGCAGCCGCGAGGACTTCTCGCCCGACACCTGGTGGTCGCGCCAGCGCAGCATCGTGGCGAAGCCGCCGGTCTCGGTCATGCCGTAGATCTGGTAGAAGCCCCAGGTCGGCACCATCTCCATGGCGCGCAGCATCAGGCCCTCGGGCATCGGCGAGCCGCCGTAGATGCAGGTCTTCAGGCTCGTCAGGTCGTATTGCTTGAAGTCCGGATGGCTCAGCAGCATGTTGACCATGGTGGGCACCAGCACCGCGTTGGTCACCTTGTGCTCGCCGATCGCCTTCATGACCGGCAGGGCCTCGAACTTCGGCAGGATCGCGTGCGTGCCGGCGGCCAGCGTGATGTACCAGAGCGCGCTGGCGCCGGCGAAGTGGAAGTAGCCGGCCACGTAGAGGAAGGTCAGGTCTTCGGTGGTCGGCAGCAGCGCGAGATAGCAGCAGGTCGCGAGGTACGCGCCCTTGTGCGACATCGCGACGCCCTTCGGGTGCGCGGTGGTGCCGCCGGTGTAGAAGATCACGTACAGGTCGTCGTCGGCGCGGTTGGCATCGGCCATCGGCCCGTGCTGCTCGATCAGCGCCTCGTACGACAGCATGCCGGGCGGCGTGGCGCCGTCGCCCATGTAGACGAAGGTGCGGATCGACGGCATCTGCGTGCGCAGCTGCTCGGCCTGCTCCAGGAAGGCGTCGTCGACGAACAGGACCGGCGCCTTCGAATCGGTCAGCGCATAGACGTTCTCGGCCACCGACCAGCGCACGTTGAGCGGCGCCAGCGCGCCACCGGCCCAGGGCACCGAGAAGAAGAGCTCCAGGTAGCGGTCCGAATTCATCGCCAGCACCGCGACGAAGCTGCCGCCCTGCACGCCCAGCGAACGCAGCGCGGCCGCCATCCGCGGCACCCGCTGGCCCACCTCGGTCCAGCTGCGTCGACGGTCGCCGCTGATGGTGGCGACGCGATGGGGGCTGCACTGCACCGCTCGCTTGAGCAGCTGGGTTCCCTGCATGGTGGTCCTCGGTTGGGCTGGATCGGATGGCGCGCGATGCAGGGCGCCGAGGCGCTTCCGCATCAAGTAAGCGGCCATACGTTACGCTACTGTACGATCTGGCGCCAGTCGGGGATTCCCCCTAGCGGCGTCGATTCACGGACCGTCGAAGCCGCCGCCGACCACGGCGCGTTCGCGCAGCCAGGCCGAAGGCCGGAAGCGCTCGCCATGGCGGTCGGCCAGTCGATCGCATTCGGCCATGAAGGTGTCGAGGCCGCGGCGCGCCACCTGCGCCAGCACGCCGCCTTCGGCGGCCGGAAAGCCCAGGCCGAGCACCGATCCGGTATCGGCGTCGAAGGCGCTGCGCACCGTGCCTTCTTCCAGGCAGCGCGCGGCCTCGAGCGCCTGCGCGTGCATCAGCCGGTGCCCGACCTCGTCCGCCTCGGGCTGGTCGTTGCGGACCGGAAAGTGGAGCGCCAGGCCGCTCCAGAGCGCCTTCGGCGCGCCCGCCGGGTAGTCGTAGAAGCCGCCGCCCTCGCGCCGGCCGCGCCGCCCGAGCGCAGTCACCATGCGGTCGAGCACCGGCCATGCCAGCGCGCGGCAGGAGCGCTCCGGCAGGCCGTCCGCGCGGGCCTGCCGCGCCTGCTGCCAGTTGAGCGCCAGGCCGGTCTCGTCGAGCATCGCCAGCGGGCCGAGCGGCAGCCCGGCGGCCAGCGCGGCCGCTTCGATCGCGGCCGGCGCGACGCCTTCGGCCAGCATCGCCGCCGCCTCGTCGAGGTAGGCCGCGAAGACGCGCGAGGTGAAGAAGCCGGGGCCGTCGCGCACCACGATCGGCTGCTTGCCCAGGCGCCGCACCCAGGCGAGCGCCGCATCGGTGGCGGCGGCCGTGGTGTCGCGCCCGACCACCACCTCGACCAGCGCCATGCGGTCGACCGGCGAGAAGAAATGCAGGCCGATGAAGCGGCCCGGCCGCCGCAATCCACCGGCCAGTCCGCCGACCGGCAGGCCGGAGGTGTTGGTGGCGATCAAGGCGTCCGGCGCGACCACGGCCTCGATGCGGCGAAGCACCGCGGCCTTGAGCGCGCGGTCCTCGTCGACCGCCTCAAGCACCAGGTCGCAGGCGGCGAGGTCGGCGTCGCCGCCGGGCGTCACGCGTGCCAGGACGGCCTCACGCCGGGCGGCATCCATGCGGCCGCGTTCGACCCGCTTGCCCAGGTCGTCCGCCAGCCGTTGCAGCCCGCGCCCCGCGGCGGCTTCGTCGCGGCCGACCAGCACGACCGCCACGCCGGCTGCCGCGGCCGCATGGCACAGCCCCAGGCCCATCAGGCCCGGGCCGACGACGCCGAGGCGCGACTGGTTCATTGGAAGTCCGGCAGGAAACGGAGGGTGGATCCAAGGGAAAGCCCGGAGTCCCGAGCCTTCTCGATTCTAATGCGCTTGCGTACGATACGCATCCACACCAAGACAACGGCGGCACCATGAACAAGATCGATCTCGCCGGCCGCTCGGCCGTCATCACCGGCGGCGGCAGCGGCATCGGGCTGGCCAGCGCGCGGCGCTTCCTGGCCTCGGGCGCCGAGGTCGAACTGTGGGGCCGCGACGGCGCCAAGCTCGAGGAAGCGGCCCGTGGCCTCGCGGATGTCGGCCGCGTGACCTGGCGCGCGGTCGACGTCTCCGACCACGACCGGGTGGCCGAGGCCGCCGCCGCGGCGCAGGCCGCGCTCGGCCATGTGGACATCCTCTTCAACAACGCCGGCGTCTCGCTCGAGGTCTGCCCGATGATCGAGATGTCGCTCGACGCCTGGCACCAGAACATCGCGATCAATCTGCACGGCGTCTTCTACGCCTGCCGCGCCTTCGCGCCGGCCATGATCGCGCGCGGCTGGGGCCGCATCATCAACGTCTCGTCGATGGCGGGCAAGGACGGCAACGCCCAGCAGAGCGCCTATTCGGCCGCCAAGGGCGGCGTCATCGCCTTCACCAAGAGCCTCGGCAAGGAGCTCGCGACCACCGGCGTGACTGTCAACGCGATCGCGCCGACCCTCTTCGAGACGCCGCTGGCGATGTCGACCATGGCCCGCGCGCCGGCGGCGATGCAGGCGGTGATCGAGAAGATCCCGATGAAGCGCATGGGCCGCTCCGAAGAAGCGGCGGCGATGGCCGCCTGGCTGGCCTCGGACGACTGCTCCTTCACGACCGGCTTCACCTTCGACCTCTCGGGTGGCCGCAGCACCTATTGAACGAACACCCCCTTAGCGCCTTCGGCGCCCCCTCGAGGGGACGATACCTGCGGCCCGGCGGAGCCGGTTCCGCGGTATCCCACGCCTCGGGTGTGCGGGCTCGACGGTCGCGCCACGTAGCAGACGTTTTCACACGAACGATCAAGGACACACCATGAAACTCCAGGGAAAGACCGCTCTCGTCACCGGTGGTGCGCGCGGGCTCGGGCGTGCCTTCGCCTTGCGGCTGGCGTCGCTGGGCGCCGACGTGGCGATCGTCGACCTGCGGCTGGACGGCGCGAGCGAGTTCGGCGAGAAGCTGAACGCACCGAGCGTCGCGGCGGAGATCGAGCAGATGGGCCGGCGCGGCTTCGGGATCCAGGCCGACCTCTCGAAGCGGGAGACGGCCTTCGGTGCGGTCGAGTCGGCCTTGAAGTCGCTGGGCCGGCTCGACATCCTCGTCAACAACGCCGGCGGCGCGATCACGCCGGCCGACCGCAGCTACGCCACCACCACCACCGAGGCCGACCTGAGCCTGCTCATGGACGCCAACTTCAACAGCATGGTGAGCTGCTGCCAGGCCGCGGTGCCGGCGATGAAGCAGCAGGCGAGCGGCGTGATCGTCAACATCTCGGGCCAGTCGGGCATCACCACCTACAACCAGGGCCTGCTGGCCGGCTACTCCGCGGCCAAGGCCGCCCTCACCCACTACACCCGCTACCTCGCGGCCGAGCTGGGCCCGCACGGCATCCGCGCCAACTGCATCTCGCCGGGCGTGATGATGACCGCGCGGGTCGCGGCCCAGGCCGCGGCGCGCGGCATCGGCAGCGACGCCGAGGCGGCCAAGGTGCCGCTGCGGCGGCTCGGCCAGGTCGAGGACTGCGCCGGGGTGCTCGAGTTCCTGGTGACCGACCTGTCGCAGTACGTCACCGGCCAGGTCATCTCGGTCTGCGGCGGCGCGGTGCTCACGCCGCACTGAGAGAAAGAGAGGTCGTCATGAAGATCTGCATCTTCGGTGCCGGTGCCATCGGCGGCTACCTCGCCACCCACCTGGCGCAGGCACCGGGCGTCGAGCTGAGCGTGGTCGCGCGCGGCGCGCAACTGGCGGCGATCCGCGCCAACGGCCTGGCGATCGAACGCCCGAGCGGCACCTTGCGCGCCCACGTGCGGGCCACCGACGATCCGCGCGAGCTCGGCCCGCAGGACGTGGTGATCCTCACGCTCAAGGCGCATCAGCTGCCGCCGGTGCTCGACAGCGTGCAGCCGCTGCTCGGCCCCGACACCGCGGTCGTGCCGCCGACCACGGCCATCCCCTATTGGTACTTCCACGAGCTGCCCGGACCTTTCAGGAACCGGCAGGTCGAACGGCTCGATCCGCAAGGCCGTCAATGGCGCGCGCTGGCGCCCGAGCGGGTGATCGGCTGCGTCTACTGGGTGGCTTCCGAAGTGACCGCGCCCGGCGTGATCCACCACGACGGCGCGCTGTCGCGCTTCCCGATCGGCGAGCCCGGCGGCTCGCGCAGCGCGCGGGTGCTGAAGCTGGCCGAGGCGATGGCCGCGGGCGGCCTCGACGCGCCGGTGGTGTCCGACATCCGCGGCTGGATCTGGGCCAAGATGATCAGCAGCCTGTGCTGGAACCCGGTCGCCACGCTGACCCTCGGCACGCTGTCCGAGATGAACGCGCGGCCCGGGATCATGGCGATCGTGCGGACCATGATGGAAGAGGCCGACGCGATGGCCCGGCGCCTCGGTGTGGAGCACACGCCGATCAGCATCGACGAGCGCATCGCCGCGGCCCGCAACGCCGGCAACCACAAGATGTCGATGCTGCAGGACCTGGAGCGCGGCCGGCCGCTCGAGCTCGACACGCTTGTCGACTCGATCGAGGCGATGCGCGAGATCGCGCAGACGCCGACCCCGACGATCGACGTCGTCTATGCGCTGCTGAAGCTGCGGGCGGCCAAGCTGGCCCATTGAGCCATTGGGCCATCGAGCCGCTCAGGCGGCCGGCTTCTTCTTGCGGCTGAGCAGCGCCTCGGCCGCTCGCTGCAGGTCGCCCGTGGTGCGCGCCAGGATCTGGCTGCGGTTCTCCAGCTCGATCGCCGCCGCCAGGCTCGGGCTTTCGACATTGGCCCAGCCGCCGCGCTTGGTCATCCAGACGCCGAAGGCGCTGTTGGCCACGATGCTCTGCGCCAGCTCGATCGCGCGCGGCAGCAGCCGCTCGTCGGGCACCCTCTCAGACACCAGGCCGATGCGCTCGGCCTCGACCGAGTCGACCATGCGGCCGGTCAGCATCATTTCCCAGGAGCGCGACAGGCCCACGGCGCGAGGCAGCAGCCAGCTGACGCCGATGTCGCAGCTCGACATGCCGACCTTGACGAAGGCCGAGTTGAACGATGCCGACTCGCCGGCGATGCGGATCTCGGCGGCCAGCGCCAGGCCGAGCCCCGCGCCGTTGGCCGGCCCGTTGACCGCCGCGATCACCGGCTGGCGCAAGCCGCGCAGCCGGGTCACGAGGCCGGCGAACAGCTCCTGCCGCCGCATCCACGCCGGCGTCGCGCCGGCACGGTCGCTGCCCGGTGCATCCGCCGCCAGCGAGAGGTCGAAACCGGCGCAGAAGCCGCGCCCGGCGCCGCTCAGGATCAGCACGCGGCAGGCATCGTCCTCGTCGATGCGTGTCAGCAGGCGGCCGATCTCGTGCACCGTCTCGTCGTCCAGCGCATTGAGCCGCGCGGGCCGGTTCAGCCGCAGCAGCGCGACGCCGTCGGCCGGTGCTTCCAGCAACACGCCGGGCCCGGTCGTTTCAGTGGCCGGCATGCCTGGCCTTTTCTTTCAGGATGAACTTCTGGATCTTGCCGCTGGGCGTGCGCGGCACCGCGTCGAGCACGACCACCCGCTCGGGCCAGTACTGCTTGGCGACCTTGCACGCGTCCATGTAGGCCTGCACGCCCGCCAGGTCGAGCGTGGCACCGGGCCGCAGCTCGACGAAGGCGCAGGCGCGTTCGCCCAGCCGGTCGTCGGGGTAGCCGACGATCGCCGCCAGCGCGACCGCCGGATGCTTGTAGAGCAGCGCCTCGATCTCGACCACCGGCACGTTCTCGCCGCCGC
>NZ_LMUW01000015.1 GCF_009765735.1 Xenophilus sp. L33
CGGCGCGGTCGCCGGGCTGGCGGTGGGCGCGGCGGTGGCCAGCGCGGCGGCGCCGGTCTACGTGGCACCGCCGGTCTACGTCGCGCCACCGGTGTACGTGCCGCCGCCGCCGGTGGTGGTGTCGCAGCCGGCCTACGTGGTGCCGGCCGCCATGCCGCTCGGCACCCAGCTGGCGTCGGTGCCCGCGGGCGCCAGCCGGATGGTGGTGAACGGCGTCACCTACTACCAGTACGGACCGACCTGGTACAAGCCCTACTACGGCTCCAGCGGCGTCTACTACGAGGTCGTGCCGACACCTTGAATCTTCTTTCCATGTTCCCCACCGACGTCCTCCTCGCCTATGTCGCCGCCACCCTGCTGGTGGTCATCTCGCCCGGCCCCGACAACATCCTGGCGGTCAGCCGCGGGCTGAGCCAGGGGCGGCTGGCGGCGGCGCTGTCATCGACCGGTGCCGGGCTCGGCATCCTGTGCCACACGCTAGCCGCGGCGCTCGGGCTGTCGCTGATCATCCAGGCCTCGCCGCTGGCGTTCTGGGCGGTCAAGGTGGTCGGCGGGCTCTACCTGCTGTTTCTCGGCTGGAAGGCGCTGCGCTCGCGCAGCCTGATCAGCTTCGCGCCGAGCGCGCGGCTGCCCTTGCACCGGGTGTTCCTGAGCGGCTGGCTGTCGAACGTGCTGAACCCGAAGCCGGGCCTCTTCGTGCTGGCCTTCGTGCCGCAGTTCGTGAGCGCCTCGCGCGGCTCGGTGCCGGTGCAGATGCTGGTCTACGGCGGCATCTTCGCGGTGCTGACCGCGGTGCTCTTCAGCCTGCTCGGCGGCTTCGCGTCGAAGCTGTCGGCCTGGCTGCAGGGGCATCCGCGCTTCGGCAACGGACTGAACGTCGGCGCCGGCCTGGCCTTCATCGCGGCGGGGTTGTCGATCCTGGCGCTGCCGCAGCGGCGCTGACGCCCTACATCCCGGTCAGCGCGCCCATCAGCCGCGGCAGCAGGCCGTCGAACTGCACCCGGCCCTCGACCGACACCAGGCAGATGCATTCGCCGGCGGCGTCGACCGTCTGCATGTGGCGGTCGTTGTCGTCCGCCTCGTCGAAATCGCCGAGCGCGTAGGTGCCGCGGCCTTCATGGAAGGCGCCCAGCAGCACCTGGGTCAGCTCCGAACCGGTGTGGGTGTGGAAGGCCGAGCCCCGGCCGGCGCCCATGCGCAGCAGGAAGACGTTGGCATCGGCATCGTTCGGCGGCGTGATGCGGCTGAAGCGGGTGCCGGGCGCGATCCAGCGCCAGCCGGTGGCGCGGCAGCCGTCGAGTGCGCGGGGCCACGCCATGCCCGGCGGCAGGGCCGGCAGCCGGGTCGCCGGGCGCGGCGGCTGCGCCTTGGCGGGGCGACCGTCGATCGCCGCCAGGGTGTCGGCCAGCGCGCCGGCCGACAGCGTGGCCATCGGCAGGTCCTCCAGCAACACGCCGCCCAGCGCCTCCAGGTCGTGCAGGCGCTCGCGGCAGTCGTCGCAGACCTCCAGGTGGCTGGCGACCAGCAACGCGGGGCCCGCGCCGAGGCTGCCGGCGGCCAGCGTCAGCAACAGGGCGTCGTCCGGGTGGTGCTTGATCATGGCTTGCGGATGATGCGCGCAGACGGTCGTCCGCGCTTTTCACATGCCGATCAAGGCGCCGACGACCCGGGCCAGCCGGCTCTCGAAGACCACGCGCCCCTCGACCGAGGCCAGGCAGATGCATTCGCCACTCGGCTCGACCTTGGGCAGGTGCCGGAAGCTGTCGTCGGCCTCGTCGAAGTCGCCCGGCGTGAACAGGGCCCGGCCGTCATGGAAGGCGCCCCACAGCACCTGCGTCAGCTCCGAGCCGCTGTGCGTGTGCATCGACGACTGCTTGCCGGCGGCCATGCGCAGCAGGAACACGTTGGCGTCCGGGTCCTGCGGCAGGCTGACCCGGCTGCGGTACATGCCGGGCGCGAACCAGCGCCATTCGGTGGCGTTGCAGCCGCGCAGCGCCCGCGGCCAGGCCATGCCGCTCGGCAACTGCGGCCTGTGCACGACCGGCGCCGGCCGCAGCGGCGGCGGTGGCGCGTCGATCGCGGCCAGCGTGTCGGCGAGCGAGCGCGACGGCAGCACGCCGGGCGGCAGCTCTTCCAGCATGGCGCCGCCGATGGCTTCGAGCAGCCGCAGCCGCTCCTGGCAATGGGTGCAGCCTTCGACGTGGCTGGCGACGAGCAACGAATGGCCGGCGCCGAGGGTGCCGGCCGCCTGGGCCAGCAGGAGTGCATCTCCGGGGTGGTGCTTGATCATGGTTCGAGGGCATCGAGCAGGCGACGCAGGCGGTTCACCGCCAGGCGCACGCGCGACTTGACGGTGCCGAGGGGAATGCCCAGGTCGTGCGCGATCCGGGCGTGGGGAAGTTCTTCGTAGAACGAGAGGCGCAGCACCTGCGCCTGGTCGGGCGACAGCCGGGCCATGGCCTCGCGGACCTGGCGCTCGCAGCGGCCGGCGTGCAGCTGGTCGTCGAGCGCGGGGGCGGTGTCGGGCATCTGGTCGGCGTCGGCATCCAGGCCTTCGACCAGCGCCTGGCCGTGGCCCTGACGCCGGAAATGGTCCACGCGCAGGTTGCGGGCGATGGTGAAGATCCAGGTCGAGACGCCGGCCTGGCCGGCGTCGAACAGCCCGGCCTTGCGCCAGACGCTGATCATGGTTTCCTGCGCCAGCTCCTCCGCCAGGCCTTCGGCGCTGCCGCCGCGCACCAGGTAGGACTTCACGCGCGGTGCGAAATGCCGGAACAGCACCGCGAAGGCCTGCCGGTCCTGCTCGCGGGCGACGGCGCGCAGCATCTCGGCCAGCTCCTCGCCGGTCGGCAGCGAGCCGCGATTCTGGTGCAGCGTGAGGTTCGACCGCCCGGGCGAAGGCGCGAGGGTGGGAGCCGCCGGCGCCGGGCGTGGGAGGGTGTTCATGCCTGTCTTACGCGGCGCCACCGGATTTGGATCATCCGGCGCCCGCGCGCCTTCCCAGCGCCCGCTACTTGGCGACGATGGTCATCTCGCTGTCGCTGGCGGTGACGTCGAAGAGCGACAGCAGGTCGGGACCGAGCAGCGCGTCGGCGCCCTTTTCCGGCAGTGGCCCGACCACCACCGTCGCCTGTGGCACCTTGAGCGGGCCGATGGCGACGCGCACCTTGTCCAGCCGCCGGCCATCGATGAGGCCGCCCGAGGTCTTGACGAAGGTCGGCGCGCCGCCGTGCAGGCTGGCGCGGGCGGCAAAGGCCTCGGTCACCGCGACGCCGGCGTTGAAGGACGCGTTGCGCACCACCATGAAGGTCACCGGGATGCCGTTGATCGAACCCCGCACCCAGAACTGGCCGTTCTGACCGACCGGCACCGTGATCTGCCGGCTGCCGTCGAGCGCCAGCTTGTCGTGGTGCGGCGCCGAGGCCGGGTCGACGTCGACCAGCCGGCAGTCGCCGGCCTGCGGCGGCCGTTCGCCGGCGGGAACGTTGGTGTAGGTCTTGCCGCAGCGGAAGACGGGCTGCGCCGCGGCCGCCGGCAGCCCGAACGCGCCGAGCGCCAGGGAAAGAACGAGAAGTCGTACGGGGATGGACATGGTGATGGCCTCGCGATATCGACAGCCGCCCATGATGCGCGCCGCGCGGGTTTTCCGGCGTCAGCCGGATTCGACGGTGGGGCCATCGGCGGCTTTTTCTTGCAGCCTTGCCGTCCATTGGCTGACAGCCGGTGCATCGGCCGCGCAGAGGATCGATCGCAGATTTCGAGGACACCGCGATGAATCCTGAACTTCAAGACCACGCCGTCATGCGCTTTCGCATCAACGGCGAAGACCACCAATTGGCGTGCGACTTCCGCACCTCGCTGCTCGACCTGCTGCGCGAGCACCTGCAACTGAGCGGCACCAAGAAGGGCTGCAACCAGGGCGCCTGCGGCGCCTGCACCGTGCTGGTGGACGGCGAGCGCATCAATTCCTGCCTGGCGCTGGCGGCGCAATACCAGGACCGCGACATCACCACCATCGAGGGCCTGGGCAGCGAAGGCGCGCTGCATCCGCTGCAGCAGGCCTTCGTCGCGCACGACGGCTTCCAGTGCGGCTACTGCACGCCCGGACAGATCTGCTCGGCGATCGGCATGCGGGCCGAGGTCGAGCGTGGGCTGCCGAGCGCGGTCTCGGCCGACATCGCGCCCGGCGCGGTGCGCTGCTGGAGCGAGCGCGAACTGCGCGAGCGCATGAGCGGCAACCTGTGCCGCTGCGGTGCCTACAACGGCATCGTCGAGGCGATCGCCAGCACCTGGCCCGAAGCCGAGGAGGCAACGTCGTGACGCCCTTCAGCTACCAGCGCGCGCAGGACGCCACGCAGGCGATCCAGCTGTTCGGGGGCCAGGCCGGCGCCCGCTACCTCGGCGGCGGCACCAACCTGGTCGACCTGATGCGCGAGACCATCGAGACGCCGGAACTGCTGGTCGACGTCAGCCGGCTGTCGCGCGAGATCGTCGAGCGCGGCGACGGCGGCCTGTGGATCGGCGCCGCCGCCAGCAACACCTCGGTGGCCGCGCATCCCGCCGTGCGCACCCGCTTCCCGATGCTGGGGCGGGCGGTGCTGGCCGGTGCGTCGGGCCAGATCCGCAACATGGCAACCGTCGGCGGCAACCTGCTGCAGCGCACCCGCTGCCACTACTTCTACGACGAGGCGGCGCGCTGCAACAAGCGCGAGCCGGGCAGCGGCTGCGACGCGGTCGACGGCTTCAACCGGATGCACGCGATCCTCGGCGCCTCGCCGGCGTGCGTCGCGACGCATCCCTCGGACATGTGCGTGGCGCTCGCGGCGCTGGACGCCGTGGTGCACCTCGAAGGCCCGGCCGGCCCCCGCACGATCCCGCTGGCGGCGCTGCACCGGCTGCCCGGCGACAGCCCGCAGGTCGAGACCGAACTGGGCCTCGGCGAGCTGATCGTCGCGGTCGAGCTGCCGCCGCTCGCGATGGCCGGGCATTCGACCTACCGCAAGGTGCGCGACCGCTCCAGCTACGCCTTCGCGCTGGTTTCGGTGGCGGCGGCACTGAAGCTCGGCGGCGACGGCCAGGTGGAGGAGGTGCGGCTCGCGCTCGGCGGTGTCGCCCACAAGCCCTGGCGCGCCCACAAGGCCGAGGCGGCGCTGCACGGCGTGCCCGCCAACGAGGCCGGCTTCCGGAGCGCGGCCGACGCCGAACTGCAGGACGCGCGACCGCTGCGCGACAACGCATTCAAGATCGAACTGGCGCGTCGCACGATCGTCGCCACCCTGCTCGAACTGGCGCAAGGAGCGACACCATGACGATCGTCGAGAACGAACTCGAGACACCGCTGCGCCCGTCGGAGGCGCCTGCCCGACCGGCGCCGGACGACGCCACCCGCTTCGTCGGGCGGCCGATCCCGCGGCTGGACGGCGCGCTCAAGGTGCGCGGCCAGGCCCGCTTCGCCGCCGAGGTGCCCTTCGAGCGGCTGGCCTACGGCGCGCTGGTCCACAGCAGCATCGCCCGCGGCCGCATCGCCGAGATCGACACCGCGGCGGCGGAGGCCGCGCCCGGCGTGCTGCTGGTGATGACCTACCGCAACGCCCCGCGCCTCAAGCCGCCGCTCCTGATGATGGCGGACCCGAAGGGCGCCTCGGCCAGCAACCTGCCGGTGATGCAGGACGACCGCATCCACTGGAACGGCGAGCCGGTGGCCGCGGTGCTGGCCGAGACCCAGGAGCAGGCCGACCATGCGGCCACGCTGGTGCGGGTGCGCTACGAGGCCGAGGCCGCCGCGACCGGCTTCGAGGAAGCGAAGGCGAAGGCGCATCCGCCCGAGAACATCCTCGGCGAGCCGTCGTCGATCGCGGTCGGCGACGCCGAGGCGGCGCTGTCGCAGGCGCCCTTCAAGGTCGACCAGGTGTTTCGCACGCCGCGCCACAACCATTGCGCGATCGAGCTTCACGCGGTCACCGTCGCCTGGGAAGGCGGCCACCTGCTGGTGCACGACGCGACCCAGATGGTCCACCTGGCGCGCGGCACGCTGGCCGCGGTGTTCGACATCCCGGAAGACCACGTGCGGGTGCTGTCGCCCTTCGTCGGCGGCGGCTTCGGCAACAAGGCGGTCTGGAACCACCACGTGATCGCGGCGGCGGCGGCGCGCCTCCTCGACCGGCCGGTGCGCATGGTGCTGACCCGCGAAGGCGTCTTCCGCGCCACCGGCGGCCGCACCGTGACCGAGCAGCGGGTGGCGCTCGGCGCGCGTGCCGACGGCACCCTGGCCGCGCTGATCCACACCGGCTTCACCGCCGTCACGGCGCACAACAGCTGCCCGGAGCAGTTCACCATCCCGGCGCGCCATCTCTACGCCGCCGAGACGATGCACATCGCCCAGCAGGTGACCGAGCTCGACATGGTGGCCAACACCTTCATGCGCGCGCCGGGCGAATCGGTCGGCACCTTCGCGCTGGAAAGCGCGATCGACGAACTGGCGGTGGCGATGGCGCTGGACCCGATCGAGCTGCGGCGGCGCATCGAGCCGGCGCGCGACCCGACCTCGGGCAAGCGCTTCTCGGCGCGCCACCTGCTGCAGGCCTACGAGCGCGGCGCCCAGCGCTTCGGCTGGAACCCCGACCGCCCGGCGCCGGGCTCGCGCCGCGACGGCGAATGGCTGATCGGCCAGGGCGTGGCGACCGCGACCTACCCCTACTTTCGCATGCCGGGCGGCGCGGCCAGCATCCGGCTGGGCATCGACGGCCGCGCGGTCGTGAAGATGGGCGCGCACGAGATGGGCATGGGCACCGCGACCGCGCAGACCCAGCACGCGGCGCAGCTGCTGGCGCTGCCGATGGACCGGGTGCGCTTCGACTACGGCGACAGCGACCTACCGACCGGCACCATCGCCGGCGGCTCGTCGCAGAGCGCTTCGATCATCGCCACGGTGCGCGCGGCCTTCGAGGCGCTGGTGAGCCAGCTGCTGGTGCTGGCCGACGACACCACGCTGGCCGGCCTGCGGCCCGAGGACGTCGAGGCCCGCGACGGCGGCCTGGGCGTTTGCGGCGATCCGAGCCGGCACGTGAGCTACGTGACGATCCTGCGCCGCGCCGGGCGTGACGCGCTGGAATGCCGCGCCGATTCGCCGGCGCCGGCGGAAATGGAGAAGTTCTCCATGCATTCCTACGGCGCGCAGTTCTGCGAGGTGCGGGTCAGCGCGGTCACCGGCGAGACCCGCGTGTCGCGCTGGGTCGGCTCCTTCGACACCGGCCGCATCCTCAACCCGAAGACCGCCGCCAGCCAGTTCCGCGGCGGCATCGTGATGGGGCTCGGGCTGGCGCTGAGCGAGGAGACGCTCTTCGACGAACGCAGCGGCCGCATCATGAATCCGTCGCTGGCCGACTACCACGTGCCGGTGCACCTGGACGTGCCGCCCATCGAGGTGATCTGGAACGACATCCCCGACCCGCACAGCCCGCTCGGGCTGCACGGCATCGGCGAGATCGGCATCACCGGCGTCGGCGCGGCGGTCGCGAACGCGGTCTACAACGCGACCGGCAAGCGGGTGCGTGAACTGCCGGTGACGCTCGACAAGCTGCTCTGAGCGTTTCGCTTCAGCGCGTCGACGGCATCAGCCGCGGGACGATCGACGCGATCACCAGGGCGGTCAGGCCGCCGAGCGCGACCGCCCACAGGCGGTGCTCGGCATCGGCCACCACCGCGCGGTTGCCGAGCGCCAGCAGCAGCACCACGGTGGCCGACACCGCGCTCGCCATCGCGGCGTAGTTGGCCTTCTGCAGGGCGAAGGCCAGGCCGGCCGCCGCGGTGAAGGCGACCAGCATCGCCGGGCGGTTGTCGTGCACCGCCATCACCAGGAGGGTGGCGAGCGTGCAGCCGACCAGGTTGCCGACCAGCAACTCGAGGCCGCGGGCGCGGGTGTCGTGCAGGCCGGGCTTGAGCACCAGCAGCGCCGACATCGGCGCCCAGTAGCTGTTCGACAGGCCGACGAAGTGCGACAGCAGCAGTGACGCGACCACGCACGTCGCCGCGCAGGCGGCGTGCGCGAAGAGGGTGGCGCGGTGGTCGAGCGCGGTGACGGGCACCGACGGCAGCAGCCCGGCGGCCCGCGGGAAGAGCGTGGCCAGCAGGATGACGCAGGCCATCTGCACCGCGCCGCCGCCGAACACCCAGAGCGCGCGATCGAGCGCGGTGTCGGCGGGGCCGGCGAAGTAGCCCGCGACCAGCAGCGCGATCACCACCTGCAGCGCCACCCACCAGAGGTCGTTGTCGTACCAGGTCAGCGCCGCGCAGGCCGCGGCCGCGAGGCCGGCGCAGACCAGCAGCAGCGGCAGCCACTGGCCCGCCAGCGAGCCGACGAAGGCCGCCACCGCGATGCCGAGCGTCGCCGCGGCCATCGCTGCCCAGCGGTGGCCGGCCAGCGCACGCGAGGCGCCGAAGCCGACGGAGAAGGCGGCGCCGGCGGCGGCGGCGCCCTTCACGTCTTCGTGCAGGGCGGTGGCCGCCAGGAGCAGCAAGGGCAAGGCGGGGAGGCAGAGGGCGGCCTCGCGGGCGTGGAAGGGGCGGGCCCAGGAGGCGGGGACGAGGCGCATGGCGGGGAGGATACGGTGCCAATTGGTAGAACTTTCTGCCAACTATTGCCAGGTCCCGATACGAACGGTGCCCCGCAGGTGACGAGCGGCAGGACGTTTCCTGGCAAGAAAAGGCAATATCCGCGGTCACATTCAGTCACGTTTCAAAGCTCTGTCCATGAATCCCTTTCCATCGAGCACGGCCACAGCCCGCAAGGATGCGGGGTTCACCTTGATCGAAGTGCTGGTGGCCATCGTCATCCTGTCGTTCGGTTTGCTAGGGATGGTCGGCCTGCAGGCGGCATCGCTTCGAACCAATCGGGACGCGCGCTTGCAGTCGTCCGCCATCGTCCTGGCGCGGGAAATGGCCGAGATGATGCGAGGCAACAAGCAGGTCGCGATCCAGATCAATAACAACCCTTATCTCATCACGAAGGGAGTCCAGCCCGCGACGGACTATTGCCTGGCCGTCGGCTCCACTTGCGCGTCGGCGGTCGAGAGCGGTCAGGCTGAAGTCACGGATTGGTACGCCCGGGTCAACGCCGAGCTGCCGGGCGCCGTGGTCGCGATCTGCGCGGACAAGGTGCCTTACGACCCAAGTACCGGAGCGCCGGTGTGGGCCTGCACGCCATCGGCGGCTTCTGGCACCACCATCACCGACCCGATCGTGATCAAGATCGGCTGGAGCCGCGCGGCCTTCAAGGACGGCCAGGCCAACGATGAAGCGACGGTCCCCTCCATCATGCTGGCCGTCACGCCTGGGAACTCGATATGAGAAGCCTTGGCCATAGTCGCATGCACCGCCGTCGCAACAGCGGTTTCACGC
The DNA here is from genome assembly GCF_009765735.1 of Xenophilus sp. L33. Classification (GTDB taxonomy): domain Bacteria; phylum Pseudomonadota; class Gammaproteobacteria; order Burkholderiales; family Burkholderiaceae_C; genus Variovorax. The sequence continues at coordinate 9,397 of NZ_LMUW01000015.1, forward strand.
TGGTCGAACTCCTCGTCGCCATGGCCGTGGGTCTGGTGGTCGTCCTGGCGGCAGCGGCGGCGCTCACGGTGTCGCGGGTGGGCTTCACCACGGTCGACTCGGCCTCGCAGCTGCGCGACAGCGCACGCTTCGCGGCCGACATCATCCAGCGCATCACGGTGCAAACCGGCTTCAGGGACGCCTTCTTCGCCTCGCAGCAGCAGGCGACCCGGGGCGCCGACATCACCGGCTTCAACAACGCCAAGGTGGTGTTGACCGATCCGATGAACACTTCCGCCGATCGAAATGCCGGCGAAGCCGGCTTCGGCAGCGACATCCTGGTCCTGAGCTACCAGGCCTCCCGCCTCTTCCCCATGCTCAAGCCGGACGGCACGCCGAACACCGAGACCGACCAGAGCATGATCGATTGCTCGGGCAATGCGCCAGCCACCGTCCCCGACTTCACTGCCGCCAACGCAGTCAGCACACGCATCACGAGCATCTTTTCGGTCGACCTGGACCCGAGCGGCGAACCCTCGCTCATGTGCACGTATGTGGACCCGATAACCGGGGCCTGGACTTCGGAGTCCCTGGTCAGGGGCGTGGAGAACTTCCAGGTGCTCTATGGCGTCGATACCGTCGTCCCGAACACCGCGCCCGTTCCCGGCCTGAATCCGCCCAATGTGCCGCTGAGCTATTTGCGCGCCGACCAGATGGTCGTCGCCGGTGACACCGCGGGTACCACGGCCAACTGGCAGCGCGTGCGGGCCCTTCGCATCGGCTTGGTGCTGCGCAGTGCCCCAGGCGCCACCCAGGGCATCACGACGCCGGCACCCACTTATTACCCGCTCGGCGCCACGCCCTCCAGCGACTCGGCGGACAAGGGGACGGCGTTTGCATCGACCAACGATGCCGGAACCATCTTCACGCCGAACCCGCCCGACAGCCGGCTCCGGCAGGTTTCGACCTTCACCATCCATCTGCGCAATGACCAGGAACCTTGACATGTCGGCGCCCATCTCCAGAACCCATCACCCGGTTTCGCTTCGCCGCGCCCAGTCGGGCGTGTCGCTGATCGTGGTGCTGATGCTGCTGGTCATCGTCTCGATCCTGGGAGTCGGCGCCGCGCAGATCGCGAGCATGGGCGAACGCAGTTCGCGCAACGACCGCGACATGCAGATGGCGTGGCAATCCGCGGAAGCGGCGTTGATGGACGCAGAGATGGAGATCAGCGGCCCCGTCGCATCCACCCGTCGCGCCAACGTGTTCACCGGACTCGCGAACACGAATGCCTATGTGACCGGGTGCGGCACCAGCGGCGACAGCGTCGGCCTTTGCGCACTGAACCCGACAGGCAAGCCAGCCTGGCTCACGGTCGATTTCACCGCCACGGGCGGCGGCGCACCGACGACCTACTTCGGTCAATTCACCGGGCGCAGCTTCGCCTCCGGCCTGGTCGGCGCGCAGCCGATCAAGACGCCTCGCTACGTCATCGAACCGATCCAGGACCCTGACAACCGCGACAAGTCGGGCAGCAACACCTCCTACATCTTCCGGATCACGGCGATGGGGTTCGGCCCGCGTGCCGACATCCAGGCCGTCTCGCAAACCATTTACCGCCAATGAACCGGGGTCTAGACATGCGCGCGCTCATTTCCCACCCGAGGCTCTGGTCCGCGCGACAGCGCGTCATGGCCCTGGCTGCCCTACCGGTCATCGCCATCGCATTCGCCTTCGCGTTGAAAGCGGGCAGCGCCAGTCCGCCGCCGAGCATCCAGGCGGTCGCTTTGGCCGCCGATCCGCTCTACGCCACGACCTCCGGTGACAAGCCGGCGCTCGCGCTGGCGTTGTCGGTCGAATATCCGACTGTCGGCGCGCAATACACGACCCAGAACGGCGCGATCGATACCAGCTACTCGAACCTCAATGAGTACCTCGGCTACTACGACGCCGAAGCCTGCTACGCCTATAACAACGCGCCGACCGAGACGCCGGTCGCACCACTCACCGCCAGCGACTACAAGCGGTTCGTGCGCCAAGGGGCCGCCACCAACCGCCAGTGCAGCGACGGTTTCAGCGGCAACTTCATGAACTGGGCGAGCAATTCGGCCATCGACATGCTGCGCCTCGCGCTGTCGGGCGGCGACCGCTCGGTCGACCAGGACGGCCTGACCATCCTGCAGCGCGCCTTCATTCCGAACGGCAACCCGATCTGCATGTGGAACAGCAGCAACTTCCCGGCGAAGCAACTGCAGATGAACGGCGGCGGCGGCACCGGCGCGCAACCGTATTGGGGCGCAATTCCGCAGGCGATGATCACCGCCGCCGCCGGCAGCGACGTCTATGTTGCCAACACGCTCAACCAGATCTACTTCGGTACGCAACTGGGCGGCGGTTGCGGCAACACCGCCAGCTACAACCTGAGCGTGATCCCGCAGGTGTCCACCAACGGGGCCATCACTTCCTTCGCCGGCCCGCTGCCTTCGGACGCGGTCGGCCCCTGCGCCGGCGAGAACGGCACATGCGCCTTCACCGGCCCGCGCGAGGTCTGGTACGGCGCCAACAGCAGCTGGAAGTACACGCAAGCCACCAACGGCATCTCTTGCAGCAACGGCATCTTCGGCGACCCGTTGGTCGGCACGGTCAAGGCTTGCTACACGCGCGCCTCCAATGCATCGTCCTCCCCCAGCACGCCGACCGGCACCGGCCTCAACAGCGACGGCTTCTTCTACTCGCGCGTGCAGGTCTGCGACAAGGACAGCAGCGGCAACCTGATCGATTCGCGCAGCTACGCCTTCTGCACCAAATACCCCAGGGGCAACTTCAAGCCGACCGGCGTGATCCAGACCTACAGCAACCAGCTGCGCCTGGCCGCCTTCGGTTACCTGCTCGACCAGAACAACGGTGAAGCCGGCAGCAGCCCGCTCGGCCATTTCGGCGGCGTGTTGCGGGCACCGATGACCTATGTCGGCCCCACGACCTACGACGTCAACGGGATCGACAACACCCCGGTCGGCGGCAATCCGAAGGCCGAGTGGGACACCCAGACCGGCGTCTACAACGTGAATCCTGAGAACGACACACTCGGCAAGAGCGGGGTCATCACCTACCTCAACCAGTTCGGTCGCACCGGCGTGCCGGGCATCTACAAGATCTACGACCCGGTGAGCGAGCTCTACTACGAGACGCTGCGCTACCTGCAGGGCCTGCAGCCCAGCACGCTGGCGGTCCAGAACATCACGGATGCAATGAAAGACGGCTTCCCGGTCACGACGACCTATGTCGACCCCTACGCAGGCCGACCAGCGACCAATGCCTACGCCTGCCTGAAGAGCAACATCGTGGTCATCGGCGACATCAACACCCACGACGGCAACCGCTTTCCGCCCGTCGACATGGTGAATAACATTCCGGACGTTGGCTACTGGACGGGCCTCGCCGACAACTTCGAGGCCGGCAACGTCACCAACTACTACGACGGCCAGGGCGTGCTGCAGCAGAGCGGCAATCCCAACACGCCAAACTATGGCGCTCCCGGCAACGCGATCGTGGGATACGCCTACTGGGCCCACTCGCACGACATCCGCGGCGCGACCTGGACTGCCCAGCCCTCGATGCAGCGCCCGGGCCTGCGCGTGAAGAGCTTCCTGTTCGACGTCAACGAATACGGCGCCGGCAGCATCGCGAGCAACCGGCAATTCCACAACCAGTTCTTCACCGCGGCCAAATACGGCGGCTACGAATCCGACCCGGCCAATGCGACCAGCGCGCCCTACAACATCACCGGCAACCCGTTCAAGGACAGCACCGGCGCCTGGAACAACAACGTCTGGCAGAACCCGACCGCGGCTGGCGAAGCCAGTAGCTACTACCTGCAAAGCAGCGCGCGCGGGGTGCTGTCGGCCTTCAATGACATCTTCAGCCGCGCCTCCACCGCTGCGCGAAGCATCGCGGGTGCCGCGGTTGCATCCAAGACACTGACCACCGGTACCACCGTCTATCAGGCTGCCTTCGATACCAGCAACTGGAGCGGCGACGTCCTTGCATTCCCGTTGACGATCGATTCCACCACCGGGTTGCTGTCGGTGTCGCCGACGGCGTCGTGGTCCGCGTCGACGCAACTGGCCCACATGGACTCGCCGGTTCAGAACCGCGACATCGTGGTCGGCAATCCAGGCGCAGCGGCCAGCAACTTCCTTTGGGGCAGCCTCTCAACCACCTTGAAGGGTCAGCTCAATCAGCTGTCGCCCATCGCGGCGCCGGACAACCTGGGCTCGCAGCGCGTCGATTTCCTGCGAGGCAGCAACGCCAACGAAGGCTCGATATTCCGGCAGCGCAACAACAAGCTCTTGGGCGACATCGTCAACTCTGGCGTCGTCTATTCGGGAGCGCCGTCCAACACGATCAACTCGACCACCTACCCGGCGTTCCAGGCCTTGTACGCCAATCGCACGCCGGCGGTGTTCGTCGGTGCCAACGACGGCATGCTCCACGCCTTCGACGCCGGCACCGGTGACGAGCTGTTCGGCTACATCCCCAGCTGGATGGGACCAAAGCTCTCGGCCTTGACCGACCCGGCCTACCTGGCCAATCACCAGGCCTACGTCGATGGCCCCCCGGTCGTCGCCGAGGCGCTGGTAGGTCCTGACCTGTCGACCAACTGGAAGACCGTGCTCGTCTCCGGAACCGGTGCGGGCGGCAGGGGCGTCTTCGCGCTCGACGTGACGGACCCCACGGCGTTCACCGCCTCAAAGGCCATGTGGGAGTTCACCGCGGACGACGACCCGGACATGGGCTTCGTGGTCGGCCAGCCAGCCATTCTCAAGATGCGCACCAGCGCACCCGGCGCGACCGGCGGCCCGACCTACAAGTGGTTCGCCGTCGTCGCCAGCGGCGTCGACAACTACACGACACCGAATTCCAGCGGCATCTACGGCAGCGGTAACCCGGCGCTGTTCCTGCTCGACCTCACACACACCGTCGGCACCGCATGGACCCTGGGCACCGACTATTTCAAGATCTCGTTCCCGGTCAACCCGACCTTGGCGCTCACCCATGCCACCGGCGTGCTGAACTTCAAGCAAGTGATCTCGAACAGCGGCACGCAGGAAGTCACGCAGATCTACGCGGGCGACCTGCACGGCAACATGTGGAAGCTGGACTTCACGAAATTCGGGACCGCCAATTGGGACATGGCGCACCTTTCCGCATTCGTGAATGCGTCGTCGACGCCCTACCCGCTCTTCACCGCCAAGGATGGATCGGGCAACGTGCAGCCGATCAGCATGGCCCCGACGCTGGTCGCCAGCACCAACAACCCTGCCGGCATCGAAGTGGCCTTCGGCACCGGCAAGTACCTGGAGGTCTCCGACTCCGCGTCCACCGCGACCAATTCCTTCTACGTGGTCAACGACACCGGCTCGACGATTGCGGATAGCAATCCGGCCGGCGCGGCCATCATCAGCGACCGCGGACGCCTCCAGGCGGGCTCCATCAACGCCACCACCGGCGTCGTCACGGTCCCGGCCTTCGTGTGGGGGCGCGCAACCAGCGACACGGATGCCACGCAGCGATCCGGCTGGTATGTCGACTACATCAATTCCGGCGAGCGCCAGATCAGCAATGCGACCTTGAGCGGCAACAACCTGATCTTCGGCAGCCTGATCCCCGGCACTTCGGGCAGCGCTGCGGCTTGCGGTGTGAGTGGAGGCGGCGGCTTCCTGTACACGCTCAATGTCGACACGGGCATCGGCGTGAGAAAGATTTCGACTGTGGGCATTCTTGGCGCGCCCGTCACGCTGGACATGGGCTCTGTTACCTCGAGCGTCAGTGACAGTACGGGCCGACGGATCACGACCATCACGACCCAGACAATCACCAACGGGTCGACCGGGCTCACGCCTGCTTCGCCGACTACTCGCCAAATTGTTTCTGGGCGGCTGAGCTGGCGGCAGATCAACAATTATTTGAATTTGAAGAACGCGCCATGAACAATAGAAAACTCTCGCGAGGCTTCACGCTCTACGAATTGTTAATTGTCTTAGCCATTGTCGGAATTCTTGCGGCTATCGCATATCCCTCATACAAGGATGCTGTCCTGAAAGGACGTCGGGCACAAGCTCGAACTGCCATCGTCAACGTGCTGCAGCAGGAAGAGCGCTTTATGACGCAAAATAATACATATAGAACTTTTGATTCAACTACACCACCAGCATCAAATCCTTTTACGACATATGTGGGCGAGAACTCGACCAATTCGCCCTACACCTTGTCCGCAACTACATGTCCGAACGGCCAATTGATCAATGAATGCGTCCAAATTACTGCAGCGCCGATAACGCCAGACGGTGCGGTAGGATCGTTGTCCATGACAAGTTCAGGTATACGATCTTGTACTGGGACAGCCAGTGCATCGAGCCCTCAGACCTGCTGGCCATGAAATACGAGCAGCGTCGATTTGGGCGTGCGGCAGGCTTCACGCTGATTGAGATGATGGTCGCCATCATGATTGCCGCAATCCTCCTCCTGGTCGCCTCGCCCAGTTTCGTTACGTTCAAGCGAAATTCCGAACTGACATCCACAGCGAATTCGCTGGTCGCTGCAATCAGCGCTGCGCGCGCCGAAGCGCTCAAGAAGGGGGTGACTTCGGTGGTTATTCCCCTGCAAGGTGCGGACTGGAGCACGGGTTGGACGGTGTTCATCGACACGAATAACAATCAACTTCTGGATCCGACCGAAGACATCATTGCGCAGCAAACCGCGCTGCCGAGTTACTTCAGCGTAACCGGGCAAGCGACTGGCGAGGGGGGGTTCTCTTACATTATGTTCGACCCATCCGGTTACTCGCGAACCGCTAATGCCACATTTCAGTCAGTCACTTTGACCATCGCGCGTAACGACCTATCTGGGCCGAACTTGGCATTGCAGACGAGGATTATCATCGTTGGCAAAAGCGGGCGCGTAAGGGCTTGCAATCCGTCGATCGACTTGAGTTGCACGTCTACTGCCACCGAGTAGTTTGGCAGAGACCCAACTCTTGCCAGCTAAGTGAGTCATTTACAACGAATGGCGCAGATCAACGGCGCCGACTTGGCCTCGAAACCTGCAACCTTCGCGTCCGGCGCGCCGACGCAAGGGCTTGCGCGGGTCATAAAACATCACGTTGCCACCATCGAAGCTTCGACCACGGAGAGCAACACGTCCCGGAAAATGCAGTGCAAAATGCTGTGCGCGCAGCTAAGAGCGCGATCTCGGACATAGATGTTTGGCCTTGCCCAAGCATTAGGTCAGCTTATCTGCTTAGACACCCTTCAATCGATCATGTTCATAAAATGGTTAGATGCCTCAGAGGCAAAAAGATTTGGCGTTGACATGGCGCAACTCATAAGTCAAAGATCCGCGACCGAGGCTGAAAAGCGCAGTCGTGCGAAGTCGACCAAAAAGGGCGAAAAAAGGTATGAGGCTACGTTCTTGCAGGTAGAAAAAAGAGTCGACGAGTTCAAGAAGAAAAACCCCCTGAATATCTACACCAAAGCGCAACTGGGGAGTGCGTTCAAGTACACACTGCTCGACAACGGACTCGACCAAGAATTTGCAGACAAGACAACCACGTGGTTGCTCTTGAAGTTCAAATAGCCATGTTCGCATCAGTAAAGGGCTATTTTAAGAAACGAGAGACAACGCTTCGCGGTGAAGCTAGTGCTCCATCACAGGCAACTGAGGGTTCTTTGATTCGCGTCGACCGTGAAAATGAAGTCTTTGCCCAAGCCAGCTATCTGATAGCAAGACAGGATTTCAATGGAGCGAAGAAGCTCTACTTGGAGTTGATTGCTGCCGACGGTCGCAACTCCGGAGCATTCATCGGTCTTGGTTTTTGCTCGCAAGAGATGGGCGAGTTTCAGGCAGCAGCTGCTGCACTGCAATCCGCCGTCGAGATCGATTCAAGCAATCCGGACGCATTCTATCTACTCGGCAAAAATTTACTGGAGCTTGGGCAGATCAGTGCAGCAGAAGGTGCATGGCGAAAAGTACTCCAGTTGACCTCATCCATTGAGCCCATTTATGCTGAACTCTGCTTGCTCCTATTCCGATCTGGCAAAATTAATGAAGCTCGACTAGTGATTGGGCAGGGAATCTCTCATTTCCCGTACAGTGCAGATCTTCATTTCTACCATGGCAATTTGCTGGCCGAAATGGGCAGCTACAGCGAGTCGATCAGCTACTACGAACGGGCGCTTCTTCTAAATCCAGCATCGCCCTATATCCTTTCAAATCTCGGGAACGCGCTGCGACAAGTCGGAGACCTCGATCGGTCGATCGAGTTGACTCGAAAGGCAATGCTGATGGATCCAGATGCGGCCACCATCCACAGCAACTACCTTTTCAGTATTCAATACAGCTCAAGGTTGTCCGCACAGCAAAAACATCGAGCGCATCTCGAGTACGCCGTGAAATTCGAAGATCCACTGAGGGGACATTGGGGCGGCTATGAAATCGACCGCACCAGCGCTCGAAGGCTCCGACTTGGTTATGTCTCGGGCGACTTCCGCGATCACTCACTGGTGTTTTTCATCGAACCAGTCATCAAAAATCACGACCGCTCCAAGTTCGAGGTTTTCTGCTACTCCGCTCATCCGGTTCACGACGCTGTGAGCGAACGCATCAAGTCCTTGGCGGATCATTGGATCCCTTGCGCATCGCTGTCAGACGATGCACTGGCGGCTCGGATTCGAGCGGACCGGATCGATGTCTTGATCGATCTGTCCGGTCACACTGGGTACAACCGTCTGCTCACATTCGCCCGAAAGCCAGCACCGGTCCAGATGACGTGGCTGGGGTACCAATCCACGACGGGACTCGGGGCCGTCGACTATCGCATCACTGACGAGGGGCTCGATCCGAGTGGGGCTACTGAGTCCTTTCACTCCGAACAGTTGCTGCGACTCAGGTCGAGCGGCACTTTCAGCCCGGCTCCGAATGCACCTGATGTCAACCCACTGCCCGCCTTGCACGGATCACTCTTCACCTACGGTTGCCTCAACAATCCCTCCAAGATCACGGATGAAGTAGTTTCACTCTGGGCCGCAATTCTCACCAAGGTTCCGCAATCTCGCCTGATGGTCGGAAACGCAACAGTCGACCTTGAGGATCGCCTGTCCGCACTGTTTGCCGCGCACGGGGTAGACACGACCCGATTGTTGTTCAAGCCCAAGGTCACATTGCAGAGTTATTTAGAACTGCATCATGAGGTCGACCTAGCGCTCGACACCTTTCCCTACAACGGAGGCACCACAACGTTTCATTCGCTCAGCATGGGTGTTCCGGTGATCGCTTTGGAGGGAAAGCAGGCGCTCGCAAAGGTTGGAACTTCGGTGATGCGTTCTCTCGGGCTTGATGATTTCTGCGCCTTGACACCTGACGACTATGTCGCCAAGGCCGTGTATTTCTCGACGCAACTCAAGGAGTTAGGAATAATTCGCGATTCATTGCGTCAGAGAGTATCCGTATTGGCGGAAGAGCAAGCCATCTGCGTGACGCGGGACCTGGAACAAGCTGTGTGGGGTGCGTGGTCTGAATTTTGCAGAAAGTCCTTCCCATGATGAGAACCTATTAAGTTTTTGGAGTGCCTTCGAGCTATCAAATGAACGAGCCCATTTACGTTGCTCAGCCACATCTGCCTCCGCTCGCTGAATTCCTTCCGTACCTCGAGGAGATCTGGTCCACGAAGGTCCTGACCAACGGAGGTCCGTTCCATCAGCAATTCGAACATGCGCTTTGCGAGTATTTGGGTGTCAAGCATCTTGCGCTTTGCACCAATGGCACGATCGGTTTGGTCACAGCCCTGCAGGCCCTGCGGATCAAAGGTGAAGTCATCACCACGCCTTACTCGTTCGTCGCGACTGCGCACTCATTGCTGTGGAACAGTATCAATCCCGTCTTTGTCGACATAGATCCGAAATCACTCAATCTCGATCCCTCTAAGATCGAAGCAGCCATCACGCCGCAAACGACCGCGATCCTGCCGGTGCACTGCTATGGGCATCCTTGCGATACCGACGCCATCCAACGGATCGCTGATGACTACAACCTCAAAGTGATCTACGACGCGGCCCACGCGTTCGGCGTTCAGGACGCAGGAGGCAGCGTGTTGCGACACGGCGATCTTTCAGTGCTGAGTTTCCACGCAACTAAGACTTTTCATACCTTCGAGGGTGGCGCCATCATCTGCCCTGACGCCCGCACGAAGCAACATATCGACCATCTGAAGAACTTTGGCTTTGTGAATGAGACCACAGTGGTCGCTCCCGGTATCAACGGAAAGATGAGCGAGATCAACGCTGCGTTCGGGATGCTTCAGCTTCGTCACATCGACGCCACTCTCGTGCAGCGACGGCGCATCGATGCAACGTATCGATCTAGGCTCAGCGATGTAGCCGGCATCCGTTGCCTTCACGATCCGGGCGAGTCCCCAGGCAACCATTCGTATTTTCCGGTCCTGGTGGAAGCCGACTATGGCTTGAGCCGGGACGGGCTTTACCAAAAGCTCAAGGATCACGGGATCTATGCGCGACGCTACTTTTATCCACTGATTGCGAATTTCCCCATGTACCGCGGGATGCCGTCGGCTCATCCGAACAATCTGCCGGAAGCAACAATGGCGGCGCAGAAGACATTGTGCCTGCCCATATATCCCGCGCTAAGCGACGCTGACCTTGAGCGCATCATTGCATTGGTGCGAGCGCGATAGCGAATCGGGCAAGACTTGGCCGTGCTCGATTCTATTCAACCATTGACAATGACGACCGGCGAATGAAAAGCCGCAAGATGGAATGTTCCGATGCCGATAGGCTCGCAGTAGAGACCAGGGGTCTCGACAATGCAGCCCTTGCCGACCTGCGCTGCAGCTTCGATGCAAACGCCCCGCCCAATAGTCGCGTTAGACCCGACAACTCCGCCAGCGGCGATATGCGCGCCAGCTTCGACCCATACCGAATTGCCGAGCCTAGCGGTTGGACCCACCACCGACCCGCTGCCGATGACCGAATTGAACCCCAACTGACAATGGGCTCCAACGACCGCGCCGGCCCAGATTGCGCAGTTCTCACCCACGATTGCAGAATCGGAGACATTAGCGCCGCGACAAATCAATGCAGGTAACTTGATCCCTCGCGCCTTCAGTGCACCCATCAACTCAAGACGTTGGAAGTTCAGGAATTGCGGGCCCCATGCTACGAACGCCGTCGCGCCCGGCGAAAGCACACCGTTGAGAGAAGCTAGGTCAAAGCGGTAGGCCGCGTCTTGTCCAATGTCGATCGGACGAAGTCTTTCGTCAGGCGTAACCTCAGCCCAGCTGGCAAGCGCCCATTGGAGCAGCACACCCGTACCGACCACAAATTTTTCAGAGTGCATGTCTGCCGTCCATGACATCCATGTACCAGCGCTCGATCGCAGCGTTCGCGAATTCATAGTCGCCCAGAGTCGCGCGCGACGCCAGGGGCCGCAGGCTGGACTGGACCTTTTCCATGATGTCGATGTCCTCGCGCAGAACCTTTTGAGCGCCCTCTAGGTGAGACAGAAGCACGGCGGCCGAGGTCGCATACCTGCGCTTCTTTCGCGCTGTTACATAGTAGACCGTCAGATCGGTTCTCCCTGCAGAAACCGGCTGGTGGTGCTCGACGATGAAGGAATAGCCGCCCGAGCCTGAGGCAATGTGCAGGTTGGGAAAGACCAGCCAATTGAGATACCAGTCGTCGTTGCCAAAGCGCTCGACGTTGGCGTGCCAAGGATAGTCGGGCATGCGTTGCAGCGGTTCGTTCAAACCTCCGCCGCTGAAAGTCCGCAGCCTGGCCAGATGCTCCATTCGGCCGGCGCTACCCGTAGCGCGATAGATCTTCGCTTCGTCGATGGACTCCTCATCCATTTGCGGCTGGAACTTGACCTGCTGATAAAGCGTCTTCGAATGAACGAACCTTGGATGCAAGCTGTCGCGCAGGTTTTCGTATGCCAGCTTCCAATTAAAGTGCCCCTCGAAGGTGGCAATCAGTACTTCATCGTCGAATTGTTCAGACGCCGACCTCAGCATGTCGAGGGCCGGCAAAGAGAACTGTTCCTCAATCGACATCGGCTGGTCCGCGATGTTCACGAAGACCAGGCCTCCGATGGTGGCAACTGCGTAACCTCGCAGCCGCAGGCTCTTGCGGTCCTGCTCGGGCAGCCGATACGCGTCGCTGTCGAGCGGAATGTTGTCGACCGCACCATTTGGGAGGTAGCTCCATCCGTGATATCCGCAGACCAGAGGCCGTAGGCCTTGCGGCTTTTGTTGAAGCGGGTTCTGGCGATGCAAACAGACGTTGTCGAGGGCTTGCAATTCTCCGTTGAAATTCTGGACCACGACATCGACTCCACAGATGCTGCGCCGCACGAAAGCGTTGTGCTCGCTCAGCAGCGAGCGTGGGGCGACGAATTGCCAGAGTGGACGCATCACGAGGTTCTGCTCGCGAACGAACCATTCTTCATCAATGTACGCTTCCGCGGGGAGGAGAGATTGCATGATGATTTCCGCTGCTTAGGCCGGCCGGTCAAAGGTGTAGCCGGCGCCGACAATGCGAGCGCAGCAACCCAATTCATGAGACGAAAAGCTGCCTGACTTCATATCGCTGCTCCACTCGCCGGCCCCTTCGATCAAGCAGTGACGGCCCAAGCGCAGGCCGCCGCGCAAATGGGCGTCCGCGCCGATCACACAATGAGCACCCACTTCAGTATCGGCACCGACGGATGCACCCGGGCCGATCCAACCGTGGGTGCCAATCCGCGCGCCCCTGTCGATGCGCACGCAGGGATGAACCATGACGTCGCTGCACACTTGACTGCCGCTGCCTACGAATGCGGCAGCGCCAATCCAGACGTTGTCATCCAGTTTCGCGTCCGGCGCCACATAGGCGCGGACGTGGATCAGAGATGCCATCCTGAAACCCCGTAGACGAGCCGCCCCGTAGAGCTCCAGTCGCGCATGGTTGAGTGCGTTTTGATCGATTGCGATGAACAATCTGGTCGCGGCTGGATCAAGTCCCTCTAGGAGCTGATGAGACGATGAGGCCAGCGAGCCAACACTCTCGGCACGGCGCATTTGCCAATCCGATGGCAGGGAATGACCTGGGGCATCGTTAACTAAAGTCTCGAATATCGCACCGTGTCCGAGTAGACAGAGGCCTTCCGGGTTGCTCATGCAACGTCTTCACTCATCAAGCGCAGATAAGTCGCCGCGACGTCGATCAGCCGACTTTCGTATCGCCCATGATTCGCTCTGGGTGCATCAGGATGCAGCCCAGCCTGCAAAGCCTCCAGGTAGCCGACGTCTTCGCGAAGCACAGCGACTTCGCCTTTGAGATGACCCCACAGGATTGCAGGCAAGCCCGGCAACCTCTTTGTTTCTTTCGCCGCGCACAACGTGAATCGCACTTCGGTGACATCTGGCGCGATAGGGTGAAATTGCTGGAGCAGAAACGTCAATCCTCCTAACGAGATGAAGTTGACATTTGGATAGAGAAAGAAGTTGTAGTAGTAATCGCCCTCGCCGTAGCGGTCCACGAACTCGTGCCAGGGCCACTGTTCGACATGGATCGGTGAACGAGACCAGAAGCTGAGCGCAGCCAAATCGTGACGCGATCTACCAGGCTCGGAAGTACTGCCATTCAAATCTTCAAGGCTGGCACTCGTCGGTAGTTCCTGAACCGTGGGTGCGACTTGCTTTCGCAGCAAGGGCTGAAAAGTCTTGGGATGAATGTACGGGACATGATTGTAGTCAAGCACGTTCTCGTAATTCAGCTTCCAGTTGTAGCGAGCTGGCAGAACAGTATGAATGGCTTGAGCGCCAAAGTGGCCACTGATCACCCGCAATTTTTCCTGAAGCCCCAGTGAAAATTGCTCTTCGAAAGGTAGCGGGTCGGAGTCCAAGTTGACAAATACGAGATTTCCAAGCTCTTGAACTGAGTATTGCTTCAGGCAAAGTTGCGCGCGCTCCTCAACAGAGTAAGCGTAGAGGCCCTCCTCGTGTGGAATGCTCTTTACCTTCCCGAAGTTGTCGAACACCCAACCGTGGTATGGACAAAGCATGCGAGCATGCCCGAACGACTCTTTTTGGAGCGGCATCTGTCGATGCGGGCACACATTTTCGAAGGCGCGAATTTCGCCGTCGCAGTTCTGCAATAGAACGGGGAGCCCACCCAATTCGCGCGTGGCGAAAGCGTTGGGTGCTGCCAGAGTGATACGAAAAGCCGCAAATAGCCAAAGTCTGCGAAATATTAGATGCTGCTCGCGTTTGAACACCTCGGCGTCGAGGTAATGCTTAGGTAAAAGCCTTGACTCCATCTCAACGGAACGAAAACGGCTTGGCAGGATTGCCCAACACTGTCGTTCCGGGCGCGACAGCACGCATAACAACACTTCCAGCGCCAACGACCGCGCCGTCTCCGATACGCACGCCCGGCAGGATGGTCGCATGTGGATGGATGACGACATCTCTTCCAATTTGCGCGCCGCCGCCGACAAAGACAAAACTGCCAATCTGGCTAAAGTCGCCAATTTGGACGTCATAGCCGATGATGGTTGTCGACAAGATTGTCACAAATTCACCGATGTGCACATCCGGACTTAACGACACATTGCGGTCGAAGATGCATCCGCGTGAGATGTGGACCCGTTCGCCAATCTGCATCTCGGACCGGAGAGAAATGAAGTCAGCGCCTTTCTCTCGAAGAGGCGTCGTGTAATGACGCCTTGCCTTGGGATCGCCCAAAGCGCAAATGAAAATGTCACCGTCGACAATATCGTAAGCAAGTGGATCTCCCAAGATGGGAAGATTCGATGGCTTCGATAGTTCCGATCGATTGTCAAGAAAGCCTTTGACATCCCAGTCAACGCCACACGCCCTATCAGTCTTGGCAAGGCCGGCAATGGTGCGTCCGAACCCGCCCGCCCCAATGATTATCAGGCGATTCGGAACGGTGGATGGTTCGGAATTCATGCGTACTCAATCCCACCGTCCAGGCTGAAGACGGTGCCGGTGACCTTCTTGCTGGCATCCGACAAGAAATAAAGGCAAGCCCAAGCCACATCCTCCGGCTGACCGACGTCGAGCGGATAACGCTTGCGAATGCCCTCGAACCAGCTAGCGTCCACTGTTGTCAGCGGCGTCTCGACGATGCCGGGCGCGAGCGCATTGGCGCGAATTCCTCGCTTGGCGATTTCTAGTGCCAAGGGACGCATCGTTCCGATCAGCGCAGCCTTCGATCCGGCATAGGGCCCAAGTCCCACGGTGCCGGTGACGGCGGCGATAGACGAAAGAAACAAGATCGAGCCACCGGCACGGATAGCCGAACGACTCAGCAATTGTCGCGTCAACATCATTGGAGCGACATAGTTGGTCTCCATGACTTGGCGCAGGAAGTCGTCGTTCAGCATCCTCATCGGCGACAGTCCGCGAATGCCCGCGCTATGGACAACACCGTCTACTGGACCGCAATCCAACGCCAACTGGCGCAAAGCCGCCATATCGGTGAGATCTGCAACCAGGGCTCGATGTCCGTCGCCAGCTAGCAGTTCGAGCGTGCGCTGCAGGCGCTCTCGATCGCGACCGGTCAAGACCAAGTGGGCACCTGCTTCGGCGCAACTGCGTGCGACAGCGTGTCCGATCCCCTGCGAGGCACCGGTTATCAGAACCGTCTTGCCTTCCAGCCCGAACAGATGCCGAGCCTTTGCAGCGCCGCGCTCACTGGAATTCATCGCCGTCATTGCTACACGCGCATGGGAATGCCGAGGCCACCATCGACAGTCAGGGTTGCGCGGGTGATCCAGCGGCTGGCACTCGACAGGAGAAAACAGATGGATGAGGCTACATCGGTCGGGTCCAGTCTGCCCAGGGGAGTAAGGTTGATCTTGTCTTCCATTCCGGCCTGGGCGCCCAGACCCTGCAACATGGGCGTCTCCACGTAGCCGGGGGCGATGCAATTGGAACGAATGCGGAATTTCGCCTGCTCAAGGGCCAGTGTCCGTGAAGCTGCTTCCAGCGCGGCCTTGGAAGCTGCATACCCCGCGGCGGCTTGCGGGGCGGCTCTGGCCGAGAGCGCCGTTACAAAGACAAGAGAAGCATCGTTTCTCAGACGCTTCTTGTAGAGCAGGCGCTGAGTCAGCGAGATCGGCGCGAGATAGTTGACCGACAGCATCTTCTGCAAATGCGCTTCATTGGCCATCCGCAGAGGCACCAAGGCTGCGATGCCGGCGCACGACGCCAGCCCATCATAGAAGGGCACTGCTTCGATCAACGCCTCGCGCGTTTCACCAAGACTCAAGTCGCCCACGATTCGAATATGTCCATCACCGGCGAGAGACTCGACTACCACATCGAGGCGGTCTGCGTCGCGACCATTCAACACCAGACGCGCACCGAGTTCCGCGCACAGCTTGGCGGTGGCCGCGCCGATGCCGGAAGAGGCCCCGGTCACAATGATCACGCGGCCTTCCAGTGAAAAAGCGGAAGTCGACGCGACTCCACGCGCTTCGATCAACAGCGTCATGAAATCAGGAGCGGCGGAAATTTGGCGCCCTCGATTTCTAGCACGCAGGTCCCCCAAGACAAGCCGATTCCGAAGCCGCTCAAGGACAACCGGTTGCGACCGCTGGTCAAAGCTTCACGAATGCGCGCCGTCATCGTTACAGGTAGAGATGCGCCGCTGGTGTTGCCGAAGTCATGTAACGTGGACGGCACCTTTTCCACTGGCAAGGCGAGCTTCTTTCGAATCGTCTCGTTAATCATGCGGTTGGCCTGATGGAAGATAAAGAAGTCCACTTGCTCAGTGCCCACCCCGGCATACTCGAGCGCTTTCCGAACCGATGGCGGTACCTGCTGCGTCGAAAAACTCAAGACGGCGGGGCCGTCCAGAATCAGTTCCGCAGGCCAATGCAAGATGCCATTTTCGTCCCGCGTCGGGGCACTATGCTCCGGACCGAAAGGCTCGCGGTGGCCGCCGACTGGCAACATGATGGCGCGGTAACCGCTGCCGTCGCTGTTCAGGTCGAAATACATCGGTGCCGCATTCCGATCGAACTCGAGCGCGGTCGCGGTTCCGGCGTCCGAAAACAGGGGATCGTTGATTGACGCGCAACGGTCGCCGACAAGAATCAATCCCTTTTTCACCGCGCCCGATGCGATCATGCTGCCCAGGATGTGAATTCCAAAGGGATAGCCAGAACAACCAAGATTGACGTCGAATGCGATGGTCGCGCTCGACAGTTTCAAGCGTTCCTGAAGAATGATGGCTGTCGCCGGAATCAAATAGTCGGGCGATTGAGTCACGACGATCAATGCATCGATCTCGTCGCGTTCCCACTCCAATTCGATCAGCAACTTCTCCGCCGCATCGAACGCCAGGTCAGAAAAGCATTGCCAGTCCGCGCAGAGGCGTCGCTGCTGGATGCCGATGTTACGGACCAGTCTTTCCCGTTCCGAGCGCATTTTGGGCGGACAGTCTTCCAAGTTGGACAGCACCCTCTTGGGCACGCATGCACTCATCCCTGCGAAGCGAACGTTGTGTAGTGTGGATAGCCCCATGAACCTGTCACCCCAGCAGCTTATACAGGTCGGCAAGGGTCACGCAGTTCTTGAGTTCCTCATCGATGATGACCTTGCCGTAGTCAACATCGAACATGACGATCACCCCTAGCGCTGCGAGCGAGTCCCACTCAGGTAGGCTTCGCAATTCGGTTTGAGGCGAGACCTCGACTGGTGTCTGAAAGTCGACCGCAATCAAGAAGTTTTCGATGAACTGCTCAATTGCGGTCATATTTTGGGCTGTTTGAGTCATGAGATTACCATGTTAACTTTAAGAGCCGCCTGCTGGAGCTGAATGAAGATTTCTCTCGAAATTCAGATTCATCGACCTTGATAAATCAAGCGGCGCACTACTAGAAGAAGACTAGCGACACTGCCTCCATGAGTGTTCTTTTCTCAAGCTATCCACCTTAAACTAAAAAAGCCGCCCAAAGGCGGCTCTTCTAAGGCGAAAGCCATTAGGTACGGCAGACTGCAGGAACGTACTTCGCCAAAATCGTACCCTTTGCACCAAGCGCAGTGGCGGGGGAACCAGCCGACGTGCAATTCCATGCGATCGAACCGGAGGTCGGCACCACCGTCGTGGTGGACGTACCGCCAGCGAAAACCGCACCGCCGTCGAGCGGATTCATGACAAGCGTGTTCTGGGCAGCACCGCCAACGAGATTGTCCGCATAGGTGATAGTGATGAAGCCTGCGGCTTGGTCAATCGTAACGCTTTGCACGTTGGTAGTTGCTGTGGGCGGCGTCCAACCGGAGTTGTAAGGAGCGCCATTTGCGGCGTTCTCAGCTACAGCGGTCTTCGCCGAGGCAGCCAGGGACAGGCCTTCGGTCACTTTGGCTCGCACCGTGTAGTCCTGGTAAGCCGGCAGAGCCACGGCAGCCAAAATACCAATGATCGCCACAACGATCATCAATTCGATCAGGGTGAAGCCCTTTTGCACGTTGCGTGCGATGTTCCGACGGTTCATTCGATTAACTCCGGTTGACAAAAAATTAGGAGGACCAGGGGGCCGAGGACCCCCTCGGTGCCTACTTATCCGCAGCATCTGTGCCATGCCGCTTCGCCTCTCTCAACCGCGGAATCCCGTGCGTTTGTTCACGAACGGGTTACACCGCGTGACAATTCCTGTAGGTCAGGGCCGACGCGGGGTGACATTCCTTGTCACCGGCCTGCCAAGGCTTGTCAAAAGACATGGTGGACACCGGCGGCTTGCAGCCAGCGGATGTCCCAGCCCTTCGTGCCACGCACGCGCGACGCCGCGGCGACGTCGGCGATCTGGCTCATGATCTCTTCCGTCTCGGCCGGCTTGGTGTGCGTGATGAAGATCGGAAATTCCTTGCCCGGCGCGATCAGCGACAGCTCGCTGGCCAGCGTGGCCGGCGACAGGTGAAGGCTGCGCTCGGCGAGCGCCTGTTCCCGGTTGCTGAAGGCCGTCTCGATCACCAGCATCGACACGTCGAGCTCGTTCACCCGCTGCCAGAAGGGCGCGTTGCGCTCGGTGTCGCCGGTGAAGACCCAGTGGGCGCTGCGGTCGACGCTGCGCACCGCATAGCCGCAGGCCGGCACCGCGTGCACCGCCGGCAGGACCTCGATGTGCTTGAGCTTGCGGGTGCCCAGCTGCAGCTGCTGCCCGGTCACCAGGTCGTGGAAGCTCACGAACGGCGCCTCGCGACTCGGGATGCTGGCGAAGTCGGGCCAGATCACGTTGTTGAAGACATGGGCGCGCAGCGCCTCGATGGTGGCCCGCAGCGCATGCACCCGCAGCGGCTGGCTGCGGCGGCTGGCGATGGAGTCGAGCATCAGCGGCAGCGCGGCGATGTGGTCCAGGTGCGAATGGGTGAGCAGCACGTCGTCGATGGCGGCCATCTCGTCGAGCGTGAGGTCGCCGACGCCGGTGCCGGCGTCGACCAGCAGGTCGTCGTCGACCAGGAAGGAGGTCGTGCGGCAGTCCTTTGCGATGGCGCCGGAGCACCCCAAGACACGCACCTGCATTCGCGAGACCTCTGATCTTTCTCAGCCCGAGGGCACTTACTTGGTTTCGAACCGGGTCGCGCCGTCCCACTGCGGGTCTTTGGGCAGCAACCGGAAAGAGGCTACGCGCTGCGCATACAGCCGGTAAAGGACTTTTTTAACACCCGAGGCCAGCAGAGGCTGCAGTTTTGCCTCAGCTTGTAACCAATCCTGGGCCCGGTAGGCTGACAGGAAGCCGACCCAATCCGACAGTTCGGCCGCCGCGTCGGCATCCGCGCCACGCGCCATCGGCACCGGCGTGAAGATGCGCACCGGCCGGTCCTTGCCCTTCACCCGCACCAGGTCCAGCTCCTGCCAGGCCACGCCGTCGGCGGCCCGGGCGGTCGCCTCGCTGGCGACGATCTGCACGCCGTAGGTCGGCCCCAGGCCTTCCAGCCGCGACGCCAGGTTGACCGCGTCGCCCACCACCGTGTAGCTGCGCCGCACCGCCGAGCCCATGTCGCCGACGCTCATCACGCCGGTGTTGAGGCCGATGCCGATGGCGACCTGGATCGGCGGCGCGCCGTCCGCCCGCGCCGCGCCGCCGAGGCCCGGCACCGCCGCCGCCATCTCGATCGCGGCCGCGACGGCCAGCCGCGCGTGGTCGGCCATCTCGACCGGCGCGCCCCAGAAGGCCATCACGCAGTCGCCCATGTACTTGTCGATCGTGCCGCGGTGCGCGCTGATGATCTCGGTCATCCGGCTGAAGAAGTCGTTCAGGAAGGCCTGGAGCGCCTCGGGCGTCATCTGCTCGGCCAGCCGGGTGAAGCCGCGCATGTCGCAGAACATCACGGTCAGTTCGCGGTTCTCGGCCCGCATGCTGTAGCGCCCGGGGTTGTCGCGCATCTCCTCGACCAGCTGCGGCGGCACGTAGGTGCCGAACAGGTGCGCCAGGCTGCGGCTGGAGCGCGACTCGACGAAGTAGCCCCAGCTCATGTTGAAGACGAAGGCCAGCCCGACCATGATCAGCGCCGCCGCCAGCGGCAGCACCAGCCCGGCCTCCAGGTACAGCCAGGTGTCGAGGCCGACCAGCACCGCCGCGGTCGCCAGCGCGATCAGCACCGCCCGCGGCGCGCTGCTGACCGACAGTCCGAAGGCCAGCAGCAACCCCGCCAGCAGCACCGTGACCAGTTCGTAGCCGGGCGCGTAGTCGGGCGCGCCGACCAGCCGGTCGTCGAGCAGGCCGGAAACGATGTTGGCGTGCACTTCCACGCCGGCGAAGCCCGTGCCGACCGGCGTGGTGCGCAGGTCGTCCAGGCCCGGCGCGCTGGAGCCGACCAGCACGATCTTCCCCTTCAGCTCGCCGGGCGCCAGCGCGCCGCGCAGCACGTCGGCCGCCGACACGTAGCGGAACGAGCCGCCGTGCGGGCCGCCCGGCCCGCGGAACGGCACCCGCACGCTGCCGCGGGTGTCGACCGGCACCCGCAGCGGCCCGCTGCGGGTCGCCAGCATCAGCGCTTCGAGCGTCCGCCTGCCGTCCGCGCCCGGCGGCGTGAAGACCGGCGCGATCGACGGCCGCGTCGTCGGGGCGCCCGCCGCCAGCCCGTGGACCGCCAGCGCGAGCGACTCGTAGGTGCCGGGCGCGGCCTCGCCGCCGTCGAAGCGGGCGATCAGCGGCACCGAGCGGACCACGCCGTCGACGTCCTGCCGGTCGTCGTAGACCACGTTGAGGAAGCCGGCCACCGGCGCCGCCTCCGCCAGCGACGCCAGGTTGCCGACGAAGCCGTTCCAGCGGGTCGCGCCGACGTTCGCGTCTTGCCAGACGGCGGGCGGCAGCGCCGGCGCGGGCAGCTTGCCGCTGGCGCGCGGCACCGCCGACTGGGTGAAGTAGAAGCCGAGCGCGACCGGACGGCCGGCGAGCGCGGCGGCGAAGGCGGCGTCGTGGTCGAGCTGCGACGACAGCTGCTCGACCTGCTCCGCGAAGCCGACCTGGCCCTGGAAGGCGTCGTGCGCCATCTGCCGCAGCACCTCCAGCCCCGAGCTGCGGTCGGCCTCCGCGAACAGCACGTCGAAGCCGAGCACCGCGACCTGCTGGCGCTGCATCAGCTCGGTGGTCAGCGCGGCCAGCCGATCGCGGCTCCAGGGCCACTGGCCGAACTGCTGCAGGCTCGGGTCGTCGACGTCGACGATCACGATGCGCGGGTCCAGCGTGCCCGGCAGGGTGGCGCGCAGCCGCACGTCGTAGAGGAGGTTGTCGAGCCGGTCGATCAGCGGCCGGTTCCAGGTGCCCAGCACCGAGGCCACCACCAGCGCCACCGGCAGCAGGCTGGCGAGGATGCGCGCGCCATGGCGGCGCAACGCGTTCATGCGCGCTCCCGCGTCATTCCGACGGACCGGCGCGCCGCGCCTTCACGGCATGGCTCAGCTGATGACGAACTGCATCTTGGTGCCGCCGAGCTCCAGGACGTCGCCGTCCTGCAGCGCCACCGCCTCGGCACCGAGCGGTTCGCCGTTGAGCTCGGTGCCGCCGTCGATCGGCGCCACCACGTAGCCGTGCAGCCGGCGGGTGACCGCGGCCACCGCCACGCCGGGCTTGCCGATGGTGGTGACCACCTTCTGCAGCGACAGTTCGCGGCCGGCGCCGGTGCCCGACAGCACCCGCATCACCGCGACGCCGGCGGTGCCGCCGCCGAGCGGCGACTGCACCGTGGGCGCGGTCGTGAGCGGAATCGGGCCCGAAGGCGTCTTTTCGAGGCCACGGGCCGGCACCACGCTCTCACCCGGGCCGACCGGCACCTGGCCGCCCATGAAGCGGATCTTGTACTTGCCGACCTCGATCACGTCGTTGTGCTCGAGCGCCTGCTTCTTGATGGCGCGGCCGTTGACGTAGGTGCCGTTGGTGCTGTTCAAGTCTTCGAGATAGACGTCGGAGCCGATCATGTGCAGCACGGCGTGCTCGCCGCTGATCGCGAGGTTGTCGACCACGATGTCGTTGTAGGGCCGCCGACCCAGGGTCGTGCGGTCCTTCGCGAGTGTCACGTCCTTGATGACGACCCCATCGATCGAAACGATCAGTTTCGGCATTCGCGGCTCCTCGATCTCGTTCTTGTGTTCAGTGTGGGCCCTCGGTGAGGGTGCTGGCTGGCTCAAACCTTGTTTGCAAGACTCGGTATATCGGCAGAAACGGCGGCAGCACGAGCCAGGACGACCGAAATATTATCCCGGCCGCCATTGTCGTTTGCAGTTGCAACCAAAAGTGTTGCTTTCTCAGGCAAGCCGATATCTTGTAACAAAAGCGTGAAAATCTGCGCGTCGGAAACCATCTCGCTCAAGCCGTCCGAACAGAGCAGGAAGATGTCGCCGGCCCGCACGCTGTGCTCGTGCATCTCGAGCTCGACGTGGCGCTCGATGCCCATCGCCCGCGTGACCAGGTTGCGGTGCGGCGACAGGATGGCCTGTTCCGGCGTGATCGCGCCGGCATCCAGCTGCTCCTGGAGCAGCGAATGGTCGCGGGTCAGCAGCTCGAGCTTCTGGTCGCGCAGCCGGTAGCAGCGCGAGTCGCCGATGTGACCGACGATCACCCGCTCGGAGGTGAATGCCGCCAGCACGAGCGTCGTGCCCATGCCCTGCAGTTGCACGTTGGCGATGCCGGCCTCGAGGATGGCGGCGTTGGCTTCGTCGGTGCCGGCCTGCAGCGCCCGCTTGACCGCCTTCGGATTGGCCTGCGGCCCGGCATGCGCCAGCCAGCGGCCGAAGCTGGCCTGCAGCAGCGCGATCGCCATGCCGCTGGCGACCTCGCCGCCGTTGTAGCCGCCCATGCCGTCGGCCAGCAGCACCAGGCCGAGCGAGGCGTCGAAGGCGATCGTGTCCTCGTTGTTGGCGCGCACGCGGCCGGGATCGGTGAGGGCCGCGAAATCCCAGGTGAGCGGGCCGGCGACGGTGGTGGTGGTGGAAACGGTGGAACCGGGATTCGCCATGAGTCAGTTGAATGGATTGCCGTAGCGGCTTTTTCAGGCTTGTGAGGCTTGCCTCGCCAGGGCACGCCGATTCATTGCATGACCCAGCGCCAGCACCCCCAGCGCGCCGGCGACCGAGGCCACATGGCGCAGCCAGGGCAGGTCGGCGACGACCTGGCGCAGCGCGGAATCACCCGCGATGGTATCGCCCGCCACCCAGCCGATGATGCCGGCGCCCAAAAGAACGATGACCGGAAAGCGTTCCATGAGGCGAATCATCACGGTACTTCCGAAAATCACCAATGGAATGCTGAGCCCGAGGCCCAGCACCAGCAGCAGCGGGCTGCCGCGTGCGGCGGCCGCCACGGCGATCACGTTGTCCAGGCTCATCACCAGGTCGGCCAGGAGGATGGTGCGGACCGCAGCGAACATCGTGCCGTAGCCGGCGCCCTCGCGGCCCGCCTCGTCCGGCTTGGCGTCGTCCTCGCCGGCCAGGAGATGCGTGCCGATCCACAGCAGGAGCGCGCCGCCCAGCACCTGCACGTAGGGCAGCACCAGCAGCCGGGCCGCGACCACGGTCAGCGCGATGCGAAGCACGACGGCCGCGCCGGCGCCGATGGTCACGGCCTGCCGCCGCTGCTGGGGTGGCAGGCTGCGCGCCGCCAGCGCGATCACCACCGCGTTGTCGCCCGACAGGATGACGTTGATCCAGACGATCTTGGCCAGACCGATCCAGAAGTCCGCCGATTGCAAGGATTCCATGGGTCCCATTGAAAAAGCGCCCGTGACTCGCGTCGCGGGCGCTCATTCTCCGGCAGCCGCGTGGGCCGCCCGGATGTGGATCAGATCAGCGCCTTGAGGCGCTTGGCCAGCTCCGAGAAGTTCTTGGTCACGGTGAAGCCGGAGGCTTCCATGATCTCGAGCTTGGCTTCGGCGGTGTCGGCACCGCCGGAGATCAGCGCGCCGGCATGGCCCATGCGCTTGCCCGGAGGCGCGGTGACGCCGGCGATGAAGCCGACCACCGGCTTCTTCATGTGCTCCTTGCACCAGCGGGCCGCGTCGGCCTCGTCGGGGCCGCCGATCTCGCCGATCATGATGACCGCGTCGGTGTCCGGATCGTCGTTGAAGGCCTTCATGACGTCGATGTGCTTCAGGCCGTTGATCGGGTCGCCGCCGATGCCGACCGCGGTCGACTGGCCGAGGCCGATCTCGGTCAGCTGCGCCACGGCTTCATACGTGAGCGTGCCGGAGCGGCTGACCACGCCGATGCGGCCCTTGCGGTGGATGTGGCCGGGCATGATGCCGATCTTGATCTCGTCGGGCGTGATCAGGCCGGGGCAGTTCGGGCCGAGCAGCAGCGTCTTCTTGCCGCCGGCGGCTTCCTTGGCGCGCATCTTGTTGCGCACTTCGAGCATGTCGCGCACCGGAATGCCTTCGGTGATGCAGATCGCCATGTCGAGGTCGGCCTCGACGGCTTCCCAGATGGCGGCGGCGGCGCCGGGCGGCGGCACGTAGATCACCGACACGGTGGCGCCGGTCTGCTTGGCGGCTTCCTTGACCGAGCCGAAGATCGGGATGTTGAAGATCGACTCGCCGGCCTTCTTCGGGTTCACGCCGGCCACGAAGCAGTTCTTGCCGTTCGCGTATTCCTGGCACTTCTCGGTGTGAAACTGACCGGTCTTGCCGGTGATGCCTTGCGTGATGACCTTGGTGTCTTTGTTGATGTAGATCGACATGACTGTGTTCCTTAGGCTTTGACGGCCGCGACGACCTTCTGTGCGGCTTCTGCCATGGTGTCGGCGCTGATGATCGGCAGGCCCGAATCGGCCAGCATCTTCTTGCCTTCGACTTCGTTGGTGCCCTTCATGCGCACCACCAGCGGCACCTGCAGGTTCACGGCCTTGCAGGCCGCGATCACGCCGGTGGCGATGGTGTCGCACTTCATGATGCCGCCGAAGATGTTGACCAGGATGGCCTTCACGTTCTTGTTCTTCAGCATGATCTTGAAGGCTTCGGTCACCTTCTCGGGGGTGGCGCCGCCGCCCACGTCGAGGAAGTTGGCCGGCTCGCCGCCGAAGAGCTTGATGGTGTCCATGGTGGCCATGGCCAGGCCGGCGCCGTTCACCAGGCAGCCGATGTTGCCGTCGAGGCTGATGTAGGCGAGGTCGAACTTGCTGGCCTCGACTTCGGCGGCGTCTTCCTCGTCCAGGTCGCGCAGCGCGACGATGTCCGGATGGCGCCACAGCGCGTTGCTGTCGAAGTTGAACTTGGCGTCGAGCGCCATGATGTTGCCCTTGCTGTCGCGGTTCAAGGGGTTGATCTCGACCAGCGACGCGTCGGTGTCCATGTAGCAGGTGTAGAGCTTCTTGAACACGTCCACGGCCTGGGCGGTGGAGTCGGCCGGGATGCCGATCGCGTCGGCGATCTTCTTGGCCTGGGCGTCACCGAGGCCGGTCAGCGGATCGATGTATTCGGTGTGGATCTTCTCGGGGCTGGAATGCGCCACTTCCTCGATGTCCATGCCGCCTTCGCTGGAGGCGATGAAGGCCACCTTCTGCGTCGCGCGGTCGGTGACGGCCGAGACGTAGTATTCCTTCTGGATGTCCGCACCGTCCTCGATGTAGAGGCGGCGGACCTTCTGGCCTTCGGGGCCGGTCTGGTGCGTCTTGAGCTGCATGCCGAGGATCTCGCCGGCGAGCTTCTTCACGTCCTCGATCGACTTGGCGACCTTGACGCCGCCACCCTTGCCGCGGCCACCCGCGTGGATCTGGGCCTTGACCACCCAGACCGGGCCGCCGAGCTTCTGCGCGGCTTCGACCGCTTCCTGGACTGTGTACGCCGGAATGCCGCGCGGCACGGGCACGCCGAACTTGGCAAGGATTTCCTTGCCTTGGTACTCGTGAATCTTCATGAGAGGTCTCTCGGAACGAGGTTGAGGACGGGGGAGTTTTCAGATGTTGCCCACGGGCCACGGCGCCGGCAACAGCGGGGGCGGGGAGCAGCGGACAACTGTATCATGGTGCGCCGCACCAACCGCTCCCCTCTGGCTTTGGTCAATCCGTGTTTACGCCAGAGGCACCCCGATCGCTCCGAGGTTCCCACATGCCCAAGATCTTTATCGATGGCGAAGCCGGCACCACCGGCCTGCAGATCCGCGAGCGGCTCGCCACCATGCCGCAGGTCGAACTGGTGAGCATCGCGCCCGAGTTGCGCAAGGACATCAACGCCAAGCGCGAGCTGATGGCCGGTGTCGACCTGGTGGTGCTGTGCCTGCACGACGACGCGGCGCGCGAATCGGTGGCGCTGATCGACCAGCTGTCGGGCCACCGCCCCAAGATCATCGACGCCTCGACCGCGCACCGCGTGGCGCCCGGCTGGGTCTACGGCTTTCCCGAACTGGGTGCCGGGCAGGCCGAGGCGGTCGCCAAGGCCGAGCGCGTGGCCAACCCGGGCTGCTACGCGACCGGCGCGATCGCCATCGTGCGGCCGCTGGTCGACGCCGGGCTGCTGCCGCCGGACTTCGCGATCGCCCTGCCCTCGGTCAGCGGCTACTCGGGCGGCGGCCGGACGATGATCGAGGCCTACGAAAAAGGCGAAGCGCCGGCCTACGAGGCCTACGCGCTGGGCCTTCGGCACAAGCACATTCCCGAGATCATGAATTTCGGCGGCCTGACGCGGCGCCCGGTCTTCATCCCCGCGGTCGGCAACTTCAAGCAGGGCATGCTGGTGCAGCTGCCGCTGCACCTCGACGAGCTGCCCGATCGCCCGACCGCCCAGCACCTGCACGACGCGCTGGCCGCGCACTACGCCAAGAGCAACACGCCCGAGCAGTTCGTCCGCGTGCTGCCGCCGACCGCCGACGGCAAGCTCGACCCGATGGGTCTGAACGACACCAACCAGCTCGAGATCCGCGTCTTCCCGAACGAGGACCACCGGCATGCGCTGGTGATCGCGCGGCTCGACAACCTGGGCAAGGGCGCCAGCGGCGCCGCGGTGCAGAACCTGAAGCTCATGCTGGGCCTCTGAGGCCGCGCTGCCGATGGCGATCGAGCTGCCGAAGGAGACGCAGGCCGCGGCCGTCGGCTCGATCGAGCGCTGGTTCAGCGAGAACACCGACGAGCGCATTGGCAACATGCAGGCGGCCGCCCTGCTCGACTTCTTCCTGCGCGAGATCGGACCGAGCGTCTACAACTAGGCGGTGGCCGACGTGCAGCAGAAGCTGATGGCGCGGGTCGGCGAGATCGACCTCGAGTGCCACGAGAGCGAATTCGCCTTCTGGAACGCGGGGCGCCGGCGCGGCACCTGAGGCTGCTGCGGCGCCTTGACGGTCACTCCTGCGGAACGCCGCGCAGCACCTTCGCCACCACCTCGCCCGCGAAGCCGCGGGCCATCAGGAAGCGGACCTGCCGCGCACGTTCGGTCTGATCGGTCGGCGCGACACCGAAGCGGCGCAGCCAGACCTCGCGGGCCCGCTCCAGCTCGCTGACCTGCAAGCCGGCCACCGCCTCGGCAACGGCCGCAGGCGCGATGCCCTTGTGCAGCAGTTCCTGGCGCACCCGCGCGGCGCCCATGCGGGCCGCGCGCTGGTGCAGCACCGACTGCACCACCCTCGCCTCGCTGATGAAATCCTTGGCGGCCAACTCGTCGAGCGCGCGCGCCAGGGTGCCGGGCTCTTCCTCGTACTTGCGCAGTTTGCGCTCCAGCTCGGCACGGGAATGTTCGCGCTGGCTCAGGAGCCGCAGGGCGCGGCCCTTGAGCGACGGGGCACCGAAGGCCAAGGTGCGCCGGTCCTCAGACCTTCTCGGCCTTGTCGGCCTTGTCGGCGCGATCGGCCTTCTCTGCCTTCTCGGCCTTCAGGGGCTTGTCGAGCGGCAGCGGTGCCGGCTCGGCCGCGCCGACGGTCGCCGCCAGCAGCGGGATGCCCAGCGACTCGCGCACCTTGTTCTCGATCTCGCGCGACAGCTCGGGGTTCTCGCGCAGGAACTCGCGCGCGTTGTCGCGGCCCTGGCCGATCTTCTCGCCGTTGTAGGCATACCAGGCGCCCGACTTGTCGACGATCTTGGCGGTGACGCCCATGTCGATGACCTCGCCTTCGCGGCTGATGCCTTCGCCGAACAGGATGTCGAACTCGGCCGTCTTGAAGGGCGGCGAGACCTTGTTCTTGACCACCTTGACCTTGGTCTCGTTGCCGATGGCCTCGTCGCCCTTCTTGATGGTGCCGATGCGGCGGATGTCCAGGCGCACCGAGGCGTAGAACTTCAGCGCGTTGCCGCCGGTGGTCGTTTCGGGCGAGCCGAACATGACGCCGATCTTCATGCGGATCTGGTTGATGAAGATGACCATGCAGTTGGTCTTCTTGATCGTGGCGGTGAGCTTGCGCAGCGCCTGGCTCATGAGGCGGGCCTGCAGGCCGGGCAGCGAATCGCCCATCTCGCCTTCGATTTCGGCCTTGGGCGTGAGCGCGGCGACCGAGTCGACCACGATCAGGTCGACCGCGCCGGAGCGCACCAGCGAATCGACGATCTCGAGCGCCTGCTCGCCGGTGTCGGGCTGGCTGATGAGCAGGTCGGACAGGTTGACGCCGAGCTTCTGCGCGTACTGCACGTCGAGCGCATGTTCGGCATCGACGAAGGCGCAGGTGCCGGCCTGGCGCTGCATCTCGGCGATGACCTGCAGGGTGAGCGTGGTCTTGCCCGACGATTCGGGGCCATAGATCTCGATGACCCGGCCGCGCGGCAGGCCGCCGACGCCGAGCGCGATGTCCAGCCCGAGCGAGCCGGTGGAGACCACCTGGACGTCCTCGAGCGCTTCGCCCTCGCCCAGCCGCATGATGGTGCCCTTGCCGAACTGCTTTTCGATCTGGGCCAGGGCGGCTTGGAGCGCCCTCGCCTTTTCGCTGTTGGGGGCCGAGATGCTGGTGCCCTTGACGACTGCGTCCATTTGAAAACTCCTTGGATATCAATAGGTTGGGAAGGCTTTGCGCATCTGCTTTTAACCACAGGCTGGATGCTTGAACAGTAGTGTAGCGATCGATTCCAGCGGGCGCGTGCTATTTTTGGTCAGTTTGCCTTACCATTCGGGTCGATGCAAGACAGCTCCGACCACTGGCGCCAAACCCACCTGGGCCGCCTCCTCGGCCACGCCATGCGGCGCTTCGACGAACGCGTGCTGGCGCTGATGGCGCACGACGCCGAGGTGCCGCTGGCGCTGTCGAACCTGGCGGCGCGGGCCCAGGTCAGCGCCGCCCACATCCACATCACGCGGCACCTGGCGCGCGACGGCTCGCGGCTGACCGAACTGGCCGACCGCGCCGGCATGACCAAGCAGGCGATGGGCACGCTGGTCGACCAGTGCGAAGCCTGGGGCCTGGTCACGCGCGGGCCCGATCCGCTCGACGCGCGGGCGCGCCGGGTGCTGTTCACCGCCGATGGGCTGGCATGGCTGGAAGCCTTCCGGCGCGCGGTGGCGCAGACCGAGGCCGAATTCCGCGCCAGCGTCGGTGGCGAGATCGCAACGGTGGTGACGATCGGCTTGGAAGCCTACGCAGCGGCCTGAATTCGCCGCAGGCGCGCCCTAAAATTCCACAGGGAGACGGAGAAAAGGGCCTGGCGGCCACAGGCCGCCGCGCTGTTAGGAGGCGAACGATGCGGATACTGATTGCGGAAGACGACCAGGTGCTGGCCGATGCGCTGCTGCGCAGCCTGCGCACCTCCGGCTCGGCGGTCGACCATGTCGCGAGCGGCACGCAGGCCGACGCCGCGCTGATGACCAACAGCGAATTCGACCTGCTGATCCTCGACC
This sequence comes from Xenophilus sp. L33, assembly GCF_009765735.1. Taxonomy (GTDB): domain Bacteria; phylum Pseudomonadota; class Gammaproteobacteria; order Burkholderiales; family Burkholderiaceae_C; genus Variovorax. Next base: position 39,692 of record NZ_LMUW01000015.1, read on the forward strand.
TCGGCCTGCCCAAGCTGCACGGCCTCGAAGTGCTCAAGCGCCTCAGGGCGCGCGGCTCGCAGATGCCGGTGCTGGTGCTGACCGCCGCGGAGAGCGTCGAGGAGCGGGTCAAGGGCCTCGACTACGGCGCCGACGACTACATGGCCAAGCCCTTCTCGCTGCAGGAACTGGAAGCGCGGGTGCGGGCGCTGACCCGGCGCGGCATGGGCGCCACCAGCAACGCGATTCGGCACGGTCCGCTGGTCTACGACCAGGCCGGCCGGGTGGCCACGGTCGACGGCAAGATGGTCGAGCTGTCGGCGCGCGAACTGGGCCTGCTCGAGGTGCTGCTGCAGCGGGCCGGGCGGCTGGTCAGCAAGGACCAGCTGGTCGAACGGCTGTGCGAATGGGGCGAGGAGGTGAGCCTCAACGCGATCGAGGTCTACATCCACCGCCTGCGCAAGAAGATCGAGAAGGGTCCGGTGCGCATCGCCACGGTGCGCGGGCTCGGCTACTGCCTCGAGAAGATCTCGCCGTAGCGCCGCTTGGTCAAGATCTTCCAGCGCGCGCAGCGCTCCCTCTTCGGCGAGATCCTCGACTGGATGCTCACGCCGCTCCTGCTGCTCGTGCCGGTCAGCATCGGGCTGACCTGGCTGGTGGCGCAGGGCATCGCCAACGCGCCCTTCGACCGGGCGCTCGAATCGAACATCCAGACCCTGGCGCGAATGGTCGATCTCGAACACGGCCGGCCGCAATTCGTGCTGACGCCGCCGGCGCGCGAGATCCTCGGCGGCGCCGACAGCGACCGCGTCTTCTACCAGCTGCTCGACGGCCACGGCACCTTGCTGAGCGGCGAGCGCGACCTGCCCAAGCCCGGCACCGAGGACGCGCCGGTGCCCGGCGTGGTCTACCTGCGCGACGCCGAGATGCAGGGCCGCAAGGTGCGGGTTGCCTCGCTCTGGGTCGCCGGCGACAACGCCGACACGGCGCCGGCGCTGCTGCAGGTGGCCGAGACGCGCGAGAAGCAGTCGCTGCTGGCCACCGAGATCATCAAGGGCGTTCTGCTGCCGCAGTTCGCGATCCTGCCGCTGGCGGTGCTGCTGATCTGGCTGGCGCTGGTGCGCGGCATCAAGCCGCTGTCGGTGGTGGAGGCGCGCATCCGCGAGCGCAAGCCCGACGACCTGAGCCCGCTGGACGAATCCGAGGTGCCGCTGGAAGTGGTGCCGCTGGTGTTGTCGATCAACGAACTGCTGAACAAGCTCAACGAATCGATCGGCACCCAGAAGCGCTTCCTGGCCGATGCGGCGCACCAGCTCAAGACGCCGCTGGCCGGGCTGCGGATGCAGGCCGACCTGGCGCAGCGCGAGGGCGCCAACGCCGACGAACTGAAGCAGTCGCTCAAGCAGATCGGCCGCGCCAGCGTGCGCGCCACGCACACGGTGAACCAGCTGCTGTCGCTGGCCAGGGCCGAAGGCAGCGGCATCGGCCGCCAGCCCTGCGACCTGGCGCGGCTGACGATCGAGGTGGTGCGCGAGGCGGTGCCGCGGGCCATCGACCGGCGCATCGACCTCGGCTACGAAGGCGCGGAGGCGGGCGCGGCGGGCGTGGTGCTGCCCGGCAATCCGACCCTGCTGAAGGAACTGGTGCGCAACCTGGTCGACAACGCGCTGGCGTATTCGGCCTCGCCGCCCGAACGGCCCGGCGTGATCACGGCGCGGGTGTTGGCCGACCCGTTCGGGCGGGTGTTGGTGCTGCAGGTCGAGGACAACGGTCCGGGCATCGCGCCGCACGAGCGCGAGCTGGTGTTCCAGCCCTTCTACCGGGTGCTGGGCAACGAGGCCGACGGCAGCGGCCTGGGCCTGCCGATCGTGCGCGAGATCGCCCGCCAGCACGGCGCCACCGTGACCCTGCAGGACGCCCGGCCCGGCCAGCAGCCACCGGGCACGCTTGTGAGCGTTCGCTTCGCACCTGGCCCCTGACTAAGGCTTGGGCGCCTCGATCGGCGTGATCAGCAGTGCCTGCGGACGCACCTGCTGCGCGATGCGCTGCGGTTCGGTCTCGCTGAACAGCGCCGGCTCGGTGCCGAACAGCGCCAGTCCGCCGCGCGACCAGGCGAAATAGACGAGGTTGGCCAGCAGCAGGGCGCCGACGATCCAGCGCAGCCTCATGGCGCAGGCGCCGCCGGCCGCACGCTGACCTCGGCGCTGGTGATGGTCTTCAGGCCCGCCGGCGTGCGCACCAGCAGTTCGCCGCCCCAGCCGACGCCTTCGCAGCGGCCTTCGGTGCCGTCGGTCAGCACCACCTCGCGGCCGCGCAGCAGGTCGCGCGCGGCGAAGCGCGGCGCGAAGGGCACGAAGCCGCGTTCGTCGAAGAGCCGGATGTCGCGCACCAGCGGGACGATCAGTTCGCGCAGCACGGCAGGCGCGCTGGCTTCGGGCTGCCATTGCTGCAGCCAGGCCGGCGGCGTGCGCAGGCCGTCGCCTTCGCGCGGACCGATGTTCAGGCCGATGCCGACCACCAGGTAGCGCTCGGCTTCTTCCGGCTGGAGCAGGGCGGTCTCGATGAGGATGCCGCCGAGCTTGCACTCGCGCACCCACAGGTCGTTCGGCCACTTGAGCGCCAGGCCGGCGGTCCGCGCCGGATCGAGGCTGTCGGCGACGCTGACGCCGACCGCCAGCGACAGGCCCGACCAGTCGCGCGGCGCCAGCGGCAGCCCGAGCGAGAAGGTCAGCGAGGCCGGCTGCCCGGCGTCCTGTGCGCTTTCCCACAAGCGGCCGAGGCGACCGCGGCCGGCGGTCTGGCGCTCGGCGACCAGCAGCACCGGCGCGCGGCGGCCGTCGCGGGCGCGGCGCATCAGCTCGCTGCTGGTGGAATCGATCTCGGCGACGACCTCGACCGCCAGCCCCGGCAACAGCGGCGCCAGCGCCTCGGCGATCTCGTCCTCGAACCAGGGTGCGGGCATGTCGGCGGCAGGATCAGGCGGCTGCGGTCGCCGCCTCGGTGATCGCGGCAAGGTCCTTCTTGCGCGTCTTGCGCATGAGCTTGTCCTCGGCCTTGGCCAGCTTCTCGGCCTTCTTCTTCGCCTTCTTTTTTGCCTTCTTGGCCTTCTTGCGGCTCTTCTTGTCGTCCTTGGGCGCGAGCAGGGTGCCGCGGCATTCCTCGGAACCGCACCAGCAGGGATATTCGGCCAGCAGCTTCGGCGTGTAGGGCTCGTCGATCATGAGCCCGTAGTCGTAGTTCAGCTCTTCGCCGGTGGCGATGTTGCGCAGCGCCTTGATGAAGACCCGGCCGTCCTGCTCGTCGGCTTCGCAGTTGGGTTCGCAGGAGTGGTTGATCCAGCGCGAGGCGTTGCCGTCGACGTTGCCGTCGATCACATGCCCGTCATCGATGTGGAAGTAGAAGGTGTGGTTCGGCTGGGCCGGATCGTGCGGATGGCGGCGCAGCGCTTCCTTCCACGAAATCACCTCGCCCTTGTATTCGATGAGCGTTTCGCCCTCTGCAATATCCTGCACCGCGAAAACGCCGTTGCCGTGGATACCCGAGCGTCGCGTCTGGATTCGGCGGCCGCCGGAAATGGGGGATTTGGAAGGCATCGCCGAAGTCTGTTAGTTTGAATATGTACGCATGCGCGTGCGCGTACGCACGCGAGAAGCGCCAGATTGTAAGGACGTGACTTCCCCGAAGCACGCCGGTGTGATGAACAGGATCGGTTGATGAAAACTTTGGTAATTGCAGAAAAGCCCTCGGTGGCCCAGGACATCGTGCGTGCGCTCACGCCGGTGGCCGGCAAGTTCGACAAGCACGACGAGCATTTCGAGAACGACAGCTACGTGGTGACCAGCGCGGTCGGCCACCTGGTCGAGATCCAGGCGCCGGAGGAATTCGACGTCAAGCGCGGCAAGTGGAGCTTCGCCAACCTGCCGGTGATCCCGCCGCGCTTCGACCTGAAGCCGGTCGACAAGACCAAGACCCGCCTCAACGCGGTGGTCAAGCAGGCCAAGCGCAAGGACGTGACCCAGCTGGTGAACGCCTGCGACGCGGGCCGCGAGGGCGAGCTGATCTTCCGGCTGATCGAGCAGTACGCCGGCGGCAAGGCGCCGCTGGGCAAGCCGGTGCGGCGGCTGTGGCTGCAGTCGATGACGCCGCAGGCGATCCGCGACGGCTTCGACGCGCTGCGCAGCGAGAAGCAGATGCAGGGCCTGGCCGACGCGGCGCGCTCGCGCTCCGAAGCCGACTGGCTGGTCGGCATCAACGGCACGCGGGCGATGACCGCCTTCAATTCGCGCGACGGCGGCTTCTTCCTGACGACCGTCGGGCGGGTGCAGACGCCGACCTTGTCGGTGGTGGTCGAGCGCGAGGAAAAGATCCGCAAGTTCGTCAGCCGCGACTACTGGGAAATCCACGGCAGCTTCGTCGCCGAGGCCGGCACCTATCCCGGCAAGTGGTTCGACCCGGCCTGGAAGAAGCCGCCGCCCGGTCCCGACGGCCTGCCCGATCCGGAGCTTCGCGCCGACCGCGTCTGGAACGAGCGCGAGGCGCGCGAGATCGCCGACGCCGCGCGCGGCCAGCCGGCCACGGTCACCGAGGAGAGCAAGCCGACCACCAGCGCCTCGCCGCTGCTGTTCGACCTGACCTCGCTGCAGCGCGAGGCCAACAGCCGCTTCGGCTTCTCGGCCAAGACCACGCTGGCGCTGGCGCAGAGCCTCTACGAGCGGCACAAGGCGCTGACCTATCCGCGGACCGATTCGCGCGCGCTGCCCGAGGACTACCTGCCGGTGGTCAAGGACACCATGAAGATGCTGGCCACCAGCGGCATGAAGCACCTGGCGCCCTTCGCGCAGCAGGCGATCGACGGCAACTACGTCAAGCCGAGCAAGCGCATCTTCGACAACGCCAAGGTCAGCGACCACTTCGCGATCATCCCGACCTTGCAGGCGCCGAGCGGCCTGTCGGACGCCGAGCAGCGCCTCTACGACTTCGTGGTGCGGCGCTTCATGTCGGTGTTCTTCCCGAGCGCCGAATACCAGGTCACGACCCGCATCAGCACGGTGGAGCAGGGCGGCAAGAAGTACCCGTTCCGCACCGACGGCAAGGTGCTGGTGAAGGCCGGCTGGCTCGCCATCTGGGGCAAGGAAGCCGAAGACGACGAGAAGGAAGACGAGAACAGCAAGCGCCTGGTGCCGGTCAAGCCCGGCGAGACGGTGAAGGTCGAGTCTGCCGACACCAAGGGCCTGAAGACCCGGCCGCCGGCGCGCTACTCCGAAGCGACCCTGCTCGGCGCGATGGAAGGCGCCGGCAAGACCATCGACGACGACGAATTGCGCGAGGCGATGCAGGAAAAGGGCCTCGGCACGCCCGCCACGCGCGCGGCCACGATCGAAGGCCTGCTGGCCGAGAAATACATCATCCGCGAGGGCCGCGAGCTGATCCCGACCGCCAAGGCCTTCCAGCTGATGACCCTGCTGCGCGGCCTCGGCGTCGAGGAACTGTCGAAGGCCGAGCTCACCGGCGAGTGGGAATACAAGCTGGCGCAGATGGAGCACGGCAAGCTCAGCCGCACGGACTTCATGGCCGAGATCGCCAAGATGACCGAGCACATCGTGAAGAAGGCCAAGGAGTACGACCGCGACACCGTGCCCGGCGACTACGCGACCCTGGCCACGCCCTGCCCGAACTGCGGCGGCGTCGTGAAGGAGAACTACCGCCGCTACACCTGCACCGGCAAGCCGGGGCAGGAGCCGTGCGGCTTCTCCTTCGGCAAGTCGCCGGCGGGCCGCACCTTCGAGGTGGCCGAGGCCGAGGCGCTGCTGCGCGACAAGCACATCGGCCCGCTCGAGGGCTTCCGTTCCAAGGCCGGCTGGCCCTTCACCTCCGAGATCGTGCTCAAGTTCGACGAGGAAGCCAAGAACTGGAAGCTGGAGTTCGACTTCGGCGACGACAAGAACGCCGACACCGGCGAGATCGTCGACTTCAGCCAGCAGGACACGGTCGGCCCGTGCCCGATCTGCGGCTCGCCGGTGTTCGAGCACGGCAGCAACTACGTCTGCGAGAAGTCGGTGCCGACCAACGCCCAGCCGACGCCGAGCTGCACCTTCAAGAGCGGCAAGATCATCCTGCAGCAACCGGTCGAGCGCGCCCAGATCGAGAAGCTGCTGGCCACCGGCAAGACCGACCTGCTCGACAAGTTCGTCTCGATGCGCACGCGCCGCGCGTTCAAGGCCTTCCTCACTTGGAACAAGGAAGAAGGCAAGGTGACCTTCGAATTCGAGCCGCGCACCAGCAAGTTCCCGCCGCGCAAGACCTTCGCCCGGGCCGCGCCGGCGGCCGCCGCCAAGAAGACCGGTGCGTCCAAGGCCGCGAAGGCGCCGGCCGAGAAGGCACCGGCGAAGAAGGCCGCCGCCAAGAAGGCCGCAGCACCCAAGGCACCGCGCAAGCCGGGTGCCGGCCTGAAGCCGAGCGAGGCGCTGGCCGCGGTGATCGGCGCCGAGCCGGTGGCCCGCACCGAGGTCATCAAGAAGCTGTGGGACTACATCAAGGCCAACGGCCTGCAGGACGCGACCAACAAGCGCGCCATCAACGCCGACGCCAAGCTCAAGCCGGTGTTCGGCAAGGACCAGGTGACGATGTTCGAGCTGGCCGGCATCGTCGGCAAGCATCTGGCTTGAAGGAGATCGATGCCATGACGAAATCTCTCGCGACCCGACTCGCCACCGCGCTGCTGGCGCTCGGCTGCGGCCTCTTGGCCGGTTGCGCCAGCGGCGGCGCTTCGGGCAACGGCGGCAGTGCCGCCGCGGGCTCGAACGGCAGCAGCGTCACCGTCTTCGGCACCATCGACGCCAGCGTGACCGGCATCCGCAACCAGAGCCGCTGAGGCCCGGCGTGCCGACCACGCTGGACTGCGCCTGGCTGCTGGCCGACCCCGGCGCCGAGGCCGCGCGCGCCGACGCGCGCATCGCGATCGATGGCGATCGCTTCGGTGCGATCACGTCGCTCGATGCGCCGGTGCCGGGTCGTCGCCGGCTCGCGCTGCCCGCGCTGTCGAACGCGCACGACCATGCGCGCACCTTCCGCAGCGCGACCCTCGGCTCGCAAGGCCGGCCGCTCGAGAGCTGGCTGCCCTTCCAGGGCGTGCTGCCGGGCATGGATCCGTACCTGTGCGCCGCGACCTCGTTCGCGCGCACCGTGCGCCACGGTGTCGCCCACGTGATGGCGCACTACACGCGGGTGCAGGGCGGCATGGGCTACGTGCAGGAGGTCGAGGCGGTGGCCCGCGCCGCGCGCGACGTCGGCCTGCGTGTCGGCTTCGCGGTCGCGATGCGCGACCGCCAGGGCCTGGGCTACGCCGACGACGCGACGGTGCTGCGGGCGCTCCGGCCCGGCATCCGCGAGGCCGTCAGCGGCAGGCTGTCCGTCAAGCCGGTGTCGCCCGCCGAGCAGCTGGCGCTGGTCGACGACGTGGCGCGGATGCTGGAGGAGGGCGGCTACACCGACCACCTGCGCGTGCAATACGGACCGACCGCGGTGCAGTGGTGCAGCACGCCGCTGCTGGAGGCGATCGCGCGGGCCTCCGCCGACAGCGGACGGCCCGTCCACATGCACTGCCTGGAGACGCGCTACCAGCGCCAATGGGCCGACGAGCAGCATCCCGAAGGCATCGTGCGCCACCTCGACGCCATCGGCCTCCTGAGCCCGCGGCTGACGCTGGCCCATTGCACGTACGCGCGGCCCGACGAGCTGGCGCTGATCGCCGAGCGCGGCGCGACCATCGCGGTCAACACCAGCTCCAACCTCGGCCTCCAGTCCGGCATCGCGCCGGTGCCCGAGATGCTGCGCCAGGGCTGCCGGATCGCCATGGGCCTGGACGGCGGCGCCTTCGACGACGACGACGATGCGCTGCGCGAGATGCGGCTGGCCTACGCGCTGCACCGCGGCTGGGGCTTCGACACGACGATGACGCGCGAGCAGCTCTGGCGCTTCGCGGCCGGCCACGGCCCGCGCACGGTGCGCGGCGCCGACGCGGCCTCGCGCGGCCGCATCGCGCCGGGCGAACCGGCCGACCTGCTGCTGCTCGACTGGGACGCGCTCGACGACGACCGCGTCTTCGACGACATCGACCCGCTCGACCTGCTGCTGGCGCGCGCCAAGGGCGCGCACATCGCGCAGGTCTACATCGGCGGGCGTCTGGTGGCCGACCAGGGCCGCATTCTGGGCATCGACGAGGGAGCGATGCATGCGGAGCTGCTGGCCCGCACCCGCGCCGCGCTCGCCGCCGACGGCGCGCCCGCAGCCTGGCTCGCGACCGCGCGGGCGCTGGCCGAAGACCTGGCGCCGTTCTATCGCGAAGGGCGCTTCGGCTGCTGCGGTTGAGGCCGCGGCGGCGCAGAATCGCGCGACCTGCCGCATCGAGAGGCGTCCCATGTCCAAGGCTCTGTCCGAACCCCTGCTCCTGCGCGACGACCGCGAAGGCACCGCGACCCTGCGGCTGAACCAGCCGGCACGCTTCAACGCGCTGTCCGAGGCGCTGCTCGAAGCCTTGCAGCGCGAGATCGGCGCGATCGCCGAGGACCGGTCGGTGCGCTGCGTGGTGCTGGCCGCGGCCGGCAAGGATTTCTGCGCCGGCCACGACCTGCGCGAGATGCGGGCGCGGCCCGATCTGGGCTACTACCAGGCGCTGTTCGCCCGTTGCAGCCTGGTGATGCAGGGCCTGCAGTCGCTGCCGGTGCCGGTCATCGCGCGGGTGCAGGGCATCGCCACCGCGGCCGGCTGCCAGCTGGTCGCCAGCTGCGACCTGGCGATCGCGGCCGAGACGGCGCGCTTCGCCGTCTCGGGCATCAACGTCGGGCTGTTCTGCGCCACGCCGTCGGTGGCCCTGTCGCGCAACGTGTCGGCCAAGCGCGCCTTCGACATGGCCTTCACCGGCCGCTTCATCGACGCCGCGACCGCCGCCGACTGGGGCCTGATCAACGAAGCGGTGCCCGAAGCCGCGCTGGACGACGCGGTCGCGCGCAAGGCCGCGGCGATCGTGGCCAAGAGCCCGGCCGCGGTGCGCATCGGCAAGCGGATGTTCTATCGCCAGCGCCAGCTCGACCTGGCCGACGCCTACGCGTTCGCCGGCGACGTCATGGCCCGCAACATGATGGAAGAGGACGCGGGCGAGGGCATCGACGCCTTCCTGGGGAAGCGGGCGCCGCGCTGGCGCGGCTGAGGCCCGGCCCTGCGGTCAGGACCGCATCAGCAGCGCCTGCCGCAGCAGCCGCGCAGCCCGGTTGCGGATGCGCCCCGGCGCGCTGCGCAGCGGCCCCTTCGGGCTCACCTTGGCGGTCGCGCAGGCCCACAGGAAGTCTTCCAGGATGGCGGTGTCGTCCACCGTGTCGGAAGCCCCGACCTTGTGGAATTCAGGATGCCATTGCGTGGCCGCGATGTAGCTCCGGCCGCGGTCGGCGCGGCGCCGGATGGCCTCGGGGATGCGGTCGGGGATGCTGAAGGCGTCGATCTCGAAGCCGGGCGCCAGGTCCTTGATGCCCTGGTGGTGGATGCTGTTGACTCGGCCGATCTCCATGCCGGGATAGAGCTTCGACAGCCGCGAGCCGGGCGTGATGCTGATGCCGTGGAAGTTCTGGTCGTAGGCCACCGGGTCGCGGTGCTTGAGGCCCTGCGGATGCTGCGCCTCGATGTCCTGGTAGAGCGTGCCGCCGAAGGCCACGTTGATCAGCTGCAGCCCGCGGCAGACGCCGAAGATCGGCTTGCCGGCCTGCTCGAAGGCCTCGACCAGCGCCAGGTCGTAGAGGTCGCGGATGCGGTCGCCGATCCAGGCTTCCTTGAGCGGCTCCTCGCCGTAGCTGCCGGGCCAGACGTCGGCGCCGCCGTGCATGACGACGCCGTCGAGCCACTCGGCGTAGTGCGACAGCTTGGTGTCGCCGCGGGCCGTTTCGCCGGTCGGGCAGGGCACCATCACGACCATCGCGCCGGCCGACATCAGCCAGTGCGCGATCGACTGTTCGACGTACTGCAGGGTCTTGTTGGTGAACAGCGGCCGGCCGGAATCGGCGTGCATGAAGCAGGCGGACAAGCCGATCTTGAGGCGCCCGGAGACGGTTTGTGACATCGCTGGAACGGCGGCGCTGGCGGCACCGCGGCATGCAAAGAGGTCATTGTGGAGCCTTGCGCGGCTCCTTGCATGGCAAGCGCGCGGCGGTTGCGGCGCTGCAACGTCGCAACCGCCGCGCCGCTGCTGTCAGTCGCCCTTCGCCGGGTCGTACATCTTCTCCCGGATAAAGAAGAAGGGCACCAGCGCGGACAGCGCGTACGCCACCGCGACCACCGACAGGCCGAGACCGATGGTGAAGCGATCGGCGATCGCGCCGATCACCAGCGGCGCCATCATCGAGCCGATGCGGCCGACGTTGTAGGAGCCGCCGGTGGCGGTGCCGCGCAGGTGCGTCGGGAAGCTCTCGTTCATGTAGGTGGCGTTGACCGCGTAGGGCATCGTGTAGAGGAAGCCGAAGATCAGCATCAGCATGACGACGGTGCCGGGCGAGTGGAACATCAGCATGATCGGCAGCATCACGGCGGTGGCGAGACCGCCGATCGCGAACATCGAGCGCCGGCCGTAGCGATCGGCCAGCCAGCCCGTCACCACCTTGCCGAAGATGGCCGCGGTGTAGGTGCCGATGATGTAGCTGATCATGGTCTTGAAGTTGACGCCCATCTCGCTGGCCACGTAGCTCGGCAGCCAGGTGTTGACGCCGAAGTAGCCGAACTGCAGCAGGGTGGAGGCCAGCGCCCAGAGCAGGAAGTACTTGCGCACCTTCGGGTCGCGCCAGATCAGCACCCACTCGTTGTTGTTGCGGGTGCGCGGCGCCTTGCTGCGGTTCTGCCAGCTCGCCGGCTCGGGGATGTAGCGGCGGATGAAGATCGCCAGCACCACCGGCACGATCGCCACGTAGTACATCCAGCGCCAGCCATGGTCCGGCATGATCGCGCCGGCCAGCAGCGCGGCCGCGAGGTAGCCCACCGAATAGGAGGCCTGTAGCGTCCCGAGCACCGTGGTGCGGATGCGCGTGGGCACGTATTCGGCCATCAGCATGGTGCAGATGGTGTATTCGGCACCGAGGCCGATGCCGGTGATGAAGCGCACGACCACGAACTGCTCGTACGACTGCGTCAGGCCCAGCACCGCCGAGCCGACCGAGAACAGCACGATCATCCAGGCCGCCATGCGCACGCGGCCGAAGCGGTCGGCCAGCCAGCCGCCGCCCATGCCGCCGATCGCCATGCCGGCCAGCGACCAGGTGGCCAGCAGGCCGGCCTGCGTGTTGCTGAGGCCCCATTCGGCCTTCAGCGCCGGCAGGGTGAGCGACAGCATCTGCAGGTCGAAGCCGTCGACGAAGAGACCGAGAAAGGATGAGATGAAGACCGCGATCCAGACCTTGTCGGGACTGATGAGGTTGCGGCGCCGATCGGATGCGCTTGGCGCGACCGCCGAATGGGTCATGAGGTTGCCTCCCTGTGTTGTTATGAAGTGTCCGAGGCGGATTGTTGAAACCCCATGTCCCCTTGTCTAATATCGATCGCGAATTCGACGATTCGAATCCGCTATCCCAAGGAGACGAGCGCATGAAGACGATCAAGGGCCCGGCCATCTTCCTGGCCCAGTTCACCGGCGACAGTGCGCCTTTCGACACGCTGGACGGCATCGCCGGCTGGGCCGCGGGCCTGGGCTACAAGGGCGTGCAGATCCCGAGCTGGGACGCGCGCGTCTTCGACCTCGCCAAGGCGGCCGAGAGCAAGACCTACTGCGACGAGGTGAAGGGCACGCTCGCCGCGCACGGCCTCGAGATCACCGAGCTGTCGACCCATCTGCAGGGCCAGCTGGTGGCGGTGCATCCGGCCTATGACAACGGCTTCGACGGCTTCGCCGCGCCCGAGGTGCGCAACGACCCGGTGAAGCGCCAGCGCTGGGCGGTCGAGCAGCTGCACCTGGCGGCGCGGGCATCGGCCCACCTGGGGCTGAGCGCGCATGCGACCTTCTCCGGCGCGCTGGCCTGGCCATACCTCTATTCATGGCCACCGCGGCCGCCGGGCCTGATCGAGGAAGCCTTCGACGAGCTGGCGCGGCGCTGGCGGCCGATCCTCGACCACTTCGACGAGGTCGGCGTCGACGTCTGCTACGAGATCCATCCGGGCGAGGACCTGCACGACGGCGTGACCTACGAGATGTTCCTCGATCGCGTGAACGACCATCCGCGCGCCTGCCTGCTGTACGACCCGAGCCACTTCGTGCTGCAGCAGCTGAATTACCTCGACTACATCGACCACTTCCACGAGCGCATCAAGATCTTCCACGTCAAGGACGCGGAGTTCAATCCGACCGGCAAGCAGGGCGTCTACGGCGGCTTCCAGAGCTGGCTGAACCGCGCCGGGCGCTTCCGCTCGCTGGGCGACGGGCAGGTCGACTTCGGTGCGATCTTCTCGAAGATGGCCGCCTACGACTTCCCGGGCTGGGCGGTGCTCGAATGGGAGTGCTGCCTCAAGCATCCGGAGGACGGCGCGCGCGAGGGCGCGGAATTCATCGCGCGCCACATCATCCGGGTGGGCGACCGGGCCTTCGACGACTTCGCCGCGGGCGGCGTCGACACGGCCGCCAACAAGGCGATGCTGGGGATCCGCTGAACCCCGCTCGGACCGCGCTCGGACCGCGCTCAGATCGCCTCGGGCTTGCGCAGCGTCTGCATGCGGTCGATCGCGTGCACCTTGATCTTGCGCACCTCCGAGCCCTGGCGCACGGTGAGCTCGACCTCGGTGTCGGCCACCGGGCGGCGCCAAAGCTGCTTGTAGAAGGCCTCCAGCGAACCGACCGGCACGCCGTCGACTTCCAGCACCACGTCGCCCGGCTGCAGCCCCGCGGCCAGCGACGGGCCGGCGCGGTCGACCCGCTCGATCAGCACGTGGCCATCGTGCTCGGTCGACGACAGGCCGAGCCAGGGGCGCACGCTGGCGCGCGTGCGGCCGGTGCTTTCCATCTCGCCCAGCACCGGCTGCAGCAGCTCGACCGGCACGAACATGTTGCCCGGCAGGGTGTGGCCCGGCCCGGCCGCCTCCAGCACGAAGAGGCTGCCGATGCCGATCAGCTCGCCCTTGGAATTGAACAGGCCGGCGCCGCTGTGGTTGCCGATCGGCGGGCTGGTGAAGATCGCGTCCTCGATGTAGTACTCCCAGTAGCCGGAGAAGGAATGGGTGGCCACCACGCGGGTGAAGTCTTCCTCGGTGCCGCCGCTGCTGCCGGTGGCGGCCAGCAGCGGCTCGCCCGGCTTGAGGCCCGCGGCGCTCGCCAGCGGCACCGGCGCGATGTCGCCGAGCGGCACCAGCGGCCGCACCAGCGCGAAGCCGGTGGCCAGGTCGTAGGCCACCTGGCGCGCCGGCAGGACGCGGTCGTCCTGGGTCACGACCTCGATCGTCTCGGCTTCGAGCAGCAGGTAGCCGATGGTGAGGATCAGGCCGTCCGGCCCGATGACCACGCCGGAGCCGATGCGATGGTGGCCGAGCGAATTGGCCGAGGTGGCGTCGTCGGTGGCGGTGATGCGCAGTTCGACCACCGCGTCGCCGGCGCGCTTGATGGCCTGCACCTGGGCGTCGGCGGCGGCGGCATCGGTGAGCGGCGCCGCGACCGGGTCGGCGGTCACGGCCGGCGGTGCGGCCGCCTGCACCGCGCAGGCGGCAAGCAGCAGGCAGCTGGCGAACACGATGCCTGCCAGGCGCAGAAGGCGTGAAAGACGATTCGGCATGACCGCGCTCCTCGGGAACGTTGGAATCCGATGTTGCGCCGCCGGCCCCGGCCCTGCAAGGCAGTGGGATTCAGGGCAGCTCGCCAGCCGGCCGCGGCTCGTGCAGCGGGCAGCCGTTGCGCTTGCCGCGGAAGGCCGCCGACGCCGCGTAGGCGACCCGGCGCGCCCGCATCACGCCGCCGAGCGGCCGGTGCGCGGCCAGGGCATGCCAGGGGTTGAAGGCCATGCCTTCGTCGATCTCGCGCACCCGCGCATCGGACCAGGCGTCCTGCGGGCCGACCGTCAGCCGCGCCACCGCGACGAAGGGGCTGAGCGCCTCGGGCCATTCGACCGAGGCGTCCTCGATCGGCATCTTCTCGACGTCCATGCACAGCTGCACCCGCAGCTCCCATTCGGCCGGGCCCGCCCCGGCGTCGGCGAAGAAGGCGACGACCGCATCGCGGGTGCCGTCCGGCTTGCCGTCGAGGTCGATCGGCCGGCCGGCGAGGGCGGTCAGCGCCGGCGACACCGGCGCCAGCTGCAGCTTGGCGACGTGGGCGCCATAGCGCACCGGCACCTCGGTGAAGAAGGTGGCGCCCAGCGGATGCGTTTCCGGATGGCCGCCGAGCGCCACCAGCGTCGCGCTCTTGCCGCCGACCGCCTCGACCGCCTTCTCGGCGCCCTGCAGCACGCTGGACAGCGCCTTCTTGAGCCCCGGCGCGTGGTCCGTGGTGGACGCGAGCAGCTTCAGGCTCTTGAGGAAGCCCTTGGCGTCGGGCGCTGAGAAGGTCGGGCCGTCGACGAACAGGAAGTCCTGCGTGTGGTCCTGCTCGGAGCCTTCGACCCGCTCGCCGCCGACGTCCAGGATCTTGAGCGCCAGGCCGCGCGGCAGCGAGACCCGGTCGTCGAGCTTCTCGGCCGGCGGGGTCGACAGCCGCAGCACCGCCGCGTAGCTGCCGGGCGCCGCGAACAGGCCCTGGGCCAGGCTGGGCGGCAGGCCGTCCAGCACTCGCAACTCGCCGCGCAGCAGGCCGTGGCTCTTGGCGTGGACGCCGCGCTCGGCATGGCCGGTGTGATCGGCCATCGTCTTGGCCATCGACAGCAGCGTGTCGACCAGCTGCGCCTGGGTCTCGGGCTCATCGGGCTGGACGACCTCAAGGTCGGGCGTATAGAGAACCGGGGTCTGCAGCGTCATCGCGGATTCCTGCGTTTGATAAACCGCGATTCAGCGCCGGAGCGCGAGCGCGCCTTGTAGGAAAGGCCCGCCAGCGCCTGTCACACGATCGAAGTACGATCTCGAATGACGTTCGCTTTGCAAAGAATAGCAACTGTCATGCCAGAAAGCATATAATCCGTGGTTCGTTTCGATTTGACGACGAAGCACTTTCGTCCTATGTCGGCTGGTCCGGGGAAGCAAGCAAGTTCCCGGGCTTTTCATGCCAAGCCGGCTTCACAGTGTGTTGGAGCGCCATCCCGGGCGCCCATGAACTGCCACCACTGCCTTCGTATTTTTGTTGAAGCGAACAGCGCACGCTGCCCGCTCCCGTTGACGCCTTGTTCGGCGTCGTCGCCGGCCGGCAGCCGCGCGTTAATTTCATTCATTTATCTGTGCGTTTCGCGGTGTCGCGAAGCGCCGAGGCTTTCGATGGACATCATTCAAAACAGCATCGCGGTGGGCAAGTACCTGGTCTCGCCGCTCATCAAGGACCTGGACGACGGGCGTTTCGCCGCGTCGGTCTCGATCCGTTCCGGCCGCGGCAGCGGCACGCACGACCGCGTGATGCGCTTCACGCCGCGCTTTGCCAGCCATGCGGCGGCCCTGCGCTACGCGATCGACGAAGGCCTCGGCTGGGTGTGCGAGCGCACCTCGCCGCCGACCCCCGCCTGCCTGGCCTGAAAGCTGCACCAGCGACATTTTTCTCCCGCCTCATCACGAACCACACCAGCCAAGAAGGACCTTCATGCCCAAGGAAGAACTGATCGAAATGAACGGCGCAGTCACCGAAGTGCTGCCTGACTCGCGCTACCGCGTGACCCTGGACAACGGCCACCAGCTGATCGCCTACAGCGGCGGCAAGATGCGCAAGCACCACATCCGCATCCTGGCCGGCGACAAGGTGTCGCTGGAGCTGTCGCCCTACGACCTGACCAAGGGTCGCATCACCTTCCGCCACCTGGAACGCCGCGGTCCGCCGCCGGTCAACAGCGGCAACAACACGCAGCGCCGCTGACGCCTCCTCTCGTGACCGATCCCGTTGCCACCGATTTCGCCACGCTGCCGCTGTCGCCCCAGGCGCTGGCGAACCTGAAGCAGCTCGGCTACCTGCAGATGACCCCGATCCAGGCCGCGAGCCTGCCGGTGGCGCTGCTCGGACGCGACCTGATCGCCCAGGCCAAGACCGGCAGCGGCAAGACCGCCGCCTTCGCGCTGGCCCTGCTGGCCAACCTCAACCCGCGCCGCTTCGCGATCCAGTCGATGGTGCTGTGCCCGACCCGCGAGCTGGCCGATCAGGTGACCACCGAGATCCGCCGACTGGCGCGCGCCGAAGAGAACATCAAGGTGGTGACCCTGTGCGGCGGCGTCGCGCTGCGCGGCCAGCTGGCCAGCCTGGAGCACGGCGCCCACGTGGTCGTCGGCACGCCGGGCCGCATCATGGACCACCTCGAGCGCGGCAGCCTGCAGCTGGAGGCGCTCAACACGCTGGTGCTCGACGAAGCCGACCGGATGCTCGACATGGGCTTCCTCGACGACATCGTGAAGGTCGCCCGGCAGTGCCCGAAGGAGCGCCAGACGCTGCTCTTCTCGGCCACCTACCCCGAAGGCATCCAGGCGCTGGCGGCGCAGTTCATGAAGACGCCGCAGCAGGTCGTGGTGCAGGCCCAGCACGAGGAAGGCAAGATCCGCCAGCGCTGGTACCAGGTGAAGAACACCGAGCGCCTGCACGCCGTCAGCCTGCTCTTGAACCACTTCCGGCCGCAGAGCTCCCTCGCCTTCTGCAACACCAAGCAGCAGTGCCGCGACCTGGTGCAGGTGCTGCAGGCGCAGGGCTTCAGCGCATTGGCGCTGTTCGGCGAGCTGGAGCAGCGCGAGCGCGACCAGGTGCTGGTGCAGTTCGCCAACCGCAGCTGCTCGGTGCTGGTGGCGACCGACGTCGCGGCGCGCGGCCTGGACATCGCCGACCTCGAGGCGGTGATCAACGTCGACGTCACGCCCGACGCCGAGGTGCACATCCACCGCATCGGCCGCACCGGCCGCGGCGCCGCCGAGGGCCTGGCGCTCAACCTCGCGTCGATGGACGAGATGGGCAGCGTCGGCAAGATCGAGCAGCTGCAGGGCCGCGAATCCGAATGGCATCCGCTGGCCGAGCTGACCGCCGGCAGTGCCGCACCGCTGCAGCCGGCCATGGCCACCTTGCAGATCGTCGGCGGCCGCAAGGAGAAGATCCGCGCCGGCGACGTGCTGGGCGCGCTCACCGGCGACGCCGGCTTCACCCGCGAGCAGGTCGGCAAGATCAACGTCAACGAGTTTTCCACCTACGTGGCGGTCGACCGGCGCATCGCGCGCGAAGCCGCCCACAAGCTTTCCACCGGCCGCGTCAAGGGCAAGTCCGTCAAAGTGCGGCTGCTCGACGATGTGGCCTAATCACGTCCTTCGTTTTTTTCCTTAGCAGAGCTTTCCATGCCCAACAAAATCCGCACCGAGGCCGACCGCATGGCCACCCCCAAGCCCATCCCGCAACCTGGCTACAACGTCCCGAAGTCGGGCGGCGGCCAGAAGGTGAGCCTGGAGCGCGGCACCGCCACGCGCAGCAAGAAGAACCCGGGCAAGCGGGCCAAGAAGGGCGGCTGATCGGCGGGCGCTCCCGGAGCGCCTTCCCGTCCCGCAGTTCATTTCCGGTCCGTCCAGGACCAGCGACGCGCCTTCGGGCGCGTTGTCGTTTTTGTTCTCCGCACCCATGTCCGACGACTACCAGATCGACATCCCGCCCTCGTTCTTCGCGGTCTACACCGATGCGCGAAAGCGCCTGACTGAGCCGATCGGGGTGGTGCGAGAGCGCTACGAGGTCTGCGAGGACCTGGCCAACCACCTGGTGCAGCACGCGCAGTTGCTGCATCACGTCGAGGTGCCTTCGGAGAGCGAGATCCTGCAGCGCATCCAGGCCGGGCTGGAGACGCCGGACGCCGGCGTCGCGCCGGCCGAGGCGCAGTGGATCGTGCGGCGGCTGGCCGAACTGCTGGGGTGGAACCCTCTCTGAGCTTCCCGCGTCCGGGCCTACGATGGCCGCATCGCCCGATGGAGTGACCCATGAGCAACGAGCTGCGCCACAAGCTGCATGAACTGCAGGACCTCTCGACGAACGCCCCCGACCCGGCCACGCGGGCGATCATCGAGGCGCTGCGGCTGCAGACCGCGATCCTCAACGAGCGGCTGTTCCGCATCGAGCTGCAACTGGCCGAGGCGACGAAGCGAACCGACCCGGCCTGAGCCCGCGGCCGGCTTCAGCCGCGGCGCTCTGCGTTTCGCTTGCGGGTCGCCGCGGCCTTGCGCGCCGAGGCCGAACGCGCCGCCGCGCTGCGGCCGGCCGAAGCGGCCCCGCCAAGCTTGCCGCCCTTGACCGCCGGCGCGTGGTTCTCCGGCTGGCCCCGGCCCGAACCGCTCTTCTTGCCGCCGCCGGTCTCCTTGTTGACCGTGGCCCAGGCGCGCCGCTCGGCCTCGCCCTTGGCGACGCCGCGATGCTCGTAGCCCGACTCGATGTGTTGCGCCTCGCGCTTCTGCTTGTCCGTGTAGGAAGACTTGTCGCCTCTGGGCATGGCATGGCTCCTTCGATGATCCAAGAAGCGCCTTGTCGCGCGGCGCGCCGGGCACGCAGGTAGGAAGTCGAAGGAGCCTGGCGTCGGCGGTGGCTTGCAGCCCCGCCACTGGCTGTTCGGCCGGTTCCTACAGAACGGTCGATGCGCTACCTTTGAGCTCCAAAAAAACGATCTGGAGCCGAGGGTGAAACGACAGCACACCGCCGCCGTGAGTGCATTGACCTTGCTGGTCGCGTTCGCCGCGGGCACCGCCGCCTATGCCGCGCTGCGTCTGAAGGCCTCGGCCCGACTGGCCCGTGCCGGCCACGCCTTCGCGCACGAGGCCGAGGCCGAAGGCGCCCGGTTGCTGGTGGTCGGCGACAGCACCGCGCGCGGCACCGGCGCCAGCGGCGCCGCCTGCAGCGTGCCGGGCCTGCTGTCGCGGGCCAATCCGTCGCTCACGGTGGTCAACCGCGCGCGCGAAGGCGCCGGCTTCGATGAGGTGCTCGCGCAGCTGGACGGCCGCGAACGCTTCGACGCGGTGCTGGTGCTGGCCGGCGGCATCGACCTCCTGCGCGGCACCCGCGAGGCGGCCCTGCGCGATGCGGTGCGCCAGGTGGCGCAGCGCGCGCGGCTGCAGGCCGAGCTGGTGGTCTTCATGCCGCCGGGCAACCTCGCCCACGTGCCCTTCTTCCTGCCGCCCTGGAACTGGTGGCTGGGCTGGCGTTCGCGCCGGTTGCACGCGATCGTGGCCGAGACGGCCGCGGCCAACGGCGCGCGCTACGTCTCGCTGCTGAGCGACCGCGACGTCGACCCGTTCGCGCGCCATCCCAAGCGCATGCGCGGGCGCGACGGCCTGCATCCGAACGACGCCGGCTACGAGCTGTGGCAGCGCGAGCTGGAGACGCAGGCGCAGCTGTCGGCGAAGCTGCGGCGCATCGGGAGAAGCGCAGCCGCGCGCGGACCGGCCATCTGAACGCGGTTCAATCGCCGGCGCGATCCACCTGCGCCGCCGCCCGCAGCTCCCACCACGCCGGCAGCAGCGCCCGGATCTCCGGCCGCCCGAAGCGGTCGTCCAGGAGGTGCAGCACGCCGTCGTCGGTCTCGGTGCGGATGACGCGGCCGGCCGCCTGCACCACCTTCTGCAGCCCCGGATAGACGTAGGTGTAGGCGTAGCCGTCGCCGAACATCGCCTCCATGCGCTCGCGCATCACCTCGTTGGCCTCGTCGTGCTGCGGCAGCCCGAGGCTGGCGACGAAGGCGCCGACCAGGCGGTCGCCCGGCAGGTCGATGCCTTCGGCGAAGGCGCCGCCCAGCACCGCGAAGCCGATGCCGCGGCCGCCGGCCTCGAAGCGGGCCAGGAAATCCTCGCGCTCGGCCTCGCGCATGCCGCGCGCCTGGGTCCAGACCGGCACGCCCGGGCAGCGCCGGGTGAAGGCCTCGACCGCCCGCGCCAGGTAGTCGAAGCTGCTGAAGAAGGCCAGGTAGTTGCCCGGCCGCTCGGCGAACTGGCGGGCGATGATGCCGGTCAACGCCTGCATCGAGCCGGCCCGGTCGCGAAAGCGGGTCGAGACGTCGAGCGCCACATGCACCTGGAGTTGCTCGCTGCGAAAGGGCGAGCCGACGTCCAGCGTCGCGGTGTCGGCCGGCAAGCCCAGCGTGTCGCGGTAGAAGTCGAAGGGCGCCAGCGTGCCGGAGAAGCAGGCCGCCGAGGCGCAGGCGGCGAAGCGCCCGGACAGGAAGGGCGCCGGCACCAGGTTGCGGATCGCCAGCTCGCTCGGCGCGCCGGCGCCGCCCAGCAGCGACTCGAAGACCGAATGGCGGCCGAAGGTCTCGGCCAGCCGCGAGAAGGCGAGCAGGTCGAAGAAGCACTGCTGCAGCCGTCCCTGCGCCTCCTCGGGCCGGGCGGTGAAGTGCTCGGCCATCGCCGAGACCGCGTCCTGCAAGGTGCGCTCGAAGCGCTCGGGCACCTGGTCGGCGGCCTGGTAGGCGGCGGTCTGGTCGCGCTGCAGCAGCCGCCATTCGCGCGCCAGCTGGGCCAGCGCATTGCGGATCGCCGGCGGCGCCAGGCCCTGCACCGCCTGCAGCGCCTCGATCGACAGCACGGCCGAATACATGCCGCGGGCCCGCGCGAGCAGGTTGTGGGCCTCGTCGACCAGCAGGCCGACGCGCCATTCCTCGTCCTTGGCGAGCGCGTGCAGGAAGGCGCTGCCGTCGAAGAAGTAGTTGTAGTCGCCGACCACCACGTCGGCCCAGCGCACCAGTTCCTGGCTCAGGAAATATGGGCAGACCGCATGCGACCGGGCGATGCGGCGCAGCGCCGGTCGGTCGAGCCAGGCATCGGCGACCGCTTCGGCGCGGGCCGCCGGCAGCCGGTCGTAGAAGCCCTTGGCCAGCGGACAGGCCTCGCCGTGGCAGGCGCGGCCCGGGTATTCGCAGACCTTCTCGCGGGCGCTCAGCTCCAGCACCCGCAGCGGCGCGCGGGCGTCGGCCAGCGTGCGCAGCGCGCCGAGGGCGACGCCGCGTCCGGAGGTCTTGGCGGTGAGGAAGAAGATCTTGTCCAGCCGCTGCGCCGGCGCCGCCTTGAGCAAGGGGAACAGGGTCGCCATCGTCTTGCCGATGCCGGTCGGCGCCTGCGCCAGCAGCGGCCGGCCGCTGGTGGCAGACCGCCAGACCGCCTCGGCCAACTGGCGCTGGCCGGCGCGGAATTCGCCGTGCGGGAAGGCCAGGGCGCCGAGCGCGGCGCCCAGCGCCGATCGATGGCCGGCTTCCTGGGTCGCCCAGGCCAGGTAGCGGCCGCACAGCGCCTCGAAGAGGCCGCGCAGCTCGTCGCGGCTGCGGCTTTCCTCCAGCACCACCTCCTTCTCGCTGCCGAGGTCGAGGTAGACCAGCGCGACCTCGATGCGCGGAAGATCGTCCCGCTCGCACAGCATCCACGCGTAGGTGCGGGCCTGGGCCCAGTGCAGCGCGCGGTGGTTGGCCTTGACGCCCTCGAAGTCGCCGCGGAAGGTCTTGATCTCCTCGACGCGGCCGCGATGCGGGTCGAAGCCGTCGGCCCGGCCGCGCACCTCGAGGCCCTCGAAGCGGCTGCCGAGCGCCACCTCGCATTCGTAGGCCGGCCCGCGCCGCGCCTGCACCAGCCGATGGCCCATCTGGCCTTCCTGGGCGCTCGGCGCCGGCACGAAGCGCAGGTCGAGGTCGCCGGCCTTGGCGCCGAAGGCGCACAGGGCCTTGACGGCCACCTTCAGGCCCGAGTCGCCGAGTCGAGTCATCAGAGCGAGACGATCAGCAGCGCGGCCGAGGCGGCGGCCATCGCGCCGGTGGCCAGCCAGCCGATCACCTTCCAGCGCTTGGGCAGCACCATCTTGCCCATCACCTTGGCGCTGGAGGCGGCGATCATCACCGCCACCATCACCGGCACCGAGATGACGGCGTTGATCACCGCGGCCCAGAACAGGGCCGCGATCGGATTCAGCCCCGACAGGCTGATCGCCACGCCGAGCGCCATCGCCGCGGCCAGGATGGCGTAGAAGCTGCGCGCCTTCGCCAGCGGCAGGTCGAGCCCCTTGCGCCAGCGGAAGTAGCTGGCCACCGCCTCGGCCGCCGAGCCGGCCAGCACCGGCAAGGCCAGCATGCCGGTGCCCAGGATGCCGAGCGCGAACAGCGAGAAGGCGAATTCGCCGGCGATCGGCCGCAGCGCCAGCGCCGCCTGCGAGGTGGTCTCGATGTTCGTCTGACCATGCGCGTGCAGGGTCGCGGCGGCGGCGGTGATGATGAAGAAGGCGATCAGGTTGGAGATGCCCATGCCGAAGGCGGTGTCCAGCCGCAGCCGGCGGAACTGCAGCCGCGCCTGGTGCGGCGCGATGCGCAGCGGCAGGTCGGCCGGCACGCGGCGGATCTCCTCCACCTCTTGCGAGGCCTGCCAGAAGAAGAGGTAGGGGCTGATGGTGGTGCCAAGGATGGCGACGATCGTCGTGACGTATTCGCGGCTCCACTGGAAGTGCGGCGCAAAGACGCCGCGCGCCGCCGCCGGCCAGTCGACCTGCACCGCGAACACCACCCCCACATAGGCGAACAGCGACAAGGTCAGCCACTTGAGGATGCGCACGTAGCGCTGGTACGGCAGGAACACCTGCAGCAGCAGCGACAGCAGCCCGAAGCCGACCGCGTACCAGGCCGCGTGGCCGTGCGCCACCAGCGCGGCCGAGTCGCCCATCGCGCTCAGGTCGGCGCCGAGGTTGATCACGTTGGCGACGAGCAGCAGCAGCACCAGCGCGGCCACCAGCCACTTGGGGCAGAAGCGGGCGAAGGTCTCGGTGAGGTTCTTGCCGGTGACCCGGCCGATGCGCGCGCTGGCCAACTGGATGCCCATCATCAGCGGGTAGGTCAGCAGCAGGGTCCAGCCGACCGTGTAGCCGAATTGCGCGCCCGCCTGCGAGTAGGTGGCGATGCCGCTCGGGTCGTCGTCGGCGGCGCCGGTGATCAGGCCCGGACCGAGCTTGGTCCACCAGCGCTGGGACTCCGGCGCGACGACGGCAGCGGGCGTCGTGGCGGCACTCACGCTCGTCGGGGGGGTGCTCATGGGTCGAGTCTAGCGGCCGCGCATTCAACGAGCCTGACCAGCGCAGTTAACATTCGGCCGACCACAGACCCCGACCTTCGAGCCCCATGAAAATCCAGAAAGACACCGCCGTCACCCTCCGCTACAAGGTCGCCGACGGCGTCACTGGCAAGCTGATCGAGGAAAGCCGCGACCCGATGGTCTACCTGCACGGCGGCTACGACAACACCTTCCCCAAGGTCGAGGCGGCGCTCGAAGGCCAGGAAGCCGGCTTCAAGGCCACCCTCGACCTGGCCCCCGAGGACGCCTTCGGCCAGCGCGACGAATCGCTGCTGCGCACCATCCCGAAGAGCGAGTTCCCGCCCGGCGTCAAGGTCGGCGGCCAGCTCGAAGGGCGCAACGAGCAGGGCGAGCCGCAGGTCTACACCGTGACCAAGATCAAGGGCCCGCAGGTGCTGCTCGACGGCAACCATCCGCTGGCCGGCAAGGCGCTGCGCTTCAGCCTCACCGTGACCGGCGTGCGCGCCGCCAGCGCCGAGGAGATCGCGCACCGTCACGTGCACGGGGAACACGGCCACCATCACTGACGGCCACCGTCCTGCGTGCAGCGCCAATGCGTTCCACGCGCGGGGACTTTCAGCGCTCGCCGGCGGCCCCACATTCGAACGATCGCCAGCCCTGTTGCAAGAAAGCTCCGCCATGACCACCGACGACATCGACAGCACCGCCACCAGCCCGATCCTGCGCATCAAGGCGCTCGGGTTCCCGTGGGAAACGATCGACCCGTTCCTGTTCTGCGTCTACCACGATGACGCCTACCCGGCCGGCAATGCCGCGCTGGGCCCGGACGCGCCGCTGGCCGGCCGCGAGATCGGCCAGGACTTCAGCCGCAAGGACGGCTGGAGCATGTACCACGGCGAGACCGTGCCCGGCTTCCCCGGCCATCCGCACCGCGGCTTCGAGACGGTCACGGTGGTGCGCAAGGGCCTGATCGACCATTCCGACTCGCTCGGCGCGGCCGCCCGCTTCGGCGGCGGCGACGTGCAGTGGCTCACCGCCGGCAAGGGGATCGTCCACTCGGAGATGTTCCCGCTGCTCGACGGCGCCGGCCCGAACCCACTGGAGCTGTTCCAGATCTGGCTCAACCTGCCGGCGCGCAGCAAGATGGCCGAGCCGCACTTCACCATGTTCTGGTCGGAGGACATCCCGGCCTTCACCGCCACCGACGACGAAGGCCGCAAGACCACGGTCGCCAGCGTCGCCGGCCGGATCGGCCCGGTCGACGGCGCCCCCGGCGCCGGCGGACCGCTGGCGCCGCCGCCCGATTCCTGGGCCGCGCAGCCCGATTCCGACCTGGCCATCTGGACAATCCGCATGGAGCCCGGCGCTCGCTGGACCCTGCCGGCGGCGACCGGCGAAGGCACCCGCCGCAGCCTCTACTTCTTCAAGGGCCGCACCGTCAAGATCGCCGACCGCCGCGTCGATGCGCCGGCGGCGATCGAGCTGCGCGCCGGCAGCGAGGCCGAACTGGTCAACGGCAACGAGGTGAGCGAATTCCTGGTGCTGCAGGGCCGCCCGATCGGCGAGCCGGTGGCCCAGTACGGCCCCTTCGTGATGAACACCCAGGCCGAGATCCAGCAGGCCATGACCGACTACCGCCGCACCCAGTTCGGCGGCTGGCCCTGGGCCGATCCGGCGCCGGTGCACGGCCTCGATCCGGCGCGCTTCGCGCGGCATCCGGACGGCCGGGAAGAGCGGCCGAACCCGCTCGCTTCGGACGCCTAAGAGACCGCTTCGGCGGCCAGCGCGCCGCTCCGCCAGGGCGCGCTGCCGGCTTCGCCCAGGTCCCAATAGAGGCCCGCCATGATCTGCAGGCCCTCGCGGGCCAGCGGCGCCAGCAGGTGCTCGTTCGGCGCGTGCTGCGCGCAGGCCGGATAGGAATGCGGCACCCA
This sequence comes from Xenophilus sp. L33, assembly GCF_009765735.1. GTDB lineage: Bacteria > Pseudomonadota > Gammaproteobacteria > Burkholderiales > Burkholderiaceae_C > Variovorax. The sequence goes on from NZ_LMUW01000015.1 coordinate 64,738, forward strand.
CAGGGTCGGCAGGCCGAGCAGGTCGGCGAAGGCGTCGTTCGGCAGCGAGCCGGCCAGGTTCGGGATCAGGTCGGGCCGCTGGCCGCAGCTGGCCTCGATCGACGCCTGGCACCAGGCCACCCACGGATTGCCCAGGTCGAGCCGGGTCGCGGCGCCGGTGCGCGCCACCTCGACCTCGACCGCCTCGAAGCCCCGCGCGTCGAGGTGCGCCCGCACGATCCGGCCGAGGTCGTCCACCGGCGTGCCGACCACGAAGCGCAGCTGGCAGTGCGCCGCCGCGCGCGGCGGGATCGCGTTCACCGGCCGCTGCGGCGAGCCGGCGTCCAGCGCCAGCACCTCGATCGTGTTCCAGGCCATCAGGCGCTCGGCGGGGCTCAGGCCGGGCTCGCCCCAGCCCGCGTCCAGTTCCGGGTCGTCCGGATCGCCGCCGATCGCGATGTCGGCCAGCGCCGCGCGCACCGCGGCCGGCATCGGCGGCGGCAGCAGGCCGTCGACCTGCATGCGGCCGTGCGCGTCGACGAGCGACGCGATCGCATGGCTCAGCACGATGGCCGGGTTCATCAGCACGCCGCCCCAATTGCCGGAGTGGTAGCCGCGCGCCCGGGCCTTCAGCCGCAGGCTGAAGTTGACCGCGCCGCGCGAACCGAGGAAGACGGTCGGCCGCGCGGCGCTGACCCGCGGGCCGTCGCAGGCCAGCAGCAGGTCGGCGCGCAGCGTCTCGGCCTGCTCGCGGCACAGCGCATGCAGGCCGGGCGAGCCGGCCTCTTCGCCGGTCTCGATCAGCCAGGTGACGTTGCAGCCGAGCCGACCGCCGCGGGCCGCCAGCGCCGCCGCCAGGCCGCCGAGGTTGATCGAGTGCTGGCCCTTGTTGTCGGCGGTGCCGCGGCCGTACCAGCGCTCGCCGCGCACCTCGAGCCGCCAGGGACCGAGGCCTTCGTCCCATTGCGCATCCTGGCCGCTGACGACGTCGCCGTGGCCGTAGCTGAGCACCGTCGGCAGCGCCGCGTCCTCGATGCGCCGCGCCACCAGGAACGGGCCGCCGCCGGCCTCCGGATTCGGGAACTGCTCGCAGGCGAAGCCGAGCGCCTCGAGCGCCGGCGTCAGCTCGTCGGTGAGGTAGGCGCCGAGGGCCGGGCCGGGCGCGCCGGTGTCGCTCTCCGTGCGCAAGGCGACCCGCCGCTGCAGGTCGGCGCGGAAGCGGCCGTCGTCGAAATAGGCCGCGGCGGCGGCGAGGGCATCGTTGCGTGGCATGGGCAGGCCTCCTGGCGGGGAAGCCTACACCCGGGCGCCCGCGCGCTGCGCCGCCATCTCGCGGATCAGGTCCCAGACCCGCTGCGCCAGCGGGGAGGGCGCGCGGTTGCGCCGGTGCACCAGCATGATCGAGCGCTGCATGCGCGGCAGCAGCGGCCGCACCGTCAGCGACAGCAGGCCGGCCGGCGGCATCGCCAGCGCCGGCATCACGCTGATGCCGATGCCCTGCTCGACCATGCGGAAGACCGTGGTCGGATGGCCGACCTGCTGGCGGACCTCGCAATGGGCGCCGTGTTCGGCCAGCGCGCCGTCGATCAGCCGGCGGCTGCCCGAGGCATGGTCGAGCAGCACCAGCGGCTCGCCGTCGAGCGCCGACCAGCGCACCGTCGGCCGCGCGGCCAGCCGGTGGCCGGGCGGCAGCACCAGGCAGAAGGGGTCATCGAGGATCGTCTCGCCCTGCAGGTCGTCCGACGCCGGCGGCTCGACCACCACGCCGAAGTCGACCTCGCCGGCGCGCACGCTGTCCAGCACGTCCTGCTGGATGCGGTCGAGCAGCACGAAGTCGATGTCCGGCTCGCGCCGCGCGCATTCGGCAATGCAGGCGGGCATCAGGTTGGCCGACAGGGTCGGGCTGCTGGCCACCCGCACCTTGCCGCGCCGGGCGCCGGCCATGCCGTGCACCTCGGCCAGCGCCTGGTCGAGCTCGTCGAGCACCCGGTCCAGCCGCAGCGCCAGCGACTGGCCGGCCTCGGTCAGCACCACCTCGCGGGTGGTGCGGTCGAGCAGCTTGAGGCCGAGTTGCGATTCCAGCTCGCCGACCGAGCGGCTGACCGCCGGCTGGCTGAGGCCCACCTGGTCGCCCGCGCGGCTGAAGTTGCGGCCGCCGGCGATCGCCCGGAAGACCCGCAGCTGGCGCAAGGTGACGTTCATGGCGCGCCGCGCCGCGCCACTTCGTCCGCGGCCCGGAGGCCCGACAGGAAGGCGCCGCCGCAGGTCTGGGCCAGTTCGAGGGAGGTCGCCTCGCCGGCGAAGTGCAGGCGCCCGTCGACCGGAGCGGCCAGCGCGCTGCGCGCCGCGTCGCCGCCCGGCTTCAGGTAGGCGTAGCTGCCCTCGAACAGCGGATCGGCGGCCCAACCGGTGACCGCTCCGCGCAGCAGCCGACGACCCTGCAGGCCGCCGATGCAGGCGTCAAGTGCGGCCATCGCCCGGGCGATCCCTTCGGGTTCCGGCGCGCGCGACAGCGCTTCGCCATGGCTTCCGCCGGCGAACGCGACGACCAGCGGCGCGCCGAAGGGATGGCACAGGAAGGCGAAGGCCCGGTCTTCCTGCGGTCCGGCCGGCGAGGCCCAGCCCATCGGCGACAGGCCCGGGACAGGGCCGTCGAATTCGAGGATGACCTTGTTGAAGTGCCCCATCGGCAGCGCGTCCAGCGCCTGCAGCGTGGCGGTGGGCAGGCCGGGCCAAAAGCGGATCGCCTCGGCGCGCAGCACGCCGGTGGAGACGGTGACGATGCAGTCCTGCGCTTCCACCACGCCGCCCGTGCAGTGCACCCGCAGGCGCAGGCCCCGGCGGTCGATCTCGTGCACCTTCTGGTGCAGCGCCACCGGCACGCCGTCGGCGAGGCCGGCCACCAGCGTGCCGAAGCCTTCGCGCAGCAGCCAGTTCGGCTCGGTCGTGCCCTGCTCCCGCAGCCCCTGCACCGACAACTGCGCACTGTCGGCGCCGGCGTCGAGCGGACCGAGGGTGTCGCTGGCCCACTGCAGGGCCGGCTCGGGCGCCAGCGCGGCCAGCGTGCAGTCGGCGCCCGCGTGGGCCTCGATGCGCGCGTTCAGCGCCGGGACCGTGTCCAGGATGGCCTGCTGCGCGGCCGGCGCCAGCGGGCGGCCCCGGTCGTACAGGGTCCAGGGCGCCGTCTCGTGGTCGGCCAGGGGTGAAGCCGCGGGCCTGCGCCAGGCCGGTGAACGGGTTGCGGTCGGCCTGGTGCAACCAGGCGCAACCGCGGTCGACCGGCACCAAGAAGGCCTCGGCGTCGGTCCAGGCGCGGCCGCCGACGCGGGCGCCGGCCTCCAGCACGCACACCGAACGGCCCAGCGACAGCAGCCGGCGCGCGGCCGACAGGCCGGCCGCACCGGCGCCCACGATCACGCAATCGACGGAAGACGGGAGCTTATTCATGCGTTGAAATCATATATCTATCAGATAAATCCATTTCTCTTTTGAATGCGAGCGGCGTCCAATCGCTCCCCATGGCACGCTCACGATTCCTCCCAGACAACTTCACCCTGATGCTGGTCGCCACGGTCACCGTGGCCAGCTTCCTGCCGGCCAGCGGCGACATCGGGCATTTCTTCGAAGGCCTCACCACCTTCGCCATCGGCCTGCTCTTCTTCCTGCACGGCGCCAAGCTGTCGCGCGAGGCGGTGCTCGGCGGCATCACGCACTGGCGGCTGCACCTGCTGGTCTTCGGCGCCACCTTCGTGATGTTCCCGCTGCTCGGCCTGGCCATGAAGCCGGTGCTGTCGCCGCTGGTGACGCCGGAGCTCTACACCGGCGTGCTCTTCCTGTGCGTGCTGCCGGCCACGGTGCAGTCGGCCATCGCCTTCACCTCGATGGCCCGCGGCAACATCCCGGCCGCCGTCTGCAGCGCCTCCGCCTCGACCTTGCTGGGCGTCTTCGTGACGCCGATCCTGGTCAACCTGCTGGTCACGCCGCACAGCGGCTCCAGTGCCTCGCTCGACGCGATCGGCCGCATCCTGCTGCAGCTGATGGCGCCCTTCCTGGCCGGCCACCTGCTGCGGCCGTGGATCGGCGGCTGGATCAAGAAGCGGGCCTCGGTGCTGACGCTGGTCGACCGCGGCTCGATCCTGCTGGTGGTCTACACCGCCTTCAGCGCGGCGGTGATCGAAGGCCTGTGGAAGCAGGTGCCGCTGTCGGCGCTGGCCGGCCTGCTGGTGGTCTGCGCGGTGATCCTGGCGCTGGCGCTGGCGATCACCACCTGGGGCAGCCGCGCGCTCGGCTTCGACAAGGAAGACGAGATCACGATCGTCTTCTGCGGTTCCAAGAAGAGCCTGGCCAGCGGCATCCCGATGGCCAAGGTGCTGTTCGCCTCGCACGCGGTCGGCGCGATCGTGCTGCCGCTGATGCTCTTCCACCAGATGCAGCTGATGGTCTGCGCGGTGCTGGCCCAGCGCTATGCGCGGCGCCGGGCCGCGGCCGACGCGGTCCCTCCGGCAACGGTAGCGGTGGCCGCCACGCCGGTGGTCGCCGGCCCGGCGCCCGAGGCGATTCAGCGCGGCGCGTCGCCCTTGCGGTAGTCGGCGGTCAGCTCGTCGAGCTTCTTCTTCAGGTCGGCCGGCAGCTGGTAGTCGGCCGCGGCCAGCGTCGCATCGAGCTGGTCCGGGCGGCTGGCGCCGAGCAGCGGCGCGGTGATCAGCGGATTGGCCATCACCCAGGCGACCGCCAAAGTCGCCAGCGGCACGCCGGCTTCGTCGGCCAGCTTGTGCAGCTGCTCCACCGTCTCGAAGCTGCGGTCGTTCCAGTAGCGGCCCTGGTACATCGAGCCGGCGGTGCCGAGCGTGAAGCGGGTGTTGTCGGCGGGCTTGGAGCCGGCCTTGTACTTGCCGGTCAGGAGGCCGCCCGCCAGCGGGTTGTACGGAATCACGCCCAGGCCTTCTTCCCCGACCAGCGGCAGCAGCTCGCGCTCGATCTCGCGGAACAGGAGGCTGTAGCGCGGCTGCACCGAGACCAGCCGGGTCAGCTTGTGCAGCTCGCCGATGCCGATCGCGCGGGCCAGCCGATAGGCCAGGAAGTTCGAGACGCCGACATAGCGCGCCCGGCCCGAGCGGACGATGGTGTCGAGCGCCTCCAGGCTTTCGTCGAGCGGGGTCTCGCGGTCGTCGTGGTGCAGCTGGTAGAGGTCGACATGGTCGACCTGCAGGCGCTTGAGCGACGCGTCGATCGCGTCCAGCAGGTGCTTGCGCGAGGCGCCCTGGTCCCAGCCGTGCGGGCCCATCTTGCCGCAGGCCTTGGTGGCGATGATGAAGTCGGCGCGCCGGCTCGCGCCCTTGGCGCGCAGCCAGCGGCCGACGATCTCCTCGGTGCGGCCGGCCGTCTTGAGGTCGCCGCCGAGCGGGTAGACGTCGGCGGTGTCGAGGAAGTTGATGCCGCCTTCGGTGGCCTTGTCCAGGATCTGCTGCGAGACCGACTCCTCGGTCTGCAGGCCGAAGGTCATGGTGCCGAGCGCCAGGCGCGAGACGACGAGGCCGGTGCGGCCGAGGCGGGTGGTGGGGATGGGCATGGTCGGGGTCCTGTCGGGGGGCGGTCGGCCATGATAGACAGCGCAGCCGCTTCCTGCAGCGCGGCGCCGGACGCTCATTCGGCGCTAATCAACCTCAGCGGTAGGTCGCCAGGTGGATGCTGGTCTCGGTGCTGCGGATGCCCTTCAGGAGCCGGATGCGCTCCAGCACCTTCGACAGCTCGGCCATCGAGCCGGCCCGCAGCTCGGCCAGCAGGTCCCAGCGGCCGTTGGTGTCGTGCAGCGCATCGACGCCCGGCTCGCCGAGCAGCGCGGCGATCACCTGGCGGGTCTGGTTGCCCTCGACCAGGATGCCCATCCAGGCGCGGATCTCGTCGGCCCGCGCCTCGGGCCGCAACTGCACCGCGTAGCCGACGATGATCCCGCCGTCCTCCAGCTTGCGCAGCCGGTTGCTGATGGTGCCGCGCGAGACGTCGAGCTTCTGCGCCAGGGTGGCGACCGGCAGCCGCGCGTCCTGCCGCAGCAGGGCGATCAGGCGGTGGTCGAGGGTGTCGAGGTCCATGCCGGCAGTATGCGCGGCCCCGGCTCCGCCGCGAGCGCCTGCGCGAGCGCCTGCGCCTCGACGGGCGTCGCCGGCGCCAGCAGCTCGACCTGCCCGGC